>NZ_CP034783.1:3558084-4214700 GCF_006094435.1 Pseudomonas sp. MPC6 | reverse complement strand
TTCCTCAACAGCCCGATCGGCTGGACCTCGGAAGTGGTCAACAAGCAAAAGCTCAAGGCGTACGGCCTGGACGACAGCTATGTGAATTTTCGCAGCGGCTCGGGGGCGGCACTGGATGCGGAGATCAGTTCGTCGATTCGCCGCGGCAAGCCGGTCCTGTTCTATTACTGGTCGCCGACGCCATTGCTTGGCCGCTTCAAGCTGATTCAGCTGCAAGAGCCGCCGTTCGATGCCGACGCCTGGAAAACCCTGACCGACGCCGATAACCCGAATCCGAAACCGACGCGCTCGCTGGCCTCGAAACTGTCCATCGGCGTGTCCACGCCCTTCCAGAAACAGTACCCGCAGATTGCCGAGTTTTTCAGCAAGGTCGATTTTCCGATCGACCCGTTGAACAAGGCCCTGGCCGAGATGAGCGAAAAACACACCGCGCCACGGCAGGCGGCGGAGGCGTTCATGAAGGCGCACCCGGATGTGTGGCGGGCTTGGGTGCCCAAGGATGTGGCGGATAAGGTGGCTGCCGAACTGAAGTGATGCAGTGAGCTGATGCCGCCTTCGCGAGCAAGCCCGCCCACATTAGATCTCCTGCGAACACAAATTTTGTGTACGACAGATATCAATGTGGGAGTGGGCTTGCTCCGGGCGGCGTTCCGACGAAGCTTTTGCCTTTGCTTTAGAACCTTGTCTGTACTGCCAACTCGAAGGTCCGCGGTGTCCCCAGGTAATACGCCGGCGACACATGGGCAAACTCGGCATACACCTCGTTGGTCAGGTTGCGCACGCGGCCAGTGACGGTGGTGTGCTGATCGACCTTATAGCTGAGGAATGTGCCAAACAGCGTGTATGACGGCACAGTCAGGGTATTGGCGCTGTCGGCAAATACCGAAGCCACGTACCGCGCATCGATGCCGCCTCGCCATTGCCGCGCGAAGTCATAGGTCAGCCACAGATTGCCGACCCGGTCCGGCACGTTGGTCGGTGTATTGCCTTCGCGGGAAACCACCACGCCTGCGGCGTTCTTCTCGGTGAATGCGTCGTACCGGGCATCGACCCAGGCGAAGTTGCCCTCGGCCAGCAACCTGTCGGTGATGCGCAACGAACTGGCCAACTCAATGCCCCTGGATGTCTGCTGCCCCACTGGAATGCTAAGGGTCGGGTCCAGTGGATCGGTCACCGCGAAGTCCTTGCGCTCGATCGTATACGCCGCCACCGTCGCCGACCCGCGCCCGTCCAGATAATCGAACTTGCTGCCCACTTCCCACTGCTTGCCGGTGGATACGTCGAAGTCCTGGGTACCATTGGGCTGTTCGGCGGCGGTGCTGTATTGCACATAGACGTTGGCGGCGGGAATGAACTGGTAGGTCAGGCCGGCCCGACCGGTCACCGGCTCCCAGCTGCGTTTCACGTGCCGGGGATTGCTGGCGATCACTTCCCGGTGATTGGTCACGTCCAGGTCGATGTCGTCGTAACGCAGGCCGGTCAGCAACGCCAACTTGTCGGTCAGTGCCAGGCGGTTTTCGACGAACAAGGCCTTGGTGGTGACCTGGTTGGTCTTGTCGCTGACGAACCCTGGTCGGGTGCCCGGTATGTCGTAGAAATGCCCCGGCTGCAGATTGTCCGGATCGACCGTGCTGGCGCCTTTGACGTTCAGCGGCGAATTGGTGGTCTGGTTGACCTTGTATTCGAAACCGCCGGACCAGGTGGTCTCCAGGCCGAACAGGCGGTTGTCGTGGCGCAGTTCGAACTGGTTGCCGTTCTGCTCGCCCTGGTGTCGCACCTGATACGCCGTGGAGCGGTTCACCGCGCTGTTGTCGGCGTTGTACTGGTAGGTTTCCAGGTTGCGGTAGTCGCGCTGGCTGTCGAGGTGATAGAGGGTGTTGCGCAGGCTGGTGCTGTCGTTGATCCGGTAGTCGATGATCGAGCGGACCCAGATCGTCCGTTGTTCGTAGCGGCCATCCTCGACGTTGTAGTTGTTGAAGCGGTTGTGCCGGTCGATTTTCAGTTCGCCGGCCTTGGGATTGAGTACCGGTGTGCCCCAGTAAGGGCTGTCTTCGTGCTCGTCCTGATATTCCAGGGCCAGGGTGTGGGACAGGTTCGGTGTCAGGTCGCTGAGCAGGGAAAACGCCACGCTCCAGGCATCGCGCTCCTGGCGGTCGATGTAGCCGTTGCCGGTGTTGTGGCTGACGTCCAGGCGGGCGTAGTGCTGCACGTTCGCGCCGGCCTCGCTCAGGGCGTGGTTGAGACCGAACGCGGTTTCGGTGGCGTCGTAAGTGCCGTAGCTGACCCGACCTTCGACGGCCTGCTCGGCACGGGTGGCCAGTTTGGTCACGTAGTTCAGCGAACCGCCCACGGCGCCGGCGCCATTGATCAATGACGATGGGCCACCGACCAGTTCCACCCGGTCATAGATCCAGGCATCCACCGGCCGGGCGAGACCGCCGGAGACGTTGATGCCGTTGAACATCTGGGTGATCTGGCTGCTGGTAAAACCCCGGTAGGACACGAAGCCGCCGAAGCCCGGCGGTGCACTGGCATTCACGCCGGGCAAGGTGTTGGCGGCGTCCTGGAAGTTTTGCGCACCGTGGCGCTCGATGTCGTTGCGGTTGGCGATCGCCACCGAAGCCGGGGTGTCGCGCAGGCTCAGGCCCAGGCGCGAGGCCATGCCGCTGGACTGATCGAGGCTCAGGCCCGGCTCAGCCGCCGCCTCTCCATCAACAGTGATGGGGGCGAGCTCGACCGTGGATTGCGCCCAGGCGTTAACGGACAGGCAGCCGAACAGGCTTGCCAACAAAGAAATGGTTTTCATCGATGAATCCTGAATGCTTGGCTAGGGAACGGCGCACAGGCAAACGCCACGCGTTGGCGCAGTGGGCTGAACAAAAAAGGCAAGGAAACTCAGGCGAAAGGTGGGGCGCGAGGATTGGCCGAGGGCCAGGTGAGGCGGGCAGGAAGGTCGGCGCTGGCGATGACGGCCAAGGGCGGGCTGTGTTGCTCGGGGAGGATCGCCAGGGTCGCGCTGGAATTGAGCGCCGGGCCCATGCCTCCCGCGGAACACAGCGGGCAGCCGAAGGCTTGGGACAGGGTCGGCAGTTTGCCTTCGGGGGTGTTGGACGAGGCCGGCGCCTGGGTGGCCGGGTCGACCGTACAGAACTGGCCGCCGAGGCCGTTGAGCTGCGCCCCGACCATTTGCCCATGACCGATGCTGCAGGCGAACACATTGAACAGGACGCAGCAATAGAGCATCCAGGCAATGAGTGAGCGGTCGGTTCGCGCAAGTTTCATGGAGCGGCACTTTACCACCGCCGATCACGAATACCCTTACAAAATCGTTCAGGGAGGTTCATCCTGCTGCGACATTTCACGCTGGACGTCTGAACATGAGCCTGATTATTGCGCAATGGATGGCTGCCATCTTCCTGTTGATCAGCCTGATCCACCTGTACTGGGCGGCGGGTGGCAAGATCGGCAGTGAGGCTGCAGTGCCGCGCGTGCCCGGGGAGAGCGGCGCACCGCCCAAACCGGCGTTCAAGCCTTCGGGCTTTGCCACGCTGCTGGTGGCGGTCGGGTTGCTGCTGATCGCGATGCTGGTGTGCCTGCGGGTCGGGCTGTATCTGCCCAGGGTGCATCACGGGGCGCTGCAATGGGTGATCAGCGCCATCGCGATGCTGATGTTCGCCCGGGCGATCGGCGATTCGAATCTGGTGGGGTTTTTCAAGCAGGTCAAGGATTCGCGGTTTGCCCGGTTGGATACCTGGGCTTATTCGCCGTTGTGTGTGGTGTTGGGGGCTGGATTGCTGGCAGTGGCCTGGATCTGAAAAGCTTCGCCGGCAAGCCGGCTCCTACAGGGGATCTGTGTCGCTTTTCGTTCGCCGACTGCTCACCTCCGCCGGCACATCATCCCCCGCCATCCGCTTGCGGAACAACGCCGCCCGCGCCAGCAGCAAGGTGGTCACCGGCACGGTGATCGCCAGCAGAACCGGAATCAGCCAGGCATGCAGCACTGGCCCGGACTTGAGCGCGGAAAAGTAAATGATCGAGGCCAATGCCGCGCACCACGCGCCGAGTGTCGAGGCCAGGGCCGGCGGGTGCATGCGCTGGAAATAATCCTTCATCCGCAGCAGCCCGACGGCACCGATCAGCGCAAACAGGCTGCTGAGCACCAGCAGGATCGCCACCGGAATCTCGACCCACAGCGACAGTTGCATATTCATTCGATCACCTCGCCACGCAGCAAGAATTTGGCCAGGGCAAACGAACCGACGAAGCCGAACAGAGCGATCAGCAACGCCGCCTCGAAGTAGGTGTCACTGGCATAACGAATGCCCAGGGTCAGCATCATCAGCATGGCGACGATGTACAGGTAATCCAGGGCCAGAACCCGGTCCTGGGCCGAAGGCCCCTTGAACAGCCGGACCAGGGTCAGCACCATCGCCAGGGAAAAGATGAACAGGCTCAGCAGGATTGCGTTCGACAGCAACGGGCTCATTCGAAGATCTCCATCAAGGGGCGCTCGTAGGTCGCCTTGAAGTGCTGGATGAACAACGCTTCGTCATCCAGATCGAACACGTGCAGCAACAGGATGCTGCGATCCAGCGCCAGCTCCGACCAGACGGTGCCGGGCACCACGGTGCAGATCATCGACAGGGCCGCCAGGCCGTTGGCATCGCGCAGGTCCAGCGGCACCTTGATGAAGCGCGAGCGCGGTGGGCGACGCCCGGCATTCAGCACGCTCCAGGCCACGGCGAGGTTGGACGCCAGCACATCGCGCCCGACCAGCAGGAACAGGCGCAGGATGACGCCGGGACGACGAATGCGGATCGGCAGCGGACGCAGTTTGCGCATCATCAACGGCGCGCAGAACCCCAGCACCGCGCCCAGCAGCAGGTTGCCGGGACTCATCGACAGGTTCAGCACCAACCACAACACCCCCAGGGCCAGGGACAACCACGGCGCGGGAAACAGACGCTTCATGGTTGCACCTCGGCCAGTGCGGTCTTGGCTTCCGGGCTTGGAATGGCGCGAGTGCCGAGCACTGCCATCACGTATTGCTGCGGGTTGTTCAGGGCGTCGGCGGCGGCCTGGGTATAGCGCAGCAGTGGCTCGGCCTTGAACGTGAGCGCGATGCTCAAGCCCAGCAGCGCGATGATCGGCACGCATTCGAAGCGACGCAACAAGGGCGATGGCCGTTCTTCAGGGGTCCAGAAACGCTGGATACCCAGGCGCGAAAAGGCAATCAGGGAGGCCAGCCCGGAAATAATCAGCAGCGCCAGCAAGCCCCACGCCGCGTTCGACACCGGTACATCGCCGGACTGACCCAGGCCCAGCGGGTTGAGCAGGGCATTGAGCAGGCCGAGTTTGCCGATGAACCCGGAGAGCGGCGGCATGCCGATGATCAGCAGCGAGCAGGCGATGAAACTCAAGCCGAGGAGCGCCATGGTCCAGGGAATCACCTGGCCGACCACGGCTTTCTGTTCGTCGTCGAGGTTGATGCCTTTGGGCGGCTGCAGGGATTCCAGCGGCCGCGGCAGCAGGTCGCCGTCATCGAACAGCGGTAGTTCATTGGCCGAACGCGAACGCTCGATCAACTCGGCCAGCAGGAACAGCGCGCTCAAGGCCAGGGTCGAGCTGACCAGATAGAACAGGGCCGCGCCGATCAGGTTGGGTTGGGCGAAACCGATGGCCGACAGCAGGATCCCCGCCGACACCAGGATGCTCAGGCTGGCCAGGCGTTCCAGGCGTTGGGCGGCGACGATCGCCACCGCCGCACAGACGATGGTCGCCATGCCGCCGTAGATCAGCCAGTCGCCGCCAAAGTACGCCGACGCACCGGCCTGGCCGGAGAACAGCAGGGTCCACAGGCGCAGCAGGGTGTAGACACCGACCTTGGTCATGATCGCGAACATCGCCGCCACCGGCGCGCTGGCGGCGGAGTAGGCCGGGACCAGCCAGAAGTTCAGCGGCCACATGCCAGCCTTGGCCAGGAACGCCACGGCGAGAATCGCCGCGCCCGCGTGCAGCAAGCCGCGATCGGCTTCGGGCACCAGGGGGATTTTCAGCGCCAGGTCGGCCATGTTCAGGGTGCCGGTGACGCCGTAGATCAGCGCCGCGCCAATCAGGAACAGCGACGAGGCCAGCAGGTTGATCGAGATGTAATGCAGCCCCGCCGACACCCGCGACCGGCCAGAACCATGCAGCATCAGGCCGTAAGAGGCGGCCAGCAGCACTTCGAAGAACACGAACAGGTTGAACAGGTCCGCCGTCAGGAACGCGCCATACAGGCCCATCATCTGGATCTGGAACAGCGCGTGGAAACTCGAACCGGCGCCGTCCCAGCGGGCCATCGCGAACAGCAGGGCGCTGACGCCGATGATCCCGGTCAGCACCAGCATCAGCGCCGACAGGCGATCGACCACCAGCACGATGCCGAACGGCGCTTGCCAGTTGCCCGGCAGGTACACGCCGATGGAGCCGGGCACACCGGTTTCCTGGGTCCATTGCAGCAACAGCACGGCGATGCCCAGGCCCACCAGGCTGGAGAACAGGTTGATCCTGGCCTTCAGCGGCCGGTGTTTCTCGCCCAGCATCAGCATCACCGCGGCGGTCAGCAGCGGCAGCAGAATCGGGGCGGCGATCAGGTGCGGCATCAGATTCATTCTTTAGGCTCCCGGCCATCCACATGGTCGGTACCGGTCAGCCCTCGGGACGCGAGCAACACCACCAGGAACAGTGCGGTCATGGCGAAGCTGATGACGATCGCGGTCAGCACCAGCGCTTGCGGCAGCGGATCGGTGTAGTGCAGCAAATCCTGCGGCACGCCGTCCTTGATGATCGGCTCCTTGCCGATGAACAGGCTGCCCATGCTGAAGATGAACAGGTTGACGCCGTAGGACAGCAGGCACAGGCCCATGACCACCTGGAACGTCCGTGGGCGCAGGATCAGCCAGACGCCGGACGCGGCCAGTACGCCGATGGCGATTGCGATGACTTCTTCCATCAGACGGCTCCTTCGGTGGCAACGGCTCGGGGCAAGGCAGCGGTCTTGTGACCCCGTACCGATTGGTGGGCGAGGGCGGTGAGGATCAACAGGGTCGAACCGACCACCACGGCGTACACGCCGATGTCGAAGAACAGCGCGCTCGCGATGTGAATGTCGCCGAACACCGGCAAAGCGAAATGCCAGGTGTGGGTGGTCAGGAACGGATACCCGACCGCCATCGCCCCGAGCCCGGTCACGGTGGCGAACAGCAGCCCGGTGCCCATCCAGCGCAAGGGACGCAGGCTCATTTGCGCCTCGACCCACTGGGTGCCGGCGACCATGTATTGCAGGATGAACGCCACCGACATCACCAGGCCCGCCACGAAGCCGCCGCCCGGTTGATTGTGGCCGCGCATGAACAGATAGACCGACACGACGAAGGCAACCGGCAGCAGCAGGCGCACCAGCACTGCCGGGACCATCATGAAGCCGAGCGCGGTGTCGCTGGCGTGACGCGGGTTGACCAGGTCGGTGACCACGTCGGGCGCCAGCAGGCGCTGCTGGGCCGGCAACTGCAGGCTTTCTTTCGGTGGGCGGAAGCGTCGCAACAGGGCGAACACCGTCAGCGCCACCGCCGCCAGCACGGTGATCTCGCCGAGGGTGTCGAAGCCACGGAAGTCCACCAGCATCACGTTGACCACGTTGCTGCCGCCGCCTTCGGGCAGGGCGCGACTGAGGTAGAACGAAGAAATGTCGTTCGGGGTCTGGCGCGTCAGCATGGCGTAGGACAGCAGCGCCATGCCGCCCCCGACGGCGATCGACAGCAGCAAGTCGCGCAATCGGCGAATGCGTGCCTTGCGCAGGGTGCTCGGCAGCGGTGACACCTCTTCGATCCGCCGCGGTAACCAGCGCAGGCCCAGCAGGATCAGCACCGTGGTCACCACCTCGACCACCAGTTGCGTCAGTGCCAGGTCCGGTGCCGAGAACCAGACGAACGTGATGCACGTCATCAAGCCGCAGACGCTGACCATGGTCAGGGCCGCGAGCCGGTGATACTTGGCCTGCCACGCCGCGCCGAGGGCGCAGGCAATCGCCAGCAGCCACAAGGTGACGAACACGATCGAACCCGCAATCTTCGGGCGGTCGCCCCAGCTCAGGCTGCTGTGGAGCATCGGGATCAACCCGGCCAGCACGGCGGCGAGCACCATCAGGAACAGTTGGGTTTGCAGGCGCTTGGTGCTGATCCGCCGCTCCAGACGCCGGGCCAGGCGCATCTTGATCACCAGGCTGCGCTCGAACAAACGCTTGCCGTTGAACCGGCCGATCAGCGGCGGGTACTTGAAGCGCCCGCGCTTGAGCTGATTGCGCAGCAGCAGGTAGAGCACGATGCCGCCGGACATGGCGACCAGGCTCATGATCATCGGCGCGTTCCAGCCGTGCCAGATCGCCAGGCTGTACTCCGGCAAGACGCCGCCCACCACGGGCTGTGCCGCGGCGGCCAGCAACGGGCCGACCACCTGCGCCGGGAAAATCCCCACGATCAGGCAGGCGAACACCAGCAACTCCACCGGCGCGCGCATCCAGCGTGGCGGTTCATGCGGGGTGTGCGGCAGGTCGGTGGCGGTCGGGCCGAAGAACACATCGACCGTGAAGCGCAGGGAATAGGCGACGCTGAACGTGCCGGCGATGGTCGCGACGATCGGCAGGGTCAACTCGATCCAGGCCGTGGCATTGATGAACACGGTTTCGGCGAAGAACATCTCTTTGGAGAGGAAGCCGTTGAGCAACGGTACCCCGGCCATCGAGGCACTGGCGACCATGGCCAGGGTGGCGGTGAACGGAATCAGCTTGACCAGGCCGCTGAGCTTGCGAATGTCGCGGGTGCCGCTTTCGTGGTCGATGATGCCCGCGGCCATGAACAGCGACGCCTTGAACGTGGCGTGGTTGAAAATGTGGAACACCGCGGCCACGGCGGCCAGTGGACTGTTCAGCCCCAGCAGCAGGGTGATCAGGCCCAGGTGGCTGATGGTCGAATAGGCCAGCAGGCCCTTGAGGTCGTTCTGGAACATTGCGCAGTACGCGCCGAGCAGCAGGGTGCAGGCGCCGGCGCCGCTGACGATGTAGAACCATTCTTCGCTGCCGGACAGTGACGGCCACAGACGCGCGAGCAGGAACACCCCGGCCTTGACCATGGTCGCCGAGTGCAGATAGGCCGAGACCGGTGTCGGCGCCGCCATGGCATGGGGCAGCCAGAAGTGGAAGGGGAATTGCGCGCTTTTGCTCAAGGCGCCGATCAGGATCAGGGGCAGCAGGATAGGGTAGAGGGCATGTGCGCGAATCAGTTCGCCGGCGGCCAGGACCTTGTCGAGGTCATAGCTGCCAACCACATGGCCAAGCAGCATGACCCCCGCCAGCAGGCATAATCCGCCGGCACCGGTGACCATCAGCGCCATGTAGGCGCCGCGTCGTGCATCGGCGCGGTGGTGCCAGTAACCGATCAACAGGAACGAGAAGAGGCTGGTCAGCTCCCAGAAAAACACGATCTGGATCAGGTTGCCGGAGATCACCAGGCCGAGCATGGCGCCCATGAACGCCAGGAAAAACGCAAAGAAGCGTGGCACCGGATCGTCCGGCGACATGTAATAACGGGCGTACAGTGAAACCAGGGTGCCGATGCCCAGCACCAGCATCGAGAACAGCCAGGCGAAACCGTCCATGCGCAGCACGAAGTTCAGGCCCAGGCTGGGCAGCCAGGAGAACTCTTCGCGAATCACCCCGCCATCGGCGATTTGTGGAAACAACAGGGCGACCTGAACCGTGCCGATCAAGGCAACCAGGCCAGCCAGCAAGGATTCGGTATTACGCGCGTTGTGTGGCAGCAAGGCGGCCAGACAGCTGCCGACAAAGGGCAGAAGCAGTAGAACTATCAGGGACATAGGCTTCTAATCTGCGGAAGTTTGTGAAGCATCATACGTGCCAGCCCACGGATTACCAAACGCCAAGCTGTCGCAGAATCCTACAAGGTAGGCGGATAAATCCTGTTTTTCATTGTTTCGAAGGGCTGTATTCGGCAGGTCTGGCCCCTTCGCGAGCAAGCCCGCTCCCACAGTGGATCTTCAGCGAACACAGCATGCGAGTACCACTGAGATCCACTGTGGGAGCGGGCTTGCTCGCGAAGACTATCTACCAGACGCTACAAATCCAGAAGCTTAACCCTGGATCTCCTGCTCCAATTCTTTCTCAGGCGCAACAACCTTCCCCTTGGTCTTCAACTCACTGACAATCACCGCCGCCACAATCAACCCCGCCCCCAGCAATGCAATCGCCGGCAACCGTTCCCCGGCAATCCGTCCGACAATCCCGGCCCACACCGGCTCACCGGCATAGATCAAGGTCGCCCGGGTCGGCGAAACACTCTTCTGCGCCCAGTTCATCGCCACCTGGATCGCTGCACTGGCCGCGCCCAGGCCCAGCGCGCTGCACAGCAGCAGCCAGGAAAAGCCCGGAATCACTTCCCGGGTCGGCACCACCATCAGGAACGCCAGTACCGACGTCACCGCCAGTTGCACCACCGTCACCCGGCGTACATCGACCTGACCGGCATAGGTACTGATCAAAATGATCTCCGCCGCAATCGCCACGGCGCTGATCAGCGTGGCGATTTCACCGGGGCTGAAATTGAAAGCGGCCCCGGCAGGCCCGGACAGCAACATCAACCCGGTAAACGCCAGCATGATCCCGATGCTCGGCATCAACCCCGGACGCCGCCCCAACACCAGCCATTGCAGCAACGGCACGAAGGGCACGTACAACGCGGTAATGAAGGCCGACTGACTGCTGGGAATGCTCTGCAAGCCCACGGTCTGCAAGCCGTAACCGAGCATGATCGCCACGCCGATGAACGCCCCGGCCTTGAGTTCGAACAGGGTCAGCTGCCGCAGATGCCGCCAGGAGAACAACGCGACAATGATCGCTGCCGCGGCAAAGCGCAGGCCGACAAAAAACATCGGCCCGCTGACGGTCATCGCATGCTGGACCAGCAAAAAGGTACCGCCCCAGACCATGGTGATCAGCACCAGCACGCACTCGGCCTTGCTGAACCGTGAGAAACGGGAAGAAACCTGGGAGGAGTTCACCGACGTCATGACCTTGCACACTACCTGAGGGCGACGCACAATGCGTCGAATGTTGCGCAGTATACTGCCCAACCCCACCATGTGAGCAATATAGTGCACAAAGATTCAACGCAGCGGGCTTCGGTCCTTCAACATGTCAGCCAGAACGTTCGGCGTCTGCGCCATGCCGCCGACATGAGCCAGGCCGCGCTGGCCGAAAAGTCCGGGGTCAGCCGACGGATGCTGGTGGCCATCGAGGCCGGCGAGAAAAACGTCAGCCTGACCACACTCGACCGCGTGGCCGAAGCCCTGAACGTTGCCTTCAGCGACCTGATCCAGGCGCCGGACGCCCGCGACCCCAGTCGCATCAACGAGGTGGCCTGGGCCGGTACGATTCCCGGCAGCAAAGCCGTCTTACTGTCCAAGGCCACTGCCACTCGCGAGGTGGAGCAATGGGAATGGTGCCTGCAACCGGGGGAAATCTACCCCTCGCAACCCGATGCCGATGGCTGGAGCGAACAGATCTACGTGTTCGAAGGCTGCCTGACATTGATGCTCGGCGACACGCCGCACGCGATTGGCGCCGGTGAGTTCTATATGTTTGCCAGCAACCAGCCCCATGCCTACCGCAACGACGGCGCGGTGGCCGCGCGGTTCATCAGGAACGTGGTGATCTGACCGTTTGCCGATCAACACCGGGTAGACGCTTAGCCAACACAACACACATCCCTTGTGGGAGCGGGCTTGCTCGCGAAGACGGTGTGTCATTCAGCATTTGTGTCGACTGATGCACCGCCTTCGCGAGCAAGCCAGCTCCCACAGGTAATCGGCGTCGTACGTCCTACTTTGGTACTGCTTGATAAATCTTCCATTGGTTTGGCGCCTATTATCGTCCAGGAGATTTCGAGATAGTCGTCCAGCTCGGCAGCAACGAAGTGATGTCGGCTCGGGGCGACTTGTACGATTCAATTCAAGCAAACACTGACCAGCGAGAACGGCATGAGCGAAACCCCAAACGGACCGGTGACCGACGCCCTGCGCACTGCAGACATCCTGATCGTCGGCGGCGGCCTCAGCGGCACGATGCTGGCGGCGCGGTTGCTGCGCCTGCCCGGCAAACGATCGGTGCTGGTGATCGAACCCCGCGCCGAACTGGGCCGGGGCGAGGCGTATAGCGCGGTCGAGTTGGGCCATACCCTCAACGGCAACGCGGCCCGCATGAGCGTCGACCCGGACAACGCCGACGACCTCACCCAATGGCTGACCGGGTACATCGCGGCCGGCGGCTGGCCGCAGGCCGATGAGCAGCATGTGCCGGTCAGCGAATTGTTCCCGCCGCGGGGACTTTTCGGTGAGTACGTGCAGCAGCGGCTGGCCGAGGCCCAGGCCGTTGGCGTGTTGCATGGGTCAACGGTCGAGCATGTGCAGGCTGAAGTGGTCGACCTGCAAACCCTGGATGATTCGGTGCGCCTGACCTTGAGTGACGGGCAACGCTTGCAAGGTGCTTATGCGGTGCTGGCGACCGGCATGTTTCCCGCCGCACGTACGCCGCAGACCGAATCCAGCGGGTTGAACGCCGCCGCGCTCGATCCGTGGGATGTCGCTGCCATGCGCCAGCTCGATCCACATTCGACGGTGTTGATCATCGGCTCGGGCCTGACCATGGTCGATGCCGTGGTGTCGCTGGAACAGGCCGGGCATCGCGGGCCGATCGAAGTGTTTTCGCGCCATGGGCTGCTGCCGCACGTACGTCGGCAACCGCCGGCCTGGGTGGATTTTCTTGCCGAGGACCCGAGCATTCGCACACCGCGACAGCTGGTGCGCGAACTGCGCCGGCATTGCCGGGACGCCATCGCCCAGGGTATCGACTGGCAGGCGCCGCTGGACACGGTGCGGGCGCACATCGGGCGCTTGTGGAGTCTGGCGACGGACGTGCAGCGTCGGCAGTTTGTGCGGCATGTGCGGCCGTGGTGGGAAAGCCATCATCACCGTTCACCGCCGTTGAGTGCCGAACTGGTGGCGCGGCTGCATGGGGAAGGGCGGTTGCGGATTCAGGCGGCGTCGTTCAAGGGGCTGGAGCCGTCTGCCAGCGGTGAAGTGAGCATTCGCATCCGTCGTCGTGGTGAAGCTGAAACGGTTGTCGTCAGTGGTGCGGCGTTGATCAATTCCAGCGGGATCGAGTATGACTGGCGGCGGGTGTCGCGGCCATTGCCCCAGCAGTTGCTGGCTCGCGGGCTGGTGCGGCCGGGGCCGTTGGCATTGGGGATTGCGGCGGCGATTGATGGCGCGGTGCTGGACGTCGATGGACAGGTTGCCCGTCGACTGTTTGCCATGGGGCCGCCGTTGCGTGGGATGTGGTGGGAGAGTACCGCGGTGACGGATGTGGCGAGTCAGGCCAAGGCGCTTGCGGCTCGATTGGTTACTGGCGGGTAGCGGGCCCGGTTTTTGGGCTCGAACACCGATCAACGTTTTTGGGCATGACACCGATCCCTTGTAGGAGCTGGCTTGCCAGCGAAAGCGGTGGGTCAATCGATACATTCATTGACTGAATGGACGCCTTCGCTGGCAAGCCAGCTCCTACAGGGGGGGCTGTTTCAGGCATTACAACGCCGTTGATCAATAACGCTGATACTTCGAACCAAACTCGGGACGGTTTTCCGCGACGTAGAGTCTGGCCTGTTGGCTGTCTTTACGGTCAATGCCAACGGTATTCACATTCAACAATGCCGGCTGGCTGACTTTAGCCGCCGCAACGACTGTCGACGTGGCGTGCGGAGCCGCAATGGCGGATGTCGCGCCCAGTACCGACAGGGCAAAACCAAGACCGATGATGCTTTTCATGATGTGCTCCAGAAGAGTGGGGAGAAGATGTCGCCACTGTAGGGCTGGGGCACTGCGATGAAAAAACACCCTGACGCATAGTCTTTATCGAGGACATTGATCCGTCGTCAGCCAGGCTCACGACTCCGCGCCGAGCAATTCCACCGGGTAGGAGAACACATAGCCTTCGCTGCGCACGGTCTTGATGTAGGTCGATTCCCGGGAATCATCCTTCAGCCGCTGGCGCAAACGGCTGACCAGCAAATCGATGGAACGGTCGAACAGGTCGGCGTCGCGGCCCTGGGTCAGGTTCAGTAACTGATCGCGGCTGAGCACCCGTTGCGGGTGGTCGAGGAACACCCGCAGCAGGCGATATTCGGCACCGCTGAGAGCGACCATGGTGCCGTCTTCGTCCAGCAGGTGGCGGGCGGTGGTGTCCAGGCGCCAGCGGCCGAAGCGCAGCAGCCGGCCGCTTTCGGTAATCAGCAGGTTGGGCGGCAGCATCCGCGTGCGGCGCAGTACGGCATTGATCCGCGCCAGCAGTTCGCGGGCGGCGAAGGGTTTGGTCAGGTAATCGTCGGCGCCCATCTCCAGGCCGAGGATCCGGTCGGTTTCATCATTGCGGGCGGTGAGCATGAGGATAGGCGTGGCCTTGTGCTTGCCCGAGCGCAACTCGCGGCACAGCAGCAGGCCGTCATCGCCGGGCATCATGATGTCGAGCACGATCAGGTCCACGGTGTTGGCTTCGAGAAAGCTGCGCATCTGCCGGCCATCGGCGACCACGGTGGTGCGCAGGCCGTTTTTCTTCAGGTAATTGCCCACCAGTTCGCGGATCTCGCGATCGTCGTCGACGATCAGGATGTGGTTCACGTGTTCCATTGCTCAACCCTCTTGTCATTCGCACGTTGCGCATTCCAAGGAGGTACTTGTGGCGAGGAAAAAAATCTCGCCACAAGTATTTACTTGAGCAATATCACGCAACCACTTGATAACACGGAACATACGCCGCGCCACCCGGCAATTTCATCCGGTGCTGGGCGACAAACGCCTTGAGCAGTTGATCGAGCGGTTGCATGACCGCTGCGTCGCCCCGGATCTGGTACGGCCCGTGTTCTTCGATCAGGCGGATGCCCTTGTCCTTGACGTTGCCGGCGACGATGCCGGAGAACGCCCGGCGCAGGTTCGCGGCCAGTTCGTGGGCGGGCAGGTCGCGGCTCAGTTGCAGGTTGGCCATGTTTTCGTGGGTCGGATCGAACGGCCGCTGAAAGCCTTCGTCGATCTTCAGCAGCCAGTTGAAATGGAAGGCGTCGTTGCGTTCGCGGCGGAACTGTTTCACCGCCTTGAGGCCCTGGGTCATCTGGCGCGCCACTTCGGCCGGGTCGTCGATGATGATCTCGTAATGTTGCTTGGCGCCTTCACCCAGCGTGGCCCCGACGAACGCATCAAGCTGTTCCAGGTACGGCGCCGCGTGTTTCGGCCCGGTGAGGATGACCGGGAAGGGCACGCCCGCGTTGTCCGGGTGCATCAGGATGCCCAGCAGGTACAGGAACTCTTCGGCGGTGCCGGCGCCGCCGGGGAAGATGATGATGCCGTGGCCGACACGGACGAAGGCTTCCAGGCGCTTTTCGATGTCCGGCAGGATCACCAGTTCGTTGACGATCGGGTTCGGCGCTTCCGCGGCGATGATGCCGGGTTCGGTCAGGCCGAGGTAACGTCCGCCATGGATGCGTTGCTTGGCGTGGGCGATGGTCGCGCCTTTCATCGGGCCTTTCATCACGCCGGGGCCGCAACCGGTGCAGATGTCCAGGCTGCGCAGGCCCAGTTCGTGGCCGACTTCCTTGGTGTATTTGTATTCTTCGGTGTTGATCGAGTGGCCGCCCCAGCACACCACGATCTTCGGCTCGATGCCGGGGCGCAGGGTGCGGGCGTTGCGCAGCAGGTGGAAGACGTAGTCGCTGATGCCCTGGGAGGTGCTCAAGTCGATGCGCTGGGCGTCGAGTTCGTTTTCGGTGTAGACGATGTCGCGCAGGGCGCTGAACAGCATTTCCCGGGTGCTGGCGATCATTTCGCCGTCGACGAAGGCGTTGGCAGGCGCGTTCAGCAACTCGAGGCGAACGCCACGGTCCTGCTGGTGAATGCGGATTTCGAAGTCCTTGTAGGCTTCGAGGATGGTCTTGGCGTTATCAACATGGGCGCCGGTATTGAGGATGGCCAGGGCGCACTGGCGGAAGAGGGTGTAGGTGCTGCCGGATCCGGCTTCGCTCAGTTGCTGTACTTCACGTTGAGAGAGGGTTTCCAGGCTGCCTTTGGGGCTGACCGAGGCGTTGATTACATGTCGTTGGGTCATTCAATGATCCTTAAAAGGATGTCATTCGCCCTGACAGGGGCCAATGGCATCCGAATAGTATGTATCCATAAAAGAAGATGGCACGAACTGCGCTGGATCGCCATGTTCCCGTTTGACGATAAAAAGATGATAAGAAACCCCAGCATAGCTAAATCCCTCACAGAGGCGATAATGCCCCGCAGACTTTTTGCCCATGTCCGAAGGAAACCCGACGCAATGTTCGAAATCCAGCCGAAGAACGCCGCCACCTATCGGCAGCAGACGCGCCGCAGCACGGTGATCATCGCCCTGATTTTCCTGGCGCTGGCGATGCTGTTGTCCACCGCGGCGGTGGCGCTGTTCGGCGAGCCCGGCGGGGACAATTTGCGCTTCAATGTCGGGGGTGTGTTTGTGGCGGTGCTGCTGATGGTCGCGTTGATGCGCAGCACCTTCTGGACCCAGGAATGGATGGCGCCGGCCGTCTACGGCTGGCAGCTCAAGCGCAGCCTGATGAGCATCACCAACGTCATGCACCAGGTCACGGCAGCCGTGGAGCAGGGGGACCCGAGCGCGATGAAGCTCTTGCGCTTCTATCATCTGGGGCTGAGCCAGATGCATGAGCTGGACGGTAATTCCAGCGATCACGGCCAGTTGACGCGTGAGATGGATCAACACAAGGCGCGGATGGAAGCACTGGGCATCGACACCGAACAGACCCGGTTGAATCCGGCCTGGATCGAGACGGTGAAGCAGGCATCGAAGTAACCAGGGCATGGGCGAAATCCGTATCATAGTGAACGGAGCAATCGGCTAAACCGCGGCGACCGGGATGGGTCGCCGGTTCATCAGGATTCAGGGAGCGTCATGGGGCAGCTGTCCGTTAAAGATCGAATCGAACAATCGCGCCACGGCGTGGCGCTGGTCGCCGAGCAGTCAGTGACCCGCCTCAAGGTTCGGTCGGTGGTGTTTTTGCTGCTCGCGGTGTGCCTGTCCATGACCGCCATCGTGATCTGGGAAGCCTGGAATTCGCGCCAGTACCATCTGCATGACAAGGAAGTGGCGATGTCCAACCTTGCGCAGACCCTGGCCTCGCAAGCACAGGCGTCGATCAAGCAGGCCGATACCCTGTTGTTTACGCTGGTCGACCGCCTTGAAAACGACGGCATCGCCCAAGGCCAGGTGCCAAGGCTGGAGCGTCTGCTGCCGGCCCAGCGCAGTGAGCTGAGCCAGATTCATGGCTTGTTCGTGTATGACGAGGAAGGGCGCTGGATTGCCAATTCCAACGGCGCCGTCATGACCGGCGCGAACAATGCCGACCGCGAGTATTTCATCTACCATCGCGATCATGCCGATCGTGGACCGCACATCGGCCCGTCCATCAAGAGTCGTTCCACCCGTGAATGGATCATGACGGTGTCGCGTCGGTTCAATCATCCCGATGGCAGCTTCGCCGGCGTGGCGCTGGCAACCCTCTACCTCAGTCATTTCTTGACGCTCTACGACAGTATCGACATGGGCAATAACGGCGTGATCAACCTGATCGCCAACGACGCCAGCATTGTCGTTCGCCGGCCGTTCAAGGAGGCTGAAGTCGGCACCAGCGTCGCCAAGGGGCCGCTGTTCACGCAGTTGCTGCCCAAAGGCGATTCAGGCACCGCTACGGTCACCTCCTATGTGGATGGCACCGAGCGGGTGGTCGGATTTCGCAGGGTCGACGGTTATCCGCTGATCATCTTTGCTGCGCTGGATAAAGAGGACGTGTTGACCGGCTGGCGTCAGCAGGTGCTGCTGAGTGCGGGCATCGTTGCGTTATTCCTCGGGTTTCTGCTGGTGTTCGGTTTTCGCCTGATTCGCCTGATGAAGCAGCAGAATCAGGTCCAGAGCGTGTTGCTCGATGCCCAGGAAAAGCTGATCGAGGTCAACCGCAGCCTGGAATTGCTGGCGCTGGAGGATGCACTGACCGGGTTGTCCAACCGGCGTCAGTTCGATCTGTTCATTCTTGCCGAAATGGGCCGGGCCAGACGCAGCCAGACCCACCTCGCACTGCTGATCATCGATGTCGATCACTTCAAGCGCTTTAACGACCTTTACGGCCACGTGGCCGGCGATGAGTGTTTGCGCAGCATCAGCAGGATCATCAGTGAGCACATCAAGTGTCCCGGTGACCTGGCAGCGCGGTATGGCGGTGAAGAGTTCACGGTGGTGCTGCCGGGCACCGACTATGTGGGCGCGTTTCTGCTGGCGGAAAAAATCCGTCGCGCGGTGCAGCAGGCCGGCATCGCCCACAGCGAAGGGGTAGAGGGCACGGTCACCGTCAGCCTGGGGGTCTGCGCCTACAACCCGGCCTCTCAGGATCAGCCCAATGATCTGGTCAGCGCTGCGGACAAGGCGCTCTATGTCGCCAAGGCCAGTGGCCGGAACATGAGCGTGATTGCCAACTGAGTGTCATCACCCCCGACGCGACTTCCAGAGTCTGATCAGCCAGACATAGACCAGCACATTGATCACCAGCACCACACCGCCCAGCCCCAGCTGAATCGTCGGCGTCAGGCCGGCCGGGTAAATGACCGGCAACAGGTAATGTTCGATGAAGCCACCACCGTAACCGGTTTGCCCGGCCCCGTGGCGCATCAGGTTTTCCCAGTCGGTCAGCGGGCAGGGCCAGTGGAAGACCTCCACCGACACCCCCCACACGGCCGCGGGCAGGTGCCACCAGATCAGAGGGCGCCATTTGAGCACCAGCAGGCCGCCGAACAATACGAACAGAATGAACAGCAAGTGAAACAGCACCAGCCCGTCGGCGGCGATTCGGTACAGCATGTCGACACCCAGGAATGTTATCCCAATGGCGCCATGGTACTCGGGCGGGTGACGCAGGCGAACAATCGGCGCCGGTTGCGTGCAAGTGCGCAAGATTGTGCAAGCCATCAGGCGCGGGTGCTGGCACAGTCTGCAGTCTTTCCCTGGTTGCAGAGCGTTATGTCCAACTCACTCATGCCGCGCAGCGCCTTTCTGCGCGGCGCCGTGGCGATCCTGCCGTTGTCCCTGGCGACCGCGCCCTGGGGGCTGCTGGCCGGCTCCATGGCCATCGAAGCCAATCTCACGCCCCTGCAAGGCCAGGGCTTGTCGAGCATCGTGTTTGCCGGTGCGGCACAACTGGTGGCCATCGGTATGCTCAAGGGCGGTGCCGGGATCTTTTCGATTCTGCTGACCACTGTGCTCCTGACTTCCCAGCATCTGCTGTACGGGATGAGTCTGCGGTCGGTGATTTCGCCGCTGCCGGGTCGCTGGCGGGCGGGGCTGGGCTTTTTGCTCACTGACGAACTGTTCGCCCTGACCAGTGCGCATGACAAACAGCAGTTCAACCGTTGGTACGCCCTGGGCGTCGGCCTGACGTTCTACATCGCCTGGAACCTCTTCACCCTGGCCGGCATCGTGCTGGGCAGCAGCATTCCAGGCCTGGAGCATCTGGGGCTGGACTTCTCCATCGCGGCGACCTTTATCGCCCTGATCACGCCGGTGGTGCGCAATGTGCCGACCGTGGTGTGCGTGGCGGTTTCGCTGTTCTGCTCGGTGCTGTTCAGCCATTGGCAATGGGGTTCGGCGCTGGTGCTGGCGGGGTTGGCGGGCATGACGGCCGGCTTTGTCTGCAACAAACTTTATGGGGGGCGCACATGATGGTCTGGGCGGTGATTGTCGGCATGGGGATCCTGGTGTTCCTCAACCGCTACGTGTTTCTCGAACCCCGGTTGCCGCTGCGCCTGAGCAGCAATGCCCGGCAGTTCCTCGGTTTTGCGGTGCCGGGCATGTTGACTGCGATCTGCGGGCCGATCGTGTTCATGCCGGACAAACAGTTGAACCTGCAGTGGGACAATCCCTACCTGATCAGTTCGCTGGTGGCGGTGGGGCTGGTGCTTTACACGCGAAATACCCTGCTCAGCATGTTGTTGAGCATGGGCTTTTTCTTTTTGCTGCGCGGGTGGCTGTGAGCCGGGGACTCGAAACTGTTCTACGCTTAACGTTGATAACCGACCCCTTCAGGAAGAGAGGTGAGCATGGCAACTGACCAAAAGCGTCCGGATCCGGATGATGAAGACATGGATGAACCGACGGAAGAAGAGCTCGAGCGGCAAAAGCGTTCGTCGCCTACCTGGAAGCATCCTGACGACGGCAAAGAGCTTTCAGATCGCGACCAGGAATTCCCGCTGAAGCCCTGATCAATCTGCACATGCAACAACACCCCCGCTATTGAGCGGGATGCCGTGGTTGTAGGAGCAAGCTTGCTCGCGATGGACTCTGGAGCGCCGCGTTTAGCCAGGAACCACGCGTTATCGTTGTCGACCTTCGCTAGCAAGCTAGCTCCTACATTGAATGCCTCCACAGGCCTACACGTATTTCCAGTTGAACATCAGGATCTATCGCAGCGCCGGAACCAAACTCTGTGTACCTTGTTCCAACCTGCGCCCGCACAGACGTGTGGGCGCAACCGTCTGGCCCAAGGCAAATCATGAAACAGCTGGTCAAGGTTTTATCGGCGTTCGCCATCGCAGTCGGTCTGCTGGGGTGCATCGCTTCTCCCATCGAGATGACGCCGCAGACCGAGCAACGTCTGCGCGCGCAACCGCCAATCCGTTTCCTGCTGACCTTCGACGACGGTCCCAGCGCATCCAGTTGGTGGAATCCGACCGTGACCGTGCTCGACAGCCTGGCGCGCAATCCGCTGCAAGCGGACATCAAGGCGGTGTTCTTCGTGCAGACCCGCGCCTCACGGGCCGGCGGCAGCGAGTTGGGGCGCGAAATCATGCAGCGCGAACAGGCCGAAGGCCACATTCTGGGCTTGCACACCGCCACGCCCGGGCACAGCAATCATCGCTCGCTGGACGGGCCGGCACTGCAGCAGTCGCTCAGCAACGGCAGCGCCGATATTGCCGCGATCGCCGGAGCGCCGCCGACCCTGCTGCGTCCGCCATTCTGGAGCTACGACAAGCGCACCTTCACGGCTTATCGGCAACAGGGCCTGCATCTGCTGCTCACCGACCTGAGCGCCAATGACGGCAAGATCTGGGGTTTCAATGCCAGCCCCCGGCGACGGGCCAACATGCTGCGGCAACTCTCCGAAGTCCGTGAGCGCATCGCCCGGGGCGAGCTGCCGACCGTGGACGGCGTGATTCCGGTGGTGGTGACGTTCCACGATCTCAATCGCTACACCGCCCGGCACACCCGGGAGTACCTGCAAATCCTCCTCGACAGCGCCAGCGCCACCGGGGTGAAGTTGGCGCAGAAGCCGTTTTACGACGATACGGCAGCGCTGCAACGCGCCGCCATGGCCCGTACCGTTCGCGACAGTTCACAGGCGGTCAAGCTGCCGGGCATCTGGAACTGGCTCTGGAGCGGCAACCCCCATTGAAGCTCGCTGCGCGCTTCTAATGTAGGAGCTGGCTTGCCAGCGAAGCACTCAAAGACACCGCGTTGATTCAGGAAGACACGCGTTATCGTTGACGTCCTTCGCTGGCAAGCCAGCTCCTACAGGGGGCGATGGCGACCTGACAGCCGACCAATCCATTTCGACACTGCTGGAATCCCCCCGTAGGGCGAATGCGCTTGTCGCATCGCGGTTTCATGCCGATGGCAACAGCTCGTCGATCATCCGCAAGCAATGATTCAACCCCGGCGAGACGTCGCCGACACGCCGGCTGAGGATGATCGGCGAGGTGGCGTTGTCTTCCAGCAGCGGGGTGAAGCCAATGTCGTCGCGGTGCAGCAATTGCACCGAGGCCGGCACCAGCGTGACCCCGATGCCGGCGCCCACCAAGCCGATGGCGGTTTGCAGTTCATTGGTCCATTGCGCCACATGGATGCTCACGCCATAGGATTCGAACAAGGCGATCACATGGTCGGCATAGCTCGGCCGCGGATTGCCGGGGTACAGCACAAAGGGTTCCTTCGCCAGTTCGCGCAGGCTGATCGGCCCGGCCAGCAACGGGTGGCCGGCGGGCAGGGCGGCGACCAGCCGGTCTTCGGTCAACACGGTCTGGATGATGGCCGGGTCGTCGATACGGATCCGCCCGAAGCCGATATCGATGCGCCCGGCCTTGAGCGCCTGCACCTGTTGCAGGGTGGTCATTTCCGAGAGCCCGAGCTCCAGTTCCAGGGGTTCGCCGCTGCGCAAGCGACGAATCAGCTCGGGCAGGACGCCGTAGAGGGTCGATGGCGCAAAGCCGATGCCCAGCCAGGTCTTTTCGCCCAGACCGATGCGCCGCGTGTTGTCGCACACCTTGGCCAACTGTTCGAGCAGGGCGCTGGAATGCTCATGGAAAAACCGCCCGGCGTCGGTCAGTTTCAACGGCCGCCCGCGTTCCAGCAGCATGACCCCCAGTTCGTCTTCCAGTTGCTGGATCTGTCGACTCAGCGGCGGTTGGGCGATGTGCAGCAGCTCGGCGGCACG
This sequence comes from Pseudomonas sp. MPC6, assembly GCF_006094435.1. NCBI lineage: Bacteria > Pseudomonadati > Pseudomonadota > Gammaproteobacteria > Pseudomonadales > Pseudomonadaceae > Pseudomonas > Pseudomonas sp. MPC6. Next base: position 4,192,018 of record NZ_CP034783.1, on the reverse strand, counting down.
GGTGAAATTGAGGGTTTTGGCCAATACCTGAAAGTAACGCAGGTGACGCAGTTCCATGGAGCCTCCCGTTGGGCAGTGGTTGAATACCTTTAAGGTATCAAGCCAGACTAATTCTATATTGGCCGCCCGGAAAAAGCCGTACGAGAATCCGGATCAGAACTTCAAGAACCTGACGGGTATCGACATGCTTGCAACAGCCATTGAATCGATCGAGACGATCATCGTCGATCTGCCAACCATCCGCCCGCACAAGCTGGCGATGCACACCATGCAGAACCAGACTTTGGTGATCATTCGTGTGCGCTGCGCCGACGGCATCGAAGGCATCGGCGAATCCACCACCATCGGTGGCCTGGCTTACGGCAACGAAAGCCCTGAAAGCATCAAGACCAATATCGATCGACACTTCGCGCCGCTATTGCTGGGCCAGGACGCCAGCAACGTGAACGCCGCGATGTTGCGCCTGGAGCGCAGCATCCGTGGCAACACCTTCGCCAAGTCCGGCGTCGAAACCGCTTTGCTCGATGCCCAGGGCAAGCGCCTTGGCCTGCCAGTCAGCGAATTGCTCGGCGGCCGCGTGCGCGATTCCCTGCCAGTGGCCTGGACCCTGGCCAGTGGCGACACCGCCAAGGACATCGCCGAAGCGGAACAAATGCTCGACCTGCGCCGCCACCGGATCTTCAAGCTGAAAATCGGCGCCGGTGAAGTCAACCGCGACCTGGCCCACGTCATCGCCATCAAGAAAGCCCTGGGTGATCGCGCCAGCGTGCGGGTCGATGTCAACCAGGCCTGGGATGAAGCGGTGGCATTGCGTGCCTGCCGGGTCCTGGGCACCAACGGCATCGACCTGATCGAACAACCGATTTCGCGCAACAACCGCGCCGGCATGGCGCGCCTGAATGCCATGAGCCCGGCGCCGATCATGGCCGATGAGTCGATCGAGTGCGTGGAGGATGCCTTCAACCTGGCGCGAGAAGGTGCGGCATCGGTGTTCGCCCTGAAGATCGCCAAGAATGGCGGCCCTCGCGCCGTGTTGCGCACCGCAGCCATCGCCGAAGCGGCCGGCATCGGCCTGTATGGTGGCACCATGCTCGAAGGTGGCGTCGGCACCATGGCCTCGGCCCATGCCTTTGTCACCCTGAACAAACTGGCCTGGGACACCGAGCTGTTCGGCCCATTGCTGCTGACCGAGGACATTCTCGGCGAGCCGCTGGTCTATCGCGACTTCGAACTGCATGTGCCGAAAACACCGGGCCTGGGCCTGAGCCTGGATGAAGAGCGCCTGGCGTTTTTCCGTCGCGACAAATCATCCACTGTCCTTCATCACGCCTGAGGAGTGCATCATGCTGTTCCACGTAAAGATGACCGTGAACCTGCCGGTCGACATGAATCCCGAAATCGCCGCCAGGCTCAAGGCTGACGAAAAAGCCCTGGCCCAGCGCCTGCAAGAGCAGGGCAAGTGGCGGCACCTGTGGCGCATCGCCGGGCTGTATGCCAATTACAGCGTGTTCGATGTCGACAGCGTTCAGGAACTGCACGATCTGCTGATGCAATTGCCGCTGTACCCGTACATGGCGATCGAAGTCACCGCGATGTGCCGGCATCCTTCGTCGATTCGCGAAGATGACCGCTGAACCCAGCCTGTTCAGTTCGCTACGCTTATAATTACAAGATGAGGAACCCACCAAAATGAACGTCAAGATTTCCCACACTGCCGAAGTACAAAAGTTTCTCGAAGAGGCCAGCGGCCTGCTCAACGATGCAGGCAACCCGCGCACCAAGGCCCTGGTCTACCGCATCCTGCGTGACTCGGTGAATATCATCGAAGACCTGGCCGTAACCCCGGAAGAGTTCTGGAAAGCCGTCAACTACCTCAACGTGCTGGGTGCGCGCCAGGAGGCAGGATTGCTGGTGGCCGGGATCGGTCTCGAGCATTATCTCGACCTGCTGATGGACGCCGAAGACGAGCAGGCCGGCAAGGCTGGCGGCACTCCGCGCACCATCGAAGGGCCGCTGTACGTGGCGGGTGCACCGCTGTCGGAAGGCGAAGCACGCCTGGATGACGGCGTCGATCCGGGTGTGGTGCTGTTCATGCAGGGCCAGGTCAAGAACACCGCCGGCGAACCCTTGGCCGGTGCGGTGGTGGATGTCTGGCACGCCAACACCGGCGGCACCTACTCTTACTTCGATACCACGCAGTCGGAGTTCAACCTGCGTCGGCGCATCGTCACCGATGCCGAAGGTCGCTATCGTTTCCGCAGCATCGTGCCGTCGGGCTACGGTTGCCCGCCGGACGGTCCGACCCAGCAGCTGCTCGATCAACTGGGCCGTCATGGCCAGCGCCCGGCGCATGTGCACTTCTTCATTTCCGCGCCGGACCATCGCCACCTGACCACCCAGATCAACCTGGATGGCGATCAATACCTGCATGACGATTTTGCCTATGCCACCCGTGACGAGCTGATCGCCAAAATCACCTTCAGCGACGATCAAGAGCGGGCAGCGGCCCATGGCGTGACCGGTCGTTTTGCCGAAATCGACTTCGATTTCACTTTGCAGACCTCCGCACAACCCGATGAACAGCAGCGTCACGAGCGGGTTCGCGCACTCGAGGACTGATATCCTTAGGTAGCGGGACCGGGCCACGAGATAACCGACCGTTTATCTCGTGGCTTTGCTTGTGACGAGCTCTGCCCCGCAAGACCCGCAGCACCCTATAACAACAACGAGAGTGACCCGATGATGCAAGCGCAATTGTTGAGTCAGCGCAGCACCGTATTCGACCATGCCGATCCTTACGCGGTGTCGGGCTACGTCAATCAGCACGTCGGTAACCATTGCATCCTGATGCCCCGGGCCGGGCGACCGCTGGCCAGCCTCAATCACCGCAAATTTGCCAGCCTCGACCTCTGCCGCATCAGCTATGGCGGTAGCGTACGGGTCACCTCCGGCGCCCTGGAAAGCATCTATCACCTGCAGGTATTGCTGCAAGGCAACTGCCTGTGGCGCGGCCATGGCCAGGAACACTACTTTGCCCCTGGCGAATTGCTGTTGATCAACCCCGACGATCCGGTGGACCTGACTTACTCCGACGATTGCGAGAAATTCATCCTCAAGGTGCCCACGACATTGTTCGAGTCGGTGTGCGACGAACAGCGTTGGCGGTACCCGGGGCAGGGCGTGCGGTTCCTGGAGAACCGCTATCAGCTCGACGAACTTGAAGGTTTTGTCGGTTTGCTGGCGATGATTTGCCAGGAAGCCGAGGCCACCGAGCAAATTCCCAAAGTGCAGGAGCACTACGCGCAGATCATCGTCAGCAAGATGCTCAGCCTGATGAAGACCAACGTCAGCCGGATCAGTCTTGGCTCGCAGACGGCCACGTTCGAGGTGATTGCCGACTACATCGATCGTCACCTCAAGCAGGACATCGATAGCGAAGAGTTGGCCCGCCAGGCGCGGATGAGCCTGCGTTCGCTGTATGGCTTGTTCGAACGCAACGCCGGTACCACGCCGAAAAACTACATCCGGCAAAAGCGCCTCGAACGCATCAAGGCCTGCCTGAGCGACCCGACCTGTAACGTGCGCAATGTCACGGAGGTGGCCATGGATTACGGCTTCCTGCACCTGGGACGGTTTTCGGACAACTACCGCAAGCAATTCGGCGAATTGCCTTCGGACACCCTCAAGCGCCGGCACTGACCTTCTATCATCTCGACACAGATCAGCTGTAGGAGCTGGCTTGCCAGCGAAGGCGGCCTCAAGCCTTGCATCGCCCATGCAGACGCCTTCGCCAGCAAGCCGGCTCCTGCGGTCCGCATGCACCGCCGATTCAACGGCAGTATCTAGTCCCTTGGGGCTGCACTAAACGGATACAGGTCTGCACCCAGCGGATAGTCCGAACCATCCCCCCGTCCTAGCATGGTCCTGCCTGACAATAACAATGGAGGCGGTGGCCATGACCCTGCGACCCGAATACCTGCATTCCCTGCTTGAAGACGATCCAGAGCAGGGCATCTATCGCTGCAAACGCGAGATGTTCACCGACCCGCGGCTGTTTGACCTCGAGATGAAACACATCTTCGAAGGCAACTGGCTGTATCTCGCCCACGAAAGCCAGATTCCCAACAAAAACGATTTCTACACCACCACCATGGGGCGCCAGTCGATCTTCATCGCGCGCAACAAGGACGGTGTGCTCAACGCATTCCTCAACGCCTGCAGCCATCGCGGCGCGACGCTGTGCCGGCACAAGTCCGGCAACAAGAGCTCCTACACCTGTCCGTTCCACGGCTGGACCTTCAACAACTCCGGCAAGCTGCTCAAGGTCAAGGATCCGGCCGAAGCGGGCTACCCGGCCAGCTTCAACTGCGAAGGCTCCCACGACCTGACCAAGGTCGCGCGTTTCGAATCCTATCGCGGCTTCCTGTTCGGCAGCCTCAACGCTGATGTGTTGCCGCTGGTCGAGCACCTGGGCGAGTCGGCGAAGATCATCGACATGATCGTCGACCAGTCCGCCGATGGCCTGGAAGTGCTGCGCGGTTCCTCCAGCTACATCTACGAAGGCAACTGGAAACTCACCGCCGAAAACGGCGCCGACGGCTATCACGTCAGCTCCGTGCACTGGAACTACGCCGCGACCCAGAACCAGCGCAAGCAGCGCGAGGCCGGCGATGACAATCCGACCATGAGCGCCGGCAGCTGGGCCAAGCAGGGCGGTGGTTTCTACTCCTTCGACAAGGGCCACATGCTGCTCTGGACCCGCTGGGCCAACCCTGAGGACCGTCCGCTGTACGAGCGTCGCGACGAACTGGCCCAGGACTTCGGCAAGGCTCGCGCCGACTGGATGATCGAGAACTCGCGCAACCTGTGCCTGTACCCGAACGTGTACCTGATGGACCAGTTCAGCTCGCAGATCCGTATCGCCCGGCCGATTTCGGTCAACCGCACGGAAATCACCATTTACTGCATCGCCCCCAAAGGTGAAAGCGATCACGCCCGTTCGAGCCGGATCCGCCAGTACGAGGATTTCTTCAACGTCAGCGGCATGGCCACCCCGGACGACCTGGAAGAGTTCCGCTCCTGCCAGACCAGTTACGAGGGCAGCGCGACGGCCTGGAACGACATGTCCCGTGGTGCCGAGCACTGGGTCGAAGGCGCCGATGAGGCCGCGAAGGAAATCGACCTGCATCCGCTGCTCAGCGGCGTGCGCACCGAAGACGAAGGCCTGTTCGTGCTGCAGCACAAATATTGGCAGCAGACCATGCTCAAGGCCTTGGCCGCAGAGCAGTCCGACCTGATTGCAGTGGAGGCCGTGCAATGACTATCACCTATGAAGCCGTGCGCGACTTCCTCTATCGCGAAGCCCGCTACCTCGATGACCGGCAATGGGATGAATGGCTGGAATTGTATGCAGTGGACGCCACCTACTGGATGCCGTCCTGGGACGACAACGACGAGTTGACCGAAGACCCGCAGCGGGAAATCTCGCTGATCTGGTACGGCAACCGCACCGGCCTGGAAGACCGCGTGTTCCGGATCAAGACCGAGCGCTCCAGCGCCACCATGCCGGACACCCGCACGTCCCACAACATCAGCAACATCGAGCTGCTCGAACAGGCCGACGGATTGTGCAAGGTGCGCTTCAACTGGCACACCCTGAGCTTTCGCTACAAGACCGTCGACAGCTATTTCGGCAGCAGCTTCTACACCCTGGATGTGCGCGGTGAGAACCCGCTGATCAAGGCCAAGAAAGTGATCCTGAAGAACGACTACGTTCGCCAGGTCATCGATGTTTACCATTTGTGAGGCTGCCGTCATGACCCATTCCATTGCGTTCAACTTCGAAGACGGTGTCACCCGCTTTATCGACGCCAATGCCGGTGAAACCGTGGCCGATGCCGCGTACCGCCAGGGCATCAACATTCCGCTGGACTGCCGCGACGGCGCCTGCGGCACTTGCAAATGTTTCGCCGAAGCCGGTCGTTATGACTTGGGCGAGGAATACATCGAAGACGCCCTCAGCAGCGATGAGGCCGAGCAGGGTTTTGTCCTGACCTGCCAGATGCGCGCCCTGAGCGATTGCGTGGTCCGCGTGCCGACCTCCTCGGATGTCTGCCGCACCCGCCAGGCCAGCTATGACGCGACCATCAGCGCCGTGCGCCAGCTGTCCGACAGCACCATTGCGCTGTCGATCAAGGGTGAAGCCTTGAGCAAACTGGCGTTCCTGCCGGGGCAGTACGTGAACCTGGGGATTCCCGGCAGCGAACAGACCCGCGCCTACTCGTTCAGCTCGTTGCAGCGCGATGGCGAAGTCAGCTTCCTGATCCGCAACGTGCCTGGCGGCCTGATGAGCAGCTTCCTCACTGGCATGGCAAAGGCGGGCGACAGCATAAGCCTGGCCGGGCCGCTGGGCAGTTTTTACCTGCGCGAGATCCGCCGTCCGTTGTTGCTGCTGGCTGGCGGTACCGGCCTGGCGCCGTTCACCGCGATGCTGGAGAAAATCGCCGAGCAGGGCAGTGAGCATCCGCTGCATCTGATCTATGGCGTGACCAACGATTTCGACCTGGTGGAAATGGATCGCCTGGAAGCCTTCGCGGCCCGCATCCCCAACTTCAGCTTCAGCGCCTGCGTGGCCAGCCCCGACAGCCGGCACCCGCTCAAGGGCTACGTGACCCAGCACATCGAGCCCAAACATTTGAACGACGGCGACGTCGATGTCTACCTGTGCGGCCCGCCGCCGATGGTCGAAGCGGTCAGCCAGTTCATTCGCGAACAAGGCATCGCCCCGGCGAACTTCTACTACGAAAAATTTGCCGCCAGCGCCGCGTGAGGTACACATGAACAGATTTCACGAAAAAGTCGCGTTGATTACCGGTGCCGCCCAAGGTATCGGGCGCCGGGTGGCCGAGCGCATGGCAGCCGAGGGCGCGCAGTTGATCCTGGTGGATCGCTCCGAGCTGGTGTTCGAAGTGCAGGCGGCATTGGCGCCGGGCAGCCAGGTGCTGGCCCTGACGGCCGATCTTGAGCAATACGAAGAATGCAGCCGGGTGATGCAGGCCGCCGTCGAGCGCTTCGGGCGCCTGGACGTGCTGGTCAACAACGTCGGCGGCACGATCTGGACCAAGCCTTTCGAACACTACGAACCGCAGCAGATCGAAGCCGAAGTCCGTCGTTCGCTGTTCCCGACGCTGTGGTGCTGCCATGCCGCGCTGCCGTTCATGCTTGAACAGGGCAGTGGCGCCATCGTCAACGTGTCGTCCATCGCCACCCGCAGTGTCAATCGCGTGCCCTACGGTGCGGCGAAAGGTGGGGTGAACGCGCTGACCGCGTGCCTGGCGTTCGAAACCGCCGGGCGTGGCATTCGAGTCAACGCCACCGCCCCCGGTGGTACCGAAGCGCCGCCGCGGGCCATCCCGCGCAACGCCGCGCAGCAAAGTGCCGAGGAGAAAGTGTGGTATCAGCAGATCGTCGACCAGACCCTCGACAGCAGCTTGATGAAACGCTACGGCACCCTGGATGAACAGGCCGCGGCTATCCTGTTCCTGGCCAGCGACGAAGCGTCCTATATCACCGGCATGACCCTGCCGGTCGGCGGCGGTGATCTAGGCTAGTTTCATCCCTGTTCGAAGGGCACGAAGATCGGTACTTTCTGCCCGTTTGCACTGGCCGCAAAAGCGACTGTCATGCGTTGGCCGATGCGTAGCTTTTGCGGGTCATCGCAGGCTACGACTGAAAGCATTGTCGGACCTTCATCCAGCGTGACGTAGGCGATGCAATGGACCTGATCGTCACGCTGGCTGTAACTGAAGCTGTACAAGGTGCCGTCACCACTGGCGACTATCCAGTCGGTGCGTGTGGAGCCGGTAAAAGGACTGTGATCCCGGGGGTACCAGTAGGGCTTGCCGGTATCCAGGCAACGACGCAACAGCAATTGGTCATGATTGGCCGCGTCCCAGAAAGGGGCCGTTTCCACGCTGATGCAAGGCGCATTGATCTGCATGTCAGATTCTCTCCAGGATGACTGTGGCACTGCCGTGCCGTGAGCCCAACAGGCCCCCGGTGCCGTGGGCCATGGCGAGGGTGCAGTCGGGCAGTTGAACCGCTGGATGTGCTTCGCCACGCAGTTGGCGCACAGCCTCGATCAGTTTGGTCATACCGCCTCGGTTGCCCGGATGGTTATTGCACAGGCCTCCACCATCGGTGTTCACCGCCAGCGGGCCTTCGCCGCTGATCAGTTTGCCGTCGGCGACGAAGGCACCGCCTTTTCCCGGAGGGCAAAAACCGAGGTTTTCCAGTTGAATGAGCACCGTGATGGTGAAGCTGTCATAGAGTGAGGCATAGCGGATATCACCGGGTTTGAGCCCCGCCTGGGCCAAGGCATCGGCTCCCGACTGGACGCCACCCGAAGCCAGCAGGTCGAAGTAGCCTCCATTCAAATGCTGGATCGAATACCCGGAGCCGATCGGGGTGATCAGCGGTTTTTTCAGGGAACGGGCTACCGAGGGATGTACCAGGACCAGTGCACCGCCACCGTCGCTGATGACGCAGCAGTCCAGCCGTCGCAGTGAGGCCGCAACCAGGGGGGAGCTCAGCACGTCGTCCACGCTGACGACTTTGCGCAGCATGGCGTTGGGGTTGTGTCGGGCATGGTGTGACGCTGCGACCTTGATCCAGGCCAATTGTTCGGCGGTCGTTCCATGTTCGTAGCGATGTCGCATGGCACACATGGCGTATAGATTGGTGACCGCTGCGCCATAGGGCGTTTCAAACGGTGCCTCGCAGGCACTCTGCGCTTGGCCGAGTTGGCTGGCATCCGGTCGCAGACGCTCGGCCCGAGGACGTCCGGCCTGGGTGATCAGCGCCACCTTGCAGCGGTCTTCGGCGATGGCGCGAGCGGCTTGGGCCACATGCTGAATGTAGGAAGAACCCCAGCTTTCAGTGGTTTCGATATGTTGGGGTTTTATGCCAAGGTACTCGACCAGGGAAAAGGGACCCACACCTTGCGATGTCCAGCCGGGTACATCACCGGCGCAGAAGAATCCATCGACATCGGCGATACTCAGGCCTGCATCATCCAGGGCGCCACGAGCGACGTCGGCGTGCAGTTGGGCCAGGGAACGATCCACGGCATGGCGCGTGGGGTGCTCATAGGCACCGACGATAAAGGCTTTTCCTTTCAGGCTCATGATTGAAATATTCCTGCACTGTGCATGGACGACAACCCTGCGATCCCTCCCGAGAGAGGCGCGGGTCAGAGCTGATAGTCGGTCTGGCGGCCTACGTACTCGATGAAAAAGTCCAGCGCTTGCGGATCACGCATGGCATTCCTGTTGGCAGCCTTTTCTACGGGGTGGCCCATCAGGATGCGGCGCACCGGCACTTCCATTTTCTTCCCAGTCAGGGTCATTGGGATCTGCGGCACCGCGTAGATGCAGTCGGGGACGTGGCGGGGCGTGCATTCGCGGCGCAGGCAGTCGCGCAGGCGTTCTTCAAGCACGGCGTCCAGGTGGGTCCCGGGTCGCAACTGGACGAACAACGGCATGAAGAATCCCCCCTTGGGCAGATCCAGGTTGACGATCAGCGCCTCTTCAACCGCTTCGATCCGCTCCAGCGCACGATAGATTTCCGCTGTGCCAATGCGAATGCCGAAACGGTTGAGCGTAGCGTCGGAGCGGCCCAGGACCTGGCAGCTGCCGCGGGCATTGAGTAAAAAGAAATCGCCGTGGCGCCATACACCCGGGTAGGTCTGGAAGTAGCTGTCAAGATAACGTTCGCCGTTGGGATCATTCCAGAAATACACCGGCATCGACGGCATGGGCGCGGTCACCACCAACTCGCCAACCTGACCGGTCAGAGGATCACCCTGCTCATTAAAGGCATGGGCGTCGACACCCAGGGCCCGCCCCTGGATTTCACCGGCATGCACTGCCAGTGTAGGAATGCCACTGACCAGTCCGGTGCAAATATCAGTACCGCCGCTGCCAGTGGTGACCCACAGGTCCGGCTTCAGATTGCGATAGAACCAGGCGTTGCACTCCGGTGAAAGCGGCGAGCCGACCGGCATGACGGTCCGCAGGGCCGACAGGTCGAAATCTTTGCAGGGGATGATTCCCTTGCGCTTCATCAATTCAATGTAGGTGGGGCTGGTGCCAAAGAAACTGGCACCGCTGTCCTGCACCATTTGCCACAGTACATCCGCTTGCGGCCAGGTCGGGTTGCCATCGTAGAGCACCGACCGTACGCCACACAGCAAGGTGCTGACCAGCGTGTTCCACATCATCCAGCCGGTGGTGGTGAAGAAAAACGCAGTATCCCCCCGACGTAGATCCATGTGCAGGTGCAGGGCCTTCAATTGCTCCAGCAAAATGCCGCCGTGGCTCTGGACAATGGCTTTGGGCAGGCCAGTGGTGCCGGAAGAAAACAGCACCCAGAGCGGATGCTCGAACGGCAGTTGTTCGAAGTGAAACTCAGTCGCCGCCACGGCCGGACGCTGGCGCAGCGAGTGCCAGCTGATGGCTTCCGGGATGCAGATGGGCGCCTGGGGAAACAACACCGGCAGAACGATGACCTGCTCGATACTCTCCAGCGTCTGCGCAATCTGCCGCACCTGCGCGCGACAATCATGGGGCTGCCCGCCGTAGCGGTAGCCATCGACGGCGATGAGAATCCTGGGACTCAGCTGGCGCACCCGATCCAGTACGCCGCTGGCGCCGAAGTCCGGTGAGCAACTGGACCAGACAGCACCGATGGCAGCGCTGGCGCATAGTGCGATCATGGTCTCGGGAATGTTCGGCATGTAGGCGACGATACGATCCCCGGGCTGCACACCCAGTTCCCGCAGGTAGGTGGCGAGGCTGCGTACCTGATCGGCGAAGTCTTTCCAGGACATGGCTTGCAGTCCATCGGACTCGCTCTGGTAGAGCAGCGCATCGGTATCGCCTCGTTCGTTGCGCAATATGTGTTCGGCGAAGTTCAGGCGTGCGCCGGGAAACCACTGCGCGCCGGGCATCGTGCGCCTGGCCAGCACGGCGCTGTGGCGCGCCGAAGACTGCACTTGAAAATGATCCCAGATCGATTGCCAGAAGGCATCCAGGTCGTTGACCGACCACGTCCACAATGCGGGGTAATCGGCAAAGTTGAGACCGCGCTCACGCTCCAGCCAATTCAGGTAACGGGTGAGATTAGTCTGTTGGATATGCTCCAGTGAAGGCTGCCACAACAACTGGCCCTGAATGACGGTATCGGAAGAAGGCAGCGTATTTGTCACGATAAAGGACCTCTGCTGTTGTTTTTATAGGGGCAACCAGCTGATGAGTTTCTTCAGGCGTGAGGGATCTTAATTATAAATTGTACGACGTACAATTAAATTTTCGCTGTTGGAAAAAATTGCCTTGAGCGGATTGTGAAGCGCCGCATGCCGCGGCGAATCACCCTCACCTACAGACGGCGCGCACTCGATCGCACTGCCATCGTCTCGAGCCCGGCAATGACGGTCTCGGTGTAGAACTCGAAGCTTTCATCCATCGACACGTGCACACCGTTTTGCCAGCGCAGCATGAAACTGCGGTTGCGCAGTTGGTCCAGGTTTCCTGCCAGGTTCGGGTGCTCTTGTGGATCGATTTGCCCAAGGCGTTCCTGGACCTGGTCCTGCCAGGCCGCAGTGTTTTCCGGCAGCGGTGCAAATTCTTGAGTGGTAAAGCCGGCGAGCGCTGCAATGAAGGTGTTGTAGGCACCGGCCAGCGATGGTCCGCTGAAACCCGCCTGTTGCAGTGCGGCCAGCGAGCCTTCGGCCAGGAGAAAATCACTGTTGGTGTTGGAGAACAGCTGCGCGCCGAGCAGTGGCGCAATGTTCGGGTGTCGCCGCACGGCATTGCGGCAGTTGGCCATGGCTTCTCGCAAATAGTCTTGCCAGTGCGCCTGTTGCACAGGCGCCGAATGGCTCAACACTTTGTTCAATACCTCTGCCAACAGCAACTCGCGGGAAGCGACATACCAGTAAATGGCGGTGGGGTAGGCGCCCAGCGCAGTGGCCAGGTGGCGCAGGCTGAATTTTTCAAGCCCGTCTTTATCGATCAGATCCAGCGCCGCTGTGACGATGGTCTCTTTGTTCAATACATTTTTCGGGTCGTCCCCGGCGGATTTTTTTCGTCTGCCTCGTGGGTTTTCGGATTTGCTGGTCATGGGTATTTCGTTCCGCGCTAGGCAAAGGCGAAAGAATACCGACTAAGGGATTCGCTGTCTTGGACAGGAAATCCCACAGGTTTTGAGGCGTGATCGTTTTCCGTGCGGGCAGCTTTTCCCCCGCACGGCGGCATGATTGTCAATCAGCCGGCAACCTCGCTCCGTATCGCTCAATGAAGCTCTGGACAGCGCCAACCAGTGCCGAGAATTCGCGTTCGCCCAGCGGCAGGCTCAGTGCGATCAAGCCGCGACGGGCGATGTAAATGCCGTTCTCGATCAGATGGAAAAAGAACAGGTCGCGGACGTGATTTCGATCCTGGGGAATGTCTGCCGGATGCCGAATATTTTTTGCTGTCGGATGCAAGTTCATCACCGATCCTTGCCCCGTGAACTGCAAGGGCGCCTTGGCCTGTGCCAGCACCGCGTTGAGTGTGGCGCGCAGGGCATCGCCCCTGGCATTGAGCGCCAATGCGGTTTCCTCCACGTACAACTGTTCCAGCCCGGCGATTCCCGCAGCCAGGGTCAGCACGTTATTGTTGAAGGTCCCTGCATGGGACAGAACCTGACGACGCGGGTCGAACTGCATCATGATCGAGTGCCTGCCCCCGAGCATGCCGCAGGGCAGGCCACCGCCCAGGTACTTACCCAAGGTGATCAGGTCCGGTGTGACCCGCAGTTTCTGCTGCAGGCCACCGGGCGCGAGGCGCGAGGTCATGACTTCATCGAAGATCAGCAGCGCGTCATGCGTCAGGGCCAGCTCGCGCAAGCCTTCGAGAAAGCCCGGAGCTGCACAGAGGCAGCCACCGGCACCGAGCATGGGTTCCACCAGGATCGCCGCAATCTCATCTCGATGTTCATCCAGAAGGCGTTCGACACTTTGCAGATCGTTGTAGTCCGCCAGGTAAACACGATGCGGGACGTTCATCGCCGTGGACGGACCCACAAAGTTCAGGGCGCCGCCGTGGTAGCCGCCGGAAAAGGCAATGATGCCGGTACGCCCGGTAAAGGCCGTCGCGGCGGCAAGCGCGAGCAAGTTGGCTTCGGTGCCGGAGTTGGTGAAACGCACTTGCTCGACGCAACTGAATCGATCAACGATCAGGGTCGCCAGTCTGGCTTCGAGTAGAGTATGCGCACTCAGGTTCATCCCGTTCGCCATGGCTTGTGACAGCGCCTGGGTAATGACGCTGTTGGAGTGACCATAAAGGGCCGCCGTGTATTCGGCGACAAAGTCGATATAGCAATGCCCATCCAGGTCAGTCAGGAAACAACCATGGCCGCCAGACATTGTCAGCGGGAAGGGTGGGTAAAACAGCACCGAACGGGTGTTGCCGCCGGGCATGACTCGAGCTGCCAGATCAAACTGGCGTGCACTGCCAGGATTGGCACGGATGAATCGCTCGATGCAGGCATCAAGCTCTGGTTGCAATACGTGATTGCAGGCCTCGATCGCAGACATATGGGACTCTCTGGACAACTAAACGGGGAGGGTGTGCCTAGTGGGTAACAGAACAGACAGATGCCGTTTTTTGCAGGTTCAGCCTGGAATACGCCAGCAACAGCAGCACAAACCAGGCAAAGGTCACGTAGTAGGCGGTACGGGTTTGCGGGTCCCAGGCGACCAGCACGGCCAGCACCGAAAGAAAGACCAGCACCAGCACGCTACTTGGACCGGCCCATGGCATGCGATAGGCCACGGCAGGCAACTCGCCTCGATTTACTTTTCGGCGATAGGCCAGGTGGGAAAGGATGATCACCATCCATACCCAGATCAACAGTCCCAGCACCCCTGTGATCAAGAGTCCGAAAATACTGTCCGGGATCATGTAATTGAGCAGCACGCCGACCAGCAACAGGGCGGTTGAAACCATGAGGCAGCGGGCAGGTATCTGGTTTCGACTCAGCTTTTGCAAACTCCGGGGTGCCTGTCCGGTATGGGACAACGCAAACAGCATGCGGCTGGTGGCGAAGAGGCCGGTGTTGCACGATGACGCCAGGGCGGTGATGACCACGAAATTGATCAAGCCGGCGGCGATGCCCAGGCCGAGGCTTTCGAACACCGTGACGAATGGACTTTGCTCGGTGCTGATCTGGTTCCATGGATAAAGCGCCATGACGATCGCCATCGATCCGATGTAAAAAATGAACATGCGCCAGATAATGCTGTTGATGGCCCTGGGCAGGGTGCGTTGCGGATTGGCCGTTTCAGCGGCGACGACACCTATCACCTCGACACCGGCAAAGCCGAAGGCCGCGACGGGAATCGCGTACAGCAGGCCGCTCCAGCCTTGGGGCAGGAAGCCCCCGTGGCGCCACAGGTTGGCAATTGAAGGTTGCGACGCTGCCGAGATGTCGAGGCCGAAGATCAGAATGATCACACCGGCGGCAATCAGGCCGACGATGGTCACCACCTTGATCAGTGCCAGCCAGAACTCGATTTCGCCGAATGCTTTGACATTGAACAGGTTGCTCGCCATCAACACGCTGGTGGTGATCAATGCGGGAATCCACTGTGGCACTTGTGGAAACCAATATTTCACCAGCATTCCGATGGCGGTGACTTCGACGATGCCCACCAGAATCCAGATCAGCCAGTATGACCAACCGGTGATGAAGCCTATGCGCGGCCCCAGGAACTCTTCGGCAAAGGCCGCGAACGAACCGCTGTTCGGACGGTAAAGCGACAGCTCGCCCAGCGCCCGGGCCACCAGGTAAATCATGAAGCCACAGATCCCATAGGCAATCAGCAAGGCAGGGCCTGCGTGGGCAATCGCCTTGCCGGAACCCAGAAACAACCCGGCACCAATGACGCCGCCGATGGCGATCAACATGACGTGGCGTTCTTTGAGAGACGTTGCCAACCCGTTGTTGGACGTTACTTGAGGCAGGTCTGCTATCGAAGAGTGATCAGGGTGCTTTAACGGTGAGTCGGGCATCATTATTCCCCCAGCTGCTTTCGCGGCCGTGCTCGAAGTGACCGATCGGAAGATCGGGGTAATTGTACGACGTACAATTAAGCAAATGCTGCGCCAATCAATCCGCCGATGGCGTCCGCGACGCCCAAGGAACTGTTTTTTAAAGCAGTATTTTTTTGAGGTGGCTCGGAATGAGCGAGGGCAACGAATTGAATGCACCCCACGGTGTCACCAGAAGACACAAAGTGTGGAAGATGCGCACTCAACGGGTTAACAGGAGCTCATGGAGGAGCGGCGTTCGAGCTTCGAAGGGAGGACGCTGACGCAATAGCGGGCGTTTACAATAAGTGGCGGTGCCGGGATTGATGCGGCCCGCCGATCAAAAGCGACGCCGAAACGCCTGGACGATCCTGAGCGTAGCGTCGCTTGTGTCCAGGTTGTGTATCGCGTCCAGCGGATACCAGATGCAATCGAAGATTTCGTTTTGCGGCCGGGCCTCTCCCGGGTTCAGCACCGAGGCCTCGTAGACGTGGTGTCGGGTACTGCCGGTTTGCAGCTCCATCAGATACAGCAGGCCGTCGATCCCCAGCCCGGTTTCTTCGTGAAGTTCGCGCATGGCCGCGCCCGCGATGGTTTCACCGCGCTCGACCTTGCCGCCCGGCAGCGTCCAGCGACTCTTGAGCTTGCGCACCAGCAGAATATGCCGGTCCTGCTCGCAAATGACGGTTGCGCGTACTTTCATGTGCCACTTGATCGCCTGTTGTCATGAATCAGACATAAGAATGCAATATTCCGGCCGGAACCGTCCCGATTGCTGCTTGATAGGTTGGAGTGGCGGGAGGCAGAGAAAGTGCAAACCGATTGCAACCACCGGCGCGACGTCTGGTCTGCATTTAAGTAAGGGGCGGGTGTAAGGTAATCAACTCAAAGGTGGCTGATCACTGCCGAACAGGAGGTAACCATGAGTGTTCCCATGCTCAACAAGATGCACATGAACGGTTATGACGTACTCAGCGTCAACAACGGCCCATGGCGGGTCTGCACCGAGGGTGACCGGCTCGGCGCGTTTGCCAGCAGGGAAGAGGCGCTGGCCTTTGCAGCCTCTCTCCCCGGTTACAAATCCCGGGCAAAAAAGCCCGCCACCAGTCAGAAAACCGATAAATAGTGCGCCTTAAGCCCCGGTTTGCCGGGGCTTGTCGTGTTCAGGCGGATTGTGCTCTTTTCGACTGATCGCCTTGGCCTTCACCTCTTCGGCATAGCCCGCCAAACGCTGTTCGTCGCCCTGGAACAGGTCGCACAAGCGTAGGGCTGCCTGTGCGTCTACATCATTGCCCGCCTGGCGCAACTGGTCCGCGATGCGCAAAAGCTCGACCGCCGACCATCGCAAGTCCGAGGCAACGCTTTGCAGGTCGCGACGAAGTTCGTTTTCCGATTCGTTAAGCCACATAATGCTCTCCTGATAAGCTCCGCTAAGAAATTTTAGTCCCATTTCGGCGGGGGAGCGTTAAGTTCGTCCGATACCTATAGAACCGCAATCATGCAAGCCTCTACCTGGCAATTGTTGGCAGTGCGTAACGGCAAGCCGATCAAGCTGTGGACCGAGGGCGTCCCGGTCGAGAGCGAAGCCCGGCAGCAATTGATCAACACCGCGAAGATGCCGTTCATCTTCAAACACCTGGCGGTCATGCCCGATGTGCATCTGGGCAAAGGGTCGACCATTGGCAGCGTGATCCCCACCGTGGGCGCGATCATCCCGGCCGCGGTCGGGGTCGACATCGGCTGCGGCATGATCGCCGCGTGCACCACGCTGAGCGCCGCCGACTTGCCCGACAACCTGCACGCGCTGCGCAGCGCCATCGAAAGGGCCGTACCCCACGGCCGGACACTGAGCCGGGGTCGCCGCGACGAAGGCGCGTGGCACAGCGTGCCAAGGCAGGCGGATCAGGCCTGGGCGGCGCTGGACCCGCGGTTCAAGGCCATCACCGCCAAATACCCGAAACTGGCCAGCACCAACAACCGCCACCATTTGGGCACGCTGGGCAGCGGCAATCATTTCATCGAGGTCTGCCTGGACGAGGCCGACAGGGTCTGGTTCATGCTGCACAGCGGCTCGCGCGGCGTCGGTAACGCCATTGGCAACCTGTTCATTCAATTGGCCCAGGCAGACATGCGTCAGCACCTGGCCAATCTGCCGGACCGCGACCTGGCCTACTTCGAAGAAGGCAGTCGGCATTTCACGGACTATGTCGAAGCGGTGGGCTGGGCCCAGGATTTCGCCCGGCAGAACCGTGCCTTGATGATGCAGGCGGTGATCGGGGCCACCCGGCAAGTGATCCACAAGCCATTCGAGGTCGCGCTGGAGGCCGTCAATTGCCATCACAACTATGTGCAGAAAGAGCGGCATTTCGGTGAGGACGTGTGGGTCACCCGCAAGGGCGCGGTGTCGGCAAAAAAAGGCGAACTGGGGATCATTCCCGGCTCCATGGGGGCGAAAAGCTTCATCGTCCGCGGCCTGGGCAACGAACAATCGTTCTGCTCCTGCAGCCATGGCGCCGGGCGCACCATGAGCCGTACCAAAGCGAAAAATACCTTCACCGTCGACGATCAGGTCCGCGCCACGGCCCATGTGGAGTGCCGCAAGGATGCATCGGTGATTGATGAAATACCGATGGCCTACAAGGATATCGACAAGGTCATGCAGGCTCAGCGCGAACTGGTGGAAGTGGTGCACACCCTGCGCCAGGTGGTCTGCGTCAAAGGCTAGGCGTGAAAGGCGCGTCCTTTTGTCGGGAAAATAACGCGAATTCGGCAGGTTGGTGTCGTATTGAGGTAGCCAATTACTTGCTGTGACGAGGCCCTTTCAAATGACGACTACCGATGATTTCAGATTTCATGCCCATGAGCTGATAGTCGATCTCGACGCGGCCACCACGGAAATGATGAAGCTTATTTCTGCTCATCAGCTGAGCGGCCCGGAATGGGAACGGGTCAGTCAATGGCAGCATGATGCCTACGAACGGTGGATGACCTATCTGAACGCCAGGTCTTATCCGGAATCGGATGATACAAATGCCCCGCACTGAGTTCTGCTCAATGGATGGATGTCTGATCAGCGACGCGCTACATTGCGTCCTTTTCAGGAAAGGGAAGCGTCATGCGAATGTTGATCGGGGCCTTGGGGGTGGCGTTGCTGGCGGGCTGTTCGTTGCCCGCGTCGGTGGTGCCGGGTGAACCGAATTTCAGCAAGTACAGCGAAAAACCGCCGAAGGAATACGCTGCCTGCGTCCTGCCGGCCTGGCAGCAAGTGGTGCCCAACTCGACTCAGGCGGGGATTTCCAATGGCTACCGGATCACGGCGCCGAGCATCATCACAGCCGACGAAATCCTCGATATCGTGAAATCCAAAGACGGCAGTCGCGTATCGCTGTATCAGGGACCGCCCTGGGCTAAATCAGCGGCGCTGCGCCAGGCTGTGCGCGACTGTCTGTAGGATTCAATCGCGGATCTCGTTCACCTGGATGAGTGTGTCGTCGCTTGCCTGAGCGTTTGCAGCGCTTTTCTTTTCCCGACGATCGCTCATCCAGTGGTCCACTTGCTCGCCGAATTCCGGCGGGGCCTTGCGCCCGACCTTGCGCGCCAGATCCAGAATGGTCTGCTGGGCGAGGGCTTCTTCCATGCGTTTCTGCGCCGTCATCATCACGGCATGCACCGCGCAGGGACCGGCCACCGCCCAGTCGGGCGTGGCGCCTTCGAACAACGCGCAGCGCCCACGAATCTCGCGGCAATCAAAGATGAGTTTCTGGCCGTCGACGGCATTGACGATATCGAGCACGCTGATTTCGTCGGCAGGCCTGGCCAGCTTGAACCCGCCGCGCACCCCCTCGGTCGCCACCACCAGCTTGGCCTTGGCCAGTCGGGTGAAGATTTTTGCCAGATAATCCAGAGGCACGCCTTGCAACTCGGCGAGGTCGCGCACACTCGCCTCCCGGGTGTCCCCGTGGTGACCCACCAGAAAAATCAGGCAATGAATGCCGTACTCGACGCCAGCGCTGTAAAGAGACATCGGTATCTCCGACTAATGTTGTCGCAAATATTAGCAGCTGGACGTGAGTCAGGCAACGCGCCTGGTACGCGCTCAATGGCAGGGCGCGCCATAGTGATGCGGCTGCTTAGAAATCGAATACGTCGATAGCAACCATCACAAAAAAACCATTGCGCGAAGTAACTCGGATCAATACAGTCGTAGTTGTTCGGTCGGCACTGACAGGTGTGCGACCGCTTGCGAACTCATCATTGGTCTTCCCCCGGAGTTGAAAATGAAACAGCACATTCTGGTAATCGGCGCAGGTTTCGGTGGCATGTGGACGGCGTTGAGTGCGACCCGCCTGTTCGATATCCATGCTCACAACGACGTTGAAGTCACCGTGTTGGCCCCGCAGGCCGAGCTGCGCGTTCGTCCGCGCTTCTATGAACCGAATGCGCACCAACTGGCGGCACCGATCGGCGAGCTGTTCGAGGCGGTCGGCGTCAAGTTCATCAAGGGCGCTGCGGACTCCATCGATGTGCAGCAAAAGCGGGTGGGCTACCTCGATGCTTCGGGCACCCGCCACACTTGCAGCTACGACAAACTCGTTCTGGCCACCGGCAGCCGCCTGGCACAGTCCAGCACTCCGGGTGTGACCGAACATGCGTTCGACGTCGACCAGATCGAACAGGCCATACGCCTGGAAAACCACCTCAAATCCCTGGCCGACCAGCCGCACAGCAAAGCCCGCAACACAGTGGTCGTCGCCGGCGGTGGCTTCACCGGGATTGAAACGGCGACCGAAATGCCGGCCCGCTTGCGGGCGATCCTCGGTGACGAGGCCGATATCGAAGTGATCATTGTCGATCGCGGGGAGAAAATCGGCGGATCCATGGGGCCGGAGATCGCCAGGTCGATCGAAGAAGCCAGTCTCGAGACGGGGGTGAAATGGCACTTGCGAGCCTCGGTGGTCGCCATCGACGCCGATGGGGTGGACCTGAGTGACGGCCAGCGCATCGACGCCAGCACCGTGATCTGGACCACCGGCGTGCGCGCCAGCTCGCTGACCGAGCAGATCCCCGCCGAACGCGATCATCTGGGCCGGCTGCACGTGGACAGCCACCTGCAAGTCATCGGCCAGGACGACATCTTCGCCACCGGCGATGTCGCCTACGCCGCCACTGACGACATCGGCAATTACGCCTTGATGACTTGCCAGCACGCCATCGTGTTGGGCCGCCACGCCGGCAACAACGTCGCCGCGCAGATCCTGGGGGTGGACCCGACGCCGTACCGCCAGCCCAAATACGTCACCTGTCTGGACCTGGGGGCGTGGGGCGCGGTGTACACCGAAGGCTGGGATCGCCAGGTCAAGCTGGTCAGGCAGGAAGGCAAGGCGCTGAAGACCCAGATCAACACCCAGTGGATCTACCCACCGCTGGCCGATCGCGAAACGGCCTGGGCCGCTGCGGATCCGCTGATCCCTATCGCATGACAGGCCCTGTAGGAGCTGGCTTGCCAGCGAAGGCGGTGTCACAGGCAACAATGATATTGAATGTGCCGGCCCCTTCGCTGCGGTGCGGCGATCCGACAAGGCGCACTTGAGTCCATCGCCAGCAAGCTGGCTCCTACCGTTATCGGTATTTCCCAGGATGGCGTGAATAGCCTTTTTCCGGCTGAAAGGTTGCGGCTGTGAAATTTAACCTGTATTTTTTCATGAAATTATAAATATAAAATTTCATGAGGCCCGCATGTTTCAACAATCCACCCGGCACGTCGACAGTTACTACGCCCACAGCTGTGCGGATCTTTTAGTCGATCGAGCGGCCCTGGAAGGGGAGCAGGACGCGGAAGTGTTGATCATCGGCGCCGGCTTCAGCGGCCTGCATACCGCGCTGCGACTGGCCTTGGCCGGCAAGCGCGTGACCGTGCTGGAAGCCAGCCGGGTGGCATGGGCCGCGTCGGGACGTAATGGCGGCCAGGCCATTCTCGGTTGGTCGTGCGACATGCCGCCACTGGAGGCGGCGCTGGGCCATGAACGGGCGCGGCGCTTGTGGGAGGGCATGCGCTGGGCTGCGCGGGAGTTGCGCGCGTTACCGGCACGGCATGCTTTCGAGTGTGATTATCGGGCGGGTCATCTGTGGACGTCGGTGATGCCGCGGCGGGTCAAGCTGCTCACTGAGTGGCAGCATGAGGCCAGCCACAAATGGGGCCACGACGGGTTGCAGTTCATCCCCCGTGCGCAGTTGCCGCAATGGGTCGCCAGTGAGCGCTATCAGGCAGGCCTGTTCGATCCGGAAGGCGGGCACCTGAATCCGTTGAAGCTGGCACTTGGCCTGGCCGCCGCGATCGAGCGTGCCGGTGGCAAGATTCATGAGCAGAGTAAAGCCTTGAGTTATCGCGAAGCGGGCAATCAGTACGTGGTCACCACCGGGCGCGGCCGCATTCGGGCCGACGTGTTGGTGCTGGCGTGCAACGCTTATCTCGATCGGCTGGAGCCGAAGCTGTCGAGTTGTGTATTGCCGGTCGGCACCTATCAGGTGGCCACGGCGCCGCTCACGGCACAGCAGGCGAGCGCGCTGTTACCGAGCAATGTGTGCGTCACCGACAATCAGTTCGTGCTCGATTATTTCCGCCGCACCCCGGACAACCGCCTGCTGTTCGGCGGTGGCTGCACCTATCTGGGCGGAATGCCCCGGGACATCGCCGCCGCGACCCGGCCCTGCCTGGAGCGTGTGTTCCCCCAGCTCAAGGGCGTCGAGCTGCAATTCGCCTGGGGCGGACACATCGACCTGACCCTCAAGCGCACCCCGGACATCGGTCGACGGGGCGAACTTTATTGGCTGCAGGGGTATTCGGGGCACGGCGTACTGCCGACGCTGGCCGGGGCCCGCGCAGTGTCGGACGCGATACTGGGGCAGCCGGATGAGCTGGAGTTGTACCAGGGATTGGTCAACGGCAGTTTCCCCGGCGGAAAATACATGGCGGCGCCACTGGAAGCCATCGGCAAGGCCTGGTACCGACTGCGCGACAGCCTTTGAATTGCACCCTTTCTGGAAGCCTTTGGATGGACATGCAAGAAGAAATCTCGGCGCTGGCGATCCTGATCCAGGACCTGCGCAAGCACAAGAAATACACGCTCAAGGATTTGGCGGACAAGATCGGTCGTTCCGTGGGCTTTCTCTCCCAGGTCGAGCGCGGATTGTCACGGCCGACGGTGGCGGACTTGACCGCCATCAGCGAAACCCTCGGCGTGCCGACCACTTATTTCTACAGTCTGCCCAAACCCATGGCCCTGCGGTGGGTGACCCGTCCGGACGAGCGTCGCACCCTGTATTACGCCGACGGCATCACCGACATCCTGGTCTCGCCCAAGATGCGCGCCTCGTTCTCGATGCTGGAAAGCCAGCTCGAGCCCGGCGCCAGCAGCGGTGACCGGCACATGAATGACAGCTCGGAGCAGGGCGGTTATGTCCTGGAAGGCGAGCTGACGTTATGGCTGGCTGACGACGAGCCGGTCACCTTGCAGGCTGGCGACAGTTTTCAACTGGCCAGTCATGCCCACTGCCGCTACGGCAACCTCTCGGACCGACTCACCCGCGTGCTGTGGGTCTACACCTGATGACACGACAAGGACTATCAACGATGGATGCTGTCTGCTCCGATCTGCTCGCCGAAGTTCGCACCTTCCGCCAGCGTTACCCGGATGTGCGTTATGTGGACCTGATCTCCCTGGACATTCCCGGGCATTTCTACGGCAAGCGCTACCCGATCGAGATGCTGGAAAAGGTCGCTGCCGGCAGCGCCCTCAAGCTGCCGCAGAACTGTGTGTTGCTGGGGACTCAAGGGGGGCTGTTCAAGATTGGCGACTACTGTTTCAACGACGGCGATCCGGATGCGCCCCGGCGCCTGGTGCCTGGCACCTTGAAACGGGTGGGTTGGGAAAAGCAGGCGCTGGGGCAGATGCTGATCACTTCGAGCGGCACGGAACAACCGATTGTCTTCGAACCGCGGGAAGTATTGGCGCAGGTGCTGGAAAGGCTCGGGCGCAAAGGGATTTTCCCGGTGGTGGCGTTCGAGCTGGAATTCTATCTGTTCGATCGACAGTTACAGGGTGGCCTGCCCCAGTTTCCGCGCGATCCGCTGAGCGGCGATGCGGACGACCAGCCAAACATGCACATCGAGCGCCTGTCGCGATTTTCCGCGGTGCTCGATGACATGGTCGAGACCGCGCAGGCGCAAGGCATCGATGCCACGGTGATCACTGCCGAGCTGGGCCCTGGCCAGTTCGAAATCAACTTCGGTCACCTCGATGACGGTCTGCGCGCCGCAGACTGGGCGGCCCTGTTCTGCCGCAGCACGCGGGGCGTGGCGCTCAAGCATGACTATCGCGCCAGCTTCATGGCCAAACCTTATCTGCACCATCCGGGCAACGGCATGCATGTCCATGTCAGCCTCTACGACGAGGCGGGGAATAACCTGTTGGCCGTCGACGGGCAGCAGGCGCTGCGCCATGCGGTGGCAGGCTGTCTTGAGGTATTGCCCCATTGCATGCCGATCTTTGCCCCGAATCACAATGCCATGCGGCGCTTGAGCGGCACGGTGAACGTCGCGACGCGGGCCAGCTGGGGCTTCGAAGACCGTGACGCCTGTCTGCGGGTGCCCGAATCGGATGAGCGGAACCTGCGGATCGAACATCGCCTGTCAGGTGCCGATGCCAACCCTTATCTGGTGCTGGCGGCGATTCTGGTGGGGCTGGAACAGGGACTGCAAGCCGGTCGCGAGCCGATCGCACCACTCAACGAAGACCGCAACAGCGGTATCGATTTTCCGCTGGAGATGCTCGAAGCGGTGCAGTCGATGCAACGCCATGCGCCGTTGCGCGAGGGGTTGGGCGCGGAGTTCGTGGATGTCTACTGCGAGAACAAACGGCAGGATCACCTGGCGTTCATGCAGGACATCAGTGCGCGGGAATACCGTTGGTTTTTGTAGGTCGCCTTAAAAATAGTGTGGATATTTAAGGGCTTGGAGATATTAGTAACTGGATGGTTAGCTAAAATATCTTGTTACAGTCAGAAATATTGCGTAATATTCGCCCCGCGTTCACCACCACGGTTTATGCATTTTTAAGTCCCGGGCGTCCATCAGCTGCCCGGGATTTTTTTTGCCCGGGATTTTTGGCCGAAGGCGGCCTGACAGCCAAACCATCCCTGCGCATGTACCTGATCACTGTAGGAGCTGGCTTGCCAGCGAAGGACGTCAACGTTGACGTGTTTCTCCTGAATAAACGCGTCGCCCTTTAGACCTTCGCTGGCAAGCCAGCTCCTACAGGTTGAAATGCACTCAGTTCGACAATGGCACACTGACCGACAGCAACCCGCCAAGGCCTGCCGTACGCTGCAACTGGCTGGCAATCAGCGTGTTCTTCAGCAAATACGCAATGGTCATCGGCCCAACGCCCCCGGGCACCGGCGTGATCGCGCTGGCAACGGTGCGCGCACTGGCGTAATCGACATCGCCCACCAGGCGCGGGCCGGATTCGCCGGCAATCCGGTTGATCCCGACATCGATCACCACGGCCCCGGGCTTGAGCCAACTGGCATCGATCAACTGTGGTCGACCCACCGCAGCAACAACGATGTCCGCCATTCGACACAGCGTCGGCGCATCGACACTGCGCGAGTGCACCACACTGACCGAGCAGTCGGCCTGCAGCAGCAGGGTCGCCATCGGCTTGCCGACAATATTCGAGCGACCGATGACCACCGCATGCAAGCCACTCAACTCACCGCAGGTTTCACGCAGCAGACGCATACAGCCGCTGGGTGTGCAGGGCGTCAGGACTTCGATGCCTTGCACCAGGCCGCCGACGTTTTCCCGATGAAAACCGTCCACGTCCTTGATCGGGTGGATGGCATGAATCACCGCCTGCTCGTCGATATGCGCCGGCAAGGGCAACTGCACCAGGATCCCGTTCACCGTGGCATCGGCGTTCAATCGTGCAATCAGCTCCAGTACTTCGCGCTGGCTGGCACTGTGCGCCAGACGGTACTCCAGGGAGCGGATGCCGACCTCCCTGGCCCGTAGCAGTTTGTTGCGCACATAGACTTCGCTGGCCGGGTCTTCACCGACGAGCAGTACGGCGAGGGCCGGGTAGATCTGCTGGCTGGCGAGGGCCAGGACTTCTTCCCGAACCTCGTCGAGAACCCGGGCGGAAATGGCTTTGCCGTCGATATCGCGGGCAAGGGCAGGGGGGGGGCTGAGCAAAAGAGTCACCGTCGTCTTGATTGATAAAGGGGCGAAGTGATCATCGAGGTGTCGTTGCGACGCCGATGATCCATCACAGACCCGCAGGCAAGGGGGCTCAGGCTACCAGTTGCTGGCCATGCACCACCAGTCCAGCCGCAATCAGGGTGACATAAGGCCGCCGGCCGGCGAGTCGGGCCGGCAGCCTGGTTTTTCAGCCGTGGATCAAGACAGTTCGCCGACCCCGTGGGCGCGCTTGCCGAGTTTCATCAACCCGTAGTAACTGAAGGCGGGCACCAGCAGCCCGACCAGCCAGGCCAGGTCGACGCCGTCAAGCGCGGTAGCGACGGGACCGACATAGAACGTGGTGTTCATGAACGGGATTTCCAGGGCTATCGCCAGCAGGAAACTGCCGCAGGCGATCCAGTTGACGCGCCCGTAGATCCCGTCCAGGTCGAAGATGTCGGCGATCCGGTACTGGCCTTTGCGCAGGCAGTAGTAGTCCACCAGATTGATCGCCGTCCAGGGGATCAGGAAGTAGCTCATGAAGAAGATGAAGTTGAGGAAGAAGTTGATGAAGTCATCCTGACTGATGGTGCACAAGGCCGTGGCCACCAGGCTGATCACCAGCATGAACAGGCCGCGCACCCGCGGCGTCACCTTGAGCCGGGTAAAGGGTTCGATCACGGTGATGGTCGACATGAAGGCGCCATACAGGTTGAAGACGTTGATCGACACCTGGCCATACAGGATGAAGACGAACAGCAGCAACGCGCCGCTGCCGAACAACCCGGCGACATGACTGCCGACGTTACTGGAGAAATCGCTGATGCCGACGCTGAGCATCGCCCCCAGAATCATCATCCATGCCCCGCCGCTGACCGTGCCGGCATAGCTGTACCAGAACACCTTGGCGGTCGGCGTGTTGCTCGGCAGGTAGCGCGAGTAGTCGGCCACATAAGGCGCATAGGACAGTTGCCAGGTCACGGCAATGCTCACCGCCACCAGGAACTTCGATAGCGAAAAGCCCGTCGGCAGCCATTGTTCGGCGGGGATCGGCAGTTGCAACGCGAGCAGCGTGGCCGCGACGAACACCAGCAGCGAAAGCAGCGACAACAGCTTCTGCAGGCGATGGATCAGCCGGTAGCCAAACAGCGCGACGACGAAGCACAGTGCACCGATCAGGTAGATATTACCGGTGGCCGGCAGCGGGCTGACCGACTCCATGGCCTGGGCGGCGAGCAAGGTATTGCTGACGAAGAATCCCAGGTAGATCAGCATGACGAACAGCAGCGGCAACACCGCCCCCAGCACACCGAATTGCGCCCGGCTCTGGATCATTTGCGGAATACCCAGTTTCGGTCCCTGGGCGGAGTGGGAGGCCATGAAAATCGCCCCCACCAGCGAGCCGACAATAATCGCCAGAGCACTCCAGAACAGGTTCAGCCCCATGACCACCGGCAATACGCCGGAAGCGATGGTGGTGATGTTCATGTTGGCGCCGAACCAGATGAAGAACAGCGAGCCGGGTTGGCCGTGGCGTTCAGCCTCGGGGATGAAATCGATGCTGCGTTTTTCGACTTGCATGGCGATCACTCCTGGGTCTGGACGAGGCGGGTTTGCAAACGGGCGATGGTGCTTTCCAGTTGGTGGGGCTGGTAGGCGAATTCATCCGGCTGCCCGGGGACCAGGCTCAAGTAGTCTTCACCCTCGAGGGCGCGCAGGCATTGCTCGCCGGTGAGGATTTCCAGAGCGTAGACCCAGTTGGCCATGATCAGCAGTGCCGAGTAGTGCCCGGCCAGCGTGGTCGTGGTGCAGGCGTCGCTGACCAGGCGAATGGCATAACCCAGGGCGAAGGCATCGAACACCGTGCTCAGTACACAGACATCGGTCAACACGCCGCAGACGATCAGGGTGTCGACTCCAAGCGCCTTGAGTTGATTGTCCAGGTCAGTGCGGTGGAAGGCGCTGTAGCGACCCTTGTCGACGACGAGTTCATCGGGCCGCGGTGCCAGGCGCTCGATGATTTCCACTTGCCGGGTACCGGCGCGATAGCTGCTCGGGCCGCCGTCGGCCGCACGTGGTTCGCCGCGCGGCAAATCACTGCCGTCGGCCTGATTGATGTGGCGGGTATAGATGACAGGGACCCGCCGACGGCGGGCGGACTCGAGCAGGGCGGCCGTATTGGCCAGCACTGGGTCGAAATTTTCCAGGACGAAGCCGTCCTCTTGCTGCATGTCGATGATCAACAGCGCGTTATTGTTGTTCATTGGGCAAACCTGATCATGGGCCGGAACACATTGCACCGGGCACGCCGCGCGATGGCGCGACGTGAGGTGCGTGGAGTCTTGTTCGGGGCTCAGTGAACTATTTGCCAGAAGCCGTTCTGTTTGGCGGAAACGCTGGCGCTCAGGCGCTTGAGATGGATATGCGAAGCGGTCCATTCGCCGCGCAGGTAAGCCTGCTCGGCACCGGAAGAAAGTGTGAGTGATGGGAGACGACCATTGAGCATCGGAATCGACCCTGCACGTCAGTCAACCCCCGGGCTTCGCGTCCCGGGGATCGGTGGGTGGGCTCAGCGGAACGCCGGGACCACGTGTTTGATAAACAGCTCCAGGGATTTTTTCTTCTCCGCGTGGGGCAGGCTGTTATCGCACCAGAAGCTGAACTCGTCGACCCCCAGTTCCTGGTAGTACTTGATGCGCGGGATGATTTCTTCCGGGGTCCCGATCATCGCGGTCCTGTGCAGGCTCTCGAGTTGGAACTCCGGGCGCTCGGCGAACTTCTCTTCCGGGCTCGGTTCCAGGAAGCCGTTGACCGGCGTGGTCTTGTTGCCGAACCAGGCGTCGAAGGTGCGGTAGAAACGCGAGATGGCCTTGGCCCCGACTTTCCAGCCCTCGGGATCGTCGACCGAGTGGACGTGGGTGTGGCGCAGCACCATCAATTGTGGGCGCGGCACGTCCGGGTTGTTGTCCAGGGCCGTCTGGAACTTGTTCTTCAGGTCGAGGACTTCTTCGTCGCCTTTCATCAGCGGCGTGACCATGACGTTGCAGCCGTTGGCCACTGCGAAGTTGTGCGAATCCGGGTCGCGGGCGGCGATCCACATCGGCGGGTTGGGCTTCTGGATCGGCTTGGGCACGCTGGTGGACGTCGGGAATTTCCAGATATCGCCGTCGTGGGCGTAATCGCCTTGCCACAGGGCGCGCACCACCGGAACCATTTCCCGCAGGGCCTGACCACCGGAGGACGCAGGCATGCCGCCGGCCATGCGGTCGAACTCCACCTGGTAGGCACCGCGGGCCAGCCCGACTTCCATGCGGCCGTTACTGATCACATCGAGCAGGGCGCATTCGCCGGCGACCCGCAACGGGTGCCAGAACGGCGCGATGATGGTGCCGGCGCCGAGGTGGATGGTGGTGGTCTTGGCGGCCAGGTAGGCCAACAGCGGCATCGGGCTCGGCGAGATGGTGTATTCCATGGCGTGGTGCTCGCCGATCCAGACGGTGCTGAAACCACCGGCCTCGGCCATCAGGGTCAGTTCGGTCAAGTCTTCGAACAGCTGACGGTGGCTGACACTTTCGTCCCAACGTTCCATGTGCACGAACAGGGAAAACTTCATGACGCTTACCTCGGATCTTTTGTTGTCGGCCTGTCGACTGCGGGCCTGTTGATTATTGGTATACCGTAATACGATACGGCGGCAAAATGTTTCTCGGGTCGACCGGTTCCGGGGTCAGGCGAGAACGGGCAGGGCACCCATCTTGCCGTGGCAGTACACCAGCGGGCCGGCATTGTGCTGGGGCACGATGAGGTTCTTCACCGCGCCGACCATGATCGCGTGATCGCCGCCTTCATATTCGCGCCACAGTTCGCATTCGATCACCGCCGTGGCGTTGGCCAGAATCGGGTTGCCCAGCTCGCTCAAGGTCCATTCGATGCCCTGCGCCTTGTCCTTGCCTTTGCGGGCGAAGGCATAGGCTTCGCTCTGCTGGCCGCCGGACAGGACGTGAATGGCAAAGCGTTTGTTCTTGATCAGCACGGGGTAGGAATCGGAGCTGTAGTTGGGGCAGAACAGCACCAGGGCCGGGTCCATGGACAGCGAACTGAACGCGCTGGCGGTCAGGCCGACAATCTGGCCATCGTCATCGAGCGTGGTGATCACGGTCACACCGGACGGAAACGAACCCATCACTTGTTTATAGATGGCAGCATCGATCATGGGACGGTCCTCTGGCGGTGTGGTGCGGTTTTTATGTGTTTGTAGGTCTGATGGTATACCGTAATACATAGTTTGCAAGCGCTTTTTCCTCCAGCCGATAAACGTGAGTATCAGGCGGTAAAGCCAATGATTCCGGGCCTTGAAGCGCGATCACGCTGGCGGTCACCCGTCAGGAATGCGCATCAGATGCCGGAGAAAAGAGCGGCTCAGCCTTGTACAAAGTTTGGAATACCATAATATGGTCGGCATCTGAGGGGTCGCCACGAAGCACCCCCGGTTTGGCTTCGTACAACTATAAGATCAGACAAACTCGAGTTCATGCATATGTCCCAGATGTCCCGGCAAGACCCCCTGATCGAGAATCACACGGTCGATTACGTCCCACTCGCGGAACGCCATGGGAAGGCCCGCGATCTGTTCACCCTATGGTTCAGCACCAACATCGCACCGCTGCCCATTGTCACCGGCGCCATGGTGGTGCAGGTGTTCCACCTCGACCTGTTCTGGGGGCTGCTGGCGATTGCGCTCGGCCACATGATCGGCGGCCTGGTGATTGCCCTGGCATCGGCCCAGGGCCCGCGCATGGGAATTCCGCAGATGGTGCAGAGCCGCGGCCAGTTCGGCCGTTATGGCGCGCTGCTGATCGTGTTCTTCGCGGCGCTGATCTATATCGGTTTTTTCATCTCCAACATCGTCCTCGCTGGTAAATCGATCGTCGGCATCGCGCCGTCGGTGCCGGTACCGGCGAGCATCCTTATCGGTGCTTTGAGCGCCACGGCGATCGGGGTGATCGGCTACCGCTTCATCCACACCCTCAACCGCATCGGCACCTGGGTCATGGGCAGCGCCTTGCTCGCCGGGTTCCTCTACATCTTCGCCCATGACCTGCCGGCGGACTTCTTCAGTCGCGGCGGTTTCAACCTGTCCGGCTGGCTGGCGACGGTGTCGCTGGGCATCATCTGGCAGATCAGCTTCTCGCCTTATGTGTCGGACTACTCGCGTTACCTGCCGGCGGATATCGGCATTGCCAAGCCGTTCTGGGCCACTTACCTGGGGGCGACCCTGGGCACCATCCTGTCGTTCACCTTTGGTGCGGTGGCGGTGCTGGCGACCCCGGAAGGCACCGAGGCGATGGCCGCGGTCAAGCAATCCACCGGCTGGCTGGGGCCGATCCTGATGGTGCTGTTCCTGCTCAACATCATCAGCCACAACGCCTTGAATCTGTATGGCGCGGTGCTGTCGATCATCACGTCGATCCAGACCTTCGCCAGCCAGTGGACACCGAGCATCAAGGTGCGGGTGGTGTTGTCGAGCATTGTATTGGCGGGCTGCTGCGTGGTGGCGCTGGGTGCTTCGGCGGACTTCATATCGCAGTTCATCGGTTTGATTCTGGCGCTGCTGCTGGTGCTGGTGCCTTGGGCTTCGATCAACCTGATTGATTTCTACCTGATCAAGCGTGGCAGCTATGACATTGCCTCGATCTTCCGGGCGGATGGGGGGATTTACGGGCGGTTCAATCTGCATGCGATCGTGGCGTATTTCATCGGGATTATCGTGCAGTTGCCATTTGCCAATACCTCGTTGTATGTCGGGCCCTATGCCAATTTGATTGAAGGGGCTGACTTGTCGTGGCTGGTGGGGTTGGTGGTGACTTGTCCGCTGTACTACTGCCTGGCGACGCGTGGGCAGGCTCAAGATCTCAAGGCCGCCAGGCTCGGTTATACCGACTGATCGAAGCTTGGCTGAAATGCTCTGGAGCCATTGTGGGAGCGAGACCGGCTTGCCGGCGAAGGCAGTCTGGCAGGCGACCTCTGTTTTTTGACCGAGTACATATCCGTTTCTGTGGTCATGGCGACTTAGGGTTCCGCCCTTACGGCGGGTCACTTGGAAAAGCCCCAAGTAACCAAGGGCTCTTGCCCCTTTCGTTCGGTGCCTCGCTAGTGCTCGGCATGCCCTCGCTCCGGTCCTGCTCCGTGGGCCCGCCGCCATCGGCCATCCATGGCCGGGGGCGGCTAACCCGGCATCCATGCCGGGTTGCCCACTGCGCAGAACCTGCGCTCGGCCTCTCGAGGGGGCGTACACCGCAAAAGCAAAAGCAAAAGCGAGGCGGCCTACGGGCCGACCTGGCTCTCTGATCCGCATGCAGTTCAAATTGTAGGCGCTGGCTTGTCGGATCGCCGCCCCGCAGCGAAGGCGTCCACTCACTGGTGACTGTATCGACTGAGCCACCGCTTTCGCTGGCAAGCCAGCTCCTACAGGTCTTGTGCCAGCCCTCAATCCCGAGCCTGGCACCGATCCCTGGTAGGAGCTGGCTTGCCAGCGAAGGCGTCCTTCCAGACGAAAAAAATGTTGCCTGACCCACCGCTTTCGCTGCGGTGCGGCGATCCGACAGCCAGCTCCTACAGGTCTTGTGCCAGCCCTCAATCCCGAGCCTGGCACCGATCCCTGGTAGGAGCTGGCTTGCCAGCGAAGGCGTCCTTCCAGACGAAAAAAATGTTGCCTGACCCACCGCTTTCGCTGCGGTGCGGCGATCCGACAGCCAGCTCCTACAGGTCTTGTGCCAGCCCTCAATCCCGAGCCTGGCACCGATCCCTGGTAGGAGCTGGCTTGCCAGCGAAGGCGTCCTTCCAGACGAAAAAAATGTTGCCTGACCCACCTTTTTCGCTGCGGTGCGGCGATCCGACAGCCAGCTCCTACAGGTCTTGTGCCAGCCCTCAATCCCGAGCCTGGCACCGATCCCTGGTAGGAGCTGGCTTGCCAGCGAAGGCGTCCTTCCAGACGAAAAAAATGTTGCCTGACCCACCTTTTTCGCTGCGGTGCGGCGATCCGACAGCCAGCTCCTACAGGTCTTGTGCCAGCCCTCAATCCCGAGCCTGGCACCGATCCCTGGTAGGAGCTGGCTTGCCAGCGAAGGCGTCCTTCCAGACGAAAAAAATGTTGCCTGACCCACCGCTTTCGCTGCGGTGCGGCGATCCGACAAGCCAGCTCCTACAGGTCCGGCGGCCAGCCTTTTAACCCACACAAATCCCGAATCTGGCAAACATCCAATGTGTGCGAGCCTGCTCGCGAAGGCGGTGCGTCATCCAACGTCGATGTTGAATGTGCAGGCCTCTTCGCGAGCAAGCTCCACAAGGGATCGGCGTACGGCTTTCGCTCTTCACCACTCAACAGGCCGAGCGTTAGCTCGCCTGCCGCTTTTGATCTTGATGCATCGCCCCCTCGAGAGGCAGAGTGGAGCAGGACCGGAGCGAGGGCATGCCGAGCCTGGGCGAGGCACCGAACGACAGGGGCAGAAGCGCTTGGTTACTTGGCGCTTTTCCAAGTGACCCGCCGTAAGGGCGGAACCGCCAGCAGCCGTCACCAAAAAACCGGATATGCCCACTAAAAAAAAGCAAAAAAAAAAGGCCGCCACAACCCGACGTTGCGGCGACCCGAGGGTGACACGTAACCGCTGGCCCACTGGCATGGGCCAACGCTAAATCAATGAGCCCCGGCAGCCTTGTTCAAATCACTCTCAGCCCATTCGGTATACACACAAGCATCCGCCGTCGCCCAACGCACACGCACCGGATCACCGGCCTTGAGCGGCATGCCCGCCGCCGACAGCGCCTTGACCGTCATCGAAGTGCCGCCCGACGTCACCACGCTGCAGGTCTGGCTCTCACCCAGGAACAACACTTCCACGACCTTGGCCGAGACTTCATTCCAGCCGGCCGCCAAGGGTTCGACAGCCGCTTGCTCGACACTCAATGCCACGGCTTTTTCCGGACGCACCATCAGCAGTACATCCTGATCGGTTTGCAGCCCGGCCGTCAGGCGAATCGACAACGATTGACCTTCAAACGTCGCCACCGCATTGCCCTGGGCCTTGAGCTTGAGGAAGTTCGAGTTACCCAGGAACGACGCGACAAAGGCATTCGGCGGATTCTGGTACAGGTCGAAGCCGCTGCCCAAACCGACGATCTTGCCATGGCTGAAAATCGCAATGCGCTGGGACAGGCGCATGGCTTCTTCCTGGTCGTGGGTCACGTAGACAATGGTGATGCCCAGGCGCCGATGCAGCTGGCGCAGTTCGTCCTGCAAGTCTTCGCGCAGCTTTTTGTCGAGGGCACCGAGCGGTTCGTCCATCAGCAGGATGCGTGGCTCATAGACCAGCGCCCGGGCGATGGCGACGCGTTGTTGCTGGCCGCCGGACAGTTGCGAAGGGCGGCGATGGGCAAATTGCTCGAGCTGCACCAGCTTGAGCATGGCATCGACCCGGCGTTCGCGCTCGGCCGTGGCCAGTTTGCGAATCGCCAATGGGAACGCAATGTTGTCGCGCACCGACAGGTGCGGGAACAGCGAGTAACGCTGGAACACCATGCCGATGTCGCGCTTGTGTGGCGGCACGTTGACCAGCGACTGGCCGTTGACCAGGATCTCGCCGCTGCTCGGGGTTTCGAAGCCGGCGAGCATCGACAGGGTGGTGCTTTTGCCGGAGCCGCTGGAGCCGAGGAAGGTGAGGAATTCACCGTCCTTGATGTCCAGCGAGATGTCGTCCACGGCGGCAAAGTCGCCGTAGTACTTGTTCAGGTTGCGCAGGCTGACCAGGGGCTTGTCACTCTGCTGGGCGGAATCTTTGATCACGGCACTCATGTCGTTCTCCTGGCGCTCAGGCGCTGATTGGGTTGCGCCGGCGAACGGCGGCGGCGATGACCATGACCAATACCGAGAGGCCGATCAGCAGCGTCGAAGCGACGGCGATCACGGGCGTCAGGTCCTGGCGCAGGGTGGTCCACATTTTCACGGGAAGGGTTTGCAGGGTCGGGCTGGCCATCATCACGCTCAGCACCACTTCATCCCAGGACACGAGGAAGGCGAACAGGGCGCCGGCGACCATGCCCGGACGAATCGCCGGAAAGGTCACCTTGAACACCGCTTGCAGGCGCGAGGCACCGCAGATCACCGCGGCATCCTCGATCGACTGATCGAACAGCTTCAGCGAGTTGATGATCGAGATGATGGTGAATGGCAGCGCGACGATCACGTGACTGACGACGAAGGCGAACATGGTCCCGGTGTAGCCGAGCTTGAGAAACAGCGCGTACACCGCCACGGCAATGATCACCAGCGGCACGATCATCGGCAGGGTGAACAGGCCGTAGAGCATTTCCCGGCCCGGGAAGCGCCCGCGCACCAGGGCGAAAGCGGTCGGCAAACCCAGGGCGACGGCGCAGATGGTCGTCAGGACCGCGACCTTGAGGCTGGCCACCGCCGCGTTCATCCAGTCGGGGTTGGAGAAGAACTGGCCGTACCATTTCAGGGTCCAGCCCGGTGGCGGGAACACCAGCCATTGGGATGAGCCGAAGGACAGCAGCACGATGAACACGATCGGCAGCAGCAGGAACAGTGCGATCAGCCCGGTGGTGGCATACAGGCCGAAGCGCATGCGCCGGCTCATGGCATTGGGGGTCAGGAGCATGACGGCTTACCTCGCGTTGCTGGCGCCGACCGGGGATTCCGGCTGGAGCTTCAGGTAGAAGTAGAACAACACCAGCGTGATGACGATCAGCAACGCGGCGCCGGCGCTGGCCAGGCCCCAGTTGAGGAACGATTGCACCTGCTGGATGATGAACTCGGGCAGCATCATGTTCTGCGCACCGCCCAGCAGCGCCGGGGTGACGTAGTACCCGAGGGACATCACGAACACCATCAGGCCGCCGGAGAACAGCCCCGGCCGGCACAGCGGCAGGAACACCCGGAAGAAGTTGGTCCAGGGGCTGGCACCGCAGATCGAACCGGCCTGCAGGATCATCGGGTCGATGGCCTGCATGGTCGCCTGCAGCGGCAGGACGATGAACGGGATCATGATGTAGCTCATGCCGATCACCACGCCGGTCAGGTTATGCACCATCTCCAGCGGCTGATCGATGATGCCCATCGCCATCAGCGCCTTGTTGATGACGCCGGACGCCTGCAACAGCACCAGCCAGGAGTAGGTCCGGGCGAGGAGGCTGGTCCACATCGACAGCAGCACGATGTTGAGGATCCAGCGGCCCCAGCCTTTTGGTACCAGGGTGATCGCCCAGGCCAGCGGAAAGCCGAGCAGCAGGCTGAACAGCGTCACCAGGCCCGCCACCGAGAAGGTGTTGAGCAAGACCCGGGCATAGGCCGAGTTGGCGAACAATTGTTCGTAGTTGCCTAGCCCCGGCACCGGTTCCAGCACGCCTCGCAGCAGCAGGCCGATCAACGGCGCGAGAAAGAACAGGCCGAGGAACAGCAGGGCGGGGATCAGGTTGCCCGAGCCGCGCCAGCGCTGTGCCAGGGAAGGGGATTGGTTCATCGCAGCCGCCTTGCCGGAAGCCGGGCCGGCAGCGCCCATGGCGCTCCCGGTCTGGGTGGGTTGACGGGGCGTGGATGCCGTCATTTTCATTTGACCAGCCATTCGTTCCACCGTGTCGCGATGGCCGGACCGTTTTTGGCCCAGTACGCGAAGTCAAGAGTGATCTGATCCTTGGCGTAGGCAGTCGGCAGGTTAGGCGCCAGCACCGAATCCAGGCGCGCCACGCTGTCGACGTTGACCGGCGCATAGGCGGTCAGGTTGGAGAAGTCGGCCTGTCCCTTGGCACTGCTGGCGTTGGCCAGGAACTTCATCGCCGCGGCTTTGTTCTTGCTGCCCTTGGGAATGACCAGGATGTCGGC
The DNA here is from genome assembly GCF_006094435.1 of Pseudomonas sp. MPC6. Lineage (NCBI taxonomy): Bacteria > Pseudomonadati > Pseudomonadota > Gammaproteobacteria > Pseudomonadales > Pseudomonadaceae > Pseudomonas > Pseudomonas sp. MPC6. Next base: position 4,155,756 of record NZ_CP034783.1, on the reverse strand, counting down.
CATGACCAGGTTCTGCTTCCAGCTCACGCCCACCGGCGCGCCATCTTCCTGCAGGGCGTGGATCCGGCCGTTCCAGAACTGGCCCATGCTCGCTTCACCCGAGGCCAGCAACTGTTGCGACTGCGCGCCGCCGCCCCACCAGACGATGTCTTTCTTGATGGTGTCGAGTTTCTTGAAGGCGCGATCCAGGTCCAGCGGGTAGAGCTTGTCGGCGGCTACGCCATCGGCCAGCAGCGCCAGTTCGAGCACGCCAGGGCTAGGCCATTTGTAGAGGGCGCGTTTGCCGGGGTAGGTCTTGGTGTCGAACAGCGCGGACCAGTCCTGGGGTTTTTTGGCACCGAGCTTGCCTTCGTTGTAGCCGAGGACGAAGGAGAAGAAGAACGAACCGACGCCGTGATCGGAGACAAACCGCGGGTCGATCTTGTCGCGCTGGATCACCGAGAAATCGAGGGGTTCGAGCAGGCCTTCGGCAGCGGCGCGCAGGGCGAAATCGGCTTCGACGTCGACCACGTCCCACTGCACGTTGCCGCTCTCGACCATAGCCTTGAGTTTGCCGTAGTCGGTAGGGCCATCCTGGACCACGGTGATACCGGTGGCCTTGCTGAACGGGTCGGCCCAGGCCTGCTTCTGCGCATCCTGGGTGCTGCCGCCCCAGCTGACGAAGTTGACGCTTTCAGCTGCCAATATCGCCTGGCTGGTCACGCTGAGCAGTCCCGCAAACAGGATTGCGGTTGCACGTTTGTTCAACACCATTTTCACGCCCTCATTGTTGTGTTTATGAGCGGGGCTTTTCAGTGCCCGCCTATAGGGAGCAGTAGGTCCGTCTGGCCGTAAGGTCGTCCGGTCTATGGAATATCATATTATGGTATTCCAAGCTTTGTGCAAGCACTTTGCCTTACCGGCTATCAGCCAAAAGCGGTTTTTTTAATGGCTCCCATGCCTTGCCCAGAGCAATCCGGTCAACGCAATCCCCTGTAGGAGCAAGCTTGCTCGCGATGGACTCAAGAGCGCCGCGTTTAACCAGGCAACACGCGTTATCGTTAACGACCATCGCGGGCAAGCCCGCTCCCACAGGGAGTCGCGCCATGCCAGAGGGTTGCGGGTTACCCGGTGAAAGGAATGCTCTCCACCACCTCCAGGTCGTACCCGGTCAAGCCGGCATATTTCAACGGCGGGCCGAGGTGACGCAGCTTGCCGACGCCAAGGTCCTGCAGAATCTGCGCGCCGGTTCCTACTTCAGAATAGATGCGCGATTGCGAACGGCTGAATTGCCGCGGCGACTGGGTGAGCTGGGGTACCCGCTCCAGCAGCGCCTGCGACGACTCATGATTGGCCAGCACCACCACGACGCCGCGACCTTCCTCGGCCACGCGCTGGAGTGCGGCCCACAGCGTCCAGTTCGCCGGACCGCTGTATTCGGCGCCCACCAGATCGCGCAACGGGTCGATCACGTGCACGCGGACCAGAGTCGGCTCGTCCCGGCGCAATTCACCCATCACCATTGCCATGTGGACACCGCCTTCGATGCGATCCTCAAAGGTGATCAGACGAAAGGTGCCATGCACCGTGGGCAATTCGCGTTCACCGATACGCACCACGGTGTGTTCGGTGCTGAGGCGGTAGTGGATGAGGTCGGCGATGGTGCCGATCTTGATCCCGTGCTGGCGGGCGAACACTTCCAGGTCCGGGCGACGGGCCATGGTGCCGTCATCGTTCATCACTTCGACGATCACCGAGGCCGGGGTGAAACCGGCCAGGCGGGCCAGGTCACAGCCGGCTTCGGTATGCCCGGCACGGGTCAGCACCCCGCCTTCCTTGGCGCGCAAGGGGAAGATGTGGCCGGGCTGCACGATATCGGCAGGACCCGCCCCAGGGGCGACGGCGGCGGCGACGGTACGCGTCCGGTCGGCGGCGGAGATGCCGGTGGTCACGCCGACGGCGGCCTCGATGGACACGGTGAACGCGGTGCTGAACACGCTGCCGTTGCTCGGCACCATCTGCTCGAGGCCGAGGCGCTGGCAGTGCTCGTCGGTCAAGGTCAGGCAGATCAGCCCGCGGGCTTCCCGGGCCATGAAGCTGATGGCCTCGGCGGTGCAACGGTCGGCGGCCAGCAGCAGGTCGCCTTCGTTTTCCCGGTCTTCGTCGTCGACCAGCAGCACCATTTTGCCTTGGCGGTAGTCTTCGATAATTTCTTCGATGCTGTTGAAGGCCATGTGCGGATTCTCAGTGTTTGATGGAAATACTTTGTGGTATACCATAATACAAAATTAACCGAGAGGTCACTATGAAGGCGTACTGGATTGCACATGTAGATGTCACCGATCCCGACCAATACAGCCAATACACCCAGCGCGCGCCGGCGACGTTTGCCTTGTATGGCGGGCGAGTGCTGGCCCGGGGCGGGCGGTGCGAGGCGCTGGAAGGCGGGCCTGCGGCGCAGCGCAATGTGGTCATTGAGTTTGATTCATACGAACAGGCGCTGGCTTGCTACCGGTCGGAGGAATATCAGGAGGCAAAAAGGCACCGCGAGGGGGTTGCTCGGGCGCAGATTGTGATTGTCGAGGGCGTAGCGCCGATTTGATAGATCACCGCCCCTGTAGGAGCCGGCTTGCCGGCGAAGGCGATGGGTGAATCAACACATTCATTGGCTGAACGGACGCCTTCGCCGGCAAGCCGGCTCCTACAGGTCATGCGTCAGCCTTCAATCCCGAAAATCCCCGCGATCGAATGTAGGCGCTGGCTTGCCAGCGAAGGCGGTGGGTCAGTCGACACATTTATCGCCTGAACGGACGCCTTCGCCGGCAAGCCGGCTCCTACAGGTCATGCGTCAGCCTTCAATCCCGAAAATCCCCGCGATCGAATGTAGGCGCTGGCTTGCCAGCGAAGGCGGTGGGTCAGTCGACACATTTATCGCCTGAACGGACGCCTTCGCCGGCAAGCCGGCTCCTACAGGTCATGCGTCAGCCTTCAATCCCGAAAATCCCCGCGATCGAATGTAGGCGCTGGTGTACGACCGGGAATCGTCAGCGAATGAAGTGAATCTTGCCGGTATCGTCGTTGCCGATGTAGATGCCATACACCCCGGCCTGCCGCTCCTCGATGTAGCGCTCGAGGATCTGCCGGATCGCCGGGTAGTAGATGCTGTCCCAGGGAATATCCTCGGGCGCGAAGAATTTGTAGTCGAGGGTTTCCGGCCCGTACTGGCCAGTGATCTCAAGCGCGATGGCGCGGAAGATGATGTACACCTCGCTGATGGTCGGCACGCTGAAGATCGAGTAGGGCGAGAGAATTTCCGCGCGCACGCCGCTCTCTTCCCAGACTTCGCGCAACGCGGCCTGTTCGGTGGTCTCGCCGCCTTCCATGAAACCCGCCGGCAGGGTCCAGGTGCCGGGACGCGGCGGGATGGCGCGCTGGCACAGCAAATACTTGCCGTCCTGCTCGATGATGCAGCCGGCAATGATTTTCGGATTGATGTAGTGGATGTAGCCGCAACCGCGGCACATCAGGCGCTCGTGCGTATCGCCCGGCGGCAGCTGAGACTTGAGGTCATTGCCGCCGCACTTTGGACAAAAGCTCGGGCTGAACATGATCAGCGACCTATGCGCGGTTCTTTCAGCGCGATCGGCAGGGTGATCTCGGGGATCGCCCCGGTCTCTTCCTGCTTGCGCCGGAGGTATTCCAGGGCCACGGCAGCGGCGGCGCGTACGTGGTCGACGCACGCCTGGTGGGCGGCCAGCGGATCTCCGCTCTTGATCGCCTCGACCATGCGCTCCATCTCCTGATTGCTCGATCCGCGACGGTTCTCCTGGGACACCGACGTCGCGCGCAAGTAGCTGATGCGCGCCTGCAACTGACGCAATTGCAACGCCGCGACATGGTTGCCGGAGCCTTCGAGCAGCACGTCATAAAAGCCTTGCACCGAATCGATGACCTGCTGCAGTTCGCCTTCCTTGAGGGCCTGGCGGTTTTCCTCGAGGGCTCTTTCCAGGGCCTTGATGTCCTTGGCCTTGGCGCGCAGGGTGAACAGCTGGACGATCAGGCCTTCGAGCACGCAACGCAGCTCATAGATGTCGACGGCGTCGGCCAGGGTAATGATGGCGACCCGTGGGCCCTTGGCGTCGGCGAACTCCACCAGTCCCTCGGATTCCAGGTGACGCAAGGCTTCGCGTACGGACGTGCGGCTGACGCCCAGGCGATCGCACAGATCGCGCTCGACCAGACGGTCTCCCGGCAGAAGCTGGAAGTTCATGATGGCGCTTCGCAGTTTATCCAGCACGATTTCGCGCAGGGTAACGGGGTTGCGATTGACCTTGAAGCTGTCGTCGAGTGGCAGGCGTTTCATGGGGTCCGCTCTGAATGTGGCTGTCCATGCAAAAAGAGCACGGCGATCCGGGGATCATCGGTGCTCGGTCACAACAGCCAAGGGTTAACTTGAGGCCTCGGCATCGGCTTCGGCGAAGGCTTCACGGGCGAGCCGGAAACTGTCCACGGCTGCGGGGACACCGCAATAAATACCGACCTGAAGCAGAATTTCGCGTATTTGTTCACGACTCAGCCCGTTACGCAAGGCGCCGCGTACATGCAGCTTGAGTTCGTGCGGCCGGTTGAGGGCCGAAATCATCGCCAAGTTTATCATGCTGCGTTCTTTAAGCGATAAACCCTCACGGCCCCAGACGTGGCCCCAGCAGTACTCGGTGACCATTTCCTGGAGCGGGCGGGTGAAGTCGTCGGCGTTCTCGATGGAGCGCTTCACGTAGGCCTCGCCCAGCACCTGGGTGCGGATTTTCAGGCCTTTTTCGTACTTGTCATTACTCATGTTCGTCCTCTCACCGCAGATCCCTTGTAGGAGCTGGCTTGCCAGCGAAAGCGGTCGCCCATTCAACATGGATGCTGACTGACATACCGCCTTCGCGAGCAAGCTTGCTCCTACAGCAGCGGGGTTTGTGTAGACCCATCAGGCCAGTGTGGGCAGCGGCCCCAGCTTGCCTTTGTGGTAGATCATCGGCGTCACCGGCTGCTCGGGCAGGATCAGGTTCTTCACCGCGCCGACGATGATCGCGTGGTCGCCGCCGTCGTATTCACGCCACAGTTCGCACTCTATAATCGCCGTTGCCTTGGCCAGCAACGGGTTGCCCAGGGCGCTGAGGTGCCACTCGATGGCCTTGGCCTTGTCCTTGCCTTTACTGGCAAAGGCATAGGCTTCGGCGGTCTGGTCGGCGGACAGCAGGTGAATCGCGAACTGCTTGCTGTCGCGCAGGACCGGGTAAGTGTCAGAGGCGTAGTTGGGGCAGAACAGCACCAGTGCCGGATCGATCGACAGCGCACTGAACGCACTGGCGGTAATGCCGACGATGCCGCCGTCCGGGTCCAGGGTGGTGACCACCGTGACCCCGGAAGGGAACGAGCTCATGACGTCTTTGTAAATGCCGGGTTCGATCATTTCGCAAATCTCCTAGCGCATCACAAACGGATCAGGCATGGGGGCCTGGGAAAGGTTGATCCACACCGTCTTGAGCTCGGTGTAGGCCAGCACCGAATCGATGCCGCTTTCGCGTCCATAGCCGCTGTTCTTGAACCCGCCGATCGGCGCCATGGCCGATACGGCGCGGTAGGTGTTGACCCAGATGATCCCGGAGCGCACGTCCCGGGCCAGGCGATGGGCGCGGCCCAGGTCGCGGGTCCAGATGCCGGCGGCGAGACCGAACTGCGAGTCGTTGGCAATCGCCAACGCTTCGGCTTCGTCCTTGAAGCGAATGACCGAGGCCACTGGGCCGAAGACTTCTTCCTGCATGATCTTCATCGAGTTGCTGTCGCATTCGAACAGGGTCGGCTCGTAGAACCAGCCTTCGCCCAGGTTCTCTGGACGCTTGCCGCCCAGGCGCAGGTGCGCACCTTCGGCGATGGCATCGGCGACCAGGCCTTCGACCACCGCCAGTTGCTGCGCGGTGGCCATCGGCCCCATTTCGCTGCTGTCTTCCTGGGGGTTGCCGATGCGGATGCGTTTGGCGCGTTCGACCAGGCGCTCGACGAACTCATCGTAGATCTCGTCCTGCACCAGCAGCCGCGAACCGGACACGCAGCTCTGGCCGGAGGCCGCATAGATCCCGGCGATCGCGCCGTTGATCGCGCTGTCGAGGTCGGCGTCGGCAAAGATGATGTTCGGCGATTTGCCGCCCAGCTCCAGGGATAGCTTGGCGAAGTTCTCAGCGCTGCTGCGCACCACATGGCGCGCCGTGGCAGCGCCGCCGGTGAAGGCGATCTTGCGCACCAGCGGATGACGGGTCAGGGCTGCGCCGGTGCTCGGACCGTAGCCGGTGACCACGTTGACCACGCCCGGTGGAATGCCGGCTTCCAGTGCCAGGCGCGCCAGCTCCAGAATGGTGGCCGAGGCGTGCTCGGACGGTTTGATCACGATGGTGTTGCCCGCGGCCAGGGCCGGGGCCAGTTTGATCGCGGTCAGGTACAGCGGGCTGTTCCAGGGAATGATCGCCGCCACCACGCCCATGGCTTCGTGCACGGTGTAGGCAAACAGGTCCGGCTTGTCCAGGGGCAGGGTGCCGCCTTCGAGCTTGTCGGCCAGGCCCGCGGTGTAGTGGAAAAATTCCGGCAGGTAGCCGACCTGACCGCGGGTTTCGCGGATCAGCTTGCCGTTGTCACGGCTTTCCAGCTGCGCCAGTTGTTCCTTGTTTTCGGCGATCAGGTCGCCCAGGCGCCGCAGCAGCTTGCCCCGGGCGGTGGCGGTCAGGCCGCGCCAGGCCGGGCTGTCGAAGGCGGTCTGCGCGGCCTGTACGGCGCGTTCGACATCGGTTTCATCGGCATCGGGCAGTTGCGCCCAGGGTTCGGCCAGGGCCGGGTTCAGGCTTTCAAAGGTCTTGCCGGACAGGGCATCGACCCATTCACCGCCGATGCACATCTGGAAGGAGGCGAGAGTCATGCAACGATCCCCTTTATCTGGTTTTGTCGGGCGTGCGCGTTGTCGATAAATTCCAGCAACAGCTGGTTGACCAGGCGCGGCGATTCTACCGGCATCATATGCCGCTGCTCGGCGAGCACGGCAACCGTGGCACCGGGAATGCGGTCGGCCAGTTGCCGGGCCATTTCCGGTGTCGAGCCCGGATCGAGTTCGCCGGTGGCGACCAGGGTCGGCACCTGGATGCTCGCCAGGTCCTCGGCGCGGTACATGTCCTGGGTCGCGAACAGCTCGTAAGTGGTCAGGTAACCCTGGGGGTCATTGTCGGCCAGGGTCTGGCGCAACGCGGCGATCTGCGCCGGGTTGGCCGCCTGGTACTCGCGGCTGAACCAGCGCGACAGCGCGGCTTCGGCGTTGGCATCCGGGCCGTGCTCGGCCGCCTGGGCGGTGCGGGCGATGACGCCGGCACGCTGCTCGGGGCTGCGATTGAACACGCTGTTGAGCACCACCAGGCGTTGCAGGCGCTGCGGGTAGTGCAAGGCAAACGCCCGCGCCACCAGCCCGCCCATGGAAAAGCCGATCACCGTCGCCTGGGGCAACTGCAGGTGGTCGAGCAGTTCCAGCAACTGGTCGGCATAGCCGAGCAGGGGGGTGCCGCTGGCCGGACGCGGGCTGGCGCCATGGCCGAGCATGTCGTAGGCGATCACGCGGTATTTGGTGGCCAGGCCAACGACCTGGCCGCCCCACATTTCTTTGTTCAGGCCCACGCCGTGGATCAAGACCACGGGCTGGCCTTGGCCGGTCGCCAGGTAACTGGTGCCAGCCGGGGTACGTTCAGCGGTGAGCCGAATCATGGAGCGCTCCTGCATGCCTTTTTGTTGTAGTTAGGCTGACCGGGATTACTGGGCTTTTTCGGCCGCCAGTTCTTCCAGATCGATGTAACGGTTGCCGATGCGTGGGTGCAGGCGGCCGCCGTCGGCACAACCCAGGACCACGACGATTTCGTCGGCGCGCGGTGCATCTTCGATTTTCATTTCCAGGGTGATGTAGTGCGAACGCAGGCCTTCGTCGTCCTTGTGCATCATCGGAATCTGGATCGAAGTGCCCGGGCCGCCGCGCTTGTTGGTGAAGCTCAGGTAGCTCTTGGCTTTCACCGCTTCGCGGTAATGGTTGCCGAAGCGCAGGGTGTGGATGACGGCGGAGGCGTGCTCGATTTCACCGTCGGCGCCGACCACGGCCGCCTTGCCATACGCTTCGATCTTCTCGGCGCCGCCGATGATGCCCACCAGGCGTTCAACCATCATGGCACCGAGGTCGGAGCAGTTTTCGCGGATCTGTGGTTTCAGGTCTTCGACAAAACCATTGCCCACCCAAGGGTTCTTCATGACGACAGCCAGGCCGACCATGGTCACGGGTTTGTCGGTGGCCTTGCCGCCTTCGATAAAGGTTTCTTCGACGTAGCTGACGATCTTGCGGATTTCGAAACTCATGAGCTGCTCCGTAGGAGGTTTTGGGTGTCTGTGCGTCTGATGGTATACCATAATACCGGAAGCACAAGTCCCTCGAATGAGTTTCTGGTCGGACGGCTTGAAAAAGGGGGATTTTCAGTGAACGCCGTATTGATGAACGCCACCGACCCCGTGTAGGAGCCGGCTTGCCGGCGAAGACGGTGGCACATTCAGCAGAGGTGTTGGCTGACAGACCGCTTTCGCTGGCAAGCCAGCTCCTACAGGAGTCTCCAGCGCAAACCAGATCGGTGGACGCCACCGACCCCGTGTAGGAGCCGGCTTGCCGGCGAAGACGGTGGCACATTCAATAGAGATGTTGGCTGACAGACCGCTTTCGCTGGCAAGCCAGCTCCTACAGGGGATTTTCAGTGAACAAGAAATCGGTGAACACCAGCGATCCCGTGTAGGAGCCGGCTTGCCGGCGAAGACGGTGGCACATTCAATAGAGGTGTTGGCTGACAGACCGCTTTCGCTGGCAAGCCAGCTCCTACAGGGGGTTTTCAGTGAACAAGAAATCGGTGAACACCAGCGATCCCGTGTAGGAGCCGGCTTGCCGGCGAAGACGGTGGCACATTCAATAGAGGTGTTGGCTGACAGACCGCTTTCGCTGGCAAGCCAGCGCCTACAGGGGATTTTCAGTGAACAAGAAATCGGTGAACACCAGCGATCCCGTGTAGGAGCCGGCTTGCTGGCGAAGACGGTGGCACATTCAATAGAGGTGGTGGCTGACAGGCTGCTTTCGCTGGCAAGCCAGCTCCTACAGGGGATTTTCAGTGAACAAGAAATCGGTGAACACCAGCGATCCCGTGTAGGAGCCGGCTTGCCGGCGAAGACGGTGGCACATTCAATAGAGGTGTTGGCTGACAGACCGCTTTCGCTGGCAAGCCAGCGCCTACAGGGGATTTTCAGTGAACAAGAAATCGGTGAACACCAGCGATCCCGTGTAGGAGCCGGCTTGCTGGCGAAGACGGTGGCACATTCAATAGAGGTGTTGGCTGACAGACCGCTTTCGCTGGCAAGCCAGCTTGTATGTTTAGACTTGTAGGGGTGGTGGGACTAAAAGCCAGCATCTGACTCTAGCCAGTACAGACCGTGGGAGACTTCGCCCCACCCCTTCACCAAAGCGCCGATAAGGAATGCATCGGCCATGACCGACGATAGAAGCAAGCCAGCGCAATGGTGAAGCCCCGACAAGCCTTTAAACCCTAACCCGGAGCTTTCTTTGTGGCAATGAGTGTCTCGCGTTCTGTAGTCGGAGTGGATGTCGCCAAGGCCGAAGTGGTGGTCTATCAGGCCGACACGGATCTGCTGTTGGCCGTGTCAAACGATAAACCGTCTCTTACAAAGTGGCTGAAAACGTTACCTGCAAACAGCGCCATCGCTATTGAAGCCACCAATATCTATCACCTGGATACGGTTGAGCTGGCTCATGCAATGGGACATACCGTCTATGTCATCGACGGCTTCCGTTTGAGTAATTACCGCAAAGGAGTGGGTGGCCGCGCCAAAACAGATGCCAGCGACGCCCGTTTACTGGCGCGTTACTTGAAGAACGAAGAGGAAGAGCTACGTCCTTGGAGCCCGCCGCCGAAGGTCTATACCAAGCTTCAAAGCCTGCTTCGAAGACGAGCGACATTGGTCCAGGCGCGTGTCAGTTTGACTCAAAGCTGGAACGACGAACCGCTGCTGAAAGCGGCATTCAAACAACAGATCGCTGCCATGGGCCGATTGGATTTACTCATCCAGAAGAAGCTGTTGGACGTCGTAAAAGAGGCGGGTCTGCTCGAGCAAGTCAAACGCTGCCAGGCCGTAGAGGGGGTCGGTTTTCTTACCGCCACCGCACTGACGATGGCATTTCAACGCGGCGATTTCGCCAGTGGTGACGCCTATATCGCGTTTCTTGGAATGGATTTGAGAGTCTCTGATTCGGGGCAGATGAACGGACGTCGAAAGCTGACCAAGAAAGGTGACTCAGAGATACGGCGCCTGCTGCATAACGCGGCGATGGCTGCCAGTCGCTCAAAGACCTGGAAGCCGTTTTACGAACGCTATCTGGAGCGGGGATTAAAGACGACTCAAGTGCTGGTCATCCTGGCTCGCAAGCTGGCACGGGTGGCATTCGCCCTGATGAAGAACCAGAGCGAATATCAGCCAAATCCAGTTTTTGGGGCTTCCCCCCAAACATAGAATCTCCTACAGGGGATTTTCAGTGAACAAGAAATCGGTGAACACCAGCGATCCCGTGTAGGAGCCGGCTTGCCGGCGAAGACGGTGGCACATTCAGCAGAGGTGTTGGCTGACAGGCCGCTTTCGCTGGCAAGCCAGCTCCTACAGGGGATTTTCAGTGAACAAGAAATCGGTGAACACCAGCGATCCCTTGTAGGAGCCGGCTTGCCGGCGAAGACGGTGGCACATTCAATAGAGGTGTTGGCTGGCAGACCGCTATCGCGAGCAAGTCGGAGGCGGTGAATCAGGACTTCGACTCTTTGGTCCCCAGCACATCGCGAATGCTGTCCACCACATTGCTGTCCTTGATCACATCGTTCAGCCACCCCTCGAGCGGCATGTTGCCCCATTTGATTGCGCGTTCGATCAGGTAGGGGACGGGGCTCTGGGGTTCGGTCTGTTTGAAGAACTGGGCGATGCCCGCCAGCTGGGTGAAGGCCTCGTCGCGGGTCAGCGGTGTGGTGCGCAGCGGCGTGGCCGAAAGGTCTTGGGGCTGGGTCATGGCAGGACCTGCAGGTTGTTCAGCAGCGTTTTCAGGGGCGGCCGCAACGGCCACGGCCGGGTGCAGTTCGATGCCCCGATCCTTGAGCAGTTTCTCGACCAGTTGCCCGGCGCGGAACAGGATGTCATTGAGCCCGGCGAAACTGGGCGCTTCGGCGCCGAAGTGGTGGTCCGCGGTGCTCTGCAGCTGCTGGCAGGCTTTCAGGCTGGCGGCGATTTCGGCGGCCTTGAGACGCAGATAGTCCGAGTCGGTCAATACCACCGAACGCTGGAAAATCTCCGCGTTGATCTTGCCTTCGTCGAGGGCGGCCCGCATGGCCTGGGGGTTCTGCAGCGCCAGGTTTTCCACATGCCTGGACTCGTCATAACGCAGCAAACCGTATTGCTGCCCCTGGGTAATCGGCAGCGCGCCGACAATGTCCGCCAGCGAGGTTTTCATCCACGCCAGCCGTGCGGCGCGTTCATCGACGCCGTCCTCGAGGGACGGGAACAAGTCCGCCCAGAAGGCCTGCAGAATGCGCTCGGCCAGGGTCAGGCCGAAGGTGATGCCGACGAAGTGGTAGCGGTGCGCCAGGCCCTCGCTGAGCCAGGCGACCAGCATCAGGTCCTTGCTCTGTCGAGCCAGGCCTTGGGCAGCCAGGGTGATGGTCAGGTCCCAATCCGAGGATTTCAGATCGGTCTGCCAATCACCCTGGGTCAGGTAATCGGGGTCTGCTCGACGCGCTTCCTTCACCTGATCGAACAAGGTGGAAAAGCTCAAGTCTTCGCCGCTTCCCTCATTGATGGGCGCTGTCAGGTCGGCCAGCGAAAGGTCGTTGAGAAATTCAGACATAGGCAACTCTGGTCAAGATAAAAGAACACCGTGCCTGATCGCCAGGCACGGTGCCGAACACGGACCGCTTGCGCGGCCCGCCATCGCTGCAGACTTAAGCGAAAACCTTGTTGGCCGTGCGATCCCAACCGCCGGTCACGTTGCCGCCGCCCTGGCCATCGGCCCGGCTCTGCTGGGTGTAGGTGGTCTTGATGCGGGCGAAGTTGAAGCTGATTTCCTCGATCGGCAAGTCGCTGACCGATTTGTCTTCACCGCCTTGACTGCCACCGGCAACGGCCTTGACCGAAGAAACCACCACTTCTTCCAGGTTGATGGTCAGGTAGGTGACCTTGTCGCCGCCGGCGCGGTTGACGTTCAGCTGGATCTTGGCGATGTGCGTGCCTTTGCAGCAGGCTTCGAACAGTTTGGCAGAAGCCTTGTCCACGGCCTTGCGGATGCTGAAGTCGCTCAACGCCACACGCTCCGACGAAGCGCCGCCCGAAGAACTGGCCGTCGCGGAAGTTGCCTGGGTTGCGCTGAACTCGTAGCCCAGCACTTCGATCCAGTCCTTGTGCTTGTCGTCCAGCACTTCACCTGGAATGCCTTCGATCTGGATATATGCGTCAAATGCCATTTTTAATTGCTCCTTACCTTCATTTAAGGACTGACCTGCGAACAGGTCACGAACCCTTCGTTTTAACCTCTTTGAAACGATCAACAGAGGTGTGTTACCGGCCTGGGCCTTTGCGTCGAGACGACCCGGGCACCGGTGTTTCTGCAAGCGCGAGACGCTCTCAGTTGAGCGCCCGCACTTCGATTTCTACCCGCCGGTTCGGCTCCAGGCACTGGATCAGCCGGGCCCGGGGCTGCTGCATGTCGCATTTGACCAGGGGCCGGGTGCTGCCTTCGCCGATGGCTTCGACCAACTCGCCGGGCACGCCTTTGCCCACCAGGTAGGTCTTGATGGTCTGCGCGCGCTGTCTGGACACCTGCATATTGCCCTGTGGGTCGCCCAGTTGATCGGCATGCCCGGCGATGATGATCTTGCCGATGTCAGGGGTGCTCAACAGCTTGCCGGCGATCGCGCTGAGCTGGCCCTGGCCTTCGGTTTTCAGGCTCTGGAAATCGGCGCGGCCAAAGGCGAACAAGGTGTCCGACTCCAGGGTGATGGTCTCGATCGAGCGCAGCGACTGGGTCAGCAGACTGTTGATGTAATTGCGCGAACTGGACGTCAGGAACGCGTTGTCGAGGATCCGCGGCACGTCTTCCTCGTGGATCTGGTCGCTGTAGAAATTGATCTGCCGGCTGGCAAACTCGTAATCCAGATTCGCGCCCGAGCCGTCATTGCCGGCACCGATGGTCTTTCCTGTCTGGCGGGCGATCGCCGGGTACCAGTAGTCCGGGATCTTTGCCTTCAGGAACCCAGGGTCAGCCTTTTCGCGCTGCGCACGGGAGAGCATGACGTAGGTGTCCAGCGTCGTCTTGCCGAAGGCCGCGATCGACTGGGCCCGGTTGTCGCTCGGCAAGGCCTTGGGTTCGACGCTGTCGATGCCGGTCACGGGCAGCAGTTCCTTGCTGTTGCGCTGATACACCTTGAGGGTGGTCAGCAGGTACAGCGAGCGGGTCAGGTTGTCGGCCGTCGGCTTGAGCATCACGCTTTCCAGCCGGGCGAAATACCGGCTGCGCAGCAGCGGCTCGACCTTGTAGCCCTGGTACAGCCCCAGACGCATGCGCAGTGGCACACCCTGGTCGTGATGTTGCGCGTAGTAATGGGCGGTCCAGAAGCGCATGCGGTCCAGGGTTTGCCACTCGGTGTATTGACCCGTCGCCGCCGCATCAGTGGCGGCCGCCTGGGCCAGTTCCGTCGAGATCGCCTGCACCGTGTTTCTGTTGTTCACATAAGACCAGCCCAACAGTCCACACAGCAGCAGCGCCAACAGGCCGGCGCCGCCAATCCAGGCGGCTTTGCGCCGACGTTCGCGATGATTGGTGGTGTACAACGCCACCAGGTGCTGGTCAGGGATGATGACCTTGCGAAACAGGCTGCTGATGAACAACGGGCGCGCTTGCGCGGTGCCGCTGGCGAGCGCCTGGTCAGAACCCAGGGAGAAACGCTCGGTGACCTGGCGGGTGTGCCCGCCCAGTTCCGGCTGGTCGGCATCCAGGGCGCTGGTGAAATAGAAGCCGCGCAGCAGTTCGGCTTTTTGATACGGGTTGGCGCGCAACAGCGCATCGACGAACAGCTGGAGCCGCGGTTTCAGTGCTGCCAGTTCCAGCGGGAAGCGATACACCGCCGAATCCTGGCGGGTGATCTGAATGTCCTGCAGGACCAACTGCTGGCTCGCCACCTGTTGCCAATAGCTGACCAGCTCGTCCATCGCCACGCCGAACTGCCGGCCCCAGTCGGCCTGCTCATAACCTTTATGGGGGAATGTCTTGCCCATGACTTCGCCCCGGGCAACGTCATCCAGTTGGCGATAGAAGGGGGCGAATCCCGGCACCAGGTCGCACTTGGTGAACACCAGGTAGACCGGCAGGCGCACTTCCAGCAGCGCATGGGTTTCCTGGATGCGCTCGCGCAGGCGCTTGGCAATCCGCTCCTGGTCCTCGAGCGAGGCTTGCAGAATGTCATGGATGCTGACGGTGACGATCAAGCCATTGAGCGGCCGGCGCTGGCGGTGCTGGCGCAGCAGCTGGAGGAAGGCGCGCCATTTGCCGGCTTCCTCCTGGTTGTTCATGTAGCGACCGGCGGTATCCAGCAGCACGGCCTCGGAGCTGAAAAACCAGTCGCAGTTGCGAGTGCCACCCAGGCCCGCCACGCGTGCACCTTCGCGCTCGGCATAAGGAAAGTTGAGGCCCGATTGATAAAGCATCGTGCTTTTGCCCGCGGCCGGCTGGCCGATCACCAGGTACCAGGGCAGGGCATACAAGGCATCCTTGGGATTGCCGCCCCGGGGCTTGTTGCTGTGCAGGCGCTCGATGCTCTGCAACAGGCGCTCGCGCAACAGGCTGACTTCCTCGCGGTCCGCCGGGCTGGCGTTCAGCACTGCCTGGTCGGCATCCTCGCGCAGCAGCCCTTCGAGATTGTGGTGCCGCGACACCCCGCGATACAGCAGCAGCACGTAGCCGCAGGCGAGCAGCAGGAACACGCCGATGCCCGTCAGCAGGCTGTTCAACGAGCTGAAGTCAAACGCGCGCCCGATGCCCCACACCAGGAAGATCGTGAGGAAAAACACCACCCCCAGAATGTAGGGTTGGTAGCGCAAGCAGTAATACTTGATCTTGTTCATACGGACTTCGAATCCAGGGCAGCGACAAAACGGTCGATGACGTCATCAAGAGGGCGATCGATTTCGGGAAAAACGCCGGCAGGGTGGTGCTCGTCAAACGCCTCGAATGACCCCAGCACGTCATAGCTTTGCGAGCGCTCGGCGGTGCCGGTCAGCACGCGATAGGCGTCGCTGGTGGTGCGCGAGGCGAAGCAGATCAGCCGGGGACGCATGAAGTCGTCCGCCAGCAGGCTGATCTGCGGCACGGCGTTGCCGGGTGTCATGCGCGTCAACCAGGTGACCCACAAATCGGCGGTCGGATTTTTCAACCCGCGCTCCGCCGGCAAGGGCAGGGCGATACCGATCGGCGTCCCGTGGTGCAGATGCCGGTTCAAGGCCTGCAAGCGGGTGAGCACCGCGCTGGTGACGAACTCCGGGTAGGCGCCTTCCAGCGCGGTGGCGATGTCGCGCAGGTTGAAGTTCACCAGGAACTTGTCGTGCACGCGCCGGAACAATTCGAAGTCCTGGCCCTGCAAGGGGCGCAAGGCCTTGATGCGTTCGAACAGCACCGAGGTGCTTTCGCCCTGGGCGGCCATGTGCAACAAGGGCCGGATCTGCCCGCTGAACAGCTCGCCGAGGGTGAAAGGGTTGACCAAGGGCCCGGCTTCGCTGGCTTTTACCGTCTGGAAAATGAAAAACGGGTAGCGGCGCTGGCTTGAATCCCTTGAACTGATCAGCCCGCCCAGCAGCCAGTTGCCGCTGCGGGCGCGATAGCAGAAGAAGCACAGCGGCAAGCCATCGAACAGTTCCCGCCAGTCCTCAAGAGGTTGCAGGGTGGCCAATGCGCCTTGCAGCCAGGCATCGAACTCACAGACGTCGTCGGCCGCGCCGTGCAGGCTGACGAAGTCCGGGCTCGCGGGGACCTTGCCGAAACAGCCGATCATCGGCCGGGTCCCTGATTGCAAACGCGCGTGCTCACTGGGTCCGTCCGCCTGTCGAGTTGAGTGCGCTCAGAGCCTTGACGTTGGCCAGGTCGGTCAGCTTGACGCCACCGTAATTGCGCACGGTGAGGCTGACCTGGCCACTGGCGGTGTTCCAGCTGAAACGTTGCTGGATACCGTCCAGGTCACTGACCCGGGCACTGTCATTCATGCGCAACAGGCCCCAGCGACCCGGGTAATCGAACACGGTGATGCGCTCGCCGGTCAGGGTGACCACGTCCATGCGCGCACCGGGTGCGGTGGTGGTGCCCGGCCAGGAGAAGCGGCTCCAGCTGGTCTTGCCGTTGCGGTAATGCTGCACCTGGCCATCGAGGCTAAAGATGATGTCGGTGAAGTGGGCCGAAGGCTCGAGCATGATCTCGAAGCCGTTTTCCCGGTCCGACAGGCTGGCGATCACCTGGCCCAGGGAGCTGGCCTTGTCGATGCTGTTGACCATGCTCGGGTTGACCAGTGGCGTGGCCTTGCTGGCGCTGCTCATGCCCAGGCCTTCGCCGCCGGACAAGTTACCGATTTCGTTGCGCTTGAAGTTCGGCAGCAGGCCGGACTCCGGGTCGACAAAACGCTGCAGGTCCTTGACCGAGGCTTCGTTGCGACTGCCCGCCGCGATCGGGTAACGGTGCGCCATCACCTGTTCCCAGGGCTTGGCGATCTGTTGCGCCCAGGCCTTGGCGATCTGCTCGCCGGCCGGATCGCGCAGGGTTTCCCAGGCAAACTGGATCGGCAGGCTGAACAGACCTTGCAGCGAGGTGGACAGGCCGCCCTGGCTGGTGTCGACGGTAGTCTCGACATAGTTGCGCACGCTGGTGACTTCGCTCGGCTGGCCTTCCAGGGTCTCGCTGATCAGTTGCTTGCTGCTTTTGCCGACGTCTTGCGAGCGCTGGATGTTGTTCATCCGCACCTTGAGCTTGCGCAACGCCGCCAGGTAGCGATCCATGATGGTGCTGTCGGCACCCTCGGCGTTCTGCACCGCGAACACTCGAGACACCGGCTCGAAGCGCTTGGCCAGGCTGCCGTCATCCACGGCGGGCAGCGGCGAAATCAGCGCGTTAGCCGAGGTGTCCTGGCCATCGAAGATACCGGTGACCTTGCCCCAGAACCCGTCATCGCGCTTGATCCCCGGTTGCAGTGTTTCACGGGGTGCAGGTACATCCCATTGGGTGTTGTCGTTGACCGCCGCCAGCAGGTTTTTCACCGGCGAGTTCTGCACGTCGCTGAGCAGCGACAGTTGTTGGGTCGCGTTGGCCATGTCGGTGAAATGGCGCACGCCGACACTGTCGATGAAGCCATACCAGGCCTGGGTGTAGTCGCGCTTGTAGCGGGTCATGAACTCACGGATGAAGTTGGCTTTCTGCACCAGGCTGTCGCCGCCTTCGCCGTCGAGCACCCAGTCCGATTCGTTGCGCAGGTTGCCCGACACCAGCTTGATCAGCTCAGGTTTGACGAACTGCTCCCAGCCCTGGCGGGTGAAAATCGCCGGCACCGCTTCGGTGCCGTACAACAGCTGACGCCCCGGCAACGGCACCAGATCGCTCAGGCCCAGGGCCGGAAACTGGCGGCTGGACTCCAATTGCAGGCGCAAATATTCGCGATCCACCAGCGAGCTGGAAATCATGAATGACTTCAGGCTATTGCGGGTTTCGCTGATCAACTGCTCGTTGCGAGGCAAAGACGGCGCCTGGCCGTTCTTGAGCAGTTGCACGTAGACCGGCGAGTTGTCCGCTATGACGTCAGCGCTGACCGGTTTGTCGGCACTGGCGGTACTGGCCCAGGCCACCGGCAACGCCGCCCCGACGAATTCCGGCTCGGGATGCGCATCGGGCTGGGTCAGCATCAGGTACAGCTTCAGCGCGTTATAGGATTCGATGATGGACTCGACCTGGCGCTCGTCCAGCCGGCCCAGCATTTCCTCGGACAACGAGAGCCCACCGGTGGTCGCCGACAGATCGGCAGCGTCGCTCGCCGTGGCCGGATTGCGCAGCGCGGTCATGGCCTCTGCGCGAGCATTGCTGGCGGCACCCTTGGCGGCACCGCTCAAACGGTTGCTGACATCACCGGCGCTGCGCGGCACGCTGCTCAAGCGGGTCGGCAATTTCAGCCCTTGGGCACGGGCCTTGGCGGAGGGGCTACCGGCCTTGGCGGACGCGGGCGCAAAGTTGTTCTGCGGGTCCATGGTTTTGGCGAATTCGTTGAACGCGCGCATCTGCAATTGCAGGTGCAGGGCCACCGGTTCCAGCGCCTGGGTGCGCAGTTGCTGCAAATAGGCATTCTGGGCGAGGAGGTAGATGTCCTCACCCCGATAAAGGCCGGCGCCGAGTTGCAGCGGCACGCCTTGGGCACGGTATTTTTCGATGGCGGCGAGTTGATCGCGCAGCAATTCCAGGCCCTGGCCCGAAGCGAGCAACTGGGCGCGGTCCGGTGATTGCTGCAGCGCGGTCAGTTGCTCGCGCAACGCGTCCAGCCACTGGCGGTTGTTCTGGAATGACAGGGTTTGCCAGCCAATGAACACCAGCCCGGCCAGCACCGCCACACCCAGCACGGCGGGGCTGAAGGATTTGTTTTGGCCGAAACGCGACTGATAGAGCGTCAGGTCGCGGTCCGGGAAAATCACCCGGCGGAAGGTATCGGTAATGAAATAGCTGCGATCGCTGGTTTTCTTGCCGCTGCCGGACGCGTGCGGCGCGTGCTCGGGTTGTGGCTGCAGCGCGAACGACTCGGCGAGGTCATCTTCATAGACCTGGCTCAGCTGCTGATCGGTCTGCAGGGCGCTGGTGAAATACAGGCCGCGCAACAACAGCGGCGTTCCTGCCTGCCCGGTGTGGGCGAAGTGCTGGAGGAACTGTTCCAGCACCACCGACAGTTCGGAAAAGTAGTTCGGGAAGTTCAGCAGCGCGCTGTTGGCATCCGCCCCCAACGCAATCATCTGTGCGTCGACATGCCGGCGGATATGACTGTGCAGGTTGGCCAGCTTGGCATCCAGCACCGGGCGCAGACCCTGGTTGCGGATTTCCGACAGGCCGAAGGTCATGCCCAGCGGTTGCTGGCGTTCATTGAGGTCCAGGCCTTCGAATGCCTGGCTGAAGCCCGGCAGTTGGTCGGTCTTGCTCAGCATCAGGTAGATCGGCGGGTTGGCGTCCAGGCAGTCGGTGTATTCCTCGATGCGCGACACCAGTTGCGCGGCGAGTTCGTGGCGCTCGGCTGCGCTGGCCGCCAGCAACTCGGGCAGGCTGACCACCAGCACCAGGCCATTGACTGCCGCCTTGTTGCGTTGTTTTTTCAGCATCCGCAGGAACGCGGCGAATTCGCTGGCGGACTGGTCGTCGCGCAGGTAACGGCCGGCCGTGTCGATCATCACGGCCTCGGGGCTGAAGTACCAGTCGCAGTGTTGAGTGCCGCTCTGGGTGTCATTGGCGCTGTTGGCGATGCTCGCGGACAGGCCGGAACGGGTCAGCAACGACGTCTTGCCGGCGCCGGACATGCCGATGACCAGGTACCACGGCAGGTCATACAGCGCCGACGAGCCACCGCCACCGGCCGAGCGATCGGTGCGCAGCATCGCGATGGCGTGCTTGAGGCGTTCGCTCAGCACTTGCTGGTCGCGGAACTCACCGGTGGACTTGAGCGATCGATCGACTTCGATCTGCACCAGATGCTCAAGGTTGTGTTCCGCACGGATCCGCTTGTACTGACGCAGCACAATGATCAGCAAATAGAAGGCGCTGATGATCGCCATCGCCTCCAGCGCATAGCCGCGCAACCAGCTGACGTGCGGCGCGACGAACCAGCACACCGCCAGGCTTGCCAGCCACAACACGGGGATGACCAACCAAAAACTTTTCAACAAACGCAATAATGTCTTCATGTCTTCCTGACTCGATTACCTGACCTGTGCTCAGGCACTGAACAGCTGGCTGATTTGTTCGGACAACGCGGCGACGTCCTTGGCCAACAGCCAGTCCAGCGTCAGGTAAACCCCCACGCAGACCAGCGCAATCAGCGCCAGGTAGAGCCAGACGGGCACTTCATGGCGCAGCATCTGCGAGACCTGGTCGGGCAGGGCCCAATCGGGCGACAGCGCCTTGGGCGTCTTGCGGTAACGCGCGATGTCCTGGCCCAGGGTGTTGGCCAGGTAGCGCAACTGGTCTTTCTGGCCGAGGCTGAACTTGCCTTCGAAACCCAGCGCCAGGCACAGGTGGTACACCTCGAGCACGTCCAGGTTCTGCTTGACGTCGCTGCGCAACGAATCGATTTTCTCGAAGAAGCCTTCGCCGGCCAGGTGCACGCCGAAATAGCGGAACTGCAACGGCTGCAGTTCGAAGTGACTGCGCAACGGGTTATCGACAGCCCCCGGGACGCCGGAGCGCAACACGCTTTCGTCGAGGAACGCACACAGGGCGTATTGCGTGTCCTTCACTTGTTCGACGCTGTAGTTGGCGCTGCGGGCTTCGCGTTCCAGGGTCGAAAAGAAGGCATCGATGCTCGCCTCGAAAGCGCTGACCGAGGTCACTTGCCGGCCTTTGCGCACGATCAGCGCCATGCTGATGAAGTCTTGCACCAGGTCTTTCATCAGCGGTTTTTCGCTGGCGGTCGCCACGGCGCCTTGCATTACGGCTTCAGTCATTTGAGTACCGCCATCAGTTCAAGCTTGAGATTGGTAAAGGCGCTGGGCGCGTAGAACGAGATGGCCTGGGCACTCATCATGCGTTCGTACACCCGGCCATGGGGCTCGATGGAGAAGTAGTGATTGTCCAGGCGCACCGGAATCGCATTGGGCAAGCGGCTCGCGTGATTGAGCGTGACCCCGGGCATGGCGCTGTTGACCACCACTTCAATGTCTTCGGGCGAACCGACCTTGAACGCGCGCGGCACCAGTTCCAGCAGGCTGGAACCCGGCATGTCGGCGTGCACGGAAATATAGAAATCGGCCTCGGCCAGGCGCGGGTCGAGCAACTGTCCCTGCCAGTACGACGGCTTGGTCTGGGTCAGGTTGATCACCACGCACTGGTTAGGCACCACGTTGTCGAGCAGCACCCGAATCATCTCGTCGAGCTTGACCAGCGAGGCCGCCGGGTCGTGATGGTCATACTCGGGGATGTCGTTGAGCTGGGTGTCCAGGGAAAACGTCAGCAGGCCGCCCGCGAGCTCCGCCAGAAACAGATACAGGCGCTCGGGGTGCAGGCGCGGGTGGGCAAGCAGGTGCGCCAGGCCCGGGTGTGCCCGGTTCACCGTGTTCAACAGCCAGAACAGGGTCACATCGCTGGAGCCGAATTCGGTAATCTGGTCCGCGCGTTCGCGACGACGGCCCGACAGCGCCTTGCTCTTGGATTGCAAGGCACCGAGCAAGCGTTTGCCAAGCCCGATCAGGGTTTCGTGGGTGCCGACATGCAGGGTCGGGTGCACGAAGTGCGCGTCGAGGTTGAACCCCCCGATGTTATTGCGCGACAGCCGGGCGATCGGGCACCAGCTGTAGCCATCCAGGTTGTCGCCGTCGATCAGCATCACCACGTTCAGGCGCAGGCTGGTGATTTCGTTCTCGAGGTCGCCTTCGTTGAGGTCCGGCAAGGTGTCGAACTGCTTGCGAAAACGCCGTGCGCTTTTTTGTTCCTGGCCGTCTTCGACATAATTCATGCCGAAGGGCTCAGGCAGTTTCAGCGCGGCGTAGACCTTCAGGTCGTTGCTCTTGAGCAAGTCTTTCAAGTCACGGGCCGCCGGCAGCGGGTCATGCTGCGGCGCGTCATACAAGCTGCCGTCGGGAAACACCAGTTTCAGCCGTTTGAGCTGCAAGGAGCCGGTGGCGAGGGCTTCTTCATCGACCTGCAGCATCTGCACGCCCCAATGGAAGGGCGTGCTGCGCAGCGTCGATTCCGCCAGCTGATGCTGGTGGAACTCATCCTGGTATTGGAAATGTTGTGGCAAAAGGAACATGCCTTCCGACCACATCACCCGGCTTTGCTTACTCATGAACGCCTTCCAGTAAAGAGTTTAATTTCGACTCCGTCGCCTGTTGCGCGGAGCTGGTGGCCGTGTCTTCGGCCTGTTGCACGACCGCGTCCTGGACGCGCTGGGTGAGGCTGCCTTCAGTTGGCTGGTCGGCCTGGGCGGTAGCCTGTGAAAGCGGCGCAGACGCCTTGGCGAGCTGCGCTTCGGTCTTGGGTTTGTTCAGTACGTCGACGCCGCCCATGGCGGAGACGGTGTTGTTGTCCACCAGCACCCGCAGGCCATCGGAGGAAAACCAGATGCCTTCCTTGCGCAGCGATTCGGCGTCAAAGGCGACCTTCCAGCGGCTGTTTTCTTCCGAGCGGAAAAAAGCGGCGACCCCGACATAGCCCGCGGCCTTGTTCAAAGGCCACTTGTCGACTTGTCCCATGCCCGGCAGCAGGGTGATTTCGCGGTTTTCCAGCAGCGTGTTGCCCAGGGCCTTTTGCGGGTCGTCCCACAGGGTGTCGGCGTCGATCGAGGAAAAGCGCTCCAGCGAAGTCAGCTGGTACACGCGAATCACCACCGACAGCGGTTTGCCGGACTCGTCGGGATTGAGCTGATTGCCGCCGTCGGAGGTCAGGATGACCTTCTCGTTGTCGTCGAACAGCATGTCGCCGGCCCAGGTATCGTCGACCCGCTTGCCGACACGGTCGGTGACGCCACAGGCGGTCAGTGCCATCATCATTGCCACCGCGACCAGGCACTTTGCCAATGCTGGCTGCGCTGCACGCTTCCCTGTCTGTCTGTTATCCATCACGGTTACCTGTAAGTGCTCGATCAGCTCAGGCGACAGGCGAAATCGCCGTCGCTGTCCATCTCGATGTGCAAACTCTGAATCGGTGTGTCCTGTGCCATTCGCTCCAGCACCTGCTGGGCCAGTTCCGGCATCAGGGTCTTGGACAGAATGTTGTCGATGTTGCGCGCGCCGCTGTCGACTTCGGTGCAGCGTGCGGCAATGGCCTTGACCAGCGCGGCGTCGTAGCTCAGTGCGGCTTGATGGTTACGCTCGAAGCGCTGGCGGATGCGCTCGAGCTTGAGCGCGACGATGCGCTCCAGGATCGCGTCCTTGACCGGGTAGTAGGGGACGACGGTCAGGCGGCCGAGGAACGCCGGCTTGAACACCTGGTTCAACTCCTCGCGCAAGCCTTCGACGATTTCATCCGGCGTCGGCTGCTGCCCGGCATTCAGGCACGCCTGCATGATGTGCTCGGTGCCGGTGTTGGACGTGAGAATGATCACGGTGTTGCGGAAGTTGATCTCGCGGCCTTCGCCGTCATCCAGCACGCCTTTATCGAATACCTGGAAGAACAGTTCGAGCACATCCGGGTGGGCTTTTTCCACTTCATCCAGCAGCACCACGCTATACGGTTTGCGCCGCACGGCTTCGGTCAGCACGCCGCCTTCGCCGTAGCCGACGTAACCCGGTGGCGAGCCCTTGAGGCTCGATACCGTATGGGCTTCCTGGTACTCGGACATATTGATGGTGATCAGGTTACGCTCGCCGCCGTACAGGGTGTCGGCCAGGGCCAGGGCGGTTTCGGTCTTGCCGACGCCACTCGGGCCGAGCAGCAGGAACACGCCGATCGGTTTGTTCGGGTCTTCCATGCGCGCGCGGGACACCTTGATGCGCTTGCCGATTTCCTGCAGTGCGTGGTCCTGTCCGAGCACGCGTTCACCCAACAGGGCGGGCAGGCGCTGGACGGTGTCGATCTCGTCGCGCAGCATCTTGCCCAGGGGGATGCCGGTCCAGCCGGAGATCACTTCACCGATGGTGCCGCCATCCACCAGGGCGTGCACCAGCGGTTGTTCGCCCTGGACGCTGGCCAGTTCGGCACGTACGGCGGCAATCTCGCGCACATCGGGCGCCTGGTTGTCCGGATGGCTGAGCGCGCCGAGCTTTTCCACCAGTTCCAGCTCGCGCTGCCACTGTTGTTCCAGGGTTTCGCGGGTCTGCTGCCCGGCCTGCAATTCGGTCTGCAAGGCGGCCAGGCGCCGGGCATGGTCGCTGCCTTTGGCCGCTTCCTGCTGCAGCACCGCGATTTCTGCCTGGAGGTTGTCGAGGGTTTTTTTGCAGTCTTCCAGCGGCCCCGGCTGCGCCGATTGGCCCAGGGCGACACGGGCGCAGGCGGTGTCCAGCACGCTGACGGCCTTGTCCGGCAACTGGCGCCCGGTGATGTAGCGATTGGACAGGCGCACGGCCTGCACCAGCGCTTCGTCCATCACCGTGACCTTGTGGTGATCCTGCATCTTGCCCAGCAGGCCGCGCAGCATGTGGATCGCCTTGTCTTCGTCCGGCTCCTCGACCTTGACCACCTGGAAGCGCCGGGCCAACGCGGCGTCTTTCTCGAAGTACTTCTTGTACTCGGCCCAGGTAGTCGCGGCGATGGTGCGCAGTTCGCCCCGGGCCAGGGCCGGCTTGAGCAGGTTGGCGGCATCGTTCTGCCCGGCCTGGCCACCCGAGCCGATCAAGGTGTGCGCTTCGTCGATGAACAGAATGATCGGGTGCAGGCTGCGCTTGGTTTCCTCGATGACCGACTTGAGGCGGTTTTCAAACTCGCCCTTGACCCCGGCACCGGCCTGCAGCAAGCCCAGGTCGAGGGTGTGGATGGCGACGTCTTTAAGCACCGACGGCACGTCACCCTGGATGATGCGCAGCGCCAGGCCTTCGACCACGGCGGTTTTACCCACGCCGGCTTCACCGGTCAGGATCGGATTGTTCTGGCGACGACGGGTCAGGATGTCGACCATCTGCCGCACCTCGAACTCGCGGCCGAGCACCGGATCGATCCGGCCTTCGCGGGCGCTTTGCGTCAGGTTGATGGTGTACTGATCGAGGGCCGGGGTCTTGCCGTTGCCTTTGACCGTGCCGCGGGCCGTGACGTCCGCACCGGCCAGGGGCTTGGCCTGTTGCGATTCGGCGCTGCCTTCGACCAGCGCGCCGAGGTTGACCCGCAGGTCGTCGGCATTGATTTTTTCCAGCTCGGGGGCGGAGGCGATCACCACCCGGCGCAGCTCGTTGTCATCCAGCAACGCCTGCAACAGATAACCGGTGCGAAT
Source organism: Pseudomonas sp. MPC6 (assembly GCF_006094435.1). NCBI lineage: Bacteria > Pseudomonadati > Pseudomonadota > Gammaproteobacteria > Pseudomonadales > Pseudomonadaceae > Pseudomonas > Pseudomonas sp. MPC6. The sequence goes on along the minus strand of NZ_CP034783.1, from coordinate 4,130,497 downwards.
CTGCCCCTGGCCGAATTCGATGGAGGCCAGCACCCAAGCCTGCTCGATCATCCGCGTGATGTGCGGCGACAGTGCCGGGGTGCGGGTATTGCCTTTCTTGAACGTGCCCAGCGCGGTCAGCAACTGCGCCTGCAGGCGCTCGGGCACCACGTCGTAGTGACGCAGGATGGCCGGCAGGTCGTTGTCGTGGCTGTCCAGCAACTGCAACAACAGGTGCTCGATCTCGACGTCGTAGTGCTGTTCCGACAGGCACAGCGCCGCGGCGCTTTCGGTGGCGGTGCGGCTGGTGTCGTTCAACTTGGCAAACAGGGACTTCAGGTTCACAGGGAGACCCCATCGAATGGAATGTGGAAGAGGGCGCAACGGGATGGTTCCACGTCGACGCCCGGGCGTTTGAGCCAGCCCAGCCAGCCCAGTGACACATTGCCCTGGCGACCGAGGCGGGCCACGGGGACGGCTGCGGGCTTGAGCCTGGGCGCCAACTGGAAGTCCAGTTCGGCGCCGACGTAGAAGCGCACCAGTTCCACCAGTTTCTGGTAGTCCACGGTGCCGGGCTGGAAGCGTTGATAGTCGACCAGGTCCAGCGGGCCGATCTCGATGCGCACGCAGGATTGATAGTCCCAGACCCGGTTGCCGGCCACGGCGCTTTGCCCGAGCACGGCGTTCTTGCGACCCAACTGCGTGCACTGGCCGGCATCGAGTTTCAGCCAGCGGCCGGCAAACGGCTTGACCTTGAACGGCAGCGAAAAATAGAAACCCAGCATCGCTTCGAGGTTCATCGCATTGCGTGGCTTCTGGGCGAACAGGCCGGAGAAATAGCTGAACAATTCGCGCCGCAGCGGTGAGCCTTGCCTGTCGAATTTCTGCTTCTGCGCCTCCGGCCCGAAGCCCACCAGGTTGAGCAGGTAGCGATCGAAATCCGAGGTGCCGTTGCGCTCGTACTCGATGTAGAACTTGTATTTCTGCCAGGCCTCGTAAAACAGCGTGGTCATGCGGTGCGAGAAAATATCGAGGAACGCATGGGCCGCGTCATCCCGGTACTGGATGTGCCGCTCGATCAACAGCTCGGTGTAGGGGCGCGGCAGCACACCCGAAGGCCCGACCAGGCCCATGAACGTGACCTGCACTTCGGACAGCGGCAGACCGGCCGCGGACACCTTGCCCTCACGCTCGAACTGCAGGTCGCTGACTTCACTGGCGGGGAAGTTGAGCGACAGCTGCGAGCGAAAACGCAAAGGGTCTTCGTGCGGTCGAGTGTCCAGGTCCATGCGCCCGGTTCTGCTGTAATGCAGGCGGAGCAAGCGTACCAATTGGAAAAACTCGAATCGGTGCGGCTCAGCCCGTGCCTGGTCGATCAGACCAGGGGTTGATCGCCGGTTCGTGGTGGCCATTGGACGACTCTCTTTTCGCGCTGCAAGGTGCGAAGGGTTAATTGGGTAAAACTGTTCATGCTGCAGTACTGGCCAAAGAAGTGGTCCAGCACCATGCCGAACAAAAACACACCGCTGCCGGTGTATTGGCTTTCATCGAAATTGAGGGTGATGCCGACCCCGCGCACGAAGTTCGGGCGCGGGTGGCCGATACGCGCCACCACCGGTTCGCTGCTCAGCGAAACGATGCCGTTGATCTGCTTGCGGATCGCCGAGACGTTGCGGTAGTTGTAGAGCGACAACAGCTCCAGCAGCACGTCGCGCCCCCGGGACACCAGGGACATATGGTTGAGCGACAGGTGCGAGATCAGGCGCCAGATCACCCCGTTGCCCAAGGGCACGCGGGCCGTTGCGGTGGGTTTGCGCAAGCAGCGGATGTCGTTGATCACCGAGTTGCCGGGAATATTGAAATCGCCGCGCTCGCCACCGAACGGCAGCATCAAAGGTAAATCGCGGTTGCTGCAGGTCAGGCGGATGCTCAACGTATCGTTGCTCGAACCCTGATGAATTCATAAGTGCTGCTCTGCTGCTCCGCGAGCTCCTGCAGAAGCTGAAGTCCGCCACTAATGTATCGGTTGAAGCGCTGCAAGCCCTGCAACAGGCCGCCGCAAAAATTCCAGTAATTGGACCTCTGATGTTTTCGGGAGGTAACTTGCCAGGGACTATTGCAACTGCTGCAGGCGGCGTTATGGCAGCAGCCAGGGCCAGAAAGGTAACTGATCTACTAGATCTAACTGCTGAGCAGAAATCAAAGCTAAATGCTTGGGCCAATAGTCGAGGAGCTCCCGGCGCTCAGTCAGCTAGTAAAACGTTCAAAGGCAGTATTAGAATAATCTCCAAGAAAGGTCAGTTGTTTTTCGAGATTCCTGTAACTGCTGTGGCGCGACACTATAAGATACTTGGTGAGGTTGGGCCGTCTGTCGCTCATATCACTGTCGGAAATACCAAGGTGGCATTGACTCAACGTGCACATCTGCATGCGAATGGCGCTATCGGCATGTTGAAGTTCATGGGGGGGGATTCTGTTGGTGCTGCTCTGGCTGTAGGTCCGCAAGCATTTCTGGATTATTCAAGTTCAACTACGGGTACAGAGTTCTATAATAAGTCTGTTTACAGCCAGTCCACTAATATCGTATCGGCTGCTGTAGGCGTCGGTTCCGGGTACGCCTTGGCAGGCGCAGCTGCTCTGTTTGCGGTTCCAGCAGCGCCATTAGTTGTGGTAGTAGCCGTTGGATTCGTTGCAGGTTTGGTGGTGCAGTGGGCGATGGTTGAGTTCGGGGTGGATAATGTGATTGGCAACGCGATGAAGATTGAGAATCCATAATGATTGACTCAGATAAGCTCAAAAAATTTACATGGTTTTTATTCGGTTTTTTTGTTTTGTTGTTCGCCTTTGGTCCTTCCGGGTTTAAGTATTTTTGGCCTGCATATTTCGTCGTGTCTTTATCTGCATTTATATGGACCTTGTATCTTGTCTATGCGTGTGAAAAATTTACTCTGTACATGACTTCGATACTCATTACGGTTGTAAGCCTCTTCTGTTTGTTAGCCTCCACCTCGGCTTATTTGGTCGCTGCGAGGTTCTGGGGTAAGACAAGTATTGCTGCCCTCATGATGTGGCCTGTTCCAATAGGAATCGTGTCGTTGACGTATTTGGTCCTGGCAAATGGCAAATCGTCCTTTCATCCATTCGAATATGATGGAATCAAGGTGCAGCCCCGTCCGCAAGAAAAGCAAAAACCATCGACCGCGTATAGCCCTCTCTTGGTGGCTGGCGCAACCACTTTGACAGCAAGTATTTTTACCAAAGCAGCCGGCACCCTCACTGCTGGGATGGTTGCGATGTTTGGGCTGCTGGCTTTCTCGGTCGCGTTATTGTTCCACGCACGCCATATAATCAGAGGCCTGCGCACCCTCCGCATCCAAGAAAAAACCATGCCCACACCCTACACCTTCATGCAAATCGACGAAATTCGCGAAGCGCGCAGTCGTTGGTGGTTGAGCAGATTGTTCAAGTGGGTCGCTTCCTGGTGCAAGTCGCCGGGTGTCTGATTTTCGATGATCACTACGTGCAGGCCGCCCAAGCCTGATGACGTGTTACCGGTTTAAGGAGTAGTTGAAGCGATGGATCTTTCCTCACTGTAGTCGGCGCAGAACAGGCGCCTGTTCAAGCTGACCATGGCCCTCAAGGGCGGCCAGGAGTTGCTGCTTGAATCCTTTGCCGGGAGTGAAGGTTTATCGACTGATTTCGGGTTTCAGCTGGATCTGATTTCCGAGGACGCAAGCGTAAAACTCAAGTCCGCCATCGGGCAGGCTGCGACGATTGAAATCGAACTCGCCACCGGCGGTAGTCGTTATATCAACGGCCATGTGCTGAGCTTCGGGAACAACGGCAGCAATGGCGGCATGTCGCGCTACTCAGCCTATGTGGGTTCATGGTTGAGCTTGATTGCGCAGCGGTATGACTCTCAAATCTATCAGGATCAAACCGTAGAGCAGGTGGTCAGGAAGGTCTTTGGTCGCTATGAAGGTCTCGCGAAATACGAGTTCCGCGTCAGCCGTACACTCAAGCCACACAGCTATATCACTCAGTACCGCGAAAGCGACAGTCATTTTGTCATGCGGCTGCTTGAGCAAGAAGGGTTGTTCTTCTACTTCGAGCACACGGCCGACAGCCACACGCTCATCATCATGGACGACTCCAGCGTTCTGACGCTGCTGCCTGAGCAGCCGCAAGTGCGCTTCCACACAGCATCAGTGACCGAAAACTCTGACTCCATCACTCACTGGAGTTCCGCCCGGGAGTTCCAGGCCGGAAAGATCTCGGTGCAAACCTTCGATTATCGACAGCCGGGAAATCGGATTCCCGTCACGATGAACAGCCTCAATCAACAAGGCGATGTTCCGTCGTATGAAATCTTCGATTACATGGGGCAGTACACCCACGGCACGTATGAAGATGGCGAACTTCTGGTGCGTAACCGCATTGAGGCGCTGGAGCTCAAAGGCAAGACATTTGTCGGCTCAAGCAACTGTCGCGCTATGCGCCCAGGCCATACGTTTGAGCTGACGCAGCATTACGAGCATGACGCTGGCTCTGCCGATGACAGGCAGTTCCTGGTGATGAACATCGAGCACCGCGGCAGCAACAATTACACCTCGGGAAGTCAGGCTGGCTACGGTAATAAATTTTATTGCGTGCGGAAAAAGATCAAATTCCGTCCACAGATGGACCTGCTCAAGCCTGCGATTTCCGGCCCACAAACCGCCATCATCGTCGGCCCGCCCGGCGAAGAAATATACACCGACGAAATGGGCCGCGTGAAAGTGCAGTTCCACTGGGACCGCTACGGCGAGTTCAACGACAAAAGCTCTTGCTGGGTCCGCGTTGCCCAATCCGGTGCCAGCGGCGGTTTCGGCAGCATGCAGATTCCTCGTGTAGGCGACGAAGTCGTCGTGGTATTCCTCGACGGCAACCCCGACCGCCCGCTGATCATGGGCAGCCTCTACAACAGCCAGAACATGCCGCCGTGGTCGTTGCCGGCGAACAAGACCCAGAGTGGTTTCTTGACCCGGTCGATGAAAGGCGATGGCGGTACGGCGAACTTCTTCCGCTTCGAAGACAAGGCCGGCGCTGAGCAAGTGATCATGCACGCCGAGCGCAACATGGATACCGAGATTGAGCTCGATGAGACGCACAAGGTCGGCAATAACCGGACGATCACGGTCGATGGCAAGCACACCAAAACCATCGTCAAAGATACTTTGCTGACCGTGAAGGAAGGATCGCTAACCATCGAGGTGGATAAGCAATTTGTACAAGTTACGGCCATGGAGAAGATCTCACTAACTGTGGGTGAAAGCAGCATCACCATCACGCCGGCCGGTATTGAGATCAGAGGCAACATCATCACCACAGTGAGTACGGGCACGACTCAAATCACCGGCGCGCCGGTCAGAGTCAATGACTGAGGCAGCGGGATGATAAAAAGAACCAGTATTTACGATCGTATTTCAGAGAAGCGTCTGGCGCAGGAAGAGGCTGAGCGCATTGCACTCGAAAATCCCGCAGCCGAGCCTGTCATTGAAGTGATCGAGGTGGCACCGCCAGCCCCGCTGCAGGACATACCCAGCAGTTTCAATTTTGGCGGCTTCAATTTTGCCTTTCCGGAAGGCTTGGCTTTTAGTGATATCTCTGCGATCGCCCATTTGGATGGTGAAGAGATTGCCATTTCAGTACAGCGTCGCTCTGTGCCGGAAGAGCGGACCCTGGCTCAGGGCTTCGCTGAGGCTTGTGAGGAGTTACAGCAACGTTATCTCGAGATGCGCGTCGTCCGTCAGCGTGAAAGTTCGCTGGCGGGCAACCCGGCAATGACCCTGGATTTCACTTTTAGAGTTGGCCATGAAGAGCGTCATGGCCGACTGATCGGCGCGATGGTGCCACTTGCCGGCAGAAATGAGCGGCAATGGCTGGGTGTGTCCTGCGTGATTGATCCAGATAAGCCCGCACTGGCTGGGTGGCTTCTGGATTTCGATGACATGCTCACCGGCCTTTCTCCGCGCTAAAGACAGCTCTCATTTTAAGACAGGACAGAATTTGACAATGGACTACCACCTGCAAGAAGGAAGTTTCACGCTGCCAGAAGGTTTTCAAGACCGCACCGTGAACATGTTTGTGTTCGGCAACACGGTGCCTGGCCCTCTCAGCATTACATTGTCCCGGGACGCTCATCTGCCCGGCGAAGACCTCAGCGCCTACCTAAAAAGGCAGTTGAAACTGCTCGCTTCCAAACTGCGGGGGTATACCGTACTCGAGCAGAAGACAGTATCGCTATCAGCCTCTCAGCCGATTCCCGGCGTGCAGATCGAAGCGTATTACCTCAATGATAAACGGCCCATTTATCAGCGCCAGGCGGCATTCATCATTGGCCCGGGGCGCGTGTTGGTGTTCGCCTGTACCAGCCAGGCAGATTTCACTGCCGAACAGAATCGTAACTGGAGCGATGTGCTTGCCAGTTTTGAACCGCGTAATGTGACGCCAGCCCCGACTGCTGACAGCGAACAGGAGTAAAAAACCATGTTCGAGGCGGCGCGGCTATACGATGGAGTTGAGCACACCAGCGCTTTGGCTGGCTTCCTGCTAGGGGCGGTGGTTGGTATCGCTCTGGTAGCGTATGTGGCAATTACCTTTGCAACGTGCGGCGTGGGCGGTTTCCTGCTGGGTATGGCTGCCGGCCTGCTGGGGGGAGGTATCGTCATGCTAGGGGAGAAACTTGGCAAAGCCTTTAGCTCGCCAGCGGGGCAGATCGAAACTGCATCGCCCAACGTCTTCATCAATAGCCGCGCCGCCGCTTACGCTGATGGCAGCATTGCTGCCTGTGAGAAACACTCACCTACCGTTCAGGTCGCTGAAGGCTCGGCCAATGTGTTCATCAACGGGTTTGGTGCCGCACGTAAAGGCGACAAGCTGACCTGTGGAGCAAAGATCGCATCTGGCTCCGATAACGTCATTATTGGTGGTGGTACCTATGCCTACTTGCCGGTCGATGACGAAGTTCCGGCCTGGCTGCGATATACCGTTGATATCCTGATGGCTGTCGCCGGGGGCGCACGGGCTCTCGTCAATATCTACAAAATGGGACTTCAGAAGGGCCTGATTGGCTCTGCCCGTTGCGCGTTGCAATTCATGAGCGGCGTGATTGCGGGCGATGCAATCATTCGCTTCGGAGTCGCGCCCGTTGCTGACAAAGTCTTGGGTGGTTTGTACGGTAACCCTGTCGATACCACTAAGGGCCGCAAACTCCTTATTGATGAAGTCGACTTTGCCTTACCTGGCCTGATGCCCATCGAGTGGTCTCGTTTCTACGCCAGCGACCTGACTGTCGACAGCGTACTCGGCCGCGGCTGGGTACTGCCGTGGGAGCAAAGCCTGCGTCGGCGTGGGGATTTTCTCTACCTCACGGATAACCAGGGCCGCAGTGTGCCGTTTGTGACGCTGGAACCCGGCGAGCGAATTTATAATCCTCACGAGCAGGTGTATCTGGTGCGTACCGAAGGTGGCCACTACCTTCTGCAAACCCTCGACAACATCTTCTTCTACTTCGGCGAAGTGCCGGACGACAACATCAACGTCCCGCTGCAACGCATCGAAAACGCCCTCGGTCATTACCTGCATTTCACCCGCACCGTTGACGGCACGCTGACTGATATTACCGCCACCGGCGAGCAGCGCGTCCACCTGCATTACGAACCTGCGCTAGGTCGTCTAAGCGAGGTCAAGCGCATCGTTGCCAACGTCGCCGTGGAAACATTGGTGCAGTACCGTTACGACGAATTCGGCCAACTGATCGAAGTGGTCAATCGTAACGGCGATTCTGTGCGCAGTTTCGCCTACAGCGATGGCGTCATGAGTCGCCACAGCAATGCCTTGGGCCTGAGCTGTAACTATCGCTGGCAAACCATCGACGGTCAGCCGCGTGTGGTCGAACACTGGACCAGCGATGGCGAGCACTTCCATTTCCGCTACGACTTCAACGCCCGCACCACGTGGGTGACCGACGTGCTGGGGCGTGAGTCCGAGGTGCACTACGACGCCTTTTTTCGGGTGGTGGCCAGTACCGACTTTGGCGGCGAGCGCTACCGGATTGATCTAGATACCAGCGGCAACATGACAGGGCTGACGTTGCCTGACGGCAATGTGATCACGCTCAAATATGACCAATACTCTCGGCTGGTGGAGGAGACCGACCCGCTCGGGCGGAAGACCCGGTACCAGCATCATCACCTGACCACGCTGGTCAAGCAGGTCGAATACCCGGACGGTAGTAAGTGGAAAGCGCAGTACGACAACAAAGGTAATCTAATTGCCGAGGTTGACGCACTGGGACATACCACCGAATACCTCAACAGCGACGACGGCCTGCCGCACACCATCATCGATGCCACGCAAAAGTCGAAATACCTGTGGTGGAACACCCTGGCCCAGGTCGAGCGCTTTCAGGACTGCTCGGGCAAAAGCACGTATTACCGCTACGACGAGCGCCATCATCTGGAGGCCGTCACCGATGCCCTGAAACAGACCACCACGCTGCAACGCAAACCCGAAGGCGAAGTGCTGCGCATCGACTATCCGGACGGCACGGCTGAGACTTTTACCTACAACGCCCTTGGCCAGGTGCTGACGCACACCGACGGCAAAGGCCAGACCACGCGGCTGTTGAGAACCGCGCGAGGCCTGCCCGCCAGCCGTCAGGACGCCAAGGGCCAGCGGATCAGCTACGAGTACGACAAGGCCATCCGCCTGACCGCGTTGGTCAACGAAAACAACGCCGCCTACCGCTTTGCCTACGATGCCTCGGATCGGTTGATCGAAGAACAACGCATCGACAACCTGACCCGACGTTTCGCCTTCAACGTGGGTGGGCATCTGACTCAGGTTGAGGAAACCGGCTACAGCGAACGGGCCGAACGGCCACAGCGCACGACGGAGTTTGAGCGCGACACCATCGGCCGCTTGCTGGCCAAGGTCAACAGCGACGCCCGTCAGGATTACGCCTACGACGAGGCAGACCGACTGCTCAGCATTCAGCGCCTGCCGAGTGCAATCGGCAAGACTCTTGGCGTCATCGGAGAAACACTGAACTTCGAATACGACATCCTGGGTCGCCTGATCAAAGAGACGACGCCACAAGGCGCCCTGGCCTACGAATACGATCCGCTCAGCAACTTGACCACGCTGACGTTGCCTACCGGGCAGCACCTGAATCACCTGTACTACGGCAGCGGCCACCTGCACCAACTCAACCTCGACGGCCAGCTCATCAGCGACATGGAACGCGATGACCTGCACCGCGAGGTGTTACGCACCCAAGGCAAACTCACCAGTTGCTTCGGCTATGACGCCATGGGGCGCAAGGCCTGGCAGTTCGCCTCGACGCTACCGGCAGAAAAGCTTTCGCAGGTGCACAACCCCGGCATCAACACCAGTCTGCTGGTGGAGCACGCCTACAACCCGATCCACCGCCGCTACCAATACGACCCGGCCGGCGAACTGACCCGCACCCTCGACAAACTGCGCGGCGAAATCAAATACGAATACGAAGCCAACGGCCAGTTGCACAGCCGCGACACCGGCCAGCTCGTCGACAGCGAAGAATTCCGCTACGACGCCGCGGCCAATCGTTTGAACTTCAGCACCAGTCAGTTCGATCACGTCAAAGACAACCGCATCAAGCAGTGGCGCGATCAGGAATACAGCTACGACCCGTGGGGCAATCTGATCGAGAAGCGCATCGGCCTGACCACGCTGCAGACCTTCAGCTACGACTGTGAAAACCGCCTTGTTAAAGCGGAGACGCTGGTTAACAGCAAGCTTGAAAGTGTTGGCACGTATCGCTACGACAGCCTGGGCCGACGGGTAGGTAAAACCTCAACAGTCGACGGCAAAACCCAGCACAAAAACTTTCTCTGGCAAGGCCTGAGGATGCTGCGCGAAGAACAGCCAGGGCAGAGCAGCCTGTACATCTACGAGCCGGGCAGTTATGCGCCGTTGGCCCGCGTTGATCAAAGCGAAGGGGAAGAGCAGAGGCTTTACTACTTTCATACCGACCAGATCGGCACGCCGTTGGAAATGACCGACGCTGACGGAAGTATTGTCTGGCAAGCGACGTACAAGGCGTGGGGCTCCATCGAAACGCTGGCGGTGAACGAGGTTGAGCAGAATCTGAGGTTTCAGGGGCAGTACTTCGACGACGAAACGGGGCTGCACTACAATACTTTTCGGTATTACGATCCGCAGGTTGGACGGTTTATTACGCAGGATCCGATTGGGTTGTTGGGTGGGGAAAATCTTTATGCCTACGCTCCGAATACCAATGGGTGGATAGATCCACTTGGCTGGTGTATCACTACAAATGTTACGAGAGGGGTCGCGGGCCAACCTTTGCGAGCAACCGCCACTATCACTGCAAAGGATTTAGGGACTGGGACCGCGACCAACAAATCCTCAAGGTTGTGGGCACGCGGCCTTGGTGAAGCTGATGACGATGCGGGTCATATCGTAGGTAAGCTTCTTGGTGGTTCCGGCGGGAAAGGCGGCGTATTCCCACAATTGCCAGGTATTAATGGAGGGCTGTTCAGAGATTTTGAAAAGGATGTCGCGAATTTCGTTCGCACGAAAGGGCCTGTCGATGTAGATATTAAGTTTGTTTATAATACGTCTTTAACTCGGCCGGACGAGATAGTTTACGAGGTCTCCCAAATGGGTAAGCGTGTATTGTTTAATATTTTCCCTAACTAGGAGGGCTTATGAGTGGAATAACTACACCTCGCGCGCTGCTTGAAGAGTTTTTCGCCGAAATGAAGTCGTGGGAGCAGGGTTTTTTCGAAGAAAAGATGTCCTTGGTCGATAGCGCGCAGCCAACGTCGGAGTGCAATGAGAAGTATAAAAAAATACTTGAAGTGCTTTTACGCAAATATTCTATACAGAACGGAAAAAGTTGGGACCGATTATATGATCCAGGTTGCGGAGATCCTACAATGTACGACCCGGAGCGAGATAGCATTGAAGAGCTTCAACAAAAAGAAAGCTCAGCTTCTTTCATAGTAACGCAGGCTGTTGGGCTTGAGGCGGTTTTTAGATTTACGCTGGTAAAGGATTCTAATCTTTGGAGAATTAAAAAAAAGGACACATACAGATCTGGTAAGTGGCAGGCTTCAGTTCTTTAGCTGTGGCTGCTCTGCTGGATAAGACCGATCTAAATATTTCGTTGTTTTTCTGTTGTTTTAGGTTGGGTTTCTATTGAATTTTCCTGGTCCGGGTTGAGGTTTTTTAAATAGTAGTTGATCTTTAACAGCCTGAATAAAGGGAGATGCTGCCAACATTGTCTCAGTCATCTCCTGATCACCTAAGTTCTCTATGCAACGTAGCCCATATTCAGCTACGAGTACGACAAGGCCTTTCGCCTGACCGCACTGGTCAACGAAAACAACGCCGCCTACCGCTTTGCCTACGATGCCTCGGATCGGTTGATCGAAGAACAACGCATCGACAACCTGACCCGCCGGTTCAGCTACAACCTGGGTGGGCACCTGACGCGGGTGGATGAAATCGGCTACGGCGAGCGCGGCGAACGCCCACAGCGTCATACCGAATTTGAGCGCGACCCAATCGGCCGACTGCTGGCCAAGCTCAACGCCGATGCGCGGCAGGACTACACCTACGACGACGCAGACCGCTTGCTGACCATCGAGCGTCTGCCCACCGCCAACGGCAAAAAGCTCGGCGTCGGCGAAGAGAAACTCGATTTTTCCTACGACCTGCTGGGCCGTCTGATCAAGGAAACCACGCCACAGGGCACCTTGTCCTACGACTACGATCCACTGAGCAACCTGACCACGCTGACCCTGCCTACCGGCCAGCACCTGAATCACCTGTACTACGGCAGCGGCCACCTGCACCAGCTCAACCTCGACGGCCAGCTCATTAGCGACATGGAACGCGACGACCTGCACCGCGAAGTCCTGCGCACCCAGGGGCACCTCACCAGCTGCTACGGCTACGACGCCATGGGCCGCAAGGCCTGGCAGTTCGCCTCGACCCTGCCGGCGGAAAAGCTCTCGCAACTCCACAACCCCGGCATCCAGCCGCAACTGCTGGTAGAGCACGCCTACAACCCGATCCACCGCCGTCACCAGTACGACCCGGCCGGCGAACTGACCCGCACCCTCGACAAGCTGCGCGGCGAGATCAAGTACGCGTATGAAGCCAACGGCCAACTGCACAGCCGCGACACCGGCAAGTTGGTGGACAGCGAAGAGTTTCGCTATGACGCGGCGGCGAACCGGCTGAACTTCAACACCAGTCAGTTTGATCACGTGAAGGACAACCGGATCAAGCAGTGGCGAGATCAGGAATATACCTACGATGCGTGGGGTAACCTGGTTGAAAAACGCAGCGGGTTGAGCCGGCTGCAGACGTTCAGCTATGACGGCGAAAATCGGCTGGTCAAGGCCGAGACCTTGGTGAATGGCAAGCTGGAAAGCAGCGGTGCCTATCGTTATGACAGCCTGGGACGGCGCGTGGCCAAGGTGTCAGTGGTCAACGGGGTCACGGAACAGAAGCATTTCCTGTGGCAAGGCTTGCGGATGTTGCGCGAGGAGACGCCGGGGCAGAGCAGCCTGTACCTCTACGAGCCGGGCAGTTATGCGCCCTTGGCGCGGGTGGACCAGACGGAAGGTGGGGAGCAGAAGCTCTATTACTTCCATACCGACCAGATCGGTACGCCGCTGGAGATGACGGACCGCGAGGGGCGGATTGTCTGGCAGGCGACATACAAGGCGTGGGGAGCGCTGGAGCGGTTGGAGGTCGATGACGTCGAACAGAACCTGCGGTTTCAAGGGCAGTATTTCGACGACGAGACGGGGCTGCATTACAATACGTTTCGGTATTATGATCCCGAGGTTGGGCGGTTTATTACGCAGGATCCGATCGGGTTAGAGGGGGGTAGCAATCTATACAAGTATGCACCAAGTCCTATTGGGTGGATCGATCCCGAAGGTCTTTCATGCGGTACCGATGCGAAGGTTTTAAGAAAAAACCTCGGTCCTAGTCCTGTCGGTGGAGGGCAATACGACGCGCACCATATTATTATGTCAAATTCTAAAGATCTTAGAATGATCGCCCTGCGAGATAAAATGAATGATCTAGACATAAATATAAACGATAAGAGAAATGGCATATGGTTACCCAATACCGAGTCAGCCAGAGTTCCAGGGACAGGTGCAACACCGCATAAAGGTGCCGGAGTTCACAGTAACGCCTACAAACAGAGAGTTTTTGACTCTTCGTCCAGGGCAACTACCAAAGGTGAGTTTTTAAGTGGGCTTGCGGATATTAAAAAATCGCTAGCTGATGGAGTAAATTTCAAGGGGTTTAAGTTATGAGTACTTCTGAGTTGGAGTCTTTGAAAAACGAAGTTGTGGCAATGCTAAATGATATTAGTGTTTGCAACTCTTTTGAAAGTGATCCTGTCCATGATCGATTTTTTTTCTCTAAAGGGCCGTGCTTTACAATCTTGCCTCTTGAGCTGGAAATGTCGGGTGTAACACCGTCTAAAATTATCGACAAAGAGCCAGCAAACAAAAAAAATCTATTCAAGCACTACGTAAGTGATGGTGCTGTAGTCAAGATTGAAAGTTACGACTCGGGCGGCTTTCTTGACGAAGCTGAGATAGTAAATAAAATCGATGATAGATTTATATCTCTAAGGAAAAATAAGCACGATGAAGTCCTGTCTTTGAAGGTTGTAGATCTTGACTGTGGAAAAGTTGTTCGAGGCTGTAGAGTGGATGGTGATTTTGAATACTGGGCGTACAGTTATGAATGGAAGGATAATTTAATTGATACGATTGTTTCATTTGCGAGTAACAGTGTGGCGGGTACAGTGATTCAAGCTGAATTTAATAGTCTGAATGAGGTGTCTAGACTGTTCTTTGTGGCGAATGGTAAAGAGGTAAACATTTACATACGTAAATAGGTTCGTGGTTCAGCATTCGGGTGATTTCCGTGATTCGGAATGTCGAGCCAATACAGGCCCGTAGGCTTGACGCCGTCATCGGCCTGCCACGCGTTGGTGATGCCTTCCTGCAAAATGGAGAGGCAGGCCGGCAAGCCCTGGTAGAAACACTCAGCGATGGCCGACAAACGCAGCCCCTCAGGATCAGGTTGCCGACTTGCCGGCCGATGCCCGCACCAGCGGCTCCAGGCGCAGCACCGATCCCAAAGGCAAAGGCTCCCGCCGCGCAATGATGAGACGGGGCTGCATTACAATACGTTTTGGTATTATGATCCCGAGGTGGGGCGGTTTGTTGCGCAGGATCCGATAGGGATCGAGGTTGGATTCAACCTCTATCAATACGCGCCTAGCGCAATAAATTGGATCGATCCTGCCGGTTGGATGGGCTCGCGTCTGGATAATCTTTATCATTCTTTTGATAGTATTAAGGTGCCCTCCGATCTTCGGTATTCCAGTGGCGGTGCACAATTCAACCGAGCAAACCAAAGTTTTATTAAAAAAATTAACAAAGACGCCTCGTTTCGAAGGGATATGTTGGGTAGGCATCCAGAGCTAGATACCTGAATGAACAAACCAAATATGGCAAGTAGCCCAGCAGGGCTGACTTGGCATCACCACGAAGATGTAGGGGTGTTAAAGCTGGTGGATAGAGCTGATCATTCTTCCAGTCATGGAGTGTACCACCCAACAGGTAAGGGGCGACGTGATATTTGGGGGGCGGAAAGGACGGGCGCAAAGGTAAACTTGACGGAAAAACTGGGCAATCACTGAAAGGGGCATGTTGATGAGCAAAATAAACACTAAAGAATCTACAACGATTGCTAGCGTGATTGAAGCGGTGCAATCGGGTAGTGTAAATATTGACGACCTATGTGTGTATGCTGAGGAAGATGTCGACGACATCAGCTTGGAGCTAATTTGCTATTTGGATGAATACCCTACGGTATCAGGCGATATAGAGGTTTTTAGCGATTTCGTTGTGTCAAATAATCTAGAGCTTGTTTATTATGGGCAGCAGTTTAAAGATGTTGTGATTAATGTTTTAAGCCAGAAGAAAAGTGCCAGCTTGGAAGAGGTGTTGTCTGCGCTAAATTATTACCTGGAAAATGATGATTTTCTAGAGGTTAATTAACGATAATTCAGTTTCTGAGGGTGGAGGTGACTGCAGTTTTGGGTTTCACAATGTATTGTTATTGCCAAGACTGCAATATTCTATTCAATGAAGGCAGCTGCTGAGCAATCAAACTGAACTGCCAAGTGGAGCTAGCTCAAACCTGTAAGCGAATCGCTGCGGGATTTGGTACGATTCCAAGGAATTTAGATACGTCGAACGCCCACAACGCAGTACCGAATTCGAACGCGATGGCATTGGCCGACTGCTCGAAAAACTCAACACCGACGCGCGGCAGGACTACACCTACGACGACGCAGACCGCTTGCTGACCATCGAGCATCTGCCCACCGCAAAAGGCAAAAAGCTCGGCGTCAGCGCGGAGAAACTCGATTTCTCCTACGACCTGCTGGGCCGCCTGATTAAGGAGACCACACCCCAAGGTGCTCTGTCCTACGACTACGATCCGCTGAGCAACCTGACCACGCTGACCCTGCCCACCGGCCAGCACCTGAACCACCTGTACTACGGCAGCGGCCACCTGCACCAGCTCAACCTCGACGGCCAGCTCATTAGCGACATGGAACGCGACGACCTGCACCGCGAAGTGCTGCGCACTCAAGGCACGCTCACCAGTTGTTTTGGCTATGACGCGATGGGCCGCAAGGCCTGGCAATTCGCCTCGACTTTGCCGGCAGAAAAACTCTCGCAGATTCTTAACCCGGGCATCCAGCCTGAACTATTGGTAGAACACGGCTATAACCCGATCCACCGCCGTCACCAATACGATCCCGCCGGCGAACTGACCCGCACCCTCGACAAGCTGCGGGGTGAGATCAAGTACGACTATGAAGCCAATGGTCAACTGCGCAGCCGTGACACCGGCAAGCTGGTGGACAGCGAAGAATTCCGCTACGACGCGGCGGCGAACCGGCTGAACTTCAACACCAGTCAGTTTGATCACGTCAAGGACAACCGGATCAAGCAGTGGCGAGATCAGGAATATACCTACGATGCGTGGGGTAACCTGGTTGAAAAACGCAGCGGGTTGAGCCGGCTGCAAACGTTCAGTTATGACGGCGAAAATCGGCTGGTCAAGGCCGAGACCTTGGTGAATGGCAAGCTGGAAAGCAGCGGTGCCTATCGTTATGACAGCCTGGGACGGCGGGTGGCCAAGGTGTCAGCGGTCAACGGCGTCACCGAGCAGAAGCACTTTTTGTGGCAAGGCCTGCGCCTTTTGCGCGAGGAAACGCCGGGGCAGAGCAGTCTGTACCTCTACGAGCCGGGCAGTTATGCGCCGTTGGCGCGGGTGGATCAGGTTGAGGGTGGGGAACAACAGCTCTATTACTTCCATACCGACCAGATTGGTACGCCGCTGGAGATGACGGACCGTGAGGGGCGGATTGTCTGGCAGGCGACGTACAAGGCGTGGGGTTCCATCGAAGCGCTGGCGGTGAACGAGGTTGAGCAGAATCTGAGGTTTCAGGGGCAGTACTTCGACGACGAGACGGGGCTGCACTACAATACGTTTCGGTATTACGATCCGGGGGTGGGGCGGTTTGTTACGCAGGATCCGATTGGGTTGTTGGGAGGGGATAATCTATATCAATATGCTCCTAACTCCACCAGTTGGATTGATCCTTGGGGTTTAGCTTTCAAGAGCGTTAACTTTGAGGGTTCAAAAGAGTTATTTCCGGTATCAGGAAATCAAAAAAACATTGTGTCTATTCAAATGCAAGGATCTCGAGGACGAGATTTTACAGAAGCATATAGACAGGCAGGGTTGAAAGAGGCTGACGTGAAAGCGCAGGGGAAATTCACTTGGCATCACCTTGACGATTTTGATCCAGCTACAGGAAAAACAACTATGCAGCTAGTCACAAGGTCTGCGCATGAGGCCTCTCTGCCTCACACCGGATCAGTAGCTCAATTTGAAAAGCATTTTGGTCTACAATCTGGGGCTTATGGGGGCAAAGATGCAGTAGGGATTTCACAATCTAAAGGCTGGCTAAAGGGGCGTGCCCCAAGCACATCAAGTTCAACTTGTTAAAAAATTGGTGGTTCTATGAAAGATTTTTCTCTGATGCATTCTGGTATGCAGTTGAAGTCTGCAGATATTTCTCGGCTTGAAAAAGATATTGGCTTTAGTTTGCCGAATTCATTTAAAGCTCTTTACTTTGTAAGTAATGGTGGTGTTCCTAATCGCAGTTGGGTTATCACGGACGATGGTTACGATCCGATGCAGGTTGCTGACTTTAAAAATGTATATTCGGATGGGGCGGGAAATCCGGATGACACACAGTTCATTGGTGGGTGCTACAAGCTTATGTGTGAGCGCCAAGTAATTCCTCATACGCTACTTCCGTTTGCGGTCGATGATGGAGGTAATTTCTTTTGTTTGGATTTGTTGAGTGGTGCCGTCATGTTTTACGCGGTTGATACTTTTCGTTCCGATGTAAGCATGGCTGCGAATCAAGTTGCTGCACAAAAAATAATCGCGACATCTTTCGAAGGTTTTATTGAGGGACTGGAGTATGAGTCTGGTCTGTAGTTTTGTGACGGTCGCGACGCTAACGTTATTTTTGGGAGGCTATTGAGTTTTTAAAAATGTGCGAGATGATTCTATATGTTAACCGAAAATGGTCATGGTGAGGTAATAAGTGCCTTGTCTCGGATTGGTGATTTTATAAGGTTTGCGGGATTATTAGCGCTATCGCATAAATTTCAGCGATTTCTATGCATGCTTTAAGCTCTTTAATAACTCATGCTGCAGAGCGGCTGCCAAACTTGTCTCAGCTGCCTACTATTTTTTATCTTGTGGGCTGATCCTTGGGCTTTCCAGGTGCTGCCTACGACTGGATCCGATTGGGTTGCTAGGTGGGTTTAATCTCTATGGCTATGCGACAAACTCGACGAGTTGGGTTGAACCACTGGGTTGGTGTTCAAGCGCTTTAGCCAGTTCAACCTTGTAAATCGATCTCCATAAAGAATTGCAAATTGATTCATTGCTATCCTCCAGTCGTGCGCTGCGCTACCCAGTTGGCAGTGATGTTTTGCAGTGCCAGCCAGATCAGTTTCGTTGCGGTATCGTCGGCCGGGAAGTGGCCTCTGGTTTTGATGATCTTGCGTAAATACGATCCTGCCGGCGAACTGACCCGCCGGTTCAGCTACAACCTCGGCGGGCACCTGACGCGGGTGGATGAAATCGGCTACGGCGAGCGCGGCGAACGACCACAACGGCATACCGAATTCGAACGCGACCCAATCGGCCGACTGCTGGGCAAGCTCAACGCCGACGCTCGCCAGGACTACACCTACGACGACGCAGACCGCTTGCTCACCATCGAGCGCCTGCCCACCGCCAACGGCAAAAAACTCGGCGTCAGCGCAGAAAAACTCGATTTTTCCTACGATCCGCTGGGCCGCCTGATCAAGGAGACCACACCGCAAGGCACTCTGTCCTACGACTACGATCCACTGAGCAACCTGACCACGCTGACCCTGCCCACCGGCCAGCACCTGAACCACCTGTACTACGGCAGCGGCCACCTGCACCAGCTCAACCTCGACGGCCAGCTGATCAGCGACATGGAACGCGATGACCTGCACCGCGAGGTCTATCGCACACAAGGCACACTTACCAGTTGCTTCGGCTATGACGCCATGGGCCGCAAGTCGTGGCAGTTTGCCTCAACGCTTCCGGCTGACAAGCTGTCGCACGTGCTGGGCAGCGAAACGCCACAATTGCTGGTGGAGCACGCTTACAACCCGATCCACCGCCGTTACCAATACGACCCGGCAGGTGAACTGATCCGCACGCTGGACAAACTGCGCGGCGAGATCAAATACGGTTACGAAGCCAATGGCCAACTGCATAGCCGTGACACGGGCAAGCTGGTGGACAGTGAGGAGTTCAGGTACGACGCGGCGGCGAACCGGCTGAACTTCAACACCAGTCAGTTTGATCACGTCAAAGACAACCGGATCAAGCAGTGGCGGGATCAGGAATACAGCTACGACCCGTGGGGCAATCTGATCGAGAAACGCATCGGTCTGACCACGCTACAGACCTTCAGCTACGACTGCGAAAACCGCCTCGTCAAAGCGGAGACGCTGGTCAATAGCAAGCTTGAAAGTATCGGCACGTATCGCTATGACAGCCTCGGCCGACGGGTAGGTAAAACCTCAGTAAAAGGCGGCAAAACCGAACACAAGAACTTCCTCTGGCAAGGCCTGAGGATGCTGCGCGAAGAACAGCCGGGGCAGAGCAACCTGTACATCTACGAGCCCGGCAGCTATGCGCCGCTGGCCCGCGTTGATCAAAGCGAAGGGGAAGAGCAGAAGCTTTACTACTTCCATACCGACCAGATTGGTACGCCGCTGGAGATGACGGACCGTGAGGGGCGGATTGTCTGGCAGGCGACGTACAAGGCGTGGGGGTCCATCGAAACGCTGGCGGTGAACGAGGTTGAGCAGAACCTGCGGTTTCAGGGGCAGTATTTCGACGACGAGACGGGGCTGCACTACAATATGTTTCGGTATTATGATCCGGAGGTTGGGCGGTTTGTTCATTTGGACAAGTTTGTGATGAGTTGAGTAGATATGCGACGCTGGTGACTTGACGACGCTGTGAAGATTGTTAGAAAACTAATTTTTTCTGCGAAGACTGACGAGTATCTCCTGAGCTTTATAAAAATCTAAGAGCTAAGACTCCCAGCGCAACAATACGAAAAGCAGTAAATAAAGATGTAGTTCTTCCAATGAAGGATCCAGCCCTCCCAGGTTTGTAGGTGACTAAATTTCGCACGCGGATGATATCGTGCCAATGAAGGCAAATAATCGAGATGAGTGGTTTTTCTAAGCTAACCTTTGCTGGCCAGGTTAAGGTTCTAAACTATGAAAAAATTTCCAAGGGTTAAATGAGGTGGCGAATACATCAAAGGGGGCTAAATCCAATAGCGAGTGGGTGAGTTACAAAAAAGGTGGGATTGATGTTGATCCGGCATTTAGATCTAGTATGATTGACAAAGCTGCCAAGCTGGAACCTGAGATCCAGCAGCATATTACCAATTTGTTGTCAGGTTATTAATGGGATGCATTAAATGAAAAATATTGATGATCTTAAAAAAAGAATCGCTGCAGAACTTGAAGATTACAATATATATTTTTCTCCTGAGAGTGTTCCGAAAAACATTAATTTTCCTGTTGCTTGGAAAAATTTTGGCTTTGTAGATGGCAAACATTCTCGTATTCCCGATGCGTGGGGTTTATTTGCAGATCACTTACCGTGGGTAACCTCTTGGTTAGATAAATGTGTTTTGGGAACCTTTTTGGCTGTTAGTGATAAGCCTTATTTGTTGTATGTTTATTGTGAGGATGATGAGCTTAACTTTTATATCGGCGGCGTTCCGATTGAAGATAGCATCTGGAGTGGTAAACTTGCCTATTTGAATGGCGATTTGAAGCGGTTTTATTGTAATTTGCACGACGGTTTTGGTTTTTACATCGGTTGCACAATGGGGCCTTCGCGCACAGAAGACTTTGTCTTTATAGAGGATCTCTGTGATGAGACTATTCCTGGCTTACCTAGCTTAGTGGGCTTTTTTTCAAGCGGTGCTGGTGACTATTTAGCTCTTGAGCTGACATTATCGGCTAATGAGGCTTATATTTGGTGGCATGAAAAACCAGAGTTTCCAGATAAAAATATAGATATGTGGGCTGTTATGGATACTTGGATGTCTATCTTTCTTGAAAATTCTGACTCTAACGACAGTATGTATGCTTAGTTTTGTTCGTTGTGCCGCCGGTAACAATTGACTAGGTTTGGTGGCGGACTGAAGTTGTAGTTTTAAAAAAACACGGTGCTGGAAAAATATTAAGACTTCTTACCTCGAAATTATTATTTCTACAACGACCGCCACCACCTGATCGCCGTCACCGACGCCCTGAACCAGACCACCACCCTGGAACGCAAACCCGACGGCGAAGTCCTGCGCATCCAGCACCCGGACGGCAGCGCTGAATTCTTCACCTACAACGCCCTCGGCCAGGTCCTGACGCACACCGGGAATAAGAACCCGGCTAGTGAATGTACGGAGCGGGCTTGCTCGCGAAAGCAATTTTATAGTCAACATTGGTTTTGACTGGTGCACCGCCTTCGCGGGCAGGCCCGCTCCCACAGGGAGTTATGTCGATCACAACATAGTGGACAGACGCATTGCCCTGTAGGAGACCACCCAGCCTGCGAAGAGGCTGCGCTTTCGCGCAGAGAACATGCCGCTAAATCGGCAAATAATTTATCTAAAAAATCAATGAGATAAACTTTGTTCCATAAGAGCCGGCTTGCTGGCGATGGCGGCCGAGAGATCATCGTTAGACTTCCCGCCGCCTTCGCGGGCAAGCCCGCTCCTACAAGTTTTGTGCGTCGAGCCGGATTTTGCGGCGAGATCTTCTAGCGCGAAATGATCCCGTGATCGATCGCATACTTCACCAGCGCCGCCGGTTTATCAATGTTGAGTTTGCGCCGGATGCTCAGGCGATGGGTTTCCACGGTGCGCACACTGATGTCCAGTTCCCGGGCCATTTCCTTGTTGTTCAGGCCTTGGACCATTTTGTACAACACCTGGCTCTCACGGGGCGTCAGTTCGTTGTCGGCGCTTTTGTCGGCAATCAGCCGCTGGGCTATTTCGGCGCTGTAGAAGGTACCGCCGCTGGCGATGGCTTCGATTGCCGCGATGATTTCCCGGGACGGCGAGTTCTTCAGCACATAGCCGCTGGCCCCGGCGCGCACGGACTCGCTCACGTATTCGTTATTGTCGTACATGCTCAGCATCAGCACTTTGAGTGCCGGGTACTGGCCGCGCAGCACCCGGGTCAGTTCCAGCCCGTTCATGTCCTTGAGGCTGATGTCGACCAGCAGCAGGTCCGGCTGGCAGCGGCCGACCATTTCGATCGCGTCCGCGCCGTTCTCGGCTTCGCCCACCACTTCCAGGGGCGCCATCACCGCCAGCAGCGCCTTGATCCCGTCGCGGACCAGGGAGTGATCGTCGACCAGGGCGACGCGGATCGGGTAGGGCAGGTTCATTGCAGGCATTCACTCTTGTTGTGGGCACGACTCAGCGTTGGGTGCCGGGCATTTTCATCGGCAGCAGGACGTCCAGTTCACTTCTTCCCGGCATCGAGGTCAGGGCGAACTGGCCGCCGAAATGTTCGACGCGTTCGCGGATATTACGCAGGCCGATGCCGGCGTGGCGACGTTCGACCTGGGCGACGTTGAAGCCGATGCCGTCATCGACCACCGTCAGGCGCACGCCGTCTTCAGAGCCGTGCAGGGTAATGGAAACGTTGCGGGCCCGGGCGTGGCGTTCGATGTTGGTCAGGCCTTCCTGGACGATGCGAAACAGCGAGACGGCGGCGCCGTCGACCAGGTCGCAGGCGAATTCGTTGTCGTCGTAGGTCACCACCAGGCCGCTGCGCTGCTCGAATTCGGCGGCCAGTTGGCCGATGGCTGCGGGCAGGCCCAGGGTGTCGAGCAAGGATGAGCGCAGGTCGTGGGACAGGCTGCGAACCTCGCCAATTGCATCCCCCAAGCGTTGCGTGGCTTCTCTTAAAATACCCACGCCCTTGTCGGCATCCTGGCCATTCTCCAGCACATGGCTGGCCAGTTCGAACTGGAACTTGATGGAGACCAGGACCTGGCTGATGCCGTCGTGCAGTTCACGGGACACCCGGGATCGCTCTTCTTCCTGCAGGCTGACGATGCGCTGGGTCAGGCGCTGCAGTTTCTTGTCGGCCAGTCGGTGCTCGCTGACGTTGAGGGTCATGCCGCTGGCGAACACCAACAGCACCGCCACCAGGGCCACGGCGGCAATGGCCAGCATGGTCTTGCGGATGCCCATGGCCACTTCGTCACGGGCCTGCTGGGTGGCGCGTTCGACGTCTTCCAGGTAGATGCCGGTGCCGAGCATCCAGCCCCAGCGATCGAGCATGACCACGTAGGCGAGCTTGTCGGTGACCTGGCCGGAGGAGGGTTTGTTCCAGGCGTAGCGCTGGAAGCCTTCGCCCGATTGCGCACTGTTGAGCAACGCCTGGATCACCGGCAGGCCGTGGGGGTCTTTCATGTCCCACAGGTCTTTGCCGACCAGATCGGACTGGCGCGCGTGCATCAGGCTGCGACCTTCGCGGTCGTAGACGAAGAAATAGCCGTTGACGCCGAAGCTGAGCTTGCGCAGCTCTTCCAGCACTTGCTGCTGGGCGCGCGCGTCACCGTGGCCGTCGTCGTACAGCGGCTCGATCAGGCTCTGCGCCATTTCGACGTAGTTTTTCAGTTCGGCGCGCTTGCTGGCCAGGATGCTGTCTTCGATCAGTTGCGCCTGTTGATCGCCCAGTTGGCGGTTCAGGGAGATGACCAGGGCGCAGATGACGGCGATCGCCAGGACCAGCGGCAGGATACCGAGCGCGACGATTTTGTGTTTGAGCTGCATCTGGGCTCCTGACCGGGCCGAAGGCGGGCGATGACGCTAATACTGTAGGACCGAGCTTGCTCGCGATGGTCGTCAACGAAAACGCGTGTTTACCGGGTATACGCAGTGTTCTGAAGTCCATCGCGAGCAAGCTCGCTCCTACAGTTCCTGGGCGGGCATCATATGCCAAGGAGTGCGGGTCCAGTAGCGGTGGTGGACGGAATGACCTGCTGCCGGGATCTGTCGGTTGAATGCAAACCCCCTGTAGGAGCTGGCTTGCCAGCGAAGGCGGCGGCACATTCGATATCAACGGCGACTGACACACCGCTTTCGCTGGCAAGCCAGCTCCTACAGGGGATTGTGTTTTAACAGACGTATCGGGGCGGTCTACGTAGAACTACGTAGAGGTCGCGTACGTAGTAACGCGGATTTATTTGTGGACGGCATGCGCGGATATTGGGCCAGCTCCGCTCAGCGGACACAATTATAAAAATTACCGCCGCAGTCCACTGGCTGTCGGCAGGAGACACGCTATGCCCCGTCTGGCTAAACACCTCGCCTGGTTTGCCGTGGCTGTCCTGGGAGCGTTCGCGCTGAGTGTCGTGGCCCTGCGCCGCGGCGAAGCCATCAACGCCCTGTGGATCGTCGTCGCTGCAGTCGCTATCTACCTCGTCGCATACCGTTACTACAGCCTGTTCATCGCCAATAAAGTGATGCAGCTCGACCCCAATCGCGCTACGCCCGCCGTGCTCAACAATGACGGCCTGGACTTCGTGCCGACCAACAAACACGTGCTCTTCGGTCACCACTTCGCGGCGATTGCCGGCGCGGGCCCTCTGGTCGGTCCGGTTTTGGCGGCGCAGATGGGCTACCTGCCCGGTACGCTGTGGCTGATCGCCGGGGTGGTGCTGGCTGGTGCGGTGCAGGACTTCATGGTCCTGTTCCTGTCCACCCGCCGCAACGGTCGTTCCCTGGGCGACATGGTCCGCGAAGAAATGGGCCGCATCCCCGGCACCATCGCTTTGTTCGGCTGCTTCCTGATCATGATCATCATCCTCGCGGTGCTGGCGCTGATCGTGGTCAAGGCCCTGGCCGAAAGCCCGTGGGGCATGTTCACGGTGATGGCGACCATCCCGATCGCGATGTTCATGGGCATCTACATGCGCTACATCCGTCCGGGCCGCATCGGTGAAATTTCGGTGATCGGCGTGGCGCTACTGCTCGGTTCGATCTGGCTGGGTGGGCAGATTGCCGCCGATCCGGTCTGGGCCAAGGCGTTCAGCTTCACCGGCGTGCAGATCACCTGGATGTTGATCGGCTACGGTTTCGTTGCGGCGGTGTTGCCGGTGTGGCTGATCCTGGCGCCGCGTGACTACCTGTCGACCTTCCTCAAGATCGGCACCATCGTCGCCCTGGCGATCGGCATCCTGGTCACCATGCCCGAGCTGAAAATGCCGGCATTGACCCAGTTCATCGACGGCACCGGGCCGGTGTGGAAGGGCGGTCTGTTCCCGTTCCTGTTCATCACCATTGCCTGCGGCGCGGTCTCGGGTTTCCATGCGCTGATCGCTTCGGGCACCACGCCCAAGTTGCTGGCCAGCGAAGGCCATGCCCGTTACATCGGGTACGGCGGCATGCTGATGGAGTCCTTTGTGGCGATCATGGCGATGGTGGCCGCTTCGGTGATCGAGCCGGGTGTGTACTTCGCCATGAACAGCCCGGCAGCGATCGTTGGCTCCGATGCCGTTACGGTGGCGCAGACCGTCAGCAGCTGGGGTTTTGCGATTACTCCGGAAGCGCTGCAAGCGGTGGCCAAGGACATCGGTGAAACCACCATCCTGGCCCGTGCCGGCGGTGCGCCGACCCTGGCGGTCGGGATCGCGCAGATCCTGCACAGTGTCCTGCCGGGTGAAAACACCATGGCGTTCTGGTACCACTTTGCGATCCTGTTCGAAGCGCTGTTCATCCTCACCGCGGTCGACGCCGGCACCCGTGCCGGACGCTTCATGCTCCAGGATTTGCTCGGCTCCTTCGTGCCGGCGCTGAAACGCACCGAGTCCTGGACCGCCAACCTGATCGCCACCGCCGGTTGCGTGGCCATGTGGGGTTGGTTGCTGTATCAGGGCGTGATCGATCCGCTGGGCGGCATCAACACCTTGTGGCCGCTGTTCGGTATCTCCAACCAGATGCTGGCCGGGATCGCACTGATGCTGGCGACGGTGGTGCTGATCAAGATGAAGCGTCAACGTTACGTCTGGGTCACCATGCTGCCTGCGGTCTGGCTGCTGATCTGCACCACCACCGCCGGTTTCATCAAGCTGTTCGACGCCAACCCGGCGATCGGTTTCCTCGCGCTGGCGAAGAAATACAGCGATGCCCTGGCCAACGGCCAGGTGCTGGCACCGGCCAAGAACATCGACCAGATGCAGCACGTGATCTACAACGCCTACACCAACGCCACGCTGACGGCGCTGTTCCTGTTGGTGGTGTTCAGCATCCTGTTCTTTGCACTCAAGGTCGGCATTGCCGCCTGGGGCACCAAGGAACGTACGGATAAAGAAGCACCGTTCCAGGCCCTGCCGGATGCTTGATCGAGGAGTGCAGCATGTTCAATGACCTGAGTCGCCTGGGTAAATACCTCGGTCAGGCCGCGCGCCTGATGGTCGGCATGCCCGACTACGACAACTACGTGGAGCATATGCAGAGCAAACACCCGGACAAACCGGTGATGAGCTACGAAATATTTTTCCGCGAACGTCAGGAAGCCCGTTACGGGAGCAAGAGCGGTCCGAAGTGTTGTTGAGGGCAACCAGCGTTCTTTATTGAACCTGTTTTAAATAGCAGAATCGAAAACGCCGCTCATTCGAGCGGCGTTTGTCGTTTGCGCGGGGATAAACCAAGTTCGGAACTAAACATATAGTCGCTCTATTTCCCTCGTCATTATCGACAGCTTGTTGACGTCAGGATTTGCACTGCCTGGTTGCATCTAAAAGCGATTGGCCTTAGTGCAAAACAGTTGAGCACGTCGTTCAAGCGTCAGCCATAAATACAGCTAGATCAGGCAAATCAATCGCTAAGCGGCGCTGTGGGCCAGTGAACAAGAAAGCGGCAGAAAACTGACAAACAAAAAAAACAGTCATATCCTCCCCCTTAAAGTCGGTGATGCATCATGATCAAGATCATGGCGTGCTTGCTAATGGGAGCTCTTACTGCAGGATGCAACGGCATCGTTAAACCCGAATTTTCGGGCCCTATCAACGATTCATACTTTCTGGTTTTCTCCGGCTTTCCTCTGGCGTATGTGTATATGGCTTCAGCGGTGCAATGGAACGAGGACTACGCCGTCACCGCCCGCCATACGCCATTGATCCCCAACGTGAAGTACAGCTGCAGCACAGGTTGCGACCTGGTGTTCTTCCTGCACAAGGCTAATGGCCGCTTCCCGTCCTGGCGCGCGCCGCGTGTGGGCGAGCGCATCACGGCCGTGGGGGGCAGCCCTTATCTGATTACCACCACCGGCAAGGGCAAAGTGTATCCAACGCCTTTCATCAATACCGATGAACACAGCGGCGATCTGTACGGTATCCATGATGCCCCGTTGATCAAGGGCATGTCGGGTGGGCCGGTCGTTGCCAGCGACGGCAGTGTGGTCGGCATCAATATCGGTTTCTATTCCACTACATTGAACGATGTGAGCGCGCACCCCGGGGTCAATACCGCCGAGAGGATGAGTATCTTTGTGCCTTACTCGATCGTTCTGCGCGAGTGGGGGTTGTTGCAGGCGAAGCTTGATAATCCAAACGGCTCGCAATATGTCACGAAGTAGGCCTTCTTTGCGGGGTTGGAAGGGTGCAGGGCGGTGCCCAACGGATGGGTGCCGCAGGCATTTGCCATTACTTGCCCGTCTTGTTACCAGTGCCGGCTGAGGCCTGGCCGTGTCGCAGGGATGAATTCGAGCGTTTGCAGGTTCAGCAGGGTGAAGTGACCGCGTTCCGGCAGCCAGCCGCCGGTGTCGATGTGGTAGACATTGCCCAGGATGACCGGCTCGGGCAGGGGTGTATGCCCCACCACCACCGCGCGCGCACCCGACACGCCGCCGGGGTCGCTGTCGGTGATGCGTCGGCGTGACCACTGCAGGGTCGTGGCGATCTGTTCGGCCTCGATCGCTGAGGCCGAGAGCGCTTCAGTCATGGCTTGCCAGCTGCCCCGTGGAATATCCGCGTGCACGATGCCGATCAGGCCTTGCGTGGTCTCGACCTCCATCACCAACGGCAAGTCGGCGAGGATGGCCGCGTAATAGGCTTGCTCGACGCCCGACAGGCTGTAGAACCAGGCGCCACCATTGGCAAAGTGCAGGCCGCGTTCGGCGCTGGCGCGGCCGGCGGCGTGGGAATCGATGGTCATTTGCTCGTGGTTGCCCCGCGCTGCATGGAACCAGGGTTTGCGCAGCAGCCATTGATCGACGTCCAGTGTTTGCGGCCCGCGGTCGACCAGATCGCCCACGCTGAACAGGCGGTCGATGGCAGGGTTGAATGCGGCCGCTTCCAGTGCAATCTGCAACCGGGCGAAGTGGCCGTGAATGTCACCCACGGCCAGGTCGCGACCGACAGGGTTGGCGGCGAAGCGCTGCACTTCTCGGGTTTCGGACATGGCAATGCCTTGCCCACCTCACGTTGGCGGGCTGGTAGTCCGTTGAGTTTAGGCCAGGAAGTGCTGGTTGACAGCCAGGGTGTCGGTGTCGGTCTGGTTGGCGAACATCAGGCCATTACGTTTCCGACACCGATCGAGCGAAGTCAGAAGCCGGTGGCTTGTCCGAGATTTTTGTCCTGCGCGCCAGCGATGAGGTGCAGGGGGATGTGTTGCTGTTCATCGATGGATGAGACTTCAAAACCTCCCACCACCTGGGGCTGTCGCTCGCACACTTCGGTCGACTCTCCAGCCAGTATTTTAGCCATTTTTGCGTGATTCGCGGCGATTTCATTGAGAGTTGACATGTTACATCCCCCGGGTGACTGACCAAGCGTATCGCTGGAGTCCTTGAACATTGATTTGAGTGCTGCCGCGTCAGAATTACGTCGATCTGGAGCTGCTACGACCGGCCTTTGCAATCCTTGAGCCAGAGAGGGTTGGGTAATTGACGCTGCCCATAGCATAGGCGACGAATGGTGGGTTTGCGTTACAAGCTAATCCCCTGTAGGAGCCGGCTTGCTGGCGAAGGCGTCTGCATGGTCGATGCAAGGCTTGAGGCCGCCTTCGCTGGCAAGCCAGCTCCTACAGGGATCACCTGCGTATAGATTGATTGTGGTCGGCGCTAATCCCCTGTAGGAGCCGGCTTGCTGGCGAAGGCGTCTGCATGGTCGATGCAAGACTTGAGGCCGCCTTCGCTGGCAAGCCAGCTCCTACAGGGATCACCTGCGTATAGATTGATTGTGGTCGGCGCTAATCCCCTGTAGGAGCCGGCTTGCTGGCGAAGGCGTCTGCATGGTCGATGCAAGACTTGAGGCCGCCTTCGCTGGCAAGCCAGCTCCTACAGGGATCACCTGCGTATAGATTGATTGTGGTCGGCGCTAATCCCCTGTAGGAGCCGGCTTGCTGGCGAAGGCGTCTGCATGGTCGATGCAAGGCTTGAGGCCGCCTTCGCTGGCAAGCCAGCTCCTACAGGGATCACCTGCGTATAGATTGATTGTGGTCGGCGCTAATCCCCTGTAGGAGCCGGCTTGCTGGCGAAGGCGTCTGCATGGTCGATGCAAGGCTTGAGGCCGCCTTCGCTGGCAAGCCAGCTCCTACAGGGATCACCTGCGTATAGATTGATTGTGGTCGGCGCTAATCCCCTGTAGGAGCCGGCTTGCTGGCGAAGGCGTCTGCATGGTCGATGCAAGGCTTGAGGCCGCCTTCGCTGGCAAGCCAGCTCCTACAGGGATCACCTGCGTATAGATTGATTGTGGTCGGCGCTAATCCCCTGTAGGAGCCGGCTTGCTGGCGAAGGCGTCTGCATGGTCGATGCAAGGCTTGAGGCCGCCTTCGCTGGCAAGCCAGCTCCTACAGGGATCACCTGCGTATAGATTGATTGTGGTCGGCGCTAATCCCCTGTAGGAGCCGGCTTGCTGGCGAAGGCGTCTGCATGGTCGATGCAAGGCTTGAGGCCGCCTTCGCTGGCAAGCCAGCTCCTACAGGGATCACCTGCGTATAGATTGATTGTGGTCGGCGCTAATCCCCTGTAGGAGCCGGCTTGCTGGCGAAGGCGTCTGCATGGTCGATGCAAGGCTTGAGGCCGCCTTCGCTGGCAAGCCAGCTCCTACAGGGATCACCTGCGTATAGATTGATTGTGGTCGGCGCTAATCCCCTGTAGGAGCCGGCTTGCTGGCGAAGGCGTCTGCATGGTCGATGCAAGACTTGAGGCCGCCTTCGCTGGCAAGCCAGCTCCTACAGGGATCACCTGCGTATAGATTGATTGTGGTCGGCGCTAATCCCCTGTAGGAGCCGGCTTGCTGGCGAAGGCGTCTGCATGGTCGATGCAAGACTTGAGGCCGCCTTCGCTGGCAAGCCGGCTCCTGCATGGGGTGTACGCTGGGCACGGATTTTGTGTTTGGCCGGTGCTTTTCAGAACCGATACTCGGCTGGGACCTGATGGGCGATGAAGTGCTGCATGTGTTCGAAAAAGCGCGTCTGCAGTTTCGACGTCGGCCCCTGCACCGGCAGCAGCAGGCTGAAATCCATTTCGATCGCCGGCTCGAACGCCCTGAACACCACGCCATTGCCGCGGTATTCGACCGCGCTGATGGCGTCGACCAGCGCGACCCCCAGCCCTTGTTCGACAAAGGTGCACATGGGCAGCGACAGTTGGGTTTCCAGGCGCAGTTCGCGCTCGACCCCATACGCGGCAAATATCGAGTCAATGTGTTGGCGCGAGCCGATGGATTGCGGGTAGGAAATGAACGCCTCGCCTTGCAGGTCCTCGGGATGGATCGTGGCCTTGCCCTGCAAGCGATGGTTGGCCGGCAGGGCGCAGAGCATGCGGGTGGCCAGGAGTTTTTCGGCGCGCGGGCTGGGGTAGGTATTGGGCAGGACGATGATGCCCAGGTCGCAGCGCTGGCCGACCACCAGGTCCACGACCTCGCGCGAGGAATGCACCACCAGCGAAATCTGCACGTGCTCATGCTCGGCCATGAACGCGGCGATGGCGCGCGGCAGGAATGAAAGCCCCATGGCCGGGGCGCTGGCGATGTGCAGTGAACCGCGTTTAAGGCTGCGGATGTCCTGCGCCGTGCGGGCAATGCGTTCGACCCCGAGCAACGAGCGTTGGACTTCCTGGTACAGCGTCATGGCTTCGGCGGTCGGTTGCAGCCGCCCCTTGATCCGGTCGAACAAACTGAAACCGATGTCCTCCTCGAGGCTGGCAATCAGTCGCGTCGCGGCCGGCTGCGAGATGTGCAGCATCTCGGCGGCACGGGTGACGGTCTGGCCGAGGATGACCGCGCGAAAGGCCTCCAGCTGACGAAGATTCATGGCGGGTATCCTTGGCTAATATCCATAACAAAAAGACATGACCTTGGCAAAATAAAGCATTTTTCAAGTCGCTGACAGCGCTCTAGGATCTTCTGCATCAAGATCATTCAGGCGTAATGCCTGCGCTGCAGGTGATTTCGCGGCGTTGAAAGAGCGGCAGTGCAATCATGCAAAAAACTGATGTGATGATCGTAGGGGGTGGTTTGGTCGGGCTGTCCATTGCCTATGGCCTGGCCCTGCTCGGTCGCCAGGTCAGCGTCTTCGACGAGGGCGATGACGCCTATCGGGCGGCGCGGGGCAACTTTGGCTTGCTGTGGGTCCAGGGCAAGGGCTACGGGATGAGTCCCTATGCGCAATGGACTCGGGATTCGGTGGCGCTGTGGCCTCGGTTCGCCGCCGCGTTGCAGGCCGACAGCGGCATTGACCTCCATCTGCGTCAGCCCGGCGGATTCCAGCTGTGTTTGAGTGAGCAGGAGATGGCCGAGGAAAGCCGTCGACTGCGCTGGTTGCGCGACGCCATGCACGGTGATTATCCGTTCGAACTGCTGGATCCGGCGCAACTGCGCGCTCGTTTGCCGGGCGTGGGACCGTCGGTGGTGGGCGGCTGTTACTCGCCCATGGACGGTCAGGTCAATCCGTTGAAATTGCTGCGTGCGCTGTACGCCGCCTGCCAGGTGCGCGGGGTCAGGATCCTCAATGGCCAGCGGGTCCGCGCCATTGGCCAGCACGGCTCGGGCTTCGAACTGGATACCGGTGAACAGCGCTGGTACGCCGGGCAGTTGGTGCTGGCCGCCGGGCTCGGCAATCGCGAACTGGGCGCGCAGTTGGGCATGGACGTGCCGGTGCGCCCCAATCGGGGGCAGATTCTGGTGACCGAGCGTCTCAAACCCTTTCTGCATTACCCCACCACCTACGTGCGCCAGACCGACGAAGGCACGGTGCAACTGGGCGATTCCCATGAGTCGGCGGGTTTCGACGACGGTACCAGCAGCGACGTGATGGCCGACATCGCCCGGCGCGCGGTGCAGTGCTTTCCCCGATTGGGCCAGGTCCGTCTGGTTCGGGCCTGGGGTGCGCTGCGGGTGCTGAGCGCCGACGGCTTGCCCATCTACGAAGCTGCGCAGGCCTGCCCGGGGGCAGTGGTGGTCAGTTGCCACAGTGGCGTGACCCTGGCGGCGATCCATGCCTTGCGCCTGGCGCCGTGGATTGCCGGTGACTATGACGAGCCGGCCGTGGCGCCTTTCAGTCTGCAGCGCTTCAGGCGCAAACCCGAGGTGCGCCATGCCGGCTGACAGTTTGTTCCGGGCGTTGGGCCCGGCGGAAAACACCGTGCAGATCGAATTCGAAGGCGCGTCGTTAGCGGTGCCCGCAGGCATTTCCCTGGCCGCCGCCTTGCTGCTCAGCGGCGTCACTCATACCCGCGACAGTGCAGTCAGCGGCAGGCCCGGCGCACCCTTTTGCATGATGGGCGTGTGCTTCGAGTGTCTGGTCGAGGTGGACGGGCAGGCCAATTGTCAGGCGTGCCTGCTGCCGGTTCGTGCGGGTATGCGTGTGCTGCGCCAGCGCGGGGCTCGGGATTTTCTGGAGAGTGGCCACGACGAGGAGGGCGCCGATGAATAAGCCAACAGTCGACCTGATCGTGATCGGCGCCGGCCCCGCCGGCCTGAGCGCGGCGCTTGAGGCCACGCGCCACGGCCTGTCGGTGGTGGTGCTGGATGAACAGGGCAGCCCCGGTGGGCAGATCTATCGCAATATCCGGCAGGCCGATGCGCGCAGCCGCCGTGTATTGGGCGATGACTATGGGGCGGGTGCGGCGCTGGTCGCGAAATTCCTCCAGTGCGGGGCCCGCTACCTGGCCAACGCGGCCATCTGGCAAGTGACGCCACAGCGGCAGGTGCATTACCTGATCGATGGCCGCGCCGAGATCCTGCACGGGCGTCATGTATTGATCGCCACCGGTGCGTTCGAACGGCCCATGCCCATTCCGGGCTGGACCTTGCCGGGCGTGATGACGGCCGGCGCCGGGCAGATCCTGCTCAAAAGCGCCGCGCTGGTGCCGCAAGGGCCGCTGGTGCTGGCCGGCTGCGGACCCTTGTTGTACCTGCTGGCGGTGCAATACTTGCGCGCCGGCATCGCCATCGAAGCGCTGGTGGACACCAGTGGCCGGGGCGATCTGCGGCGTGCCTGGCGCAACGTCCCGGGCGCCTTGCGCGGCTGGCGTGACCTGCTCAAGGGCGGGCAATTGCTGGTCGAATTGAAACGCGCCGGGGTCAGGCATTTCCGCGAGGCCCGGGATCTGCAGATCGAAGGCACGGCGCAGGCCAGCGCCCTGAGTTTCGCCAGTGGCGGTCGGCGCCGGACCCTGCCGGCCTCGCTGATTCTGCTGCACCAAGGCGTGGTACCCAACACCCAGATCAGCTGGTCGCTGCGCCTCGAACATGACTGGAGCGAACAGCAACTGTGCTGGATCGCGCGTCGCGACAGCCAGGGTGAAACCAGTCTGCCGGGCATTTTCATCGCCGGTGACGGTGGCGCCATCGGCGGCGCGCAGGTGGCGCTGCTCGAAGGCCGCCTGGCCGGGCTGGCGATTGCTGCCAGCGCGGGCAAGATTGACGCGCTACAGCTGCAGCGACTCGCCGCGCCTTACCGAAAGGCCTTGGTTCGCCAGCGTGCCGCGCGGCCACTGATCGATGCGTTATACCGCCCGCAACAGCAAAACCGCATTCCCGCCGACGAGGTAATCGTCTGTCGCTGCGAAGAAGTCAGCGCCGGCGCGATCCGCCAACACGTCGCCCTCGGTTGCCTGGGGCCCAATCAGGCCAAGGCGTTCGGCCGCTGCGGCATGGGGCCCTGCCAGGGGCGCCTGTGTGGCTTGAGCGTCACCGAAATCATTGCCGAACAGCGCAACGTCCCGGCCGCCGAGGTCGGGTATTACCGCATTCGATCGCCACTCAAACCCATCACCCTTGCCCAATTATCCACTGAGACACCTCTCACCCAGGAGCCTGTATGAGCCTTATTCAACGTATCGAAAGCAATCCACGCCTGAGCCGCAGCGTCGTGCATAACGGCGTGGCCTGGCTCAGCGGCATCGTCGCCGCCGACTGCAGCCAGGACATCCGTGGCCAGACGCGCCAAGTGCTGCAACGGCTCGACGAACTGCTGGAAATCTCCGGCAGCGACAAAAGCCGACTGCTCAGCGTGCAGATCTGGATGAAAGACATGGCGGCCGATTTCGCCGGCATGAATGAAACCTGGAGCGCCTGGGTCGATGCCGGGCAGACGCCGGCACGGGCCACCGCGCAAGTGATGTTCGATGATCCGCAGATCCTGTTGGAGTTGATCGTCACCGCTGCCGCCTGAGGTCCCCGTAGCGCCGGGTGGATGCCTGGCGCTACGACGGAGCAGACCGCCGACAGAGCCGTCATCTCCCTGTTCACATTGCCGCTGCCATAACGGTCGCCTTCCTTTGCGGAGCGCCCGACATAAACAACATCGCACCTGGAGCCATGAATGAACGTAAAAAACACGCTATTGAAGGTTGGCCTGATCTCGCTGCTGGCGTTCGGCGCCCACCTGCACGCGGCGGAGCAACCGCTGCGCCTGGGCATCGAAGCGGCTTACCCGCCGTTCGCTTCGAAAACCCCGGATAACACCATCGTCGGCTTCGACTACGACATCGGCCAGGCACTGTGCGCCGAGATGAAAGTCCAGTGCGTGTGGCAGGAACAGGAGTTCGACGGGCTGATTCCCGCGCTCAAGGTGAAGAAAGTCGATGCGGTGATTTCGTCGATGTCCATGACCCCTGAACGGCTGAAATCGGTCGACTTCAGCAATCGCTATTACCGCATCCCGGCGCGCCTGGTGTTCAAGAAGGGCAGCGGCATCAGCGAGATTCCGGCCCAGCTCAAAGGCAAGCGGATCGGGGTGCAGCGCGCGACCAACTTCGATCGCTACGTCACCGAAAAATTTGCCCCGGCCGGTGCCGAAGTGGTGCGCTACGGCTCGCAGAATGAAATCTTCCTCGACCTGCTCGGCGGACGACTCGATGCGACCATGGCCAGTTCGGTGGTGATCGATGAAAGCCTGTTGAAGCGGCCGGAAGGGCAAGACTTCGAATTCGTCGGCCCGAATTTCACCGAAGAGCAGTTCTTCGGTACCGGCATCGGCATTGCCGTGCGCAAGAACGATCCGCTGGCAGGGCGGTTCAACCAGGCGCTGGCGACCATTCGGGCCAATGGCACCTACGACACCATTCGCCAGAAGTATTTCGACTTCGATATCTACGGCGAGTAAGCAGCGGGGATTCTTCCGGTAAGCAGGCTTGAGCAGGTGCTTTTGAGGGGTGGCTTGCGTGCAGGCCTCACCCCTCGATTCCGGCCGCAGGTTCGATCACCTGGGCGCTCTGGTTGCGCACGTTGCCGATCGCGCGGTCGACCTTGAACCACTCGAAGGCCGCGGCCGGCTCGCCCTGAAACAGCGCCATTTGCTCGGCGCGTTCCGTGGGCGTGGCGGGTTCCAGCCATTCCCGGGCCAATTGCGGCGATAAGGTCACTGGCCGCCGGTCATGGATGTCCACCATGCCGCCGGCGCTGTCGGCGGTGATGATGACGAAGCCGTCGTGTTCGCCCGGCCCGTGCTCGGCGCTGGGGTACTGGCCGATCGCGGCGCAGAGGATCGGCGCTCGGTCTCGGTGACGGATCAGGTAGGGCTGCTTCTTCGGTCCGCCTTCGTCGACCCATTCAAACCAGTTGTCGATGGCGATGATCGCCCGGCGCGGCCAGATCGCTTTGAAGAACGGACCATGGGCGACTTTCTCGACCCGGGCGTTGATCGGCGCGGCGCGGTCCTTGGCCCAGTGCGGGCGCCAGCCCCAGCGCACCAGGTCGGCGCGTAAAAACTGGCCTTCCTGATGAAACAGCGCGAGCTGCGTGGTCGGCGCGGCGTTATAGCGCGCCAACGGCTGGTCGCCGGCGTAGTTGATCAGGGCGTTGGGAATGGCGAGCGCCGCGACGAAATCGTGAATGCCCCGATACTGGGATAGGCGTCCGCACATGGTGGGTTCTCCGGCTGTGTCTTCAGCGTAGCCCAGCGGCCAGAGACTTCGAGGCGCGACGATCAGGCGGCACGTCATGCAGGGAAATCCGTGAAGTCTCGGGCAACGCCAAACCACCGGCCAGCGCGAGCAACGCGACTGCCATCAGATAAAATGCCGGCGACAGGTTGCTGCCGGTGGTGCTGATCAGCCACGTCGCCACCAGCGGCGCGGTGCCGCCGAACAGGGTGTAGGCCATGTTGTAGGTGATCGCCGACGCGGTATAGCGAGTACGGGTGGGGAAGGTTTCCGAGAGCAGGGCCGCGGTGACCACGCCACACAACACCGCGCCGATCGCCAACAGCATGACGCCGACGATGGAGGCGGCGAACGAGCCGGAACTGGCCATCAGGAACGAGGGGTACACCGCCACGATCAACAGCGCGCAAGCGCTCATCACCGTGACCCGCCGCCCGACCCGGTCCGAATACAGCCCGGCCAGCGGGCAGATCGCCGCGGCGAAGATCAAGGCGATCAGCGACACCAGCAACGCCGTGGCGCGACTCAGCCCGCCCGCGACTTGCAGGTAGGTCGCAAAGTAGGTGGTGAACATATAGAACGACAGTGCCGTCAGCGACACGAAGGCACCCAGGCAGCAGATCGCGGCGCCATGGTTGCGCAAGGTCTCCTTGAGCGGGGAATGCGCCACCGCATGCTCCTCGGTCACCGCCTGGAACGCCGGGGTTTCATCCAGCTTCCAGCGCAGGTACAGACCCACCAACCCCAGCGGCGCGGCAATCAGGAACGGCAGGCGCCAGCCCCAGCTGCCCATCGCTTCGGCCGATAATGACGCCTCGAGCGCGTAGGCCACCACGGCGGCCGCGGCGAAGGCGGAAAAGGTCGAAACCGGAATGAAGCTGCCATACCAGGCCCTTTTATCGTTGGGTGCATGCTCCATCAGGTAGGCACACGCACCAGCGTATTCGCCCCCGGCGGAAAAGCCCTGGGCGCAACGGATGACGGTCAGCAGGATCGGCGCCATGACCCCGATAGCGGCATAAGCGGGCAACAACCCGATCAAGGTCGTCGCACCCGCCATCAGCAGGATGGTCATGGCCAGGGTGCGCTTGCGGCCAATCCGGTCACCGAGCATGCCGAAGAAAATCCCGCCCAGGGGCCGGAAGGCAAAGGCCACGGCGAACACCGCGAAGGTTTTCAGCAAGGCGACGCTGGCATCGCCGCTGGGGAAAAATTGCTGGGCGATGGTGGTCGCCAGAAAACCGTAGACGGCGAAGTCGAACCACTCGACGAAATTGCCGATGGCGGCCGCGACAATGACTTTTCTCAGCGTTTGCGGGCTGACCTGAGCTGCGCTTGTCATGCTGAACCCTCGACATTCCATTAGTAGGCTTTCGATTATCGGGGCATCGACTGGAACGGCTCACTTCAAAAGTGTCATCCGCGTAGTCATGACCGACTCATGGCGATTGAGGTACGCATGATTCGTGCCTAATGGAGTCTCGATTGCACGGTCGACTTCGTGTCCTCGCAGGGGCTACTAGGCGGTCGCGGCGTGACGATAGGCCGTCCTGGACGCATGGTGCGCGGTGCGTACCAGCAACAGCACAGCGCCAATCACCGGCAGGCTCACCAGCATCAGTGCATAACGCAACGATTCCTGGCCAAACAGCGGCAACAGCATGTCGCTGAACAACCCGGTGATCAGTGGCCCGATGCCGACCCCGAGCAGGGTACTGACGATGGTCTGCAGGGCCATGGCGGTGCCGCGCCGATTGGCCGGCACCAGTTGGGTGACGAGGTTGTAGGACGGGGCGATCCACCAGACGGCAAAGAAGGAATAGAGCGCGGCCCAGAGCATGGCGGTTGGAACAGGTACATCGCCCAAGCGCACCAGCAGGGCATCGGACCAGAGCAGATAAGGGGTCAGCGCGGCGAGGGCCGCCACATGGCCCAACACGGGAATGGAAATCTGCCAGTGGGGGTGGCGGCGGCACAGGCGGTCACTCAACCAGCCACTGAAGAGGCCACCGATCCCGGCCGAGATACCGCAGATCACCCCGACCAGCAGCCCGGCGTGTTGCAGTGACAGGCCGTGGGAGCGCACCAGGAAACTGGTGTTCCACATGCCGATGGCGTAGGAGCTGAGCGTGACCAGGCCGCCCGCGAGGATCAGGCACCGGTAGGCCGGCAACGCCCACAGTTTGCGGGCTTCGGCACCCATGCCGAGCAGTGGCGAGGGCGAGTGGGCGTGGGGCGCGAGGTCCCAACGGCCACGCTGCGGTTCGCGCACGAAAAAGGTCAGGACCGCGCAAGATACCAGGGCCGGCATGCCAATGGCGATAAACCCGGTGCGCCAGCCATAGTGTTCCACCACCCAGGCCCCGAGACTCAAGCCGATGATCGAGGAAAACGTCGGTGCCGCGGTAAAACAACTGATTGCGAACGAGCGTCGTTGCGGGGGATACAGGTCCGCGATCAACGACAGCGAGGCCGAGGTCGTCGGCGATTCACTGACCGCCACCAGCATGCGCGCGACGGCCAGCGCAAGGAAGCTGCCGGCCAGTCCGCAGGCCATTGTCGCCACGGCCCAGAGCAGGCACGACATGGCCAGCAGGCGGGTGCGCGGCATGCGGTCCACCAGCCTTCCCGCCGGGAGGCCGAGGAGGGCGTACACCGCCGCGAACGCCAGGCCGGAGATCAACCCGATGGCGGTATCGCTGACCCCGAATTCGGCTTTGATCGGTTCGATCATCACCGCGAGTATCTGTCGTCCGACGAAGTTGTCGGCAAACACCATGGCCAGCAGCATCAGCAAACCGTGGCTCCCCCAACCAACCCTGGCCGGGGGCAGCATGCCCGAGGCCACGTTCATCGCGGTGCCCAGAGATCCGGCAAGCCGGGATCACTCACGACAATCAGGCGCTTGAGCAAGACCTTCAAGGCTTGTGCATCGGCGGCGCCGAGCTTGGCCGAGAGGTCCTCTTCCACTGCCTTGGCCAGCGCCAACTGATGCAACGAAACCTCGCGGCCCTGGGCGGTGAGGACGAAACGCAGTGACTCTGCCGAGCCCTCGAACGCCACCAGGCGCTGGTTTTCGAGAAAACGCATGCTGGCCAGCGTGACTTCACGCCCGGTGTAGTTGACGAAGGTATTGATTTCCTCGAGGTTCAGGTTGTCGCGGATGCACAAGATCGACAAGATAAAAAACGCCTGTTCGTCCAGGTGCTGATTACTCAGCATCTGCCGCAGGGCATTGAGGACCTGGTAGTGTCCGCGCCCCAACAGGTAACCGAGCAGGTCCTCGGTGTAACTGCATTCGGGGGGCGGCGGCGTGGTGGCCAGGCGCAGTTCGCTGCGTGGCTTGCGGGTCGCCAATGCATATTGGCCACTCTGGAACGCCAGCGGCGCGCGGTCGCTGTGATCGAAGGCGAGGACTTCACCGACAAAAATCACGTGGTCGCCGCCTTCATACTGGAAGGCGGTGCGGCATTGAAAACGTGCCGTGCAGTCTTGCAGCAGCGGCGCCCCGCTGACGCCATGGTCCAGCTTGATCTCAGAAAACTTGTCCTCGCCCTGGGTGGCGAAACGTCCCGACAGAGCTTCCTGTTCGGTGGACAACACGTGGACGTTCCAGTGTTTGCCGCTGGTGAAGACTGGCAAGCTGCGGGCCTGCTTGGACAGGCTCCAGAGCACCATCGGCGGATTGAGCGACACCGAGTTGAAACTGTTGGCCGTGATACCCACGGGTGAGCCGTCTTCGGTCTGGGTGGTGATGATGGTGACCCCGGTGGTAAAGGTGCCGAGTGCGGCACGAAAAGCCTGGGGATCGAAACTGACGTTTTGCATTGCCATGACTGGCCTCATGGGGTGGGATTTTCGTAGGGCCAGTATTGGTCGCATCACGGGGTTCAAC
This sequence comes from Pseudomonas sp. MPC6, assembly GCF_006094435.1. Lineage (NCBI taxonomy): Bacteria > Pseudomonadati > Pseudomonadota > Gammaproteobacteria > Pseudomonadales > Pseudomonadaceae > Pseudomonas > Pseudomonas sp. MPC6. The sequence goes on along the minus strand of NZ_CP034783.1, from coordinate 4,090,444 downwards.
ATCGTCTCAACGGACTAACAGATTTGCTCGCTACTCGTCCGATCGGACGAGGCGTCGCGCGGGGTGTACGGCTAGGGTGGCGGCAAGCGCATCGGGCGCTTCCCGGCCATTGGGCCAGTACCAGCAAGGGGACACGAATGAGTTCAGTCATATCATCCGTCCAAGGACTCACCAGTCTGTTATCCCGGCAAAAAAGCGCATTCGCCAGCGCCGGTGCGGTGAGCGCCGACACCCGCCGACGCCGACTCCAGCAAGTCATCGATCTGTTGGTGCGCCACCATGGCGTGTTGACCGAGGCGATCGACCTGGATTTCGGCGGTCGGCCTGCCGGTTTCTCGTTGATGAATGACGTGCTGGGCGCCCTGGCCTCGCTCAAATATGCGCGCGACCATCTGCAGGACTGGATGCAGGATGATCCACGTGCGCCTTTTGCGCCCTACGATCAGCTCGGCGCCAAGGCGTGGGTGATGCACCAGCCCAAGGGCACGGTGGGCATTCTCGGTACCTGGAACGCGCCTTTGTTTACCCTGTTCAGCCCCTTGGCCTCGGTGCTGGCCGCGGGCAACCGGGCCATCCTCAAGCCGTCGGACGTGGTTCCACGGACGGCCGAGTTGGTGGCGCAGCTGTTCGCGGAACACCTCGACCCGCTGGAGATCGGCGTCGTCACCGGCGACGTGGAGCTGGCCGAAGCCTTCAGCGCCCAACCGTTTGACCACCTGGTGTACACCGGCAGTACCGCGACGGGGCGGCTGGTCATGCGCAACGCCGCACTGAACCTGGTGCCGGTGACGCTGGAGCTGGGCGGCAAGTCGCCGGTCATCGTCTCCGCCAGCGCCGACCTGAAAAAAGCCGCCTTCAGCATCGCCGTAGGGAAAGCCTGCAATGGCGGGCAAATCTGCATCAGTCCGGATCTGGTGTACGTGCCCAAGGCGCTGCTGGAACCCTTCCTTGAAGCCCTGCGCGCCACTTACAGCGAACTCAATCCTGCGGTGGCCGGCAACCCGGACGTGGTGGCGGTGGTCAACCAGCGGCACCTGGACCGGGTCGAAGGTTACGTGCTGGACGCCCAGGCCCGCGGCGCACGTGTCGAGTGCCTGCCCGAACCCCTGGCGCCGAATGCCGAGGACCGGCGCCGGCCCCTGCGCGTGGTGGTCGACCCGGCGCCGGACAGCGTGATCATGGGTGAAGAAATTTTCGGTCCCGCCATGGTCGTGCTCACCTATGAACACCTCGATCAGGTCATTGACGACATCAATGGTCGTCCCCGCCCGCTGGCGCTGTATTACTTCGGCAAAGACCCCGAGCAGCAGCGCTATGTGCTGGAGCGCACCGTGTCCGGCGGGGTGACCGTCAACGATGTGATGATGCACGCGGCGATGCACGATGCGCCGTTTGGCGGAGTCGGCGCCTCGGGCATGGGCCATTACCATGGTCACGAAGGATTTCTCGAGTTCAGCCACCAGCGCACGGTGTTCAAGGCGCCGGAGCATGACCCGCGTCGCGAGTGGGGGCTCTTGCCGCCGTATGGCGAACACTTTCTGGCGGCCATGCTGGCCAACGTGACCGCATAACAATAATCGACAGGGCGCGACAATCGCTATGAAAACCAACGAACACCAACCGATGACTGCCTCGACAACCACCTTGTCCAACGAGCCGCCGACCGGCTGGCCGCGGCGCAGTGTGCTCAAGGCGGGCGCCCTGGTCGCGGGGATCGGCTTGCTGGGACGTTTTGCCGATGCCCGTGCGGCGGGTCTGTCGGCCAGTGACTACCAGGGGCTGGACGCCTGGGCCATGGGTCAGGCCATTCGCAGCGGCGAGCTGCAGCCCGAAGACCTGCTGGCGGCGGCGCTGGCTCGCTGCCAGGCGGTGAATCCCAGGGTCAAGGCCGTGAACATGCTGCACGAAGCCTACGCCCGCACACTGTTAGCCCAACGCCGTGCCGCCGGTACTCAAACCCAAGGGGGGCTGGCCGGCGTGCCGGTGTTGATCAAAGACCTCAATACCTACCTGGAAGGCACCTCGACCAGCAATGGTTGCCGGTTGTTCAAGGACGCCCCGCCAGCGGCCCGGACCAGCACCCTGATCAGCCGTTACGAGCAAGCTGGCGCCGTGCCCTTCGGCAAGACGACCTGTCCCGAGTTCGGCTTGACCACCACCACTGAATCGAAGCTGTGGGGGCAGACGTGCAACCCGTGGAACCTGGCCATGAGCGCGGGTGGTTCCTCCGGCGGCGCGGCAGCGGCCGTGGCCGCCGGGATCGTGCCTGTGGCCCATGCCACCGACGGCGGCGGCTCGATCCGCATTCCTGCCTCGTATTGCGGCCTGGTGGGGCTCAAGCCCAGCCGTTATCGCACGCCGAGTGGGCCGGCGCATTTCGAGGGCTGGTTTGGCGCCAGCGTCGGCAATGTGGTCTCGCGCACGGTGCGCGATACCGCGCTGTTTCTCGATGCCGGCCAGGGCCATGAAGCGGGCAGTGCCTACTGGATCCCGCCGCTGGTACGGCCCTATGTAGAAGAGTTGCAGCGCGAGCCGGGCAAGTTGCGGGTCGCCGTGGTTCGCCAGTCATTGACCGGCGCGGCGTTGGAGCCGGCGATTGCCGCCACGCTGGAGCAGACCATCAAGCAATTGCTGGGACTGGGACATGAAGTCGAAGAGCTGACGCTGAACATCGATCCACGTCAGCTGTTCGGTGCGCATGGCGCGGTGATCGGCACCGCATTGCGCACCGCGATTCACGACCGCGAACAAGTGCTGGGGCGGGCCGCCACGGCGCAGGACCTGGAGAAAATCACCCTGGTCAACCTGGAACGCGCCCAGGCCACCACGGGTGAAGCCCTGTATCGCGCCCGTCAGTCGTTCGAAAGTATTGGCGCAACCATGGAGCAGCCGTTCGAACGCTTCGACGTGATCCTGTCGCCGGTCACCGCCAACCTGACACCGCAACTGGGCCTGCTGACGCTGGATCAATCCTGGGACAGCTATGCCCATCACGCCATGGGCAGCGCCGGCTTCACCGTGCTGGCCAACGTCAGCGGCCAACCGGCCATCTCGCTGCCGTTGGGCCAGAGTGATAGCGGCCTGCCGGTGGGCATGATGTTCACCGCCCGCCTGGGAGGTGAAGACGGTCTGCTGCGCCTGGCCAGTCAACTGGAGCAGGATCGTCCCTGGGCCGCCAGACGCGCCGTCCTCTGACAGCGCTTGCCTGGCCCTTTCGGCCGGTTGTTCGCCGCTTTCATGAGCAACCGGCATCGGGCCGGCTTCCTAGTCCGCTTTGACGATGAGCCCGGCCAGTGCAGCCCCGATCATGGGATGCACTCCGCCAGCGCTCCCACAGCGTCGTCGGCGGTTATCTCTGACCTCAGCTAATGGCATAACAACAATGACGGCTCAAGTTCAGTCTCAGACCCACTACGATGTGATTGTCGTTGGTTCGGGTGCAGGTGCAATGACGTCGGCGGTGTTCCTCGCCGATCACGGCTTCAGTGTGCTGATCGTGGAAAAAAGCGACAAGTACGGCGGCACCTCGGCGATCTCCGGCGGCGGTATCTGGATCCCCAACAACCACTATTTCGCCAAGCTGAACGGCAATGACACTTACGCAACAGCCTTGCGTTATCTGCAAGCCGCGGCGGGCGAACATGTCGATGAAACCCGGCTGCGCACCTACCTGGACAATGCGCCGAAGATGATCGAAGAGCTTGCCCAGACCAGTCGGGTCCGCTACGCGGTGGCCGCCAAATACCCCGACTATTACCCGCACCTGCCGGGCGCGCTGCCCGGCGGCAGAACCCTGGATCCGGAGTTCTTCGATACCAGCCTGTTGGGCGACGAACTGGACAACCTGCGTAAACCTTCGCCGTCGACCTTGCTCATGGGCTGCATCGCCTGGACCGCCCGGGATGCGCACAAGGTCATGGCGCGTGGTTTTGGCTGGCGCCTGCTGATCATGGGCCTGATGCTGCGTTACAAACTCGATTTCAAATGGCGCCGCAAAAGCAAGATCGACCGCCGGGCGTCCCTGGGCAGCTCGCTGGTGGCGTCGCTGCGGCGCTCGCTGATGGACCGCAACGTGCCGCTCTGGCTCAACACCGATTTTGCCGGCTTGCTCACCAAGGACGGCCGGGTCAGCGGCGTCAGCGTGCGGCGCAACGGTGCCGAGGTGCAACTGCACGCGCGTCACGGGGTGATCCTGGCGTCCGGTGGTTTTGAACAGAACCAGGCCCTGCGTGAAAAATACTTGCCGCAACCGACCCGCATGGCCTGGAGTGCGACACCGCCGGGCAACAACACCGGTGCCGCGCTGGAGGCCGGGCTGGCTCAGGGGGCGGCCACCGCATTGATGGATTGGGCCTGGTGGGCGCCGACGATCGCCGTACCGGGCGAGGAAAAACCCCGGGGGATCTTCGCCGAGCGCGCGTTCCCCGGCGCCATCGTGGTCAACAGCCTGGGCCGGCGCTTCGTCAACGAGGCCGCGCCGTATCTGGAGTTCGTCGATGCGATGTACCGCGACAACGGGCTCACGGGTGGCAAGTCGGTGCCGGCCTGGGTGATTTTCGATGGCCATTTCCGTTTCAACTACGCGATGGGGCCGTTGATGCCAGGCCAGATCATGCCCGACAGCCGCTTGCGCAAGGAATGGCTGAACACCCTGTACTGGAAGGACGACACCCTGGCCGGGCTGGCCAAGCAGATCGGCGTCGATGCCGCCGGTCTCGAAGCCACCGTGGTCAAGGTCAACGAGTATGCGCGCACGGGCACGGATCCGGACTTCGGGCGCGGCGGCAACGTATTCGACCGTTATTACGGCGACAGCAATATCAAGCCCAACCCGTGCCTGGCGCCATTGCGCAAAGGCGCGTACTACGCCATGCGTCTTGATGCCGGGGACATCGGCACCAAGGGCGGCCTGCTGACCAACGAACATGCGCAAGTGGTCCGCGAAGACGGCGCCGCCATCGCTGGCCTGTACGCGATCGGCAACTGCTCGGCGTCGGTGATGGGCACCAGCTATCCAGGCGCGGGCGGCACACTGGGGCCGGCGATGACCTTTGCTTATGTCGCCGCCAACCACTTGGCCAGCCAGCGATAGGAGGGTGTATGGCGACGTTCGATGACAGTTTCTGCACGCCGATCCAGACACCTTTGCAGGTCGCCGACAGCAGCGCGTTGCTGTGGGACGAGCACTGCGATGTATTGATTATCGGGTGGGGCGCGGCCGGGGCCTGCTCGGCGCTGGAGGCCCGCGCCCAGGGTGCCGATGTCCTGATTGCCGACCGATTCACCGGTGGCGGTGCCAGTGCCAAGAGTGGCGGGGTGGTCTACGCCGGTGGCGGTACCCGCCATCAGCAGGCGGCAGGGTTCAGCGACACGCCCGAAGCCATGTTTGACTACCTCAAGCATGAAACCCAAAACGTGGTCAGCGACGACACCCTGCGGCGCTTCTGCGCCGACAGCGTCAGCAACCTCGACTGGCTGGAAAGCCACGGTGCGCCCTATGGCCACCAGATGCCGCCGGGCGGCAAGACTTCGTACCCGCCTGACGGCTACTTTCTCTATTACTCCGGCAACGAACTGGTCCCGCAGCATGGCGGACCGCTGCCACCGGCACCACGGGGTCATCGCACCGTGGGCAAAGGCCAGTGCGGCGCGGTGCTGTATGCACATCTCAAGGACGCGTGCCTGCGCGCCGGGGCCCGGCCATTGCTGCAAGCGGCAGCCAAACGCCTGGTGGTTGATGCGCAGGGGCGGGTGGTGGGTGCCGAGATGTGGTGCATGACGCCCGGCACCCCGCAAGCGCAGTTGCATGCGCGCCTGGCCGCTCGCGCCGAACGTTTACAGAACTTCGCCGCGGGTTACTGCAAGAAGCTGCGCCAGCGCATCGGCCAGCTCGAACGGGACTTCGCCCGGCCACGGCTGGTGCACGCCCGCAACGGCGTCATCCTCAGTACCGGCGGTTTCATTTTCAATCGCGAACTGATCAAACGGCACGCGCCGAAATTCGAGCGTAACTTCAAAGTCGGTGCCACAGGCTGTGACGGCAGCGGCCTGCGCCTGGGGACCAGCGTCGGTGGTCAAGGCGCTGCACTGGAGCGTGTTTCGGCCTGGCGCTTTATCAACCCGCCGTACAGTTGGCACAAGGGCATCGTCGTCAATCGCGAAGGCCGGCGTTTCTGCAACGAAGAAGTCTATGGCGCCACCCTGGGCCAACCCTTGATGGAAGAGCAGGGCGGCAAAGCCTGGCTGGTGCTGGATGCGCCGTTGCGCAAGAAAGCCATCCGTGAGGCACTGTTTGGCGGCTATTGGTGGTTTCAAAGCTTGCCCGCCCTGGTGCTGATGCTGTTCAAGGTGCGCAAGGGCAAGAGCCTGAGCGAATTGGCCAATGCGACGGCCATGGACCCTGCCGTACTGCGTGCCTCGGTGCTGGCTGCCAACGCAGCCGCCCGTGGCGAGGCGCCGGAGCCGTTCGGCAAGTCCGAGGGCGGACGCCAGGTGCTGGAACAGGGGCCTTTTTATGCCTGCGATATCTCGGTGACCAATCCGGTATTCCCCCTGGGCGCCCTGACCCTGGGCGGCTTGCGCGTGGATGAACGCAGCGGCGCAGTGCTGGACCAGCAGGGGCAAGCCATAGCGGGTTTGTACGCAGCCGGACGCAGCGCCCTGGGCATACCTTCGCATTTGTACATCAGCGGCCTGTCCCTGGCCGACTGCGTGTTCTCCGGTCGTCGTGCCGGTGCCGCCGTCGCGCGCCCGCACGGCCAGCAATTCGAAACGACCCACGCACATGAGATGACATGATGACGCTCAATCAAAACAACAAGAACGGCCGGGTTCACGGCAAAGTCGCGCTGGTCACCGGCGGCGCCAAGGGGATCGGCGCTGCCAGCGTGCGGGTGCTGGCGGCCGAAGGGGCCCAGGTGCTGATCAGCGACCTGGACGTCGAGGCAGGCCAGGCCCTGGCGGCTGAAATCGGGCCGGCTGCAGCCTTTATCCGCCACGACGTCAGCAGTGAAGACGCGTGGCGCCAGGTCATCGACCATGTGCGCGAGCGCTACGGGCGTCTGGATATCCTGGTCAACAATGCCGGCATCCTGATCGCCGGCTCGATTGAAGAGACCAGTCTGCAGGCGTGGCAACAGGTGATGCGGGTGAATGCCGACAGTGTGTTTCTGGGCTGTCGCGAAGGCATCGCGTTGATGAAGGGCAGCGGTGGTTCGATCATCAACCTATCGTCCGTCGCGGCCCTGGCCGGGCGTGACGATTACCTGGCTTACAGCGCCTCCAAGGGCGCGGTGGCGGCATTGTCGCGTTCGGTGGCGGCGCTTTGCCGGCGGCGCAGATACCGCATCCGCTGCAACACGCTGCACCCGGATGGCGTGCTCACCGACATGACCCGTGGCAGCCTCCCCGCAGGCGTCGACCCCGACCGCATGACCATCGACAGCGACCCGATGAACCGCATGTGCCGGCCCGAGGACGTGGCGGCCAGCGTGCTGTTCCTGGCGAGCGATGAAGCCCGGGCGATCAATGGTGTCGAGTTGCGCATTGATAGCGGGCAGATGGTGATGAGTATCTAGCGGCCGTTGCCACCCCATTCCACCGCGCCCCGCCCTGTAGGAGCCAGGCTTGCCGGCGAAGAACGATAACGCGGTCACAAAGACAGACCGCAGCGTGCAAACGCTCGCAAGCTTTTACGAAGTCGGTCGAGGTGGAAATAGGGCGTTTCTGATGGATGTGTAGGACGCTTCCGAGTGTTTGTAAGAAAGCCTTCACGTCACTTCCCGAAGGCCACAGCACCTTGCGTCGTTGCCTACGGTTAAGCCAGAATCCGCCGGCTTGTGCGCCCAGGGGCTGCTCGGTAACTTGATTCGCGTCACTGATGGTCAGTGATCGGGTTTAGTAGCCCGGCCAAGGTTAAAGCGGTCGCATGAGCATCATCAGTCAGGTATCCGCCTGCACTTGATGGCAGCTGTGCGCATGGCGTCCTCGGGCGCGCCGGTTTTTGCTTTCCCTTGCCGGTCTACTAACTTGCGCACAGCTGCCACCCTTTCGTGTAGTAGCGAGATGGTGCGGCCCAGCTAATTAAGGGAAGTATTCATGATCAAGCAGACACCAAACCCGCCGGACACCGATCCGGCAACGCCCTCAGAAACCATCGACTCCAACAATTCCCACCCACCCTCCGAACGCATTCCCTCTGCCGCCGACATCCGGTCCACTCCGCGCAAGCTTTGCACCATGTTCATCGTCAACCCGGAACTCGATACCGAAACCCTGCTGGCCCACGCCTGTGAGTCGCTGGCTTCGGCCAATGTCATGGCGCTGGATCTGGCGGATCATATGGAAGGGACGAGTCGCAACGCCCTGTTGGGGATTGCCCAGGTCATTATGCTGGGCGAACTGGCGGTGAACCGGGCGTTGGATCGGATTGATCGGGTTGAATAGGAGATCAACGTTTTCGTTCGGGAGATGTTAATACCCCTCAAACTGCGCCGGGCGTTTCTCGATAAACGCCTGCATGCCTTCCTTCTGATCCCGTGAGGCGAACAACAATGCATTGGCCTTGCGCTCCAGCGCCAGGCCTGCTTCCAGTGGCGCGTCCATGCCCGCCAGGATCACTTCCTTGATCTGCTCGGCGGCCAGGGCCGGCATGGCGGCGATGACACGCGCCAGCTCCAGGGCGTGGGCTTGTACCTGGTCATCGTCGACCAGGTCACTGATCAGTCCGGCGACCCAGGCTTCCTCGGCGCTGATCGGCTGGCCGGTGAGCGCCATGCGCATTGCCTTGACCTTGCCCACCGCGCGCACCAGCCGCTGGGTGCCACCGATGCCGGGCATGATGCCGATGCGGATTTCCGGTTGGCAGAAGCGCGCGCTGCGGCCGGCGACAATCAGGTCGGCATGCATTGCCAGCTCACAGCCGCCGCCATAGGCATAACCGCAAATTGCCGCAATCACCGGTTTCGGGCAGTGCTGGATCGGCCCCCAGACCCGTTCGGTGTGGCGCTTGTAGATATCGATGGCGCCGACCCCGGCCATGCTGTTGATGTCGCCACCGGCGGCGAACACCTTGTCACCGCCGGTCAGCACGATGCAACGCACCTCGGGGTCGATCGCAAGTTCACTGAAATAACGCGACAGCAGCGCCTGCAATTCCAGGCTCAAGGCGTTGGTCGCCTGCGGGCGGTTGAGCCGCAGCAGGGCCACGCCGGGCAGTGGGCGTTCGAGCAGAACCGGTGCAGCGGATGAGTCGGACATGAGCATTCTCGAAGACCTGACAACGTGTAAATGGCCACCAGTGTCCTGTTCAGGCGGTTGAATTTTCATCGTCCGTTCAGACGTAGTTTGGCCTGCGGTTCGTCCCTAGAGTGACCCTTGTCAGTAGAAAAGGAGCACATGATGGAGCTGCATTCGGGTCTTGATTACAGCGGCAAGGTGGTGCTGGTCACCGGTGGCACCAAGGGCATCGGCGCCGGTATTGCGCTGGGGTTCCTGGCCGCGAACGCACGGGTGATCGTCTGTGCCCGGCGCGAACCTGAACAGGTGCCGGCGCAGGGTGGCAAGCGCGCGACCTTCATCGCCGCGGATGTGCGGGACCACGATTCCCTGCAACGCCTGTTCGCCACCATCGAGCGCGACTTCGGGCGCCTCGACGTGGTGGTCAACAACGCCGGCGGCAGCCCTTCCGCCGACGCAGCCACGGCGTCGCCCAGGTTTCATGAAAGCATCATCGGTCTGAACCTGATCGCGCCGCTCAACGTCGCCCAGCACGCCAACCGGCTGATGCAGGCCCAGGTGCAGGGCGGTTGCATCGTCTTTATCGGCAGCATCAGTGCGCTGCGTTCCTCGCCAGGCACCGCCGCTTACGGCGCGGCCAAGGCCGGGGTGCTGGCGCTGGTGCAATCGCTGGCGGTGGAGTGGGGGCCCAAGGTGCGGGTGGTCACGGTCAGCCCGGGGCTGGTACAGACCGAGCAGTCGCACCTGCACTACGGCTCCGAGGCCGGTATCGCCGCCGTCGCGGCCGGCATTCCGGCCGCGCGCATGGCGGTGGCCGAAGACATCGCCAACGCCTGTCTCTACATCGCATCGCCGCTGGCCAGTTACGCCAGCGGTTGCAACCTGTTGCTGCATGGCGGTGGTGAACGCCCGGCATTTCTCGATGCCGCGCAGGTTCTGCCCACCTGATCGACCTATTGCGGCGACCGGGTTCGGTGGCCGCCTTCAATGTGAAGGAGACGACTTTGGCTGATCCACAATTGCTATCCAATGTGCGCGCCCTGGTGGGGCGCGAGTACGGCCGCGTGTATGCCTGGGACGAGGTCAATGCCCCGATGATTCGCCAGTGGTGCGAAGTCATGGGCGTGGACAACCCGCTATACACCGACGCGGGTTTTGCCTTGGGCACCGTCCATGAGGGCCTGATCGCTCCGCCTGCGATGTTGCAGGTGTGGACCATGGAAGGCCTGCACGCCAACAACTATCCACCTGGCTCCACCGACGAGAACCCTTACGAGGTGCTCAAGGAAATGGAAGCCTACGGCTATGCCTCCACCGTGGCGGTGAACTCCGAGCTGAGTTTCACCCGCCCGGTGCGCCTGGGCGAAAAGCTCTACTACACCACGCGCCTGGACTCGGTTGGCGATGAAAAAACCACCGCCCTGGGCACTGGTTTCTTCGTCACCCTGGTCATGAGCCACTTTGTCGAAAAAGCCGGCGGAGACGAGCCGGTCGGCCAATTGCTGTTTCGCGTCTTCAAGTTCCGCGCGGCGAATGCCCAGGCACCTGCCAAGGTCGAGGCGGCACCGGTCAAGGCCAAGCGCCCGCTGCCGGGCATCAGCGACGACACCCGGTTCTTCTGGGAAGGCTGCGAGAAGGGCCAATTGCTGATCCAGCGCTGCACCGCGTGCCAGACCCTGCGCCATCCACCGGCGCCGGTATGCATCCAGTGCCACAGCTTCGACTGGGACACCTTGCAGGCCAGCGGCCGCGCCAGCCTGTACTCGTTCGTGGTGATGCACTACCCCGAAGTGCCGCCGTTCGATTACCCCAACCCGATCGGCCTGATCGAGCTGGAGGAGGGCGTGCGCCTGATTGCCGGCCTGGTCGGTATCGAGCGCGAGCAACTGCAGATCGGCCAGCGCTTGCAGGTCGAGTTCCAGACCTTCGATGACCAGTTGACGCTGCCTTTGTTCCGGCCGGTAGACGCCTAGGAGCCATTCACCATGGATTTCGAATTAAGTGAAGACCAGCGCGCCATTGCGCAAATGGCCGACAGCCTGTTTGTCGACCATTGCCATGACGACTACATGCGCCAATGGGACACCAGCGGCGAACCGATGATGGCGCCGCTGTGGAAGCTCTGCATCGAGACCGGGCTGCAGGCCCTGGCCATCCCCGAAGAACACGGTGGCAGCGGTTTGGGCATGACCGAGCTGATGCTGGTGTTGCAGGCTCAAGGCAAGGCCCTGGCCCAGGTGCCGTTGTGGCGCCATCAACTGGCGGCCGCGACCCTGGCTCGTTTTGACGCCAGCGACAGTGCGGGATGGGTCGCCAAGGCGGCGTCCGGCGAGGCGCTGTTGAGCCTGTCCGTCGATGCGTTGAGCAGTGCGCTGGGCATTGAGTTGCAGGCGCAGGCGACTGAGGGGGGCTGGTCGGTCAATGGCCGGGTCGCGGCCCTGTCCCTGGGTGATCAAGCCCAGGCTGCACTGGTATTGGCGCAGGTCGACGGCCAACCGCGCTTGCTGCTGTTGGACCTGGCAGCGCCCGAAATCCAACGGGTGTCGGCGGTATTGACCCACGGCGAAGCGGTGGCCGACCTGCATATCGAGGGCTTGACCGTGAGCGGCGCAGCGCTGCTGCCGGCCGAGGCCGTTGCCTGGCTGGAACTGCGCAGCGTGGCGGCGCTGGCTGCCCTGCAACTGGGGGTCAGCGAAGAGCAGATCCGCCGCACCGTGGCCTATGTCAGCGAGCGCCGGCAGTTCGAGCGCAGCATCGGCAGCTTTCAGGCCGTGCAGATGAGCATGGCCGACACCCATATCGCCGTCGAAGCCTTGCGCACGGTGCTGTGGCAACTGGCCTACCGCATCGATGCCGGCTTGCTGGCGCCTTCCGAAGCCCTGGCCACCGCGTGGATGGCCTGTGAAGCGGGGCACCGCATTGGCCATGTCGCGCAACACGTGCATGGCGGCATCGGCGTCGACCTGACGTACCCGATCCACCGTTTTCTCTACTGGAGCCGTGGCCTGTGTCTTGCCCTGGGGGGTTCGGCAGCAAACCTGGAGCGCCTGGGCGACTGGCTCAACGATAACGACAAGCTGGGATGGAAATATGACCTCGAAGAACACCAAGCGCTTTGAAGACGTGCGCCCCGGCGAAGTACTGCCGGAGCTTGCCGTCCCAATCACGGTGACCCTGATCAACGGCGGCGCGATTGCCACCCGTGATTACTTCCCCGGCCACCACGACGCAGAAGCGGCCCGTGCCTTGGGTTCGCCCCACGTGTTCATGAACATCCTCACCACCAACGGGTTGGTGCAGCGGTTCATCGAGCAGTGGGCCGGACCGCTGGCGCAATTCACCGCGCTGAAAATCAAGCTCGGCGCACCGAACTACCCCGGCGACTGCATGACCTTCAGCGGCAGCGTCACCGGCGTCGATGCGCACACCCGCTCGGTGGACATCACCTTGAGCGGCAAAAATTCCATGGGCAACCACGTGACCGGCACGGTCGCGCTGGTCCTGCCCTGACAGCCGGAGAGACACAGATGACTGATTCATCGATTTCCGGGCGTGCCGCGATCGTTGGTCTAGGCGCAACCGAATTTTCCAAGAACTCCGGACGCACCGAATTGCGCCTGGCCCTGGAGGCCACCTTGAGTGCTCTCAAGGACGCCGGCATCGACCCGAGCGAGGTCGAGGGTTTCAGTTCCTATTCCGTGGACAAGGTCCCGGAATACGAAATTGCCCGTTTGCTCGGTTGCAAGGACGTGAAGTTTTTCTCGCAAGTACCCCACGGTGGCGGCGCGGCTTGCGGGCCGGTGATGCACGCGGCCATGGCAGTGGCGACCGGGATGGCGAAAGTGGTGGTGGTGTATCGCGCCATGAACGAACGCTCCTGGTATCGCTTCGGTACCGGTAACTACGGCTTCGCTTCTGCGCCAACCTTCGACAACGTCAACTACGGCTGGTACATGCCCCACGGCTTCCATACGCCGGCAGCCTGGGTCGGCATGTTTGCCCAGCGCTACATGCACACCTATGGCGCCACCAGCGAAGACTTCGGCCGGATCGCAGTGGCGGCGCGGGATTTTGCCGCCACCAACCCCCAGGCGTTTTTCCACGGCAAGCCGATCACCCTGGAAGAACACCAGGCCTCGCGCTGGATCTGCGAACCGCTGCACCTGCTCGATTGCTGCCAGGAATCCGATGGCGCCGTGGCGATGGTCATCACCTCGGCCGAGCGCGCCCGTGACCTTCGGCAGAAACCGGTGACCATCAAGGCCGGTTCCCAGGGTATCAGCCACGGCCAGCAGAGCATGACCTCGTTCTACCGCGACGACATTACCGGGCTGCCGGAAATGGGCGTGGTCGCCCGCGAGCTGTATCGCCAGTCAGGCCTGGGCCCGGAGTCTTTCCAGACCGCCGTGATCTACGACCATTTCACCCCGTTCGTATTGCCGCAGCTGGAAGAGTTCGGTTTCGCCAAGCGCGGTGAAGCCAAGGAATTCATCCGCGCCGGGCACCACGCCCGTGGCGGCAAACTGCCGATCAACACCCATGGCGGGCAATTGGGCGAAGCCTACATCCACGGCATGAACGGCATCGCCGAAGCGGTTCGCCAGGTGCGTGGCACGGCGGTCAACCAGGTGGCGGATGTGCAGAACGTGCTGGTCACCGCCGGCACCGGCGTACCCACCAGCGGCCTGATTCTCGGCGCAGCCTAAGGAGCAGCATATGTTCGTCGACCTCACTCCCGAACAACATGCCCTGCGCCACAAGGTGCGGGACTATTTCCAGGCCCTGATGACCCCGGACCTGCGCGACCAGTTGCGCGGCAAGGAAGGCGGCGATCTGTTTCGCCAGACCATCCGCCAGATGGGGCGCGACGGCTGGCTGGCGGTCGGCTGGCCCAAGGCCCATGGCGGTCAGGGCTACGCCGCCACCGAACAGTTGATCTTCTTTGAAGAAGCCAACATTGCCGGGGCGCCGCTGCCGTTCGTGACCATCAGCACTGTCGGCCCGGCCTTGATGACCCATGGCAGCGAGCTGCAGAAAGAGCGTTTTCTGCCGGGGATCGCCGCGGGCGAAATCATGTTCGCCATCGGTTACTCCGAACCCGGCGCCGGCAGCGATCTGGCGGTGCTGAAAACCAGTGCCCGCCAGGACGATGAAGGCTTCGTGGTCAATGGCAACAAGCTGTGGACGTCGGGTGCCGAATCGGCCGATTTCGTCTGGCTGGCGGCCCGCACCGATCCGACCGAGGCGCGGCATAAGGGCATTTCGCTGTTGATCGTCGATACCACGACGCCGGGCTTCTCCCACACCCTGATTCCTACTACCAGCATTCCGACCACGGCCACCTACTACGACAACGTGCGGGTGCCCAGCGAGATGCTGGTGGGTCAGTTGAACGGCGGCTGGAAGCTGATCACCTCGCAACTGAACCACGAACGCCTCGGCCTGGGCACCTGGTCGGACAAGGTGGTGGCGCTGTTTCGCCGGGTCTACCTGTGGGCGCGAGCCCGCGACGAGCAGGGCCGTCGGGCGATGGACAAGGCCTGGGTGCGCAGCTCGCTGGCCGAGTGTTATGCGCGCCTGGAAGCGATGCGCCTGATCAACATGCGCATCGCCGCCGACCTTGAGCTCGAACGCATGAACGTCGCGCTGAGTTCGACCACCAAGGTGTTCGGCTCGGAGTCGGCGATCGAGATCCTGCGCAAGCTGGCGGCGATCGTCGGCGCCAATGGTTCGATGCGCAGCGGCTCGGCGGCCACCCTGTTGCAGGGTGAACTGGAATTTGAATTGCGCTCTGCCCCGACCCTGACCTTTGGCGGCGGCACCAATGAAATCCAGCGTGAGCTGATCGCCCAGTTTGGCCTCGGCATGCCGCGTACCCAACGCTGAAGCTCGTCCATCAAAAACAAAAACCGTACTCGCCCCCGATCCGGGGCGAGTCGAAGGGGACTTTCATGAGCACTATCGAGCAATTTCGGCAGGACACCCGTGCCTGGCTGGAGGCCAATTGCCCGCTGTCGATGCGTACCGGCATGGCAGAAGGCGATGTGGTGTGGGGCAGTCAGAACCCGCAATTTCCCTGTGAAGACGCACGCCTGTGGTTCGAACGCATGCGCGACAAGCGCTGGTTCTGTCCCGAGTGGCCTGAGGAATATGGCGGCGCGGGCCTGAGTGACGAGCAACTGTCGGTGCTGGAAAGCGAGATGCGTCGCATCAAGTGCCGCCCACCGCAAATCAACCTGGGCATCTGGATGCTCGGGCCGGTGTTGCTGGCGTTCGGCAGCGATGAGCAGAAACGCGATCTGTTGCCGCCGATCGCCCGCGGTGAAGTGCGCTGGTGCCAGGGCTTTTCCGAGCCGAACGCCGGTTCGGACCTGGCCAGCCTGAAGATGGCCGCGCGTGATGCCGGCGATCACTTCGTGGTGGACGGCAGCAAGATCTGGACCTCCTACGGCGACAAATCCGACTGGATGTATGCCCTGGTGCGCACCGACTTCAGCGCGCCTAAACACGAAGGCATCAGCCTGATCGTGCTGGACATGCGCAGCCCCGGCGTCACGCCACAGCCGATTGATTTGATCAGCGGCAAATCGGCGTTCTGCCAGGTGTTCTTCGATGGTGTGAAGGTGCCCAAGAGCCAGTTGATCGGCCCGTTGAATGGTGGCTGGAACCTGGCCAAGTACCTGTTGCAGCACGAACGCAAGGCGATGTCGAAATTCGGCGAGTTCAGCCTGCCGTCGCACTTCGATCTTCTGGCCTTGATGCGTGAATACGTGCCGGCGCCACAGACCATGAGTGAACACGCATTGCAGGCGCGGGCCACGGCCTGTGCGATGAACGAGCATGCCTACAACCTGACCGTGCAGCGCATGGGTGAAGAGGCGCGGGCCGGTGATGACATCGGCGGCCTGATGTCGATCATGAAACTGGTGCACACCGAACAGGAGCGCGACAAGTTCGAAGTACTGCTCGACGCCATGGCCGGGCACGCTTTCGGCTGGGAGAGCACGGCATTCAGCGAGCAGCAACTGGCGATCACCCGTGCCTGGCTCAGCAGCTATGCGCTGACCATTTCGGGTGGGGCTTCGGAGATCCAGCTCAATGTCATCGCCAAGCGCGTGCTTGGTTTGCCTGAAGTGAAGAAGGTTGCCGTGAAAACAGGAGTACAGCCATGAGCCTGCGTTATAGCGATGAACAGCGTTTGCTGGCCGACAGCGCGCGGGACTTTCTCGCCGCCCGCAGCCCGGTCAGCGCCCAGCGTCGACTGCGCGATGACGCGGTGGACCTGGGCTTCGATGCGCCGTTGTGGCGCGACGCGGTCGAGCTGGGCTGGAGTGCGATTCCGTTCCCGGAAGACTTCGGCGGCCTGGATTTCGGCTGCAAGGGCCTGGGGCCGATCTTTGAATCCATGGGCCGCAACCTGTCGGCCTCGCCGCTGTTATCCAGTGTAGTGCTCGGCGGTTCGCTGTTGCATCTGGCGGGCAATTCGGCGCAACAGACGCACTGGTTGCAAGCGGTGATCGGCGGCGAACAGCGCCTGGCCCTGGCCGTGGACGAACGCTCGCGCCACGACCCGAGCCGCATTGCCCTTGAGGCGAAAGCCGAAGGGCAGGGCTATCGCTTGCATGGCGACAAATTCTGGGTGGTCGACGGCCTCGGCGCCGATGCCTATGTGGTGGCGGCGCGCACCTGCGGGCAGCCGGGCGACACGCAAGGCATCAGCCTGTTCCTGGTACCCGCCGATACCCGGGGTTTGACTGTCAGTGCCTTGGCGCTGATCGATTCGCGCAACAGCGCACGCCTGCAACTGGATCAGGTGCAATTGGGCAGCGACGCGCTGCTGGGCACCCCGGGCGAGGGCTGGACGGCGCTGGAAACCGCGCTGGACCGGGGCCGCGCCTGCCTGGCCGCGGAGCTGTTGGGGATGGCCGAGCAACTGTTCGAGACCACCCTGGAGTACCTCAAGACCCGCCAGCAGTTCGACACGCCGATTGGCACCTTCCAGGTCCTGCAACATCGCGCCGCACAGATGTACATCGACCTGGCGCTGAGCCGCAGCGCCCTGATGGCCGCGCTGGCGACCCTGGATGACGCCAGTCACGACGCCAGGGTACGCGCTCGCCTGGTCAGCCTGGCGAAATGGAAGGCCGGCGATACGGCAATCAAGGTTGCCAACGAGGCGGTGCAGATGCACGGCGGCATTGGCGTCACCGACGAGCTGGATGTCGGCCTGTACCTCAAGCGTGTTCGCGTTGCACAGGGCTGCCTGGGTGACCGGGATTTCCATTGCGAACGCTATTTGGCCCACGCATAACCGAACAGCGGGATTGAACCCTCGCAAGGTCCCCTGGTGTAACCCGACCTCTGTGGGAGCGGGCTTGCCCCGGGCGGCGTTCCGACGAAGACGGAGTGTTAAGCGACGCAGATGTTGAATGTGCCGACCCCTTCGCGGGCAAGCCCGCTCCCACAAGGAGCGGCGGGGTATTCAACATGTGCGTGCGACACGCTCCCACAGGCTTTTCGCTGTTCTGGAGAAAACACAGATGAGCATTGAACGCTGGCAAACCGCGTGGCGACAATTGATCGCCCCCGGTGCGCCGTTTGAAGTGGTGACGCCCGATGACGGCGCGCCACGCTATTTCCGTCACGCTGCGCACGACCTGCTGCAGGTGCTCGACGCCGGTCGTGTGCACGGCGACCGTGAGTTCCTGGTCTGGCAGGCGCAGCGCCTGACCTTCAATCAGTACTATGACCAGGTTGACCGCCTCGCCGAGCAGATGGTCGCTCGTTTTGGCCTGCAACCGGGCGAACGGGTGGCGATTGCCATGCGCAACCAGCCGGCGTGGCTGGTGGCCTTCGCCGCGATCCTGCGCTGTGGCGCGGTGTGTGTACCGCTCAACAGCTGGGGGCTGCGCGACGAGTTGCAGTACGCGTTGCAGGACAGCGGTTCGCGCCTGTTGCTGTGCGACGAAGCGCGCCTCGATACCCTGCGCGCAGATCTGGCCCGTGAGCAGCACGCCACGATTGTCGTCGGGAGCCAGGAAGGAACGTTGCCCGAGTATTGCCTGCGTTTCGAAGACTTGATCAGCGCCCCGGCATCACCGTTGCCTGCGCTGGAAATCGATCCCGACGCGCCGGCAATGATCCTCTACACCTCCGGCACCACCAGTCGCGCCAAGGGCGCAGTGTCCACTCACCGGGCCATCTGCCAGGCGCTGTTCGCACTGGATTTCCAGGGCGCGTTTTGCGCCATGAGTTCGCCGGAACGCATCGGCGTGGTGATCAACAGCGGCTTTGCGCCAACTACGCTGGCGGCGGTTCCGCTGTTCCATGTCAGCGGCTTGCATGCGCAGTTCCTGTCGGCATTGCGCGGCGGTCGGCGCTTGATGCTGATGTACAAGTGGGATGTCGAACACGCCATCGACCTGATCCGCGATGAGCGCTGCACCCAGTTCAACGGGGCACCGGTGATGATGCAGCAACTGCTCGCTTCGCCGCGCTTTGGCAGTGAGCACACCGCCAGTCTGTTTGGCTTGGGGTTGGGCGGTGGCGCTTCGTCCGCCATGGTGCTCGACAACATGCTCAAGCTCAAGCCTGACGCCATTGGCGGCGCCGGCTACGGCCTGACCGAAAGCAACGGCATTGGCGCGGCGATTGGTGGCGATCAGTTTGTGTACAAGCCGGCAACGGCGGGCTGGGCGCTGCCGATCGTCGATATTCGCATCGGTGACAGCCCTGACCAGCCGCAGTTGGCGAACACCCGCGGGGTGATCTGGCTGCGCTCGCCGACCCTGATGAGCGCCTACTGGAATCTGCCCGAGGCCACTGCGCAAAGCCTGCGCGACGGTTGGCTCGACACCGGCGATATCGGCTATCTCGACGACGAGGGCTTCCTCAGCATCACCGGGCGGGTCAAGGAGTTGATCAACCGCGGTGGCGAGAAGATTTCCGCGGCTGAAATCGAAACCTGCATCCTCGATATGCCCGGCGTTCTGGAGGCAGCGGCATTCGCCATCGCCGACCCGTTGCTGGGTGAGACGGTGGGGCTGGCCGTGCATGGCCAGGCATCGACGCTGCCCCAGGAGGCGCAAGTCTGCGCATTCATCGCCGAGCGCCTGGCCGCCTACAAGGTGCCGACGCAGGTCTATCGGGCACTCGAGCCCTTGCCACGCAATGCCACCGGCAAGGTGCTCAAGGCACAACTGCAAGAAAAATTGGGCGCATAACGCCTGCTTAGTCTTTCCGGACGATGTTGCTGCCGGCAGAACACGAACAATGGGTCCATACCAACAAAGCCTTATCAGCGTAGGAGGCATTACATGAAAATAACAAGAACAGGTCTCATGCTCGCGGTCGCAGTCACAGCCAATAGCGGGCTGATGGGTGCTGCGCACGCCGCGGTGTCACCTCAGGAAGCCGCCAAACTGGGCAAGGAGCTGACCTGTGTCGGCGCCGAGCAAGCCGGCAACGCCGAGGGCACCATTCCGCCGTACACCGGCAAATACCTGGGTGAAGTGCCAGGCTGGAATCATGTGAAGTTCTCTGGCGACCACCCGGTTGACCCTTACGCTGCCGAAAAGCCAACCCTGGTGATTACCGCGCAGAACATGAGCCAGTATGAGTCGCACCTGACCGAAGGGCAGAAGGCCCTGCTGAAGAAATATCCAACCACCTACAAGATGAACATCTATCCAGGTCACCGGGATTTCCGCTACCCCGATTATGTCTGCCGCCGCGCGGTGGATAATGCCCAGCATGCCAAGCTGGTGAACGACGGTGGAGGTTTCACCGGGATCGGCCAGTTGCCGTTCCCAATCCCCAAAAACGGCATGGAAGTGTTGTGGAATCAGCTAGTGCCGGCACGTGCCTACACCGAGGAAAAAACCACCGACCTGGCCTCGGTCCTGCCCAACGGCAGTATTGGCTGGGGGCGTGCCTACGCACGTAACATGGGAATTGGCAACTCACCGACAGAAGACGTCAGGACCGAAGACAAGATTTCGGCCATGAGCAACAACATGACCCTCAAACCGGCCCGCGACAACGGCACCATCAGCATTTCCCATGAACCCTACAACTTCGCCACCGAGGGGCGTCAGGCCTGGAGCTACAGCCCGTCGACCCGACGCGTACGGCAACTGCCGGGTTACGGTTTCGATCAGCCGATGATCGGCACCAACGGCACCATGACCATTGACGAAGACCGCTTGTTCAACGGTTCACCAGAGCGCTACAACTGGAAACTGATCGGCAAGCGCGAGATCTACATCCCGGCCAACGCGTTCAAACCCAACGCTGCGACCGTCAAATACGCCGACATCCTGACGCCCAACCATCCCAACCCTGACTTTATGCGTTATGAGTTGCGTCGCGTGTGGGTGCTGGAGGCCGACTTGAAGGAAGGCTATCGCCATGTCTATGGCAAGCGGGTGTTGTTCATTGACGAAGACACCTGGCATTCGGTCATGGCCGACAACTACGATGCCCGTGGGCAGCTGTGGAAACACGCCATGGTCAACTACTACTACCACCCTGACATGAGCAGCTGGCAGGCCGGTTCTCAGTTCTTCATGGACCTGAACTCCGGCCAGTACACAGGCTACGGCATGACCAACGAGTCGAAGAAGGGCCCGATCCTCAACGAAGGCAAGTTCACCAAGGACCAGTACACCGCGGATGCGGCACGTGCGATAGGGCGCTAATGCCTTAGCAACACCCCGCTACAAGTAAAGGCCTCGCCGGATAACGGCGAGGCCTTTTTTGTTCACGTAATTCCTGGAAATACAGAAACAAGAACGGTCCAGGTGGCTTTTGCCATGCATCAGATCCTGGCGGGCGATGAAACTTTGCGCGCAAAACACTTAGTCCCAATAGACGATGCTGACCACCCTCAACTGACTATATTAAAGCCCAAACCCACTGTCGTATCGCCAGTGCAACGTCTGTATCTGCAAGCCATGAGCTCCAGCCGTTTTTGATTGCCTTCACCAACCAAAGGTTATTTATAAACATGCATAACAATTATAAAAAAGCACTACTTTCAATGGGACTGACTTTTGTCGTGGGGGGGCTGAACGCCGCGACTCAAGTGCCGACCTCCGCCGCAACGCCAGATCCTAAAGCCGTTGAACGGTTTGAGTTGCGCACCGAACTCATGAAGCAATATCCCAACGTATTGAACACCCTGCGATCCAATCCAAATGCCGGGTTTGGCGGCCCTGTGTCCGCGGCTATTGCCAATCATATGTACAGTAGAACCAACCAGGCCGCGATCGACGATGCGCGCTCGATGCTGACTATTGAGCAACAGGGCAAGGGGACCTGGTTATTGCGTTTTCCCTTTGTCAATGTCGCGGTATTCGAAACAACCGAGGGGCTGGTTCTGGTCGATACCGGTTATGCACCGGCTGGCCCGGCCCTGGTTGAAGCACTGCGCAAGATCAGCAATAAACCCGTTAACACCATTATTATTACCCATCACCATGCCGACCATGCGTTTGGTGCCTGGGCGCTACTCGCGGCCGGGGAAAAGCCGCGCATCATTTCCACTGACACTTATCTTTCCGAATTGGCGATTGACACCAAACTGGTCAATTTTTCCATCGTCCGCCTTAACAACCAGGACCCGCGGGATGTTCCACGGCGCATGGAAGACACCATCCTGCCCACTGAAACATTCCACGGAACCAAAACCCTGAGCATTGGCGGTGAAGACTTCATATTGACCCAGGCCCGCGGGGAGTCTGCCGATCAACTATGGGTGAGCGTGCCTTCACGCAAAGTGGTGGTCAGCGCCGACTATTGGCAACCCTTCCTGCTCAATGCCGGCAATGGCAAGCGCCGTCAGCGCCATGTGGCCGAGTGGGCACAGGCATTACGCGATATGGCCGCCGCCAGGCCGGAATGGGTATTACCGATGCACGGCGCGGCAATGATCTCTGCCGCTGAAGCTCAAGACAAGTTACTGGCCGCTGCCGACATGTTGGATTCGGCTGTCACCCAAGTGGCCGACGGACTGAATGCAGATAAACGTCCCGATGAAATCGTGGCTTCCGTCAAGCTGCCTGAAAAGCTGCAAGGGCGCACGGACATGGCGGAAACCTACAACCGTTTTCAAGACGTTGCAAAAATGGTCTTGAAAGAAGACGGCGGCTGGTGGAATGGCGTGCCTTCGGATTGGGCCCCAGCCCCACTATCGGCCTTTGGCAGTGAAATGGTCGAACTGAGCGGCGGGATCGATAAGGTGACCACACGCATTCGAGCACTGCAGGAGACTAATCCGGCCTTGGCGTGCAAGCTCGCAGACATGGCTTACTTTGCGGCCCCGGACAATAAAGACGTCCTGCAGGTGTCCCTGGATGCATACTCCAAACGCATTGCACCCGGCATCCCCACTCAAGAGTTGACTGTTTATCTGGAACACATGCTCAACCTTAAACAACGCCTTAAGCATCTGGATAAACAACCAAGCCTTGACACCGCCTCCCACTAACACACTTCGGTTTAAACACTGATACACCACGTAGGGCTGGCCAAAAACCACCTGACAGAATTGCCAGTCGGTGCTGGCTCTTTTTTTGGCAGCCCCTCCAATTGTTACGTGAGCGAAAATAATAATGAAAAAACGCTGGATCATAACCCCGGCTGCGGCGGCCATCCTTGCATTGCCCTTTGCACTCTTGCCAATCGCCAGCCGCGAGCGAATGGAAGCAGTCCCTATCGAGGGCCAATCCTCCGCTGCCATCCAATGGGATAACAGCTTCAAGCCAGCGTCGGTTCCGGGTGCGGTAGAAGCTCACCCTTATCTTGCGCCGCTCGGGCAAGGCACGATGCATGGCGACGGCTTTCAGTCAGATACCCATCCAGCCAGTGGGCCGATGGGTACGGCCCTCGAAGTCCGTACGCGACAGGGAGGTAATTGGCTGCCGCGCCAGTGCGCGACTTATGTGTACCGCAGCGACGGCAAGATCATCTCGATGTGCGGCGGGCTCACCGGCTTTCGCATCGTCCTGATTGATCCGACCACGCTCAAGGCCCTGGCTTATTACGATTTGCCTCTGCGCCCAAGTTCATTCCAGGCGCTGATCCATCGCGACATGAGCCTGATGATGAATGACTCCTCGGGCGGCGCCTACCTGTTCCTCGATAATCAGGATCGTATTGTTCTCGGCGACAGCCGTCAGATGATCCAGCGCATTGCCCTGCATGAGGAAGGTGGCCAGTGGCGCTTCGTCGTCGAGAAGGAATGGGACATGCGACCTCATGTCCCACACGACTGCCAGAACTACGACAACTGGTTCCCGTCCGGCGCCTGCGACATGATCACCACCGTCATGCCCGACACCAAGGGGCATTACTGGTGGCTCACGCGCTTTGGTCGCGTGGGGACGCTCAATCCCGAGACTGGGCAGGTCCAGCAACTGCGCCTGCCGGACGAAGAAATCCAGAACGCCGTCGCGATGGATAGCCGCGCCGTCTATGTACTCTCCGACCATGCGCAATATGCCTTTGCCGCAGACCAGGACGGTATGCCGCGGCAACTGTGGCGGCACACCTATGACCGGGGTGACGAGCGCAAGGTCGGCACGATCAACCAGGGTAGCGGGACCACCCCGACGCTGCTCGGTGAGCGCTACATCACTTTCGCCGACAACGCCAATCCGCGCATCAACATCGTCGTATTACGCCGTGGTGATCTGAAGCCCGGTGAGCAGCGCGAAATCTGCCGGGTTCCCGTGTTCACCGCCGGCAACAGCGCCACCGACAACTCGATGATCGGTTGGGGGCATTCGATCCTGCTCGAAAACAATTCGGGATACAAAAGCGCTCATACGCAAAAGGATTGGGACGCGATTACCGGTGGCGTGGTCAGGGTCGACATCCGTGCAGACGAAAGCGGCTGCGACACGGTCTGGACATCGCCGCTCAAGGCGCCTTCGTCGGTTGCCAAGCTGTCCGCAAGTAACGGCATCGCCTATTACTACAGTTTTGACCAAGGCCCCCAAGGCACCCAGGACTGGTCGGTCGTCGGCCTCGATTTCCGTACGGGCAAACAGGTCATCAAGATCCCTACAGGACGAGGCAAGGTCTTTGACAATAACTGGGCCTCGATGTCGATCGGCCCTGACGGCTCGCTCTATGTAGGGACCACCCGCGGCCTGGTCCAGGTGCGCAGCCAACTCAAGTCAGCGCAGCGTTAGGCCTGACAGTTCGGACGAGCTGATTTCAAAACGATTTATTTATTGTGACTCAAAGGGAGTGGGCCAACCTGGCCCTCTCCTGCAAAGAACAATCGTTGAATCTGTACTGCCAGTGAGCACCCGCCATACGAAGGACGGAGTCTGGAACAATCGGGCCAGCGTCTGGGCCCTGCCTTCCTGAGCATCACGATCCAGGCGATACCATTGCGCCTACATCAACAAATGCCCCGTCAGGTCCCCCATCATTTCCAGCTGCGAATAATCACGAAAGCTGAACCGCCACACCCCGTCGGCATGCTCGAACTCGTCGAGGTAACGCCCGGCGGCGATGGGTTGCAGGGGCAGGGTGTCGGTGGCCTGAAGCACGGTGTAGCAGGAGCGAACCGTCGCGGTTCCTGCGGCTTCGTCGATGTCGATGATGGGGTTGCTGATGACGTGTCGGGTGCGGGGCGTGCCGCAGGGGTAGAGCTTGATTCGTCGTTGCCAGATGTCCAGCAGGGCGGTGTGATCAAGGAAGTCGCCCTGGCTTTGCACCTTGATGCGGGCATGACGAAACAGCTCGGCGGCCTCGACCAGTTGGCCGCTGTCCAGGCATTCGGCGTAACGGTAGAGCAGGTTGCTGATCTGTACGGCGCTGGTACTCATGGTGATCCTCATAAAAAAGCCGCTGGAACCTGACAGGTTTCCAGCGGCGCGGTGGTATGGGGAGGAGGGTCAGGCAGTCACGGCCTGGTTCGGTGAGGACCGCGGGGCGGGGCTCTTCATGTGTTGGCGGTAACGCGGCAGCGCCAGGGTCAGGAATACGCTGGCCAGCACCAGCATTGACACCGACGAAGCCAGGGCATAGCGCAGGGATTCACTGCCCAGGGTCGGCACGAAGAAGTCACTGAGCATGCCTACGAACAGCGGCCCGACACCGACACCCAGCAGGGTCATGGACATGACGAAAATCGCCGTGGCCTGGGCCAGTCGCGTGGATGGGAACAGGTGGGTAATGGCGCTCAGGCACGGCGTTGCCCACCACACCCCGAAGAAACCGAAGGCGCTGTAGAACAGGAACGCTTGCGGCACGGCGATGCTGCCGATATGGAACGCCGTGCCCTGGGGCCAGAGGAAGTACGCCAGGGCGAAGGGAATGCTGATCAGCGTACCCAGCAACGGCACACCGATTTGCCAGCCGACATCACGCCGCGCCATGCGGTCGGTGAGCATGCCGCATACCAGGGTGCCGATAGTCGACCCGATGCCGCCCACTACGCCCACCAGAAATCCGGCCTCTTGCAGGTTGAGGCCGTGGGAACGGATCAGGAAGCTCGGGCTCCAGGTGCCGATGGCGTAGCCGGCAATCGCCGCCGAACCGCCGGTGAGTACCAGGCACAGGAACGAGGGCATGCGAAACAGCTCGACCAGAGTCTTGAGCCAGCCATCCTGTGGCGCCGCGACGTTGCCCAGCGGCACTGCGCGCTTGGGCGTCCGCACGGTCAGCAGCAGTAGCAGGCCAAGGAAGATGCCGGGTGCGCCTATCAGCAAGAAGGCGTAGCGCCAGCCGTGGTGCTGGGCAATCCAGCCGCCCAGGCCCAGGCCAACTATCGCCCCCAGGCTGGAACCGAGCATCAGCACCGACAGGGCAGTGGAACGGCGGTTCGCCGGGTACAAATCCGAGACCATGGCCACCGACGGCGCCGTGCCGCCGGCCTCGCCAACCGCCACGCCGACTCGCGCCAGCACCAGGGTCAAAAAGTTGCCGGCCATGCCGCAGAGCATGGTCATCAGGCTCCAGGCGATGCAGCTGAAGGCAATCACTGGCTTGCGCCCGATGCGGTCCGACAGGCGCCCCAGCGGGAAGCCGAACACGGTGTAGAACACGGCGAAGGTCACCCCCGACAGCAAGCCGATGCCGGTATCGGAAATGCCGAATTCGAGCTTCACCGGCTCGATCAGGATCGCCATCAACTGGCGGTCGATGTAGTTGAACACATAGATGCTGGCGAGCACGAACAGCGCGTAATGCGTTCGCCATGTCACGGGGGATTGGTTCACTGCGGGTGCTCCCGGTTTTGTTCTAGTTGCCGCGATGTTCGGCTCGTCACGGTTTTTTTTCATCGTCCGTTCAGACCATCTTTGTCGTCCCCGGCTGGTCTCCTACGTGCGTACAAACGATGCGGTATCGGGATCGCCTTGTCGATAGCGAACCTAGTCTTGTCGGACGATGTTTCGCTCGCGTCCAACGTCAATCATTCAGCCCATATTCGCTGGCGTGTCAGTGCTTGCCCAAGCTGCGGCAAGCGATCCGACAGCCTGAAAACAAAAAAGCTGAGGAATTGAAATGAGCGTCTTGTTCGAGCCGGTCACCCTGGGCGAGCTGCAACTGGCCAACCGCATTGTCATGGCGCCCATGACCCGCAGCCGCGCCCTTGCCGATGCAGTACCCGGTAGCGAGATGGTCGAGTACTACCGTCAGCGTGCCAGTGCCGGGTTGATCGTGGCCGAGGGCACCGCGCCGTCCGCCAGCGGCCTGGGCTATTGCCGCACCCCGGCGATCTACAGCAGCGAGCAGATCACCGGCTGGCAGCGGGTCACCGAGGCCGTGCATGCCGAGGGCGGATGCATCGTCCTGCAACTGATGCACGTCGGCCGCGCCGCCACCCAGCACAACAAACCGGCAGGCGCCGCGACGGTGGCACCTTCGGCGCTGCGTGCGCGGACCCAGGTGTTCAGTGACGCCGCGGGCCTGGTCGATACCGACGAACCACAGGCGCTGACCCTGCAGGGTATTGACGAGGTCATCGAAGACTATCGCCAGGCCGCATTGAATGCGCGCCTGGCAGGCTTCGACGGTGTCGAGCTGCACTGCACCAGCGGTTACCTGCCAATGCAATTCATGGCCTCCGGCAGCAATCAACGCAACGATGCCTACGGCGGCGATGTGACCGGGCGGGTGCGTTTTGCCAAGGAAGTGATCGAGGCCATGGCCAGCGCGATTGGCGCCGGACGCGTCGGCTTTCGCCTGTGCCCCGGTAATCCCTACAACGACATCGACGACCAGGATCCGGCTGCCACCGCGGCCGCCTTGTGTGAGGCCGTGGCGCCGTTGGGCCTGGCTTACCTGCACATCATGCGCTCGCCACTGGCAGACCTCAACGCCTTCGCCCTGGCGCGTCAACACAGCCCTCATGCGTTGATTCTCAACGATGGTTTCGACGGTCCTTCGGCCAGTGCCGCTCTCGCGTCGGGCGAGGGGGCTGCCGTGTCGTTCGCTCGTCACTTTATTGCCAACCCCGATCTGGTGGAACGCTTGAAGCGTGGCCTGCCGCTGACTCGCTTCGACCGCAAGACGCTTTATACGCCGGGCTCGGCTGGTTACTCGGATTACCCCGCCTATCAAGCCGATGCCCAGGAGGTGGCGCAATGAACCTGAACGACTTGCCCAACGTCCTGCCGGCCCACCCGGTACCACGGGAGCAGACACAGGCGCTGCTCGATCAGCGTTCGATCGCCGCCGGGCAGATCAAGCCGAAAGACCTCTACACCTTGGCTGACCGTCTGGAGCAACGGGTGGCTGAGCAGGGCGAGCGCACGTTTCTGATCTATGGCGAGCAGACCCTGAGCTACTTCGAGGTCGATGCGCGGGCCAATCAGATGGCTCACACGTTCTATGCCAATGGTCTGCGCGCCGGCGATGTCTGCGCCCTGGCCATGGAGAACCGCCCGGCGTTTTTCTGCACCTGGTTCGGCCTGGTCAAGCTCGGGGTGGTGGTGGCATTCATCAACACTCAGGTCAGCGGTCGCGCGCTGCTGCATGCGTTGCAAACCACCGAAGCCAAGGCGTTGGTGACAGGCGAAGAATGCCTGGCCAATGTGCAGGCCACCGAAGGGTTTCCGGACCTGCCGTGCTGGCTGATACGCGACCCGGAAAATCCCTGGACCGGACCGCTGCCCAAGAGCGTCGACGGGCATTTCGATGCGCGCCTGGAGAAAGCCCCGTGCACGCCGTTTCCCCGCGATATCCGCGCGCACATCGAAGCGCAAGCCCCGACCCTGCTGATCTTCACCTCGGGCACTACGGGCTTGCCCAAGGCGGCGCGCTACAGCCACATGCGCTGGATGTCCTCGGGCGATGTGATGGAAACCACTCTGCAAGCCACTTGCGAGGATGTGTTCTATTGCTGTCTGCCGCTGTACCACGGTGCTGCTGCCACGTCGGTGACCTCCACCGCGCTGCGGGTGGGTGCTGCCATTGTGGTGCGCCGCAAGTTCAGCGTGCGAGAGTTCTGGAAGGACGTCGCGCGTCATCAGATCAGCATCTTCCAGTATATCGGTGAGATCTGCCGCTACCTGCTCAATCAGCCGGTGCAAACGGGTGAGCGCGAGCACAGTCTGCGTTGCATGCTCGGTGCCGGTCTGTCGCCGGACTCCTGGCAGCGCTGGCTGGAGCGCTTCGGTCCGATCCAGGTGTTCGAGGGTTGGGGCGCCACCGAGGCCAATACCACGGTGATCAACGTCGACAACTATTTCGGTTCCTGCGGCCGGGTACCCGACTGGAGCAAAACCAACCTGCGGCTGGTGCGTTACGACATCGAAAACGACTGCCATCCACGGGACGAAAACGGTTTCTATCAAGTTTGCAAAGTGGGTGAGATTGGCGAGGCCATGGGCTTTATCGTCGATCACCCGGAGATCGGTGGCGGACGTTTCGAGGGCTACACCTCAAGCGAGGCTACCGAAAGCAAGATTCGCCGCAATGTGTTTCGCGAGGGCGATGCCTACTGGAGCTCCGGCGACTTGCTGCGCGAGGACGCCGACGGTTACTGCTACTTCGTCGACCGCATCGGCGATACCTATCGCTGGAAGAGCGAGAACGTGTCGACCCTGGAAGTGGCGGACGCCCTGAGCGATCTGTCGGGCCTGGAGCTGATCAACGTCTATGGCGTCCAGGTGCCTGGCCATGAAGGCCGCGCCGGCATGGCCGCAGTGCTGATGCAGGAGGGCCAGGCGTTCGATCCGGACGCCCTGTACCGCCTGACCGAAACGCGCTTGCCGCGCTATGCAGCCCCGCTGTTCGTGCGAGTCACCCAGTCGGCGGACCTGACGGCCAGCTTCAAGCTGCGCAAGGTCGATCTGCAGCGCCAGGGCTACTGCCCGACCCGTTGCAACGATCCGCTGTTCATCCGCGACGAGCAAGCCCGCACCTATGTGCCCTATTCGGTAGAGGCCCTGACGCGGGCCGGCCTGACGCCTTTCGCGGTGGCCGACCATGGCTGATCTCGACGACAACGGTCACGAACTGCGCGGCGGCCTGCGGTATCCATGGCCTCAGGCGCCTGATTCCGGGCAGGTGCGCGAAGTGGCGCCAGGCGTCTGGTGGTTGCGTATGCCGCTGCCGTTTCGCCTGGACCACATCAACCTCTACCTGCTGCGTCACACCGACGGTTGGGTGGTGGTAGACACCGGCATGAACACCGAGCAGACCCGCGAAGTCTGGGACCGGGTGCTGAAGGATGTGTGTGCTGGCCTGCCGGTGCTGGCAGTGGTCTGCACCCATTTTCACTCCGACCACGCCGGGGTGGCCGCCTGGCTTTCGGAGCGTTTTCAATGCCCGGTGTACATGACCGCCAGCGAGTTCCAGGCGCTGCACCTCAAGTTTCCCGCCGGTCAACCACCGGGCTGGGACTTCCTCGACTTCTACCGCAAGGCCGGCGTGGCTGACGAGCAAAGCACCGAGATGTTCGCGGTGATGAGCAATGCCCATTTTCTGCCTGCGCCGCTGAACCATTACCGCCGTTTGCGCGAGGGCAGCCTCCTGAATATCGGTGGCCGCACCTGGCAGGTGGTCATCGGCCGCGGTCACTCGCCGGAGCATGCCTGTCTGTATGCCGCCGATGACGGCTTGCTGATCTCCGGCGACCAGGTGTTGCCACGCATCACCTCCACCGTCGGCGTACATGCCACGGAGCCGTTGGCCAACCCGCTGGGCGACTGGCTCGATTCCATCGAGCATTTGCGCAGCGTGCCCGACAGCGTGCTGGTGCTGCCGGCGCACGAGCGGCCGTTTTTCAATTTGCATGAACGCCTGGATCAGCTGGACGCCCATCACCGCGGGCACCTGGCGCAGATGCTGGCCAACTGTGACGAGCCGCGCACCGTGCTCGAACTGATGGCCGTGTTGTTTCCCAGGTTGTCGGGTCGTTTCGACGAACTGATGGCGCTGGGCGAAACGTTGGCCCATGCCAACTATCTGGTGGCCGAAGGGTCGCTTGCGCGGGAAGAGGACCGGGGGTGTTTTCGCTACCGGCGTGCTGTAAGGGGAGCGTGCCCGGTTACACCGCTCAACGTGTTTTGAGCGGATGGCACGACAGCAGTGTTGAACATTCCAGGCAGCCAACCGGTTGCCCTTGAGGAGAATCAGTGTGATCAACAACAACAAAAATAACGCTAAGGTCATGGTTTCGAGCGCATTTCAGGTCAGCAGCCTGGCGGCGGCGATTGCGCTGGTGACCACGCCGGTATGGGCCGGCGATACGATCGAATTCGACAACGGTTTGACCATGGACTGGTCGGTGACCACCAGCTATGGCATCGGTGTGCGCACCGGCAGCCAGAGCGATCGCTTGCTGACGGTCAACGCCGACGATGCCAACCGCAACTTCGACAGTGGCAGCCTGACCACCAACCGTGTGGGCGCGCTGGGCGAAATAATCCTGCGCAAGGACAACTATGGCGCCGTGGTGCGCGGCAGTACCTTCTACGACGACGTCTACCACAGCGGGAACGATAACGACTCGCCCGCCACCGTGAACAAAACCGGCAGCAATGACGAGTTCACCAGTGATACCCGTTACTACAGCGGCGGGCGTAGCAAACTGCTGGATGCCTATGTGTTCAGCGGCTGGCGCTTTGACAACGACACCATGCTGGACGTCAAGGCCGGGCGGCATATCGAATCCTGGGGCGAAAGTTTGTTCTACCCGGGTGTGAATGGCGTACAAAACCCGTCTGACGCGGTAAAAGCGTCCCAGCCGGGTGTCGAGGTCAAGGAAATACTCCTGCCGGTGGGCCAGTTCTCCGGCTCGTTCCGACTGAACCCCCAGCTGACGTTCGGTGCATACGTGCAATACGAATGGAAGGGCACCGAACTGCCGCCGGTGGGTAGCTACCTGTCGAGCAGTGACGTGGTTGGCCCCGGTCGCGAGTTCATCTACGCCAACGGCCAGAAGATCGCTTACCGCGGCACCGACGAACCGCGCGATAGCGGCCAGTGGGGCGTGCAGGTGCGCTACCGCCCGGTACCGGCCATCGAGCTGTCATTGTTCCACGTCAACTACCACGACAAAAACCCGGCCACCGCTCTGGTCGGCTACGACCCGCTGCCGGTGGGCGGTGGCCTCAACGCCTTCGTCAGCAATGGTTACCGGATCAAGTACTTTGAAGACATCAAGCTGACCGGCATCGCCGCCTCGACCAAGATCGGCGACACCCAGGTC
Organism: Pseudomonas sp. MPC6; assembly: GCF_006094435.1. Lineage (NCBI taxonomy): Bacteria > Pseudomonadati > Pseudomonadota > Gammaproteobacteria > Pseudomonadales > Pseudomonadaceae > Pseudomonas > Pseudomonas sp. MPC6. Next base: position 4,058,529 of record NZ_CP034783.1, on the reverse strand, counting down.
GGCGCCGAATGGTCGTACCGCGACGGTGCGCCAGTGATGGTCAATACCGGCCTTGGCGCGGTGCCGTCCAAGGGCAAGGGCCAGCAAATGCAGCTATCGGCGCTCCGGATCCTGGGGAACCGCCCCTGGGCCAGCCAGACCACCCTGACTGCCGAAATCATCCGTGTGCAGGTCGACAGCGTTGAATCCACTTCGGCGGCGCCCAACCTGCAAGGCGTGAACCTGTTGCCTTCCCTGGCACCTCTAGTGGCACCTTCCGATGACTATACTTACAACACCGGCAGCAGTTTCCGCACCAAGTCGTCCAGTGCCTACACCGTGGGCGCATCGTTCAGTTATCCGGGGGTTTTCCAAGGCTGGGATCTGGAAGTGCCCTTCAGTTTCTCCAACGTGTTCAGCGGCTCTACCCCCATGTCCGGCAGCATCTCCGGGGTGCGAGGCGACCGACGCCTGAGCGCCGGCACCACCTTCAAGTACCTGGGCAATCTTGAACTCGGCTTGAAGTACATCAGCTACCTGGGCGAAGCGGACCCGGTCAACCGTCCGTTCGCTGACCGCGACTACGCCACGTTCTCGGCGAAATACACCTTCTGATCGACTTCGCAAGGTCCGGGTCGCCTGACGTGCCCGGACCTTCAATTACACCTGGAAATCGCCGTAGCGTAACGCTTCGGCATGGAGGCACTATGGGGCTCAAAGGGCATGCGGCCATTGTTGGCACCGCACAATACAAACCGGAAAAATACGCGACCGCGCCCAAGATGTTTCACCTTGAGCAAGTCGCCGACCTGGCGGCCCAGGCCTTGCGCGATGCCGGGCTCAAGGCTTCGGACCTCGATGGGCTGGTAATCAACGGCCCGCATTTTCATGAAGCCTCGGTGTTCGTGCCGGCGATGGCCGCCGAGTACCTGGGCCTGCGCCTGAACTTCGCCGAAGTGGTCGACCTGGGCGGCTGCACGTCGGTGGGCATGGTCTGGCGCGCCGCCGCGGCCATCGAACTGGGGCTGTGCCAGGCCGTACTGTGCGTCATTCCGGCACGCATGGCGCCCTTGGGCCCCGACGAGGATGCCGGCTGGATGGCCCGGTCCATGCGTTTTGGTGGACACAGCACGGCATTTGGCGCGCCCGAAGCCGAGTTCGACCTGCCTTACGGGCACATGGGCCAGAACACCGGCTACGCGATGATCGCCCAGCGTTATGCCGCACAGTACGACTACGACCAGCGGGCGATGGCCAAGATCGCCGTCGACCAGCGCACCAACGCCCTGGCCAATCCGCAGGCGATGTTCTACGGCCAGCCGTTGACCATCGAACAGGTCCTGGCCAGCAAAATGGTCGCCGACCCGTTGCACATCCTGGAAATCGTCATGCCGGTGGCCGGTGGCGCCGCGATGATCATTACCAACAAGGAAGTGGCGGCACGGTCCCGCAAGCGTCCGGCCTTCATTACCGGGTTTGGCGAACACCTGGCGTTCAAGTCGCCGTCCTATGCCGAAGACATGCTGAACACGCCGATTGGTCCGGCTTCCCAGCGGGCCTTTGCCATGGCCGGGCTCAAGCCCAAGGACGTCGATGCGGCGCAGATCTACGACTGCTACACCATCACCACCTTGCTGACCCTGGAAGATGCCGGGTTCTGTGGCAAGGGCGAGGGCATGGCGTTCGTGCGCGAACACGACCTGACCTGGCGTGGCGATTTTCCGATGAACACCCATGGCGGGCAGCTCAGTTTCGGCCAGTCGGCCTCGGCCGGTGGCATGAGCCAGGTGATCGAGGCGGTGACGCAGATCGCCGGCACTGCCGGTGAGCGCCAACTGGGGCGCTGTGACAGCGTCTACGTCTCCGGCACCGGCGGCGTGATGAGCGAGCAGGGCGCATTGATACTTCAGGGAGCATAAGCACATGTCCAACAACAAACCGATGCCGGTGCCGACGCAGATCTCCGCACCGTTCTGGGAGGGCCTGAAGGCTCGCCGCCTGTTGATCCAGCAATGCAACGCCTGCGCGCATTGGAACTTCTACCCGCGCCGGCATTGCACGGCCTGCCTGGAGCATGACCTGGCCTGGCGCGAAGTGGACGGCACCGCGACGCTGTACAGCTACACCGTGACGCGCATTGCCACCTTGCCCGACTTCATGGATGAAATGCCGCAGAAACTGGCGGTGGTCGAGTTGGCCCAGGGCGTGCGCATCAATACCAACCTGGTGGGCCTCGATGAAGCCGAAATCCGCATCGGCATGCCATTGCGGCCGGTGTTCGCCGAAGTCGACGCCAAGGGTAACCGCCTGCTGCGTTTTACCGGGGTGGACAAGGATGCGGCGAGCCTTGAATCGCTGCCCGCGCTGGACAGCGAACCGGCGCCTGTTGCGTCACAGCAACAGGCCATCCGGCAGATCGACCTCAACGACGGGCCGGCCTTGCAGGCCCTGGTCAGCGAGCAGTTCAGCGACTGGAGCAATGTGGTGCTGGTCGATCAGGCATTGATCGACGCCTTTGCCCAGTTGTCGGGCGATGATTACTGGATCCATACCGATCCGGAGCGGGCGCGCCTGCAAAGCCCGTTCGGCGGCACCATCGCCCATGGCGCGCTGGTCCAGGTGCTGCAGTCGCGGATGAAACTGGCGCTGGGCTTCGAGGTCAGCGGCTACACCACCCAGATCAACTACGGCTCCGATCGCTTGCGCTTCCCGGCGCCAGTGCCGGCCGGTTCGCGGATCCATTCGCGGGCCCGGGTGAAAAAAGTCGAGGTGTCGGCCCGTGGCACCCAGATGACCCTGGAACTCAATATCCATGTCGTGGGCCAGGACCGGCCGTCGGTGATCAACGAACTGGTGATCCTCTACATCGCCTGATCGCCCCACTCCTGTTCGCGGGCAAGCCTGGCTCCTACAGGCGAAGAACGATGACGCGGTGTACCTGAGACACCGCGGCGTCTGGTTCGCCTGTAGGAGCCAGGCTTGCCGGCGAAGAACGATAACGCGGTGTGTCAGATAAACCGCAGTGCCTGGTTCGCGGGCAAGCCTCGCTCCTACAAATCTCCGCTTCGCACACACATCCCCGCCCCACGCCATTTGCGCCATTGCATAAGCCATATGGACGATGTGTCACCCCACGCCTTGCGTCGACTATCCCCTCAGAGGCAAGCCATCTCGATTGCCTCGCATGCCCTGGCGCCTGACAAGAACAAGAGGATCGGCCCTATGACTTGCCCCATGCACACGTGCCTTAGACAGGAGCATTACTCATGCGCTCTGTGATCGGCTACGCGGTTTGCCTGGTGGTCGCCTTGACCATCGGCTACACCTTCTCCCCAAAATCCCCACCGCAAGCGGAACTGTTGGCCACACGCCCCGACCGGGTGCAGATCAACGGCTTGCTCAATCTGGGCTCGCGCGTGGTCGCCGTGGGCGAGCGCGGCAGCATTCTGCTCAGTGACGATCAGGGCGTCAGCTGGCAACCAGGCAGCGTCGCCACGCAGCGCAATGCCACCCTGACTGCCGTCGTGGCACTGGACGCCAAGCGTTTGCTCGCCGTCGGGCATGACAGCTGGATCCTGCGTTCGATGGACGCCGGCAGCAGTTGGCAGGAAATACGCTACGACGCCGATCTGGGCGAACCGCTGCTCGGCATCTGGACCGGCGGTGGCGACAACGTCATGGCGTTCGGCAGCTTCGGCAAGTTCTATCAATCCGTCGATGCCGGGCAGACCTGGACGCCGCAGTCCCTGGACATCGACAGCGCGCACCTGAACAGCATGGCCGGTGGCGACGATGGCCGGCGCATGCTGGTGGGGGAGCAGGGCCTGATATTGCGCACGGCCGACGCCGGCCAGCACTGGCAGACCTTGCCGGCGTTCTACAGCGGCTCGCTGTTCGGCATCGTGCGCCTGAGCGCGGATAACTGGGTGACCTACGGGATGCGCGGGCATGTGTTCGTCAGCCACGACTTCGGCGACAGCTGGACACAGGTCAACGTGGGTAACCAACTGCCGTTGTACGGCCATGTGCTGCTGCCCGATCACTCGGGGCTGGTGATCGTCGGCGCTGGCAGCTCGGTGGTGCGCCTGGATGCACAAGGCGCGCTGGTGGGTGTCGAGCGCCTGGCAGGGCTCGGTACGTTGACCTCGGCGACGATGGTCGGCTCGCGGCTGCTGGTGGGTGGCGAGCGCGGAGTATTGCAGGGTTCAGGTGGCAGCGTTGCTGCCCTAGTGGCCAAACAGGCCACCCGGTAAATGAGAGGCAGGCAATGAATCAAGGTAAACACTGGGTGACGCGTTGCGTTGAAACGAGCGCCGACCATCTGATGGCCTGGCGCAAGGGGCTGCTGTTGCTGTTCGTACTGGTGACGCTGGGCCTGGGCTACAGCGCCACCCACACGCAGCTGGATCCGGGGTTCAACAAACAGATCCCGGTGACGCATCCCTACATGGTCAACTTTCTCAAATTCAGCCGCTACTTCACCGGCGCCAACCGCCTCCTGGTCAGCGTGCGCTGGAAAGGCGAGGGCGACATCTATAACGCCCAGTACCTGGAGACCCTGCGCAAAGTCACCGACGATGTGTTTTTCATTTCCGGGGTCAGTCGCCCCAGCGTGACGTCGCTGTTTACCGCCAATGTGCGCTACATCGAAATTACCGAGGAAGGTTTTTTTGGCGACGTGGTGGTGCCTCCGCGCTTTAGCGGTACCCTCGAGGACCTGGCGCAGGTACGCAGCAACACGGCGGCCTCCGGACAGGTAGGCCGGCTGGTGGCCAATGACTTGAAGTCGGCCATGGTCCGCGCCGACTTGCAGGACACCGACCCCAAGACCGGCCAGCCGGTGTCCTATGTCGACATCGCCAAGCGCCTGGAAGAAATCCGCGCCAAGTACAACAGTCCCGATATCGAGATCAACATCGTCGGCTTCGCCAAACTGGTGGGCGATGTGGTCGAAGGGCTGAACACGGTAATCGGCTTTTTTGTCGTGGCCTTCGTGATCACCGGGTTGCTGCTGTGGCTGTATTCCCGTTCTCTGCGCTTGACCGTGGTGGCGTTGGTGGTGGCGTTGCTGCCGGTGGTCTGGCTGCTGGGCCTGTTGCCGTTGCTGGGGCTGGGCATTGATCCGATGTCGATCCTGGTGCCGTTCCTGATCTTCTCCATCGGCGTGTCCCATGCGGTGCAGATGACCAACGCCTGGAAGCAGGATGTGCTGGCCGGCAGCACTTCCACGGACGCGGCGCGTTCGGCGTTCTGCAAGATTTTCATTCCCGGTTCCCTGGCCTTGTTGATGAACGCCCTGGGATTTGCGGTGATCATGCTGATCGACATTCCCATCGTCCACGAACTGGGGGTGACTGCCTGCATCGGCGTGATGCTGATGATCATCACCAACAAACTGATGCTGCCCATCATCATTTCCTACCTGCGCCTGGAGCCGGCGCTATTGCGCCGGGCGCAATCGCGTCCTGCGGGCAGGCACCGCCTGTGGTGGCGCCTGTCGGCGCTGGCCGAACCGGGCCCGGCCCTCGGGGTGTTCGCCATCAGTCTGTTGCTGCTGGCGGGCGGGGCCTACAAGGCTCGCGACCTGGCGGTGGGCGATATCGGTGCGGGCGCGCCGGAGCTGCGGGCCGATTCTCGCTATAACCTGGACAACGGCAAGATCATCAGCAGCTATTCCATCGGCCTCGATGTGATGTCGGTGTTCGTCCAGGTCAAGGGCGTCGAAGAAGGCTGCCTGTCCCCCACCGTGATGCGTGCGGTGGAAGCCTTCGATTTCCGCATGCGCACGGTCTCGGGCGTGCAGTCGATCCAGAGCGTGGCGGACATGGGCAAGCGGGTGATCGCCGGCAATAACGAAGGCAATCCGCGCTGGGCGGCGATTCCAGGATCGCCCCGTGGCCTGAGCCAGGGCGCGCGGGCCTATGTGCCCGATGACGGGCTGGTCACCGACGGCTGCCAGCAGATGCAGATCCTGGTGTTCCTTGCCGACCACGAAGGCAGCACGGTCAGTCATACCATCAGTGAAGCCAAGCGGATCATTGCCGAGATCAGCTCGCCGCAAGTCGAATTCCTGCTGGCCGGTGGCAACGTCGGGGTAATGGCGGCTTCCAACGAGGCGGTCAAGCGCGCCGAAATCATCATGCTCGGGGCGCTGTTCGGTTCAGTCGCGCTGTTTTGCTGGATGACCTTCCTGTCGATCCGCGCGGTGCTGTGCATTCTGGTGCCGCTGGCAATTGTCGCGATCCTGTGCAACGCCTTGATGACCATGCTCGGGATCGGCCTGAAGGTCGCCACCTTGCCGGTGATGGCGTTGGGGGTGGGCGTGGGCGTCGACTACGGCATTTATCTGTACGAGCGCATCCAGCATGAAATGCTGCGCGGAGCCAACCTGCGCGAGGCGTTCTACGAGGCCATGTGCCAACGCGGCACGGCGGCGGTATTCACGGCCGTGACCATGTCCATTGGCGTCTGCACCTGGGCCTTCGCGCCGCTGAAGTTCCAGGCGGACATGGGTGTGTTGCTGTCGTTCATGTTCCTGGTCAACGTGCTGGGGGCGATTTTCCTCTTGCCGGCACTGGCGGCCTGGTTCAATCGCGGGCGACCGTTGGTCAGCGAACGGGCACGCCAGCACCCGGCACCAAAAGGCACGTATCAGCTGAAAAAAAGCCCGGCTGCGCGTGATTCTCAATAGCGAAAAAATAAACCTGCCGGGCCTATTGTGGAGTAGGCAGGCGACAGCGAAACTGACGCGCGGGGCCCCTGTTTTCGGGGCCCCCGCAGGCCACTAGCCAAAATATAAAAATAACAAGGGAAGGGCACCGTCCTTACCCGAGCGAGGAAAGACTATGCAAGATGGTGTCCTGACCCCGGAAGTCCTGGCGAGCCTTGGCCTGGATCTCACGCGCTACAACGAGTTGGTGGGCGAGATCTACGACGGCGCCCTCGATCCGAAACTGATGGCCAACGCCCTCAGAAGCTTTCGCAAACTCTACGAGGCCAACTACGTCACGCTGATCCTGCGGGTGCCGGACCAACCCGATACGGGCGTGATGATCCTCGTGGGCGATCTGGAAGGTGCCGGTGACGTCTGCTATATGACTTACCCGCAGACCAATACGCCGTTCGCCAACCAGCCACTGGACAAGGTGTTCACCGTCGATGACATCATGAGCTCCACGGAATGGGAACACAGCGCCTACTTCAAGGCGTTCTGCGGTCCCAACGATGTGTATCACGTGATGTGTGCGGACATTTCCACCCCGGACGGCGGCAAACTGCGCTTTCGCGCCACCCGCCCGAAACACGCCCCCAACTTCTGCGCCAACGAGCGGGCGCTGTGCGCCAGTTTCCTGCCACACCTGCGTCGCGCCTCGCAATTGCATAACCTGCTGGACCGCAGCGAATCGCTGAGCGGGCTGTACTCCCAGGCGATCAGCCGGTTATCGGTGGCGACCCTGGTGCTCGACGAGAGCGGCAGCGTCTTGCAGATCAACCCGGTGGCCGAGGAAATTCTCGCCCGTTCCGATGGCCTGAAACTGGTGGGCGGGCGCCTGGAGGCGACCTATCCAAGTGACAACCGTGAACTGCAACGCCTGATTCGCGCTGCGTTCTGCCCGGATGCCCCGAAAAGTGCCGAGGCCATGTCGGTGACGCGGCCTTCAGGTCTGGTCAACCTCGGTGTGGTGGTCGAATCCATTCCGTCCCTGGACTGGGCCGAGGAGAAGGGCCAGCCGACGGCGTTGGTGTACATCCGCGATGCGTCGAGCAAATCCCTGGCCAGCGAAGTGGTGACCAAGCAGCTGTTCAACCTGACCAAGGCCGAAACCGCCCTGGCGATGGAACTGGCCAACGGCCTGTCTCTGGAAGAAGCGGCCGAGGCCCTCAATATCCGGCGTAACACCGCGCGGGCGCACTTGCGTTCGATCTTCTCCAAGACCGGGGTGCGACGCCAGACCGAGCTGGTGCGCATCATGCTCAACAGCGTGGTGGCCTTGGGTAAACCCAAGCTGGTGTTGAAAATGGGTGAGAAAATCAAGATCCCGCCGCTGAAACTGGCCGTGCCTCTCTATCGTCAGGCCTGAACCCGTTTTGCTGTAGGAGCGAGCTTGCTCGCGATGGACTGAAGAGCGCCGCGTTTAACCAGCAAACACGCGTCATCGTTAACGACCATCGCGAGCAAGCTCGCTCCTACTTAGTCCGCACAGACGATGCCGTCGCGTGATAGCCCTGTCGATACTGGGGGACCTATCACGGAGAACAACTATGCCTATTACAGCCATTACCGGGAGTGCCTCGGGAATTGGGGCCGCCGTATCCGCCGCCATGCGCGCCGCCGGGCACCAGGTCATCGGTATCGATCGCAGCAACGCCGAAGTGATCGCGGACCTGTCCACCCCACAGGGTCGTGACGCGGCCATCGCGCAAGTGCTTGAACTCAGCGGCGGGGTGCTCGACGGGCTGATCTGCTGCGCCGGGGTCGGTGTCACGGCACCGACCTGCAGCCTGATCCTGGCGGTCAACTACTTCGGCGTCAGCCAGTTGCTCGACGGCCTGCAAGGGGCGTTGGCCCGGAGCCAGCAACCGGCTGCGCTAGTGATCGGCTCCGTGGCGGCGACGCATTCGGGGCCCGCCGGCCAGCCGATGATTGACGCGATGCTCGCAGGCGATGAAGCCCAGGCGATGGCATTGGCCAACACCCTCGGTCAACCTCACGTCGCCTATGCCGCCTCCAAGTACGCCATCAGTCACCATGCCCGTAACCTCGCTGTGAGCTGGGGCAAGCAGGGCATGCGCTTGAACGTGGTGGCGCCGGGGGCGGTAGAAACCCCGTTGCACCAGGCTTCGCTGGAAGATGCACGGTTTGGCCAGGCGACCCGTGATTTCGTCGCGCCCCTGGGCCGCTCAGGGCGCCCGGACGAGCTCGCCGCAGTGGTGGCCTTCCTGCAATCGCCACAAGCGTCGTTTGTCCATGGCAGCGTGGTGTTCGTCGATGGCGGTATGGACGCCATGGTCCGCGCCTCGCGCTTCTAACCGCGGTACTGAAAGAGGCGTGGGGGATTCCACGTTGCAGTGCAACTCTGCAACATGGAATCCCCCGCAAGAGTAGTGCTTGATCCCTGATAGCGGGCCTGTGCTGGCTTACGCCTGCCGCCGCTGGCGGGCGAGGGTCATGGCGGTGTCTTCGATCATGTCTTCCTGGCCGCCGACCATGCCGCGACGGCCCATTTCCACGAGGATTTCCCGGGCCGACACGCCATATTTTTTCTCGGCGCGCTTGGCGAACAACAGGAACGAGCCATAGACCCCGGCGTAGCCCATGGTCAAGGCATCGCGGTCGCTGCGGATCGGGAAGTCCATGATCGGCACCACCAGATCCTCGGCCACGTCCTGGATGCCGAACACGCTGACGCCCGTCTCGATGCCCATGCGGTCGCACACCGCGACCAGTACTTCCATCGGCGTGTTGCCGGCACCCGCGCCGAGGCCCGCGCAGGCGGCGTCGATACGGTTGGCCCCGGCGGCAATCGCGGCGATGGAGTTGGACACGCCCATCGACAGATTGTGGTGGCCATGAAAGCCGATTTCGGTTTCAGGCTTCAGGGCCGCGCGCATCGCCGCCACGCGGGCGCTCACGTCGTGCGGCAGCAGGTAGCCCGCCGAGTCGGTCAGGTAGATGCAGTTGGCGCCGTAGCTTTCCATCAGCAAGCCTTGCTTGACCAGGCCTTCGGGGCTGTTCATGTGGGCCATCATCAGGAAACCGACGGTATCCATGCCCAGACCGCGGGCGTGGGAGATGTGCTGTTCGCTGACATCGGCCTCGGTGCAATGGGTGGCCACGCGAATGGTGCTGACCCCCAGTTCATGGGCCATCGTCAGGTGGTCGACGGTGCCGATGCCCGGCAGCAGCAGGGCCGAGACCTTGGCCTTTTTCATCAGCGGGATCACCGCCGACAGGTACTCCTCGTCGGTGTGGGCCGGGAAGCCATAGTTCACCGAGCTGCCGCCCAGGCCATCGCCGTGAGTGACTTCGATCAGCGGCACGCCGGCCGCGTCGAGGCCGCAGGCGATGTCTTTCATCTGCTGCAGGCTGATCTGGTGGCGTTTGGGGTGCATGCCATCGCGCAGGCACATGTCGTGAACGGTAATGCTTTTGCCGCGAAGATCCATGGTCGGCTCCTTATGCGTGGGCGGTTTGGGCGGTGGCGGTCAGCACGAGTTCGCCTTTGAGGATTTCCTCGGCGAACATCTCGGCGGTGCGTGCCGCGGCGGCGGTCATGATGTCGAGGTTGCCGGCGTACTTGGGCAGGTAGTCGCCCAGGCCTTCGACTTCCATGAAGATCGACACCCGATTGCCGTCGAACACCGGGCCGTTGACCAGCCTGTAGCCGGGCACATAGCGTTGCACTTGCTTGATCATGGCCTCGATGGCGGCGGTGATCGCCGGCTGGTCGGGTTCGCTGGCGGTCAGGCAGTGCACGGTGTCGCGCATCATCAGCGGTGGCTCGGCAGGGTTGATGATGATGATCGCCTTGCCTTTCTTCGCGCCGCCGACCTTTTCCACTGCGCTGGCGGTGGTACGCGTGAACTCGTCGATATTCTTCCGGGTGCCGGGGCCGACCGATTTGGAGGCGGCGGTGGCAATGATTTCGGCGTATTCCACCGGTTGCACACTGGACACCGCCGCCACCAGCGGAATGGTGGCCTGGCCACCGCAGGTGACCATGTTGACGTTCATCACGCCCAGTCCCAGTTGGGCCTTGAGGTTGACGGGCGGCACGCAATACGGGCCGATGGCCGCCGGGGTCAGGTCAATCATCAACACGCCCAGGGCATTGAGCTTGCGCGAGTTCTGCGCGTGCACGTAGGCCGAGGTGGCGTCGAAGGCGATCTGGATCTGGTCTTCGAGGACATGGGGCAGCAGGCCGTCGACGCCATCGGCGGTGGTTTTCAGGCCCAGCTCGCGAGCCCGTGCAAGCCCTTCGGAGGTGGCGTCGATGCCCACCATCCACACCGGTTCGAGTACCTCGCTGCGCATCAGTTTGTACAGCAGGTCGGTGCCGATGTTGCCCGGCCCGATCAGCGCGCATTTGATCTTTTTGCTCATGGTCTTTGGCTCCAGGAGGGAAAGGGGGTTATCAAGGGGTGATCAAGGGACGAAGCGCAGGCTGGCTTCACCGAGACCGGTCATTGACAGGCTGATACGGTCACCGGCCATCACCGGGACCAGCGGCGCCAGGGCACCGGACAGAATGATTTCGCCCCGGCGGAACGGAATGCCCAGCTCGCCCAGGGTATTGGCCAGCCAGGCCACGGCCGCACAAGGGTGGCCTTGCACCGCCGAGCCCAGGCCCGAGCCTGCCGGCTGGCCGTTTTTCAGCAGTTGCATGTGCACTGCGGCGAGGTCCAGCGAGCGCGGGTCGATGCGCTGAGTACCGAGGGCGAATACGCCACAGGATGCGTTATCGGCCACGGTGTCCTGGATGCGGATCTGCCAGTCGTCGATCCGCGAATCGACGATCTCGAAGCATGGCGCCACCGATTGGGTGGCGGCCAGCACGTCCTCGGCGCTGATGCCCGGGCCTTGCAAGTCTTCGCCGAGGATAAAGGCGATTTCGCCTTCGGCCCGGGGCTGGATCAAGTTGTAGCGGGCCAGGCTGACATCGCTGCCATCCTCGACCTGCATGGCATTGGTGAGGAAGCCGAAGTCCGGTTGGTGAACATCGAGCATTTCCTGAACGGCACGGCTGGTGACCCCGATTTTTTTGCCGATCACCCGCTCGCCAAGCGCTTCGCGGCGTAGCAGGAACTGCAGGGAAATCCGGTACGCCTGCTCCAGCGTGATGTGCGGGTAGCGTCGGGTCAGGGGCGCCAGTGTCTGGCGGCTGCGCAGGGCGTTGAACAGCTCGTCACCGAGCGCTTTGATCAAATGGGCGTCCATGGGAGGGCTCCAGATGGCAGGGAAGAAAAAAAGCCCGCCCCGACATCAACAGGGACGGACCCAAAGGAGTGGTTCAGCCGGGCCAGACCGACGAGTCGGCGCCGCCATCGACATCAATGATCTTGCCGGTCACCCAGGCCGAAGCGGGGCTGGCCAGGTACAGCGCGGCGGCGGCGATGTCTTGCGGGGTGCCCAGGCATTTGAGCGGGGTGTTGGCTTCCATGACTTCGCGCATGGCGGCGGGCATCACGCCATTCAGCGCTTCGGTCAGGGTGGGGCCGGGGGCGACGGCGTTGACCCGGATCTGCGGCGCGAAGTCCTGGGCCAGCAAGCGGGTCAGATGGCTGAGGGCGGCCTTGGCCGTGCCGTAGGCGCTGAAATGGCGCTGGGCATAGCGCGCCGCCACCGAACTGATATTAATGATGTTGCCGCCACCGGCTTCGCGCATCAGCGGCACGCACAGCTGGCAGAAGGCGTAGCTGGTGGCGACGTTGAAGTTCAGCACCTCGGCGAACTGCTCAGGGGTCATGGCCAGCGGATCGTTGGGCCCGCCGCCGCCGACGTTGTTCACCAGATGGGTGATACGGCCCATTTGCTCAACGCTGTGGCGCACCAGTGCTTGGCGTTGCTCGGCATCGTTGACGTCGCAGGCGAACGCCAGGGCGCGTCGGCCTAGACCGCGAACTTCTTCGGCCACGGCCTCTACTTCATCCAGCGAACGTGCCGAGCACACGACATCGGCGCCGGCTTCGGCATACGCCAGGGCAATCGCCCGACCAATGCCGCGGCCGCTACCGGTGACGATGGCGACGCTGCCGTGCATCTGGAAACGCTGCAAAATACTCATGGGCCCTTGCTCCGTGGGGTCGATTGTTGATGGATTTAATATCGCCGCAACGGCCGCCGCCAGCATCGTCTCAACGGACTAGCGCCGCGGGGGCCGCGTTCTTCGCCTGTAGGAGCCAGGCTTGCCGGCGAACCAGACGCTGCGGTGTATCTATCAAACCGCGTTATCGTTCTTCGCCGGCAAGCCTGGCTCCTACGGGAACCGGGCACCCCCCTAGTCCGCTTTGACGATGAATGATTGCTCGCTCGATCCGATGATCCATCACAACTCGCGCAGTGGCGCAGTGAGATCGGGAGAATTGAGTGATGCACAGCATGCGAGAAAAGACCCAGGACGAACGTGATCTGCTGGAACGTGCACGCAGCCTGGTGCCGGCACTCAAGGCGCGCACGGCGCAGGCCGACAAGGATCAGAAGGTACCGGTGGAGACCATCGCCGAGTTGCAATCCGCCGGCTTGCTGCGGGCCTTGCAGCCACGGGCGTTCGGTGGCTATGAAGTGGACCCGCGGACCTTTTTCGAAATCCAGACCATCCTCGCCGAGGGTTGCATGTCCACGGCCTGGATCTATGGCGTGATGGGGGTTCACCCCTGGCAGCTGGCACGTTATCCAATCGAAGCGCAGCGTGAAGTCTGGGCGGATGACCACAGCACGTTGATCTGCTCGACTTATATGCCGGCGGCCAAGGTCACGGTAGTGGAAGGCGGCTACCGGATCAGCGGGCGCTGGGGTTTCTCCAGCGGCAGCGAGCACTGCCAATGGGTGCTGTTGGGCGGCATCCTGCCACCCGATGGCGAACTGGCCGCCGAGCACGGCACCTTCCTGCTGCCACAACGCGACTATCTGATCGAGCACAATTGGGACGTGCTGGGCCTGCGGGGCACCGGCAGTCATAACATCGTGGTCGAGGATGTGTTCGTCCCGGCCCATCGCGTGCAACGCACCAATAACTGGACCCTTGAAGCGACGCCCGGGCGCCTGGTCAACACCAACCCGATCTACGCGATCCCCTTCGCCCAGGTGTTCTCGCGCGCTGTCTCGACCTCGGCCATCGGTGCCCTGCAAGGCGCGATCAACGAGTTCCGCGACAACGCCGCCAAACACATCGGCAAGCACGGCGCCCGTACCGCTGACGATCCGGTGGCGCAAACCGCTGTTGCCGAGGCGATGATCACCGTCGACAGCCTGCGCCTGGTGCTGGAGCGCAACTACGAGCACCTGATGAGCCTGGCCCGTGCCGGCGAATACCCGGACACCGAGACCCGCCTGTTGTATCGCTACCAGTCGGCCTATGTGACCAACATCTGCGCCGAGCGGGCCAACGATCTGCTGCGCAGCATGGCCGCCTCGGGTTTGTACAACACCAACCCGGTGGCGCGGCTGTTCCGCGACCTGCATCAGGCGCGTGGGCACATCGCCAACAACTACATGGCCTACGGACGCAGCTACGGCGCGGTGATGCTGGGCCTGCCCAACCCGGACCCGTACGTCTGAGGCCATGGTGCCCGTTTCGATACCCCTGGGTTTACACCTGCCCGTGATACACGGGCAGGTGGTCATGAGTACCTGAGCTATGAACAATTATCTTGCCCTGCGCGTGGCGCGAGTGATCGAGGAAACCGCTGATGCGCGTTCCCTGGTGTTCGACGTGCCGGAGCATTTGAGCGAACACTTTCGTTATCAACCCGGCCAGTTCCTGACCTTGCGGGTGCCCTTCGAGGACGGCTGGTTGCCGCGCTGTTATTCGTTGTCGAGCACGCCGTTGCTCGGCGAACCCCTGCGAGTGACGGTCAAGCGCGTGCGTGACGGCCGGGCCTCGAACTGGCTCTGCGGCGAGTTGCAGGCCGGTCAAACCCTGGAGGTGCTGCCGCCCGCCGGGGTGTTTGTGCCGCGCAGTCTGGACGATGACCTGCTGCTGTTCGGCGGGGGCAGCGGCGTAACGCCGGTGCTTTCAATCCTGCGCTCGGCGCTGTTGGCCGGCCACGGCAGGATTCTGTTGATCTACGCCAACCGCGATGAAGCCTCGGTGATTTTTCGCGACGAACTCAAGGCCCTGGCCAGCGCGCACCCGCAACGTCTGCAGATTGTCCACTGGCTCGATTCGGTGCAGGGCATTCCGACCGTCGAGCAATTGGCGGAGCTGGCGCGTCCGTTCACAGACGCCCAGGCCTTTATCTGTGGCCCGGGACCGTTCATGGATGCAGCGGTCAGTGCGCTGAAAAGCCTGGGCCTGCCTGGCGGGCGGGTCCATGTCGAACGCTTTGTCTCGTTGCCCGGCGAAGGCGAACTGCCCCTGGCGGTCAGCAGTGAAGCGGCGATGGCGGCGCAGCTGTCGGTGCGCCTGGATGGCGAGGATCACAGCCTGGCTTGCGACAGCGGCGAAACCGTGCTGGCCGCGATGGAGCGTGCCGGCCTCAAGCCCCCCAGCGCCTGCCGGGTGGGAGGCTGCGCCTCGTGCATGTGCACGCTGGACAGTGGCGAGATCGAGCTGCTGCACAACGATGCGCTGGACAGCGATGAGCTGGCCGAAGGCTGGATCCTGGCCTGCCAGGCCGTGCCGACGAGCGCCCACTTGCGTATCCGATTTCCCGAATGATGCAGATCACCGAGCCTACGATGAACCAGAGCCTGAAGTTATCCCTGCCGCTGAGCGAAGTGCCCACCAACATTGCCCGGTTGGTGTTCCAGAGTGCCGAACGTTTTGCCGGTCGCACGGCCATCGAAGACAACGGGCAGTGCACCGATTACGCCGAGCTGCCGGAACGGGTCATGGGCTTTGCCCGGGGCTTGATGGCGCTGGGCATTCAGGCCGGCGACCGGGTCGGTGTGTGGGCGCCAAACAGCGGTGACTGGATCCTCGCGGCATTGGGCATTCAATGCGCCGGCGCGGTGCTGGTGCCGATCAACACGCGCATGAAGGGCCTGGAGGCCGCCGATGTGCTGGAACGCAGCGGCTGCCGGCTGTTGTTTGTCCAGCAGCGTTTTCTCGACGTCGACTACCCGGCGCTGCTCGCGCCCCATCGACCGGTCGGCCTCGAACACCTGGTGATCATCGAGGGCGATACTCCCGAGCGGTCTTCGGACCTGACCCTTGAACAGTTCCTGGGCGGTGCCGCGAGCGTCGACGCCGAGGGTGCCAAACGCCGTGCATTGGCGGTCGACCCCGAGGCCATGTGCGACCTGTTGTTCACCTCCGGCACCACCGGCAAACCCAAGGGCGTGATGAGCGGCCATGGGCAGAACCTGCGGGCCTTCAGCGAATACGTCAAGGTCATCGGCCTGGTGCCGGGCGACCGCTACCTGATCGTCAATCCGTTCTTCCACGCCTTTGGCTACAAAGCCGGTTGGCTGACGTGCCTGATCGGCGGGGCGACCATCCTGCCCCACGCGGTGTTCGACGCAGAACAAGTCTTCCAGCGCATTGCCCGGGAGCGTATCAGCGTCTTGCCCGGCGCGCCGACCCTGTACCTGTCGCTGCTGGCTCACCCGCGACTCAAGCAGACCGACCTGTCGAGCCTGCGCATTGCGGTCACCGGTTCGGCCAGCATTCCACCGAGCCTGATCGAGCGCATGCGCAACGAGTTGGGATTTGCCGTGGTCACTACCGCCTACGGCCTGACCGAGTGCGGCGGGCTGGCGACGATCTGCGATCCCCGGGACTCGGCGCAGGTGATCGCCGGCACCAGCGGACGGCCGATTGCCGGGACCGAAGTGAGCATTCGCGACCCGGACAACCAGGCACTGGACGCCGGGCTTACCGGTGAGATCTGCCTGCGTGGCTTCCACATCATGCAGGGCTATTTCCAGAACCCCGAAGCGACCCGCGAAGCGATCGACGCCGAAGGCTGGCTGCACACCGGCGATGTCGGGCGCCTGGACGAGGCGGGCAACCTGATCATCACCGACCGCCTGAAGGACATGTTCATCGTTGGCGGTTTCAACTGCTACCCGGCGGAAATCGAAGCGGCGCTGATCAGGCATCCGGCAATTGCCCAGGTGGCGGTGATCGGCATCGCCGATGAACGCATGGGCGAGGTCGGATGTGCCTGCGTGGTGCTGCGCGAAGGTGAAGCACTTGACCAGGCGCAACTGATCGCCTGGAGCCGTGAGCAGATGGCCAATTACAAGGTGCCGCGCCAGGTGCGCTTCTTCAGCGCCTTGCCACTCAATCCGTCGAGCAAGGTGGCGAAAAACGAATTGCGGGCACTGGTGGCCAGCACCGCTCAGGCATAAGGCGCACCCGTCTCATCAAACGGACGATGTGCGCGACACGGGCTTTTTTCATGCTGTGGCGACACCAGAAAAAACAACAACAAAAGGAGAGGAGCATGTTTACGCGAAACACTGTCGCGCACCATTCGGGGAACCTGATCGGGAGCCGCTGCCTGTTGGCAACGGCGATCACCATCGCCAGTGCCACAGCCGGCGCCGCACCCACTATCGAACTGGGGGAAAACACCACCCTGGATTCGTCGCTGACGGTCAACTACACCGCTTCCATGCGTACCGCCAAGCAGGCCAATCAATACCTCAACGACCCGAACAACGACGACGGCACGCGCAACTTCAAGCGTGGCTCGTTGATCAACAACCGCCTCAGCCTGTTCGGCGAATTGCAGCTCAAGCACGACAACCTCGGTGCGGTGTTGCGCGGCAGTCAGTTCTACGATGATGTCTACAACCAGAAAAACGCCAATGACTCGCCGCTGACGGTGAACAAGACCGGCCACAACGATGGCTTCAGCGACGAAACCCGCAGGCTCAGTGGCAGCATGGCGCGGCTGCTCGATGCGTATGTATATGGCAATTTCGATGTCGGCGAGACTCAGTACCTGTCGCTCAAGGCCGGGCGGCACCTGGTGGCCTGGGGCGAGAGCCTGTTCTGGCCCAACATCAGCCAGGGCCAGGCCCCGGTGGACGCCACCAAGTTCAACGTGCCGGGTACCGAGGCCAAGGACTCGTACCTGCCGGTAGGGCAGGTGTCCGGTTCGTGGTCGCTGAATGAAAACCTGGCGCTGGTGGGCTACTACCAGTACGAGTGGGAAAAGACCCAGCTCAACCCGGTGGGCGACTACTTCGGCAGCGATACCTTTGGTCCCGGCGCCGAGTTCTATCGCCTGGGCAGCGGTGCGGTCGACCGCCTGCCCAATGGTCTGGCGGTCGGTTATGCCGGTGAAAAAGACGCCAGCGACAGCGGCCAATGGGGCCTGGGCGTGCGCTACCGGATCACCGAAAACACCGAAGTGGGGCTGTTCCATTACCGCTATAACGAGCGCATCGGCTCGATGTTCTTCGACTTCACCGGCACCACCCAATACTCCTCGCTCAAGGGCATCGGCCATGACGGCACCGCGCCGTCCTATCGCCTGGGTTACTTCGAAGACGTCAAGCTGACGGGCATCAGTTTCACCTCCAAGGTTGGCGACTCGGTGCAGTACGCCGGTGACCTGAGCTACCGCGATGGCGCGTCGGTCTACCTGAACAACGGCGCGCCCACCACCGGGCAGATCTGGCAAGGCAACCTCAACGCCATGTACATCCTGGGCCCAAGCCTGCTCGCCCATCAGACCACCTTCATGGGCGAAGTGGTGCATCAACGCATCGACGGGGTGGACAGCCTGACGATCACTGGCGGCGGGGTCGGCGTGGACGGCACCTTCGACACGTTCGAGTCGAAGACCCAGACCCGCGGTTCGACCCTGCTGGGCATTGGCGCCTACATGGATTACCCGTCCATTGCCACGGGCCTGGACCTGAGCACCAAAGTGGTCTGGACGCAGAACGTCGATGGCAGCGCCTATCAAGGCCTGGGCCGTGACGAGAAGCGCCTGACCGTGGGTGGCGATTTCAAGTACCTGGGCAACTTCCAGATCGGCATGACTTATGTCGCCTACCTGAGCTCGCCGGATGCCGCCCAGGGCCGACTGCTGGCTGACCGCGATTACCTGTCGCTCAACGCCAAGTACACCTTCTGATGATCATGGCTGCGTCGCGAGATGGCGACGCAGCCTTCATTTGTAGCCTGATAACAACAAAGAGAGGCCTGTCATGAACCCTCGTCCAACCCCATCACCGTTCAGCCCTATAACGATTGGCCCACTGACCCTGAAAAACCGGTTTATCAAGTCCGCCACCAACGAGGGCATGAGTGCCCAGGGCGTGCCTTCCAAACAATTGGTCAAGCTGCACTCGGCCCTGGTCGCCGGGGGCACTGCCATGACCACCGTGGCTTATTGCGCGGTAAGCGATGATGGCCGTACCTTGCCCAACCAGTTGACACTCACCCAATCCAGCTTGCCGCACTTCAAGGCCCTGACCGACGGTGTGCACCAGTCCGGTGGCCTGGCCAGCGCGCAGATCACCCACGGCGGCTGCTTTACCTTCATCCGCGAACGCTCGACCAAACGTCCGCTGTCAGCCAGCGGCGGTTTCAACAAGATCGGCCTGATGAGTGGCATGTTTCTTAAACAGGCGATGAACGAAGACGACATGCAACTGGTGGTGCGCGACTTCGCGCAAGGTGCTCGCCTGGCACGCCAGGCAGGTTTCGATGCCGTGGAAATCCACATGGGTCACGGCTACCTGCTCAGCCAGTTCATTTCGCCGATGTACAACAAGCGCCGCGACCAGTACGGCGGCAGCCTGGAAAACCGCCTGCGTTTTCCGCGCCGGGTGCTGCGTGCGGTCCTGGATGCCGTCGGCAATGACATGGCGGTGATCTGCAAATACAGCGTCACTGAAGGCGTGCGCGCCGGTAACAGTGCCGAAGACGGGGCGCAGATCGCCCGCATGCTGGAAGAGGAGGGTGCGCACCTGCTGGTACTCAGCGCCGGGATGAACGCCGAGTCGATCACCACCATGTTCGGCTCTTCCTTCCCCAAGGAAAACCGGGTGCAGCAGAAGAACAAGGTGATTGCCCTGGCGATGGCCATTCAGCGCCGTAAAGAGCCCACCGTGGAATTTCGCGAGCTGTATTTGCTGGAACATGCGCGCAAGGTGCGTGCCGCGGTGAAAATGCCCCTGGCTTATCTGGGCGGCGCCAAGAGCCTGGCGAGCATCGAAAAGATCATGGCCGAGGGTTTTGACCTGGTCGCCATGGGCCGGGTGTTGCTGGCCGAGAATGACTACGTCAACAAGCTCGAAAGCGGTGCCAGCCGCGACTCGATCTGCACCGCCTGCAACCGCTGCGTGGCGATGATGTACACCCCCGGCGGCACCTCCTGCGTACTGGGCCAGCCCGGCGACGCCGTGTTGAACAGCCAGAAGGCGGCAGATCGCTAACCACCCTGACCACCCCCCCTGTAAGAGCGAGCTTGCTCGCGAAGGTCGTTAACGATAACGCGTGTTTGCTGGATGAACGCGTTGTCTTTGAGTCCTTCGCGAGCAAGCTCGCTCCTACAAGGGGAGCAACGGTATTGGGGGATCAACCGTTCTGCAGGAAGTCGATGCAGCTGCGGTTGAACAGCTCGCGGTGTTCTACCTGGACCCAATGTCCGCAACGGTTGAGCACGATGAACCGGGCGTTGGGCGCGCCGTCGATGATGCGTTGGGCGCCGCTGATCGGGTTGAACAGATCGTTGGTGCCCCAGAAACCGAGGATCGGGCACTGGATCTCGCCCAGGCGTGTTTCCATGTTCGGCACCATCATCGTGCTGAACAGGTTCTTCGGCTGGGTCACCGCCACCGCCACGCGTTCCTGCAGCAGGCTTTCGGGCAGGATCGAATCATCGAACAACTGCAGGCGCATCATGCTGCGCATCTCGTCCATGCCGATGGGGCCGGCGTTGAACAGGCTGACCATGCGCACGATGCCGTCCATCTTGAAGTAGGTTTCCCGCTCCTCGACGCCGCCCGGTGCCAACAGGATCAGGCCCTGGGGCAATTGCGGCAGACGCAGGGCCAGGCCCAGGGCAATCGCGCCACCCAGCGAGTTACCGAGCAGGGTGCAGCGCTGTACGCCGATGGCTTGCAGAAACGCCGCTACGCAGTCGACGAAGAAATCCAGGTTGTACTGGGCGTCCTCGGGTTTGTCCGAACGGCCGAAACCCGGCAGATCGAGCACGATGTTGCGGTAGCCGGCGGCGGCGAATTGCGGGTAGTTGCCCTTGAAGTTGCTGAAACCACTGGCGCCCGGTCCGCTGCCGTGCAGCCACAGCACCACGGGGCCCGCGCCTTCATCCAGATAGTGCAGGCGCAAACCGTTGTTGGGCAGCGTTGCGTAATGGCCGACGGGCAGGGGCAGGTCTACGGGTTGGTTCATGGGGTTCTCCATTTTCTGCGGATTCATAAAGCACAGCCGCGTCAGGCGCGACAGCGAATTGAATGCAGCGAGTTGAAGGGAAACGCTGCACCTGACGGGGTGTGCACCCATGAATGCTGGGGCCGCGAAGGATTGCCGGCATCGTCCATTCAGACCACGCGGCGATAGTCCCATCGGACGATGTGGGCCAAGGCACTTGCCGCTAATCATGCAGGTGACGGCTCCACTGCAAGGGCAGCGGGCTGCAGCGTATTTGCACATTCGGAGATTGCTGATGAAGTTACTCAATAAAGTCGCCTTTGTAACCGGCGCAGGGCAAGGCATGGGCCAGGCCATCGTCCGTGGTTTTATCGCCGAAGGCGCCAAGGTGGTGGCTGTCGACCTGAATCAGGCTGCCCTGGCCGAGAGCCTGGCGGACTTGGGCGACAAGGTACTGGCCCTGGCCTGCAACGTCGGTGACGGCGCCTCCGTGGCCGATGCCATGGGCCAGGCCGAGCAGCACTTCGGCGGCCTCGACATCCTGGTCAACAACGCAGGCGTGGGCGCGCTGGACAGCTTCCTCGAAACCCCGGACGAGAGTTGGGCGCGGGTGATCGGTGTGAACCTGGGCGGCACCTTCCTGTGCTGCCGCGAAGGCGCCAAGCTGATGGTCAAGGGCGGGCGCAAAGGGGCGATCATCAACCTCTCCAGCACTGCCGCGCTGACCGGCGACGGTCCTAGCCATTACTGCGCATCGAAAGCCGGGGTGATGGGCCTGACCCGCTCGATCGCCCGTGAACTGGCGGCCAGCGGCATACGCGTGAACACCCTGGTGCCGGGACCGACCAACACGCCGATGATGGCTGGCATCCCTGACGACTACATGCAAGCGCTGCTGAAAAACGTACCGTTGGGGCGCATGTGCGAGACCGACGAGATCGCGCGTGTCGCGGTGTTCCTTGCCAGCGAAGACGCCAGCTTCATGACTGGCCAGAACATCGCGGTTAATGGCGGCATGGCCTTTATCTGATTGGAGAGTCACTGATGAGCAAGCGTTTACAGGGAAAAATCGCCTTTGTGACCGGCGCCGGTTCGGGCATCGGTGAAGCCACCGCGCTGCGGTTCGCCGAGGAGGGCGCCACCGTCGTGCTCTGCGGGCGACGCGTGGAGCCGTTGCAAGGGGTGCAGGAAAAAATCATTGGATTGGGCGGGCGCGCTGAAATTGCCGTGGCCGACGTCAGCGATGAGCAGGCCTACGTCAGTGCATTGGAAGCCACCGCGCAACGACACGGTCGCCTGGACATTCTGGTCAACAATGCGATGGCCTACACCTGGGGCAGCATCGACACGATGTCCACCGCCGACTGGCACGCCAACTTCGCCACTACCGTCGATGGCACCTTCTTTGGCACTCGTACCGCGATGCGTCTGATGAAAGAGCAAGGCGGCGGTTCGATCGTCAACATTGCCTCGATCTGCGGCCTGTTCGGCACGGCGTGGATGGCCGGTTACTCGGCGGCCAAGGCCGCGGTGATCAACTTCAGTCGGGCGGCGGCCAGCGAAGGCGCGCCCAACAACATTCGGTGCAACGTGATCATCCCTGGCGTGGTCGATACCCCGGCTACCGCCGGCATGCTCGGCGACGCCAAGGCCCGCACCAACACCGAGAAAGTCATCCCGATGAAACGGGTCGGCCTGCCGGTGGAGCTGGCCAACGCCATTCTGTTCCTGGCCAGCGACGAGGCGTCCTATGTCACCGGCGCCAGCCTGGCGGTGGACGGCGGTCGCGGCTCGGACCTGTACGTGGTGTTCGACTGATGAACCAGGACACGAACGCATTGCTCGAGCGCATCGATCGACTGGAGTCGCTGGACGCGATCCGCCAACTGGCCGGCAAGTACGCGTTGGCCCTGGACATGCGCGACATGGATGCCATGGCCAACTGTTTCGCCCCGGACGTGCGTGTGGGGCGCGACAAGACGGGCCGTGCACACCTCAAGGCATGGCTGGACGAAACCATGCGCAAGCAGTTTCACGGCACTTCCCATCACTTGGGGCAGCACATCATCGAGTTCAGCGATCCGGATCACGCCACGGGCGTGGTCTATTCCAAGAACGAGCATGAGACCGGTCCGGAGTGGGTGATCATGCAGATGCTGTATTGGGACGACTACGAGCGGATCGACGGACGTTGGTGCTTCCGTCGTCGCTTGCCGTGCTATTGGTACGCGACCGACCTTAACAAACCACCGATTGGCGGCCTGAAAATGCGCTGGCCGGGGCGCGAGCCCTATGCCGGCACGTTCCACGAGCTGTTCCCTTCCTGGGACGCATTCTGGGCGCAACGGCCGGACAAGGACGCGTTACCGGAAATTGCCGAACCGGCACCGCTGGAGGGCTTTCTTGCAACCTTGCGGCGCGGGGCGGGTGATCCCAAGATTCGCGTTCGCTGAAGGGCGGTTCTTTTATCAGACCGCCTTCGCTGGCAAGCCAGCTCCTACATTGGATCTTTGCCGTGCATGGGGCATGTGTACACCCCGATCACCTGTAGGAGCCGGCTTGCCGGCGAAGGCGACGAGTCAGTCGACATTATTGCTGGATGTCAGACCGCTTTCGCTGGCAAGCCAGCTCCTACATTGGATCTATGCCGATCACAGGATTTGTGTACACCCCGATCACCTGTAGGAGCCGGCTTGCCGGCGAAGGCGGCGTGTCAGTCGACATTATTGCCGGATGTCAGACCGCTTTCGCTGGCAAGCCAGCTCCTACATTGGATCTATGCCGATCACAGGATTTGTGTACACCCCGATCACCTGTAGGAGCCGGCTTGCCGGCGAAGGCGGCGTGTCAGTCGACATTATTGCCGGGTGTCAGACCGCTTTCGCTGGCAAGCCAGCTCCTACATTGGATCTATGCCGATCACAGGGCTTGTGTACACCCCGATCACCTGTAGGAGCCGGCTTGCCGGCGAAGGCGGCGTGTCAGTCGACATTATTGCCGGGTGTCAGACCGCTTTCGCTGGCAAGCCAGCTCCTACATTGGATCTATGCCGATCACAGGATTTGTGTACACCCCGATCACCTGTAGGAGCCGGCTTGCCGGCGAAGGCGGCGTGTCAGTCGACATTATTGCCGGGTGTCAGACCGCTTTCGCTGGCAAGCCAGCTCCTACATTGGATCTATGCCGATCACAGGATTTGTGTACACCCCGATCACTTGTAGGAGCCGGCTTGCCGGCGAAGGCGGCGTGTCAGTCGACATTATTGCTGGGTGTCAGACCGCTTTCGCTGGCAAGCCAGCTCCTACATTGGATCTATGCCGATCACAGGATTTGTGTACACCCCGATCACCTGTAGGAGCCGGCTTGCCGGCGAAGGCGGCGTGTCAGTCGACATTATTGCTGGGTGTCAGACCGCTTTCGCTGGCAAGCCAGCTCCTACATTGGATCTATGCCGATCACAGGATTTGTGTACACCCCGATCACTTGTAGGAGCCGGCTTGCCGGCGAAGGCGGCGTGTCAGTCGACATTATTGCCGGGTGTCAGACCGCTTTCGCTGGCAAGCCAGCTCCTACATTGGATCTTTGCCGTGCATGGGGCTTGTGTACACCCCGATCACCTGTAGGAGCCGGCTTGCCGGCGAAGGCGGCGTGTCAGTCGACATTATTGCCGGATGTCAGACCACTTTCGCTGGCAAGCCAGCTCCTACATTGGATCTTTGCCGTGCATGGGGCTTGTGTACACCCCGATCACCTGTAGGAGCCGGCTTGCCGGCGAAGGCGGCGTGTCAGTCGACATTATTGCCGGATGTCAGACCGCTTTCGCTGGCAAGCCAGCTCCTACAGTTGGCCAGTGTTGCGGCCAGTATCGGGTTCACTGAAGTCGCGGTTGCCGCTTCATTCCCGCACCCGCGCTTCACGTGGCATTCCCAAGGCACGCTCGGCAATGATATTGCGCTGGATCTCGTTACTGCCGCCATAAATCGTATCGGCGCGGGTAAACAGAAACAGCGATTGAAGACGACTCAGCTGATAAGACTGGCCATCGAGGATTTCGGCATCGTCGCCCAACACATCCATTGCCAGCTTCCCGAGGTCTGAGTGCCAGGTTGACCAGGCCAGTTTGTAGATCATGGCTTCGCGGCGCAGGCTGCCATCTTGTGGACCCGAGAGCATGCGCAAGGAGTTGTAGCGCAACACCTTGAGCCCGGCCCATGCCTGGGCGATGCGCTGGCGCAGCAGTGGGTCGCGTGAAGCGCCATTGGCGCGGGCAATGCGAATGATCTCGTCGAGCTCATTGTTAAACTGCATTTGCTGGCCCAGCGTCGAGGCACCGCGCTCGAAGCCGAGCAGGGCCATGGCGATTTTCCAGCCGTCGCCCGGTTGGCCGATCAGGTTATCGGCGTGGGTCACCGCCTGATCGAAAAACACTTCGTTGAACTCGCTGGTGCCGGTCAGTTGCTGGATCGGATGCACACGGATCTGCGTCTGGGCCATCGGTACCAGCAGGAACGACAAACCGTGATGCCCTTGACTGCCGGGTTCGGTGCGCGCCAAGACAAAACACCAGTCGGCTTCGTGGGCCAGCGAGGTCCAGACCTTCTGGCCGCTGATCAGCCAGTGTTCGCCCGTGGCGTCGAGCCTGGCCCGGGTTTGTACGTTCGCCAGGTCGGAACCGGCACCGGGTTCAGAGTAACCCTGGCACCAGAACTCGCTGCCACCGAGGATGCCCGGCAACAGGCGCTGTTGCTGGGCTGCCGTGCCAAAGGTGGCGAGGGTCGGGCCGACCAGCCCTTCGCCGATGTGGCCCATGCGTCCGGGCCCGCCGGCGCGTGCATATTCCTCATGGAAGATCACCTGCTGGCAGAGGCTCAGGCCGCGTCCGCCATGCTCCTTCGACCATCCGAGGCCAATCCAGGCACCCGCGGCGAGTTCACGTTCCCAGGCTTTGCGTTCTTCGGGAAAGCTGTGCTCGTCACCGGGACCGCCGCGAAAGCGCAACGGCGCAAACTCGCCACTCAGGTGTTCTGCCAACCATTGGGCGACCTCGCGACGGAAAGCCTCGTCGGCATTGCTGAAACCGATTTTCATGCGTCTTCTCCGAACAGGTGTGCCGCCAGGCGTTCGCGATGCAGTGCGGGGCTGCCCAGCAATTGCTCGCTGGCGCGAGCGCGCTTGAAGTACAGGTGCGGGTCGTATTCCCAGGTAAAGCCCACGCCGCCATGCATCTGGATCGACTCGGCGGCGCAGTTGAAAAACGCTTCGCTGGCATGGATTTTCGCCGTGGCGGTGGCCATCACCAATTCGCTGGCCACAGCTTTGTCACCGGCGGGGTCGAGGTGCTCCTGGGCCACGCAGGCGGCGTAATAGATCGCAGAGCGGGCGCACTCGACCTGCACCATCATGTCGGCGCAGCGGTGCTTGATCGCCTGGAAGCTGGCGATGGTGCGGCTGAACTGCCGGCGTTCGGCGATGTACGCCAGGGTCAGGTCGAGGACTTGCTGTGCGCCTCCCACCTGTTCGGCAGCCAGGCCCACGGCGGCGATCTGCAGGCTCTCGCGCAGTACCGGCCAGCCCTGGTCGGGGGCGCAGAGCAATTGTGCGTCGCTGACGAATACATTCTGCAGTTCGACCCGTGCCAGGCGCCGGGTCTGATCCAGGGTGGGCAGGGCAGTGCGCTCCACGCCCGGTGTAGCGGCGTCGACGGCGAACAGGCTGATCCCCGATTCCCCCTCGCTGCCAGGTGTACGCGCGGCGACGATCAACAGGTCCGCTTGCGCCCCGTCGATGACCTGGGCGTAACAACCGCTGAGGTTAAACCCCCCCGTACACGCCCGGGCGACGGTTTGCACGCTGTGCGCATCCCATCCGGGGCCACTGGCGAACGCCAGGGTCGCGCGGGTTTCGCCACCGGCAATCGCGCTGAGCCAGCGCTCTTGCAGCGCCGGGTTGTGTCCCGACAGCAGGGCCGGGGTGGCCAGGCAGGTGGTGGCGAAAAGCGGCGAGCCCAGCAGAAAACGACCACTCTGTTCCAGCAGGATCGCCAGCTCGACAAACCCCAGGCCCATACCCCCGAAACGCTCGGGGACCATCAGGGCCGGCCAGCACAGCTCCAGGCCGATGCGTTGCCAGACGTCGGGATCGTAGCCGTCCGCGCGAACCATGGTTGCGCGCACGGCTTGGGAGTCGCTGGCCGTGGCGAGAAAGCGCTCGGCGCTGTCGCGAATCATCAAGTGTTCCTGGGTAAAGGCGAACTCCATGGGGGTTGTCTCTGCTAGGCGGATAGATGAGCGAGTCTAGGGCGCCGTCGGTTTGCCCCGAATCATCGAAACGGACTAGAACCCTACGGCCGCCGCCCCTGAAACCGTTGTCCTGCTTAGTCTCAATGGACGATGAAGCAGGCCCCGACGCTTTGCACAATGCTCGCCATGCACCGAATCAGCCAACGAGGAACCCAGGCATGATCGACATTCGCGGTTTGAGCTATTTCGTCTCCCAGATCGAAAACCTCAGTCACTGGCAACGGTATGCCGAGGACGTGCTGGGCATGCAGGTACGTCCGGCGCCGGGCGGTGGCCTGTACGTAAAAATGGACGAACGTCCGTTCCGCATGCTGATCGTCGAAGGCAGCGAGGCGCGGTACCTGGCTTCCGGCTGGGAGCTGGCCGGCGAATCGGCGTTCCAGGCCGCACTTGAGCATCTGACCGCCGCCGGTATCGAATGGCAGCCAGGCTCTGGCGCCGAGATCGAGCAGCGCGGCGTTCAGGCGCTGGTCAAACTCACCGACCCGTCGGGCAACAACCATGAATTGAGCTGGGGCCATCGCTCCGATTGCCTGCCATTTGTTTCGCCTCAGGGCGTGCCGCGTTTTATCACCGGTGACATGGGCCTGGGGCACACCGTGCTGCCGGCACCGAACTTCGATGCCACGCTGGCGTTCGCCAAGGACGTGCTGGGTTTCGAACTCTCGGACATTTACAACTTCCGGCCCGACCCGTCGGCCCCGGCGATCCGTATTCACTTCCTGCATTGCCACAACACCCGCCATCACAGCCTGGCACTGGCCGAATACCCGTCGCCGTCAGGTTGCGTGCACGTGATGGTCGAGGTGGATTCGATGACCGAGGTGGGGCGCGCCCATGACCGTTTGCTGGCCCATGACGTGAGCCTGTCGGCAACCCTCGGCCAGCACCTCAACGACCGCATGACCAGCTTCTACATGAAGACGCCATCCGGTTTCGATCTGGAATACGGCTTTGGCGGATTGCAAGTCGACTGGGCCGAACATTCGGCATTCGAGTTCACCCGCGTGAGCATTTGGGGGCACGACTTTTCGGTCGGCCAACAGTAAGGAATTGTGATGATGAATAAACAACTGACAGCGGCCGATGCGGTCGCTCAATTACGCGATGGGATGACCATCGGTTTCGGCGGCTGGGGACCACGGCGCAAGCCGATGGCGATTGTGCGCGAGATCCTGCGCTCGCCAGTCAAGGACCTGACCGTCGTCGCCTACGGCGGTCCGGAAGTGGGCATGCTGTGCGCAGCCGGCAAGGTCAAGAAGCTGGTGTTCGGCTTCGCCACCCTTGACGCCATTCCGCTGGAACCCTACTACCGCAAGGCTCGCGAAGCGGGCGAGCTGGAGTTGATGGAACTGGACGAAGGCATGTTCCAGTGGGGCCTGCGCGCCGCTGGCATGCGCTTGCCGTTTCTGCCGACCCGTTGCGGCCTGGCCACCGATGTGACGCGCCTGAACCCGCAACTCAAGACTGTCCAGTCGCCCTACGCCGATGGCGAAGTACTGGTGGCGATGCCGGCACTCAATCTCGACGTTGCGTTTGTGCATGTCAACGTCGCCGACCGCCTGGGCAACTGCCTGGTGACCGGGCCGGACCCGTATTTCGATCACCTGTTCGCCCGTGCCGCCGAGCAGTGCTTTGTCTCGTGCGAACGCCTGGAAGAACGTCTGGAACTGAGCGCCGAGATGGCCCGTTTCAACACCTTCGAGCGTTACCTGGTGAAAGGCGTGGTGCATGCGCCCCTCGGTGCGCACCCGACGCTCTGCGCCCCCGACTATGGCTGGGACATGAAGCACCTCAAGGGTTATGTCGCCAGCAGCCAGGCGGAAAACGGCTGGCAGGACTATGTGCAGACCTACATCGCCGGTGGCGAGCAGGCCTATCAGGCACAGAACGGCGGTGCCGACTCCATGGGCGCCTTGCCCCTTCCCGTGTTCTGAGGATTAGCCACTATGTCTGCAACCTGTGATTTTACCCTCGCGGAACTGATGATCGTCGCCGCATCCGAAGCCTGGCGCGGCAATGGTGAAGTGATTGCCTCGGGCCTTGGCGTGATTCCGCGCCTGGGTGCCAGCCTGGCCAAACTGACCCACAGCCCTGAACTGTTGATGACCGACAGCGAAGCGTTCCTGGTCGAAGAGCCGATCCCGTTGGGCCCGCGTGGCGACTACGTGCCGCGTTACTCGGGTTACATGTCGTTCGAACGGGTGTTCGAATGCGTGTGGGGCGGACGCCGCCACGCGATGATCGGCCCGACCCAGATCGACCGCTGGGGCCAGACCAACCTGTCTTGCGTCGGTGACTATCAAAAGCCCAGGACGGCGATTCTTGGCGTGCGCGGCTTGCCGGGCAACAGCATCAACCACCTCAACTCGTTCTTCGTGCCCAGCCATAACAGCCGGGTGTTCGTCAGCGGTGAAGTGGACATGGTCTCCGGTGTCGGCTTCAAGGCCGATCGCTGGCCCGAAGGTGCGCGTCGCGACTTGATGGACATCCATTGCGTGGTCAGCGACCTGTGCGTCCTCGATTTCAATGGCCCGGAGCGTGCGGTGCAGGTGCGCTCGTTGCACCCCGGCGTGAGTTTCGAGCAGGTCCAGGAAAACACCGGCTTCCCGTTGCTCAAGTCGGCGCAGTTGCACGAGACCGTGCACCCCACCAGCGAGCAGTTGGCCCTGATCCGCCGACTCGACCCCCACGATTACCGCGCCACGGCGATCAAGGGCAACCCGCCCGGCATCCGTACGGCCTGAGGCGAGGACAGTGAACATGCACAGCAGCGAGAGTGAATTCGTCGTCCGCGAGGACAAAGCCGTCTACGAAACAGACACACCGGTGCTGTACAGCGTGGCCGAGGGGATCGCCACGTTGACGCTGAACCGGCCGACCTTCAACAACGCGCAAAACTCGCAAATGACCTACGCGCTGGACGCCGCCTTTCGCGAGGCGGTGAACGACGACAACGTCAAGGTCATCGTCCTGCGCGGTAACGGCAAACATTTTTCGGCAGGCCACGATATCGGCACGCCTGGACGCGATATCGACAAGCCGTTCGAGCGTGCACACCTGTGGTGGGACCACACCAACAAGCCCGGTGGCGAGCAGCTGTATGCCCGCGAGCAGGAGGTGTACCTGGGCATGTGCCGGCGCTGGCGTGAACTGCCCAAGCCGACCATCGCCATGGTCCAGGGCGCATGCGTGGCGGGCGGGCTGATGCTGGCCTGGGTCTGCGATCTGATCGTCGCCAGTGATGACGCGTTCTTCCAGGATCCGGTGGTGCGCATGGGCATTCCGGGGGTGGAGTATTTTGCCCATCCCTATGAAATGAACCCGCGTATCGCCAAGGAATTCCTCTTCACCGGTGACCGCATGAGCGCCACCCGAGCCTGGCAGGTTGGCATGGTCAACCGCATGGTGCCCCGCGATGAACTGGAGCAGGCCACCTATGCCCTGGCCGCCGGCATCGCCCGTCAGCCGCGCATGGGCCTGGCCCTGACCAAACAGGCGATCAACCACGTCGAGGACCTGCAAGGCAAGCGCACGGCGATGGATGCGGTGTTCGCCTGGCACCAGTTTGCGCATGCCCATAACGAGCTGTTGTCTGGCGACAAACTGGGCGGCTTCGATGCCAAGGGCATGGCCCGGGCCAACAAGCAGGCAGAGGACAAGAGCCAATGAACCGCTGGCTGGATACGCCACTGACCGAGGCCCTCGGTTGCCGCTACCCGATTGTGCAAACCGCCATGGGGTGGGTTGCCGATGCCAACCTGGTGATCGCCACCACCCAGGCCGGAGGCTTCGGTTTCCTGGCCGGGGCGACTATCGCGGCCGATGAGCTGGAAGGCGAAATCCGCAAGGTGATCGACGCCACCGGTGGCAGCAACTTCGGGCTCAATTTTCATATGTTCCAGGACAACGCCGCGCAGTGCGTCGACCTGGCGATCCAGTACCGCCTGCGCGCCGTCAGCTACGGGCGCGGCCCGGACAAACAGACCATTGCGCGTTTCAAGGCGGCCAAGGTGTTGTGCATTCCCACCGTGGGCGCACTCAAACATGCATTGAAGGCTGTGGAACTGGGCGCCGACCTGATCACCATCCAGGGCGGCGAGGGCGGCGGTCATACCGGCGGCGTACCCAGTTCCATTCTGTTGCCTCAGGTACTGGCCGCGGTCAAGGTGCCGGTGATCGCCGCCGGCGGTTATGCCACCGGTCGTGGCCTGGCTTCGGTGCTGGCCGCCGGGGGCGCTGGCATCGCCATGGGCACGCGGTTCCTCATGACCCGCGAATCGCCGACACCGGTCGCGACCCTGGAGCGTTACCTGAAGGTCAACGACCCGCAACAGGTGCGCGTGACCACGGCGGTGGATGGCATGCGCCACCGCATGATCGAAAACCGTTTTATCAATCATCTGGAGAAGGCCGGTCCGTTCGGCCGCCTGCGCATTGCCCTGGGCAGCGCCTGGCAGTGGAAGCAGCAGACCGGCATGAGCCTGGGGCACATGGCCTCGGTCTTTATCCGTGCGTTGCGTGAAGACCCCTCGCAGCTGTCGCAAGTGGTGATGGCCGCCAACCAGCCGGTGCTGTTGCAGCGCTCGATGGTCGATGGCGCCCCGGACGAGGGCATCTTGCCCAGCGGCCAGGTGGCGGCGGCCATCGGCGAATTGCTCAGTTGCCGTGAAGTCATTGAAGGCATCGCCAGCGAGGCCCAGCAATGTCTGGACGCGCTCCTGGCCCGCAGCCAGACCCACCCTTCGACCCATCCCGCCAGTATTGGAGAACCCCTGTGAACCAGGCATTTACGACACAACTCAATCAGGGGATCGCTGAACTGGTGATCGCCAAACCTCCGGTCAATGCCCTCGACAGCCAGGAATGGCAGGCGCTGGCGCGACAGATCGAAGCCCTCGGGGCCAATCCCGAGGTGCGGGTGATCGTGATCCGCGCCGATGGTCGCGGCTTTTGCGCCGGTGTCGACATCAAGGAGCTGGACAAGTATCCAGAGCGGATCGTCGAGGTCAACGCCGGTAACTACGCCACGTTCAAGGCCGTGCACCGCAACCCGGTGCCGGTGATTGTCGCGGTGCATGGTTTTGTCCTGGGCGGCGGCATCGGCATCACCGGGGCGGCGGACATCGTCATCGCCTCCGAATGCGCGACCTTCGCCCTGCCGGAAGTCGACCGTGGCGCCATGGGCGGCGGTGCGCATCTGCAACGGCTGTTCCCGGTGCAAAAAGTCCGTTACCTGTTCTTTACCGGCGACAGCATCGGCGCCCCCGAAGCCCTGCAATACGGCTTTATCGAGCGCATCGTCAGCAAGGACCAACTGCGCGAAACCGCGCTGGGCATCGCGGCGAAAATCGCCGAGAAGAGCCCGGGCATGATCCGCATCGCCAAGGAAGCCTTGAACGGCATCGAAGACGGCAACCTGGAAGACAAATACCGCTGGGAGCAGGGCTTCACCATGCAGGCCTACAGCAGCCCGGACTCCGCGGAAACGCGCCGGGCCTTCGTCGAAAAACGCGACGCGAAGTTCTGAGAGAACGCCATGGAACTGACTTATACCCCCAAGCAAAACGCCTTCCGCGCCGAAGTACGCGCCTGGCTGGCGGCCAACCTTCCACGCGAACCGCTGGCCAGCTACGACACCCGGGAAGGCTTTGAGCAGCACCGCGCCTGGGAAGCGAAGCTGTTCGAGAGCCGCTGGTCGATGGTGATGTGGCCCGCCGAACTGGGCGGTCGCGGTTGCGATCTGATCGAGTGGCTGATCTTCGAAGAGGAGTATTACGGTGCCGGGGCGCCGATGCGCGTCAACCAGAACGGCCAGTTGTTGCTGGGGCCGACCCTGATGGAGTTTGGCACCCCGGAACAGAAGCAGCGCTTCCTGCCACGCATGGCCGCCAGCCTCGACATGTGGGCGCAAGGCTGGTCGGAACCGAATGCCGGTTCGGACATGGCAGCGATCACCAGCAAGGCCACGCTCGACGGCGATCATTACGTGATCAACGGCCAGAAAACCTGGTCGACCCGAGCGACCTTCGCCGACTGGCTATTCGGCCTGTTCCGCAGCGAACCGGGCTCCTCGCGCCACCACGGCCTGTCGTTCGTGATGGTGCCACTGAATGCGCCGGGCGTGAGCATCCGTCCGATCAAGGCACTCAATGGCAAGGACGCCTTTGCCGAAGTGTTTTTCGACGACGTGCGCGTGCCGGTGGCCAACCGCATCGGTGCCGAAGGGCAGGGCTGGCATGTGGCAATGGCCACCGCCGGTTTTGAACGCGGGTTGCTGCTGCGTTCACCGGCGCGTTTCCAGTACACCGCCCGCAAGTTGGTGGAACTGTACAAGGCCAACCGCGACAGCGCCGACCGCGATCCGGGTCTGCGTGACGCGGTGCTGGAGACCTGGATGGGCGCCGAGGCCTACGCCCTGTCGGCCTACCACACGGTCGGGCGCCTCAGCCGGGGTGAGCAGATCGGTGCCGAGTCGAGCATCAACAAGATCATCTGGTCGGAGCTCGACCTGAAAATGCACGAAACCGCCATGCGCATTCTGGGCGCCGGCGCCGAGCTGCTGCCGGATGCCGATACCGATACCGATACCGATACTGCTGGCTGGCTGGAGGGTTTCCTGTTCGCCCAGGCCGGACCGATCTACGCCGGGACCAACGAAATCCAGCGCAATATCATTGCCGAGCGGATGCTCGGCTTGCCGAAATAAGGAACGGGCCATGGACTTCACTTTTACCGATGACCAGCTGACGTTTCGCGAAGCCATCAGTCGTTTCCTGATGACTGAAGCCGCCCCGGAGATGCTCCGGGAAATCTGGGAAACCGATGTCGGTCGCTCACCGGACCTGCGTCACAAGATCGCCGCCCAGGGCCTGACCGCCTTGTCGGTCCCCGAAGCCGAGGGTGGCCTGGGCATGGACGATGTGGCCTGGGCGCTGATGACCCAGGAGCTGGGGTACTACGCGATTCCCGATTCCCTGGCTGACACCGCCTATGTCGCCACCGGCTTGCTCGCCGGCCTGGCGACTGATCACCCGGCACGCAGCAGCTTGTTGCCACGGATCGCCGAAGGCACATTGCGCCTTGCCATCAACCACCCCGTCAACGTGCTGGTCGGCGATGCGCAACTGGCAGAAGTGTTGATTCTCATCGATGGCGATGACATTCACGTGGTGCCGCGTTCGCAGGTGGATGTGCAACCCCGGACGAGCATCGATGCGTCGCGGCGCCTGGGTCGGGTGACCTGGAACCCGACACCGGCCACCTGTGTGGCCAGCGGCGCGGCGGGTCGTGCCTTGCAAGCGCAACTGCTCGACCGTGGCGCCTTGTCGGTGGCCGGGCAATTGCTCGGGCTGGCGCAACGCATGCTCGATTTGTCGGTGGACTACGTCGCTCAGCGCAAGCAGTTTGGCAAGCCCATCGGCAGCTTCCAGGCGGTCAAGCATCATTTGGCCGATGTCGCCCGGCAGATCGAACAGGCCAAACCCGTGCTGTACCGCGCCGCCCACGGCCTGGCGCAAGGCGACAGCAACGCCAGCGTCTGGGTTTCCCAGGCCCGCCTGGCCTGCTGCGAGGCAAGCTGGATCGCCGCGCGCAAGGGCATTCAGGTGCACGGCGCAATGGGTTACACCTGGGAAGTCGATCTGCAGATGTTCATGAAACGTGCCTGGGCGCTCGATGC
The DNA here is from genome assembly GCF_006094435.1 of Pseudomonas sp. MPC6. NCBI lineage: Bacteria > Pseudomonadati > Pseudomonadota > Gammaproteobacteria > Pseudomonadales > Pseudomonadaceae > Pseudomonas > Pseudomonas sp. MPC6. The sequence goes on along the minus strand of NZ_CP034783.1, from coordinate 4,023,547 downwards.
GTCCTGGGGTGATCGGGGCTTTCATAAAACCCGTGTCAGCGACTACCTGTTCGCCGACGGTGCCCGCCTGGGCCCGGGCCATACTTTCGAGGAGTGAGTCATGCCAGAGGCCTATATTGTTGATGCACTGCGCAGCCCGACCGGCAAGCGCAAAGGCGCCTTGAGCGAGGTCCATGCCATAGACCTGGGGGCTCATGTGCTCAGGGCATTGGTGGAACGCAACGCTATCCCGGGCGAAGACTATGACGACGTGATTTTCGGTTGCGTCGACACCATTGGCTCCCAGGCCGGTGATATTGCCCGTACCAGTTGGCTCGCCGCCGGGTTGCCGCTGAATGTGCCCGGCACCACGATCGATCGCCAGTGTGGGTCGTCGCAACAGGCGCTGCATTTTGCGGCGCAGGCGGTGATGAGCGGCACCCAGGATGTGATCGCCGTGGGCGGGGTGCAAACCATGACCCGGATTCCGATTTCCTCGGCCATGCTCGCCGGACAACCCTTGGGTTTTACCGATCCGTTTTCCGGTAGCGAAGGCTGGCGCGCACGTTTCGGTAATCAGCCGGTCAACCAGTTCTATGCCGCCCAGCGCATCGCCGATCATTGGGGCATCACGCGTGAGCAGATGGAAGCGTTTGCCCTGCAAAGCCATAGCCGCGCCCTGGCCGCCATCGAGAGCGGGCGTTTCGCTCGGGAAATCGTCGCTTGCAACGGCCTGTTCGCGGATGAAACCCCGCGCTTGACCAGCCTGGCAAAAATGGCCGAGCTGCAGCCGGTGGACCCGCAATACCCCTCGATCACTGCCGCTGTTTCGAGCCAGACCTGCGATGCCTCGGCGGCGTTGCTGGTGGTGTCCGAGGCGGCGCTCAAGCGCTACGACTTGACGCCACGGGCGCGCATCCATCACCTGACGGTGTTGGGCGATGATCCGATCTGGCACCTGACCGCGCCAATCGCCGCGACACGCCGGGCCCTGGCAAAAACCGGCCTGCGCATGAGCGATATCGACCGGGTAGAGATCAACGAAGCGTTTGCCTCGGTGGTCATGGCCTGGACCAAGGAACTGGACTACGACCCGGCGCGCACCAACGTCAACGGTGGCGCCATTGCCCTGGGCCACCCGCTCGGCGCCACGGGCGCCCGGCTGATGACCACGCTGTTGAACGAGCTGGAATGCAGCGGCGGCCGTTATGGCCTGCAAACGATGTGCGAAGGCGGCGGCCAGGCCAACGTCACGATCATCGAACGCCTCTAGGTATTTCCCATCCGTGCCGCCGTCCGCTGGGCGTGCGGTCACGCAGTCATAAGGAGTCAAGCATGGCTATTTGTTCAGGCCGCACCGTGATCATCACCGGGGCCGGCGGCGGACTCGGTCGCGCCTACGCGCTGGCGTTCGCGGCGGCGGGCGCCAACGTGGTGATCAACGATATTCGCGCCGACGCGGCGCAGGATGTAGCGGGCGAGATCCGCGCCAACGGTGGCCAGGCCATCGCCAACAGTGACGACATCACCACCCTGGCCACCGCCGAGCGCATCGTCGAAGCGGCAGTGGCGGCGTTCGGTGAGGTGCACGTGCTGGTCAACAATGCCGGCGTCCTGCGCGACCGCATGTTCATCAGTCTCAGCGAAGAGGACTGGGACATGGTCATGCGCGTTCACCTCAAGGGCCATTATTGCCTGGCGAACCTGTTGGGGCGACGCTGGCGCGATCTGGCCAAGGCCGGCACTCCGGTCGATGCACGCATCATCAACACCAGTTCCGGCGCGGGCCTGCAAGGCTCGGTGGGGCAGTCCAACTATTCGGCGGCCAAGGGCGGGATTGCCGCGTTGACCCTGGTGCAGGCCGCTGAGCTGGCGCGCTACGGCATCACCGCCAACGCGTTGGCTCCGGCTGCGCGCACCTCGATGACCGAAAGCGCCATGCCCGATGTGGTCAAGAAGCCTGAGGACGGCAGTTTCGACGCCTGGGCGCCGGACAACGTCGCGCCGTTGGTGGTGTGGTTGGGCAGCGCCGAATCGGCCCACGTCAGCGGCCAGATTTTCGAGAGCCAGGGTGGCCGCATTTCCCTTGGGGACGGCTGGCGCACCGGGGTCACCCGCGACAAGGGCGCGTTGTGGCGTGTCGAGGAAATCGGCGCCGCCGTGGCTGAGATTCTCGCCGAAGCGCCTGCGGCGCAGCGAGTCTGGGGCAGCTGACCGCGCAAAACCGGCCGCCGGAGGCGGTCATACCCCGTTTTGACGATGTGCCGGCCAGGGCGTGGCTTTATACCTGACAGCGAACTGATACCTTCGGAGGTAAACGCTGTGAAACAAGCTCCCCCTTATGTCCCGGGCCATCAATTACTGGCTGGAAAATCCGTGCTGATTACCGCTGCCGCAGGTGCCGGTATCGGTTACTCGGCCGCCCGGCGCAGCGCCGAGGAGGGTTGCCGGGCACTGATGATTTCGGACGTGCACCCGCGCCGCCTCGAAGAAGCCGTGGAGCGTCTCAAGGCCGAAACCGGCCTGCAGGCCATTTACGGCCAGCTGTGCAATGTCACGGTCGAAGCCGAGGTCCAGGCCTTGGTGGCGAGCGCGGAAGAGTTGCTGGGCGGTGTCGATGTGTTGATCAACAACGCCGGCCTCGGTGGCCAGAAACTCGTAGTCGAGATGAGTGACGAAGAATGGCTGCGAGTGCTGGATGTGACCCTGACCGGGACGTTCCGCATGACCCGCGCGATACTGCCACACATGCAGCGCCGTGGCGCCGGAGCCATCGTCAACAATGCTTCGGTCCTGGGTTGGCGCGCACAGAAGGAACAGGCCCATTACGCCGCGGCCAAGGCCGGGGTGATGGCCCTGACCCGTTGCAGTGCGCTGGAAGCTGCCGAGTTCGGCGTGCGCATCAACGCGGTTTCACCGTCGATCGCCCTGCATGATTTTCTCAAGAAGGCCTCCAGTGAAGAGCTGCTCGCCAGCCTCGCCGGGCGCGAGGCATTCGGCCGTGCCGCCGAAGTCTGGGAAGTCGCCAACGTGATGATGTTCCTGGCCAGCGACTACGCCTCCTACATGGTTGGCGAAGTATTGTCCGTCAGTTCCCAACAAGCCTGAGGAGTGGGCCATGAGTCATGTTTTCAGCAGTGCCCAGGCGTTGCTCGAGGCCGAGGGCCTGGACCTGGGTTGCACCGAGTGGCTGACCATCAGCCAGCAGCGCATTGACCTGTTTGCCGAAGCCACGGGTGATCACCAGTGGATTCATGTCGACCCGGTGCGCGCCGCCAGCGGGCCGTTTGGCGTCTGTATCGCCCACGGCTACCTGACCCAGTCGCTCGTCAATCTGTTCCTGCCGCAATTGCTCACCATCGACAACATGGCGATGGGGGTCAATTACGGCAGCGACCGCGTGCGTTTCCCGGCGCCGGTCAAGGTGGGGTCGCGAGTGCGCGGCAACGCCAGCATCGTGCGCGCCGAGCAGCTGGCAGACGCCGTGCAACTGGTGGTGCGCGTGACCGTGGAAGTCGAGGGCCAGGCGCGGCCTGGCTGTGTGATCGACACCATCAGCCGTTACACCTTCAACCCTATTACCGAGTGAGCCTGTCATGGACCTGAATGAAGTTGTCATCGTTGCCACTGCGCGGACCGCGCTCGCCAAGTCGTTCCGCGGCTCGTTCAACGATACCGAAGCCCCGGTACTGGGCGGACATGTGGTGCGTGCGGTGGTCGAGCGCGCCGGCATCGAACCGGGTGAAGTAGAAGATGTGATCATGGGCGCGGCGGTGCAGCAGGGCACCCAGGCCTACAACATCGGCCGCCTCTGCGCGTATACCGGCGGCTTGCCGGACACCGTGCCGGGCATGGCCCTGGACCGCATGTGCGCCTCGGGCCTGATGAGCATCGGCGTCGCCGCCAAGGGCATCATGACCGGCGAAATGACCATCGCCATTGGCGGCGGCGTGGAGTCGCTGTCACTGACCCAGACCAAGCACAAGAACAGCTATCGCGCCCAGTCCGAAGCCGTGCTGGACATCATGCCCAGCGCCTATATCCCGATGCTGGAAACCGCCGAAATTGTCTCGCGCCGTTATGGCATCAGCCGCGCGGCCCAGGACGAGTATTCCCTGCAGAGCCAGCTGCGCACCGCCGCCGCCCAACGTGACGGCTTGTTCGACGATGAAATCGTCGGCTTGAGCGTCGATAAGTTGTGCTTCGATGCCGCTGGCCAGCCCAGCGGCCATCAGCGTGTGCTGGTCGAGCGTGACGAATGCAATCGGCCGAACACGCGCCTGGAAGACCTGGCTTCGCTGAAACCGGTGTGGAAGGACGGTAAATGGATCGAGCAGGGTGAATTCATTACCGCCGGCAACGCTTCGCAGTTTTCCGATGGCGCCTCGGCCAGCCTGCTGATGAGCCGCGTCGAAGCCAAGCGTCGGGGGCTGACTCCGTTGGGCATCTACCGAGGCATTGCCGTGGGCGGCTGCGCGCCGGAGGAAATGGGCATCGGCCCGGTGGTGGCCGTGCCGAAATTGCTCAAGCGCTTTGGCCTGAGCGTGGCGGATATCGGCCTGTGGGAAATCAACGAAGCCTTTGCCTGCCAGGTCCTGCATTGCCGCGATGCACTGCAAATCCCGGCGGAACGTCTGAACGTCAACGGCGGCGCGATTGCCATCGGCCATCCGTTCGGCATGTCCGGCGCACGCATGGTCGGTCACGCACTGCTGGAGGGTCGCCGTCGCGGCGCCCGTTATGTGGTAATCGCCATGTGCATTGGCGGCGGCATGGGGGCGGCCGGTTTGTTCGAACTGCCATAGGGCTGGCCGGGGTGCGTTGAGCGTCTATAACACCCATTACGATCAATTGATGCGGGCCATGCAGTCCGGGCCCGCTGCTGGGGAGTGGTTATGCAAAGTCGCGTGCCGAATGCGCAGGTCCTTGCGCAAATGGGGCTGGAGCTGGCCGAGTACGAAGGCCTCATCGGCAACATGTACGACTCGGCCATGGATATTCGTTGCATGGGTGATTCGTTGCGCCAGCTCCGGAAGCTGTTCAAGGCCAATTTCGTGACCTTGATTCTGCGTGTGCAGGATGAGCCGCTGCTGTCGCCGATGATGGTCGCCGGGGACATCGAACTGGGGGAGGGCGGCATCAACCATTACGCCTATTACGCCAAGTCCACGCTGTTCGACGGTCTGCCCACCGACACGGTGTTCACCATCGATGAGTTGATGACGGATGAGGAATGGGTCAGCTCTTCTTTTTACCTGTTGTTTTGCCAGCCCCATGACTGCCACCAGATGCTCGGCGCCGACATCCGCATGCCGGACGGCAGCACGGTGCGCTTGCGGATCAACCGGCCACGGGGCCAGGCGCGTTTTTCCCAGGTGGAGCGGGACATGTGCGCCATGCTCTTGCCGCATTTGCGCCGCGCCCTGCACATGCATTCGCTACTGGATCGCAGTGAGTCGCTGGGCAGTTTGTACTCGCAAACGATCAGCCGCATGGCGGTGGCGACTATCGTGCTCGATGAAAACGGCACCGTGGTGCAACTGAACCCGGTGGCCCGGGAGATTATCGCCAGCCAGGACGGCCTTAAAGTCGTCGGCGGACGGTTGGAGGCGACTTACCCGAGTGACAATCGCGAACTGTCGCGGCTGGTGCGCAACGCCTTTCAACGGGTGAAGCAGGGCCACGCCGGATTACAGATAGCCGAGGCCACGTCGATTTCCCGCCCTTCCGGGAAAGTCAGCCTGGGGGTGGTGGTGGAGTTGATTCCGACGCAGGAGCTGGTCGAGGGCAAGGGAAAACCGACCGTGGTGGTCTATGTCCGCGACGCTGTCAGCAAGTCGCTGGTGAGCAATGTGGTGACGTCGCAGCTGTACAACCTGACCCCCGCGGAAACCTTGCTGGCGCTGGAACTGGCTAACGGCCTGTCGCTGGAGGAGGCCTCGGAGGCGCTGAACATCCGCCGCAATACCGCTCGTGCGCACCTGCGTTCGATCTTTTCCAAGACGGGGGTGCGGCGCCAGACCGAGCTTGTGCGGATCATGCTCAACAGTGTCGTGGCATTGGCCGGGCCACAGCTGCCAGGATTAGCGAAGGATGCGCTTTAGTCTGTCGTTCACAGGCACCGTGGGCAAACGCGTTAGTCCGTGCGGACGATGCTGGCGTTTCCTTGGGCTGCCGATACTGGGTGACCGCTATCGGTAACCAAGGAGAATAAAAATGACCGGCAGTAACCTGGCCTCCAGTTGTCTTGTCTCGCGGGCTGCCAACGCCACTCCCACCTGGGTGCTGGGGTTGTTATTGGGATGCAGTGCAATCGGTACGGCGAACGCCGCACCGGAAGATGTGGAACGCCTGGGCAAGGATTTGACTTGCGTCGGTGCCGACAAGAGCGCCAATGCCGATGGCAGCATTCCGGCGTTCAGTGGCAAATGGCTGGGCGTACCGCCGCATGTAGACTTCAAAGGCACCGGCAACCATCCGGTGGATCCGTATCCGCAAGAAAAACCGCTGTTCGTGATTACGGCGGCCAACCTGGCGCAATACAGCGATTACCTGTCCGACGGGCAGAAAGCCTTGTTCAAGCTCTACCCGGCTACGTACAAGATGCCGATCTACCCCTCGCACCGCGATTTCCGTTTCGACGACGCGGTTTGCCAAGCCACCCGCGAGAACGCCAGCATCGCGCGCCTGGTGGATGACGGTGAAGGGGTGGTGGGCAAAACCGGCGGCACAGCCTTTCCGGTACCCCGCAGCGGCCTGGAACTGCTGAAGAACGCCTCGGCCTTTACCTTGCGCGCCTGGACCGAGGAATACACCTCCGACAACGCCTACGTACTCAAGGACGGCAACATCAACTGGGGCCGCGTGCATTCGCGCAACCTGGCGCCGTCGCTGGAACCGGGCAAAAAAGGCGAGACCGCGGGTAACTCGGCCTTCTACCTCAACGAAACCCTGCTGCCACAACGGGACAAAGGCGAGATCAATACCGGCACCGAGTTCTGGAACGACAAGACCGAGCCTCGCCAGGCCTGGCGTTACGATCCGGGCACCCGCCGTGTGCGGCAGTCGCCGGGTTATGGCTTCGACATGTCGTTTCCCGGCAGCGGCGGATCGATCACCGTGGACGAGGTGCGTCTGTTCAACGGCTCGGGCCAGCGTTATGACTGGAAGATCGTCGGCAAGCGCGAGATGTTCATTCCCTACAACACCTATCGCCTGCATGCGGCCAACCTCAAGTACGCCAACCTGCTGACCCCTGGCCATATCAACCCGGATGCCATGCGCTTTGAGCGCCATCGGGTGTGGGAGCTGGAAGGCACCCTCAAGCCGGGTTACCGCCACCTGTACGGCAAACGCAAGTTGTACATCGACGAAGACACCTGGTTCCCGATGCTCGCCGATAACTACGACAACCGTGGCGAGCTGTGGCGGACCTCGATGCTGAACTTTTTCTACGCCTATGAAAGCCAGCGGCCACAAGCGGGCGTGGGGCTGTACTACGACCTGAATGCCGGCAGTTACCTGGCGTTCAACCTGATCAACGAACAGCGCGACGGCTATAAGTTGAACAAGCCGGGCTTCAGCCCGCGGGATTTCGGCCCGGAAGCTGCCCGTCGGTTTGGCCAATAATCGACGCAGATTTTGGAAGGTAGAGGCTGACAGGTGAACCCTTTGAGAGCGGATCTCGTTTGATCTAGTCCAAGTGAGGGATGAATCCCTTGTCGGGGCGCTCAATGATATCGGCTATGGGTTCACCCTGTTTTTTTTGGGGGTATTACTCCCCAAAGTTTCCAATCGAGGAACAATAACAATGACGAAACTCGCTGAAATCAGCATCGAAAACGCCCAGCGTACTCACCGTTACGCCCGTGGCTGGCACTGTCTGGGCGTGGCGGAAAATTACCGCGATGGCCAGTTGCACACATTGAATATCTTTGGCACCCGCCTGGTGGCGTTTGCCGACAGCAAGGGTGCTATCAGCATCCTCGATGCCTATTGCCCGCACATGGGGGCCGACCTGTCCCAGGGCACCATCGAAAACGACACGGTGGTGTGTCCGTTCCACCACTGGAAATATGACACCAGCGGTAAATGCGTCGAGATTCCCTACTGCAAGCGCATTCCACCGAAGGCCAAGACCCGCAGCTGGTTGACCTGTGAGGAAAACAACCTGCTGTTCGTCTGGAACAACCCGGAAGGACGTCCGCCGAAAGAGGGCGTGATCATCCCGCACCTGGCCGAGATGGACGACCCGGACTGGATTCACGACTGGAACATCGACAGCATGCTGATCGAAACCAACCCACGGGAGTTGGTCGATAACCTGGTGGACGCCATGCATTTCGGCCCCGTGCACGGCACGCCGACCAAGTACTTCGCCAATGTCTTCGAAGGGCACATCGGCCACCAGATCTTCCACGGTGATTCCGAGCGCCTGGGTGGCGATCTGATCGCACCGTCGGCCTACTACGGCCCGGCGACCCACTTCACTCACATCAGCTCGATGTTTGGCGATGTGCGCATACATGCTATTTTGCTCAACAGCCATGTGCCGGTGACAGCCAACAGCTTCGACCTGCGTTTCGGCTGCATGGTCAAGCGTGTGCCCGGCTGGAGCGAAGAGCAGAACATTGAAGTGGCCAAAGCGTACGTCCTGGGTAATCGCACCTCGTTCTATCAGGACGTGGATATCTGGAAGCATAAAATCCGTATCGACAACCCGGTGCTGGCGGAAAACGACGGCCCGGTCTACCAACTGCGCGAGTGGTACCAACAGTTCTTTACCGATGAAGACAAAGTGCCCGCGAGCATGGCTGAACGCCGTGAGTTCATCACGGTCGATGAGCGTTGAAGGGTAACGCTCCCTGAGTTATTGCAATGACATAGGTCCGACTTAACGGTCACGAGAGCACTGACAATGAAAACAAAAAGTCTTCTTGCCTATCACGTTTGCTTGTTGCTTCTGTTCCTCCTGGTGGGGACCGTGCTGGTCTCCCCACCAGCGCAATCGCCCAGTTTCAAAGCCTGCAAGCAATACGCAGGCTGTGTCGCCATCAGCCAGAGCGTGCCGAACTGGCTGAATTTCCGCTAAGGTTGGAGCGTCACACCACAAGGCTGAAGCGGCCTTGTGGTGTGCGTGTGTGCGGTCGTTGGGCGTGGGTGGGTGCGCGATGGTCTTTTGGTGGGCGCGCATTGCGCGCCTTCTGTTTTTTTGCCTATCGGCAGTGTGGTTACTCGATTATCGCCGGATGCGCCTGCACTGGACCACCCAGACGGTCGCGATAGGAGGGAGGTTGCTGGCCTTCCAGATCGACAATGCCGTAGGTCAGCGCCACTTCTGCGCCGATCAGCACCTGTCCGGATTGCGTCATCCGGTTCGGGTCGCCATACAGCGCGTGTATGACCTTGCCGGTGAACTCCGGGCTTTCCATGACGAACGAAAATTCTTCGTAACGCTCCGGGTCGTCTGCCAACGCGCGTATCGTGCGCTCCGTGCGCAACGGTCCCATCCAGATGGACACCACCGAGACGTCGTAAGGACGAAGGTCCACGGCCATGTCTTTGGCGAACTTGTCGACACCGGCCTTCTGCGCGCCATAGGCAGCGCCATGCATGTAGCAGTTCGAGCCAAATGAGGAGGTGAACGCGATCAGCCCGCCACGCCGCTTCGCCATCAGCGCAGCCGCGTACCAGCTCGCCACATAGGCGGAGCGTAAGCCGACGTCGAGGATGTTGACGAGATCGAGCGGCTTTTCCCAGAACGGCCCAGGCTCAATCAGTTGGTCGTGTAGAAAAGTCGCATTATTGACCAGGATGTCGAGCCGCCCGCTTTCGCGTTCGACCTGTTCGAAGAGGCGTCGAACCTGCTCGTCATCGGCGTGATCACACGCGACGGCGATACCTTTGCCGCCCAGCGCGTCGATCTCACGCGCGGTCGCGTGGATCGTGCCTGGCAGCGACGCGTCGCCCTCATTCTGCGAGCGGCCGGTCACGTAAACCGTCGCACCCGCCGCGCCAAGCGCGAGCGCAATACCTTTGCCGGCACCGCGCGACGCGCCCGTCACGACGGCGACCCATGTGCTTTGATCGTTACTCATTTGCGGATCCTCCTTTTTGTTGAGTGATGGACCTCGGCTCAAGACTTGACGTCAAGTGCAGTCGCCATAGTCTGCGCGCCACTCGTCTGAACGCCGGCGAAGCGTACGCCGGGCACAGTCTCTTCGTAGCTCGCCACCAGCGTGGACGTCACAACGCAGCGCGTGGCGGAGATTTTCCAATGGCCGTCGATCTTGCGGTACTCGTCTTCGTAGTGCGCGCCGAGCTGCGTGATAACGCACGAGCACGTGTTGATCATCTGGTAATGCAGGCCCCAGGTGCCCCGGGCCTGCGTTTCATCGAGCACGTCGATCTGCGGGTTGACGCCGTGGTGCATCTCGACAATGTGCGGATGGCAGCCGAGTTGCTCGAAAATCACAGCGAGCTGATCGCGGTTTTCAAACACTCCGATCTCGCCGTAGTCGATGCGTACCAGGCCTGACGCGAAGCAATCACGCATGCCCTGCGGATCCTTCAGGTCGCAACACGCCAGATAACGCGCTTTCAGCCGGCGAATCGCCTCGACGTCTTCCAGTTTGCGCAGACGTGTTTCCAGTTGATCAATGGGAGCCATGCCATCTCCTTGAGTCCGGATGCGTTCCGGTCCGTGAGTCTGGACAGCATGGTACAAGCGCGAACGCGCCGAGGAATAATCCGAACAGACGATGTTCCTTGCGAGCCTTTATGGCGATGAGTATCAATGGATAACGGCTTTCAGACTTCCTTCACTTTCAGCGCATGCCTTAGAGCCTGCGCTGGCGGTGTCGATGTGGCGGCCATGGCCGCCCAGTGCACAATCGTACTTTTTCAAGCTGGATTTGTTCACTCGGCAGCGAAGGGTACGCGCGAGACAAACTGTTTACCTTGAGCTGCAAATCGCAGTCCGAAACGGCGGTTGGTGAAGTTGCTGCGGTAGAACTCGATGGCCTGCTCCACTCCGTTGAGTTCGAACTGGTAGGTCGGGCTGTCGAAGCTGATCTTCACATCGGGTGCGAAGAGGGTGCGCAGCAGTTCGAGATTACAGGTGTCGATACCACGAAAATAGCGGGCCTTGAGCTGCTTGATTTGCTCGATGGCAACGAGGTCCAGCATGTCGGTAGTCTCCAGGGGCAGGGCGATGGCCGCACGGGCCACCTGTTAATAGCTGAGTGAGGCGACATCCCTGTCGCCTTGCAGTATTTAGCAGGGCAGAAAATGACCGCCGTTGACATCCAGTTGCGCGCCGGTAATGACCTTGGCGTAATCGCTGGCCAGGTACAGGGCGGCCATGGCGCAGTCGTTGTCTTCGGGGATTTTGCGCAACGCAATCTGCTGGGCGACCTGGTCGACCAGCGACTCCATCGGGACGCCCAGGCGCTGGGCTTCGCTCTCGAAGTAACCGATCACCGGCGCGCCCCACATCCAGCCCATGAAGGCGGAGTTGACGCGGATTCCGAACGGGCCGAGGTCCTGGGCCAGATACTGCACGGCGGTTTTCAATGCGCCCTTGGAGACGGCATAGCCGGATTCCAGTTGGTTGGGGGTGCGGGTGGCCATGGTGTTGATCATGACGATGCTGCCCGACTGCTGTTTCTTCATCTGCGGCAGCACGGCCTGGGTCATGTGCATGGTGCCAAACAGGTTGACGTCCATCGCCTTGCGCCAGTCGTCCATTGACGACTCGGAGGAACTGCCCCAGGCGCCATGGGCGTAGGCGGAGTTGATCAATACGTCGATCTGGCCGAAGTGCTCGATCGTCAGGTCGGCGAGCGTCTGGCACTGTTCGGCCTGGGCGATGTCGGTGGGGACTTTCAGGACGGGCGTGCTGTAGCCGGCGTCGCGGATGGCCTGTTCAGCCAGGTCCAGTTTGGCGGGGGTGCGGGTGGCCAACACCACGGCCTTCGCCTGATACTCCGCGGCTCGCACGGCCAGCTTGATGCCCAGGCCAGGGCCGATACCGGAAATGATGACGACTTTATCTTTCAGCAACATGGCAATTACCTTCTTGTTTTTATGATGGGAAATGGGCCGCTCAGATGCCGCTGCCGTGCAGTTCTTCGGCGCGGCGTTTCAGGTCCAGGGCCACCTGATCGAAGGCGATTTTTACCCAGGCACCGTGTTCCAGCATGATGGTGTCCTGGTTCAGGCCCAGAAAAATATCGGTTGTGAAATAGCTGCAACGGTTGGCATCGATGGCCGTGATGTATTGGTCACGGCGGGCGGCGTCCATGTTTTCCGGGACAGGACGCTGCTCCCAGGACAACAGCTGCTCGGGGTCGCAGGCCACGAGGTATTCGAAGACCGGAACGGTTTCGCCGGTAGCGGGGTTCCGTACCTGCATATGCACCTCGTCGCCGACCTGCAGGCCGCACTTGATGCTCGGACAGAAGGTGTTCCACGTGTGGTAATTGTCCAGGTCAATCAGCACTTCCCAGACCACGCGGGCGGGGGCGTTAATTTCCACCGTGTGGGAGGTCACTATGTTTTCGGCTCTGGCCATGACTGTCTCCTGTTGTGTTCAGTTGATGGGTCTGGAGGTGATTTGCAGGTGTTCGCTCAACGGCTGGATAGTCTCGAGCAAGGTTTCGTAGCCCGTCTCGGCGATCATCCAGCGCTCGCCGCGTTTGATGTAGCGATCCTGGTAGATCGCGCTGCCGTGCAGGTGGGTGTTGTCCTCGAGGTTGATGAACACGTAGCTCAGGTACCAGAGGGCCGAAGCCTTGTGGCCATCGACTTCGATTTCCGGGGTGTGACCGTTGTGGGTGGCCAGGCGGGTCTTGGTGAACGAGGTGCGGTAGAAGTCCAGCGCATCGCCCAGGCCATTGACCTGGAACTCGTAGGCAGGGCTCTTGAACGACAGGGTGACGTCTTCGGTGAGCATGCCCTGCAGCATCTCGATGTTGCAGGTGTCGATGGCACGAAAGTAGCGCGCCTTGAGCTGCTTGATCAGCTCGATTGCTTCTAGGTCCAACATGGGAAGCCTCCTTGTGGGCTACTCAGGCACTGAGCTGGTACTCGCTGGTGAGGATGCAGTCGAGCTTCTGGAAGTCGATGAACTTGCTGGTCGATTCGTACATGGCCTGCTGGCGCTGCGCGCATTTGTCCGGGTCGCCCAGGGCCGCGAAGAATCCTTGCGGATTGCCGATGGCCTCGGGCGGGAAGTTTTCTTCGACGATCCCGTGCAGCACCGGCGCACCGAAGGTGAGCGCGCGTACCACGGTGTTCTGTCGGTAGCCGAAGATCGACTGCAGAGGGTAGGCATTCGGCCCGTGGCCGTTGCGCCAGGTGTCGTACCAATGCTCGTAGCTCATCCGGTCTGGCTTTTGCAGCAGCGCCACCTGATTCATGCCGGGTGTGCGCTCGCCAACCGGTACCCGGTAGTGGGCTACACGCGACTTGCGCTCCTCGGGGTAGGGCTCGGACTCCAGCACCAGATAAGCCTCCAGGCGACTGGTCAACGGCGTCACAAGTGCCTTGATGGACGGCCATTGCGCGGCACTGTCCAGCCACAGCGAGAGCAAGCCGTCCAGCGGGACGGCGCTATTGGTAATGCGCTGTGCAGACGCGGCGGCCACGCCCTCATCAACCACCATGACGCGCAGGGTGCGCGCGCCGACGCTGAGCAGATTGGCGCTCAGGTCGAGCAACGCCTGGCGCCATTGCTCGACGCTTTGCTGTGGCGGTTTCCACAGGGTCAACATGAGTTTTTCCATGAATCCTCCAGCCTGCGGTTAGTGGTTGGCACTCAAGTGACGGGCGCGATATTCCTTGTAGTCCTCAGTCATCTGCGCCTCGTTCAAACCGAAGCGCTCCAGGCTGTAGTCGTGGCTGGCACGTTTTTCCCGGCTGTTTTGCGCCAGCCATGCCTGCGCGTCGGCGCGGGCCTTGTCGGTAAACGGCAGATCGGCAAAGGCGTAGACCCTTTCCAGCACGTCCATCGGCTGGCTCACGGTGTCGGCGAAGTGGATGTCGAGAAAGCGCTCGGCAGCGTGCTGGTCGCGGACCTGCATGGTGTGACGGATGCCACGCGCCATGCGGTGGTTCCACTGTTCGCCGGCGGCTTTCGGATCAGGCGTGTCGCTGTACATCTGCCACAGGGTGTGGGCCATGCTCGCCATTGACGGGATGGTCTGGGCCGGCTCGCGGTGGGTCAGAATCACCTGCGCCTTCGGGAAAACATCCAGCAGCAGATGCAGGGTGTGCAGGTGTTGGGGAGCTTTGAGCAGCCAGCGCTGGCCTGCGGGTTCACCCCGTTGGCCTTTCTGCCATTGCAGGAACTGCAGCATTTTTTTCAGCTGGGTATAGACCGGCCGCTGATCTTGCTGATCAAGCCAGCGGGTATAGCTGGGCACGTTGACGTAGGCGTCCATGGCGCACATGAACGAGTGTTCCATGAGCATGAACTCTTCGTCGCAGAGCATGGCATCCAGCGGGTGGATGGCGAGGATCTGCGGGATGACCTGCGCCATCAGCTCGACCTCGGCCTTGGCCTGGGCGATGCGTTTGGCCGGCACGGCCAGGGTTTCGTCTGCCAGCGGTGCCGGGAAGCGGGTCTCCCACCAGGCCGCCGAGTGGAAGCGCGGGTCAACCGCCAGCGTGCGTTGCAGCATGGTGGTGCCGGTGCGTGGCAGGCCTACGATGACGAGCGGATCGTCGATCTGTATCTGGGTGATTTGCGGATAGCGGACAAGGTAGTCCTCGATCACCAGGCGATTGACCAGTTGTCCCACCAGCCTTTCCTGCAGCAAGTACTGGCCGGTCTGCGACAACCCGGCTTCGGCGGCCAAGGCAACCAGCAGCGCCTCCAGAGACTCGCGATAGTTGTCATCGCCAAAATTGCTCAGGCCGTCGGTGCGCGCGATGGCGCTGGCCAGCAGGCTGTCGACGGTCAACTCTTCAATCAGGGTATGCGCGTTCATAGGGCCTCCGCGATGGCAGTCACTTTTACGACTTGGGTGGTGGGGTGGCATTGCTCCTGGGCACCGACCCAGCGCAGGCACATCGTGCCTTGGCGTACGCCGGCGGTTTGCAGCCAGTTACTCAGCCCGGGATCCAGCTCGCTGAGGACCAGGGTCACGCCGCCGTTGTCGTCGTATTGGGCCTGGTGTTTGTTAAAGCAGATCTGGTGGTGGCGGTAGTCCAGCGACTCCATCCAGTAGTTGTTGATCTGCAGGTTCCAGAAGTCGCACTCCGGCACTTTGTCGATGTGGATGACCAAGGCTTCGTCTTCAGCCAGCGCCCAGTGCGAGTGGTAGTAGAAAATGTTCGGGTCGCCGCCCACTGACTGACACAGGGCCTGGTTGGCCGGTGGCAGTTGATTGCTGTGAGGCAGGTAGCTTTGGCTCCAGTCGGCGAACAGCCTGGCGGTGTTCTCCACGAAACTGGAGACCCGCGCCAGGCCTTGCTGGAAGGTCGCCGGATCAAGGGCCTGTGGCTTGGAATCGGTACCCATGCGCTCAATGCCCAGCTTGGCCGGCGCTTCAATCCGCCGGTCGAGAAACGTCTGGCGCACGATCAGGGCGTTGGTGGCGTCTTCCATTTTCAGCCAGTTGCCCGGTTTCGGCTCGCGGCTGAGGATGATTTCGAAGTTGCCCTGGGCATCGACTTCCAATTGGCTGGCATCGATGAAGCCGGTCTGGATCAGCGTACCGTCGGTTTCATAACCGCCTTTCTGGGTGCCGAAACTCAGGTAGGCGACGCTGCCGCGCTGACCTTTGATGCGATAGTCCAGCGTGCCGTCCAGGCGCGAGTACTCGTAGAGATTGTCCGGGTTGTCGGCACCGATCTTCGCGGTCTCGTGGGAGGTTTTGAAGAAGCTGGGAAAGGCCGGATCGGCAAACTCGATGTGCATTTCCAGGCCAATGCGCAGCAACCGCGTGAGGTAGCGGAAACCTTCGGCGCGGGTGGCCGCATCGGCCGGCGCTTCGGGGCGCAGAATCTGCTCGCCGCAGCGTTTGAGGTGATCGCAAAACGTGGACCAGGTCTGGCCACTCAACAGGTGTTGTTCGTCAATCGAGCTGATTGTCATTGTTCGACGCTCTTGATTAGTCGAACCCGGATCGTGAACCTCTGCGCACAGACGCCCGAACCGGATTCATCGGCCCACAACAGGGCCACTGTGTTATTCGCCTGGCGTCGTCCTTTCGGGCTATTCGAGGCGATCGTTAAACGCCCGGCGAACCAGGCGACGGGACTAGAACTCTTTACCGATGATGCCGCGCTCGGTCAGCACCGCGATGATGCGATCCACTGCTTTCTCCGGCGTCAGCTCGCCGGTCTTGATATGGATGTCCGGCTTGTTCGGCACCTCGTAAGGTGAGTCGATGCCGGTGAAGTTCTTCAACTCGCCACGGCGGACTTTCTTGTACAGGCCCTTGGGATCACGCTCCTCGGCCACGGCCAGCGGCGTGTCGACGAAGATCTCGATGAACTCGCCTTCCTGCAGCAGCCCGCGCGCCATCTCGCGCTCGGAACGGAACGGCGAGATGAAGGCCGTCAATACAATCAGCCCGGCATCCACGAACAACTTGGACACCTCGGCCACCCGGCGGATGTTTTCCACCCGGTCGGCATCGGTGAAGCCCAGGTCGCGGTTCAGGCCGTGGCGCACGTTGTCGCCGTCGAGCAAGTAGGTGTGCCGGCCGCGGGCGTACAGGCGGGTTTCCAGCAGGTTGGCGATGGCCGACTTGCCGGCGCCGGACAAACCGGTGAACCACAGCAGCACGGGCTGCTGGCCCATCTGTTCGGCGCGCGCTTGCTTGCTCACATCCACGTGCTGCATATGAATATTCTGCGAACGGCGCAGGGAATACTCGATCAGGCCCGCGCCAACGGTGGCGTTCGACAGACGGTCGATGAGGATGAAGCTGCCGGTTTCACGGTTGTCCTTGTAGGCATCGAAGGCGATCGGCTGGCTGGTAAAGAGGTTGCACACGCCAATCTCGTTCAGCGCCAACTCTTTGGCCGCCAAGTGTTCCATGGTGTTGACGTTGACCTTGTACTTGGGCATCGACAAGGTCACCGGCAGGGTTTTGCCGCCGATTTTCATCAGGTAGGGGCGACCGGCGAGCATGGCCTGCTCGTGCATCCAGATCAGGCTGACCTGGAACTGGTCGGCCACGCTGGTCGGGTCTTCTGCGGTGGACAGCACATCGCCGCGACTGCAATCGACTTCTTCGGTCAGGGTCAGGGTGATCGACTGTCCGGCCACGGCTTGTTGCAAGTCACCGTCGAGGGTGACGATGCGCGAGATTCGGCTCTCTTGTCCGCCCGGCAACACGCGTACCCGGTCACCAGGACGAATCACGCCGCTGGCGATGGTGCCGGTGAAGCCACGGAAATCCAGGTTGGGGCGGTTGACCCACTGCACCGGCATACGGAACGACAGTTTCTGTTGGTGCGCCTCGTCGATCTCGACGGTTTCCAGGTAGCCCATCAGCGTGGTACCGCGGTACCAAAGCATGTGTTCGCTTTGCTCGGTGATGTTCTCGCCCCGTAGCGCGGACATCGGGATGGCGGTGAAATCCTGTAGACCGATCTGCTTGGCGAAGGCGCGGTAGTCGTCGACGATGGCGTTATAGACTTTCTCCGAATAGTCCATCAGGTCCATCTTGTTGACCGCCAGGACCACCTTGCGAATGCCGAGCAACGAGGCCAGATAGCTGTGACGCCTGGATTGAGTCAGGACGCCGCGTCGTGCATCGATCATCACCACGGCCACGTCGGCCGTGGAGGCACCGGTCACCATGTTGCGGGTGTACTGCTCATGCCCCGGGGTGTCGGCAACGATGAACTTGCGCCGGTCAGTGGAGAAAAAACGGTAGGCCACGTCGATGGTGATGCCTTGTTCGCGCTCGGCGGCCAGGCCGTCCACCAACAGGGCGAAGTCCAGTTCGCCACCCTGGGTGCCGACTTTTTTCGAGTCGGCCTCCAGTGCTTCCATCTGGTCTTCGAAGAGCATTTTCGAATCGTAGAGCAGGCGCCCGATCAGGGTGCTCTTGCCATCGTCCACACTGCCGCAGGTCAGGAAGCGCAGCAGGCTCTTGTGCTCGTGGGCCTTGAGGTATTGCTCGATATCCTCGGCAATCAGGTCAGATACGTGTGCCATTAGAAATACCCCTCTTGTTTTTTCTTCTCCATCGATGCGGCCGAGTCGTGGTCGATCATTCGCCCCTGACGCTCGGATGTGCGGGTCAGCAGCATTTCCTGAATGATCTTGGGCAGCGTATCGGCATCGGATTCGACGGCACCGGTGAGGGGGTAGCAACCGAGGGTGCGGAAGCGCACGTTGCGAATCATCGGCACTTCACCCGGGTTGAGCGGCATGCGCTCGTCATCGACCATGATCAGCATCCCGTCACGCTCGACCACCGGGCGCGGCGCGGCGAAGTACAGCGGTACGATCGGGATGTTTTCCAGGTGGATGTACTGCCAGATGTCCAGCTCGGTCCAGTTGGAGAGGGGGAACACGCGGATCGACTCACCCTTGTGTTTACGGGTGTTGTACAGGTGCCAGAGCTCCGGGCGCTGGTTCTTCGGGTCCCAGCGGTGCTGGTCGGAGCGGAAGGAGAAAATCCGTTCCTTGGCCCGGGATTTTTCTTCGTCGCGGCGTGCGCCGCCGAAAGCCGCGTCGAAGCCGTAGTGATCCAGCGCCTGCTTCAGACCTTCGGTCTTCATGATGTCGGTGTGGATTTGCGAGCCGTGCTTGAACGGGCTGATCCCCATTTCAACGCCTTCGGGGTTGGTGTGGGTCAGCAGGTCCACGTTGAGTTTGGCCACCATCTGATCGCGGAAGCGATACATCTCCTGGAACTTCCAGGTGGTGTCGACATGCAGCAAAGGGAAGGGCGGCTTGGCCGGGTAGAAGGCCTTCATGGCCAGGTGCAGCATGACCGCGCTGTCCTTGCCGATGGAGTAAAGCATGACCGGGTTGTCGGATTCGGCGACAACCTCGCGCATGGCCTGGATGCTTTCGGCTTCCAGTCGTTGCAGGTGGGTAAGCGTCATAGATCTTCCTTTCGCTTTTTGTTGTTGTCGCTTATCAACGTACAACTGCCGCGGTTCGGACTTATGCGCGACTTGATGTTTTAACATCAGGCGCAACATCTGCAGCATGGGGTTGGGGGGCAGGGTGGGCGCGACACCGGTCATGTTGTCGAGCGCATCGTCATGGCTGCTGCGCGCAGCTTGCTGGCCGATGTGGGTCGCCAGCTCGCGGGCGCCGCTGAGCATTTCGCTGGCTTGCGGCAGGTGAAACAGAAGCAGCCGGTCGGCGTGCTCGCCGGCCCAGGTGATGAAGGCGGCCGCGCGTTGCCAGTGCATGCCCGAGAGCAGCGCGATCACCTTGCGTTCGGCGCAGCGATGCAGGCGGTCGAAGAACTCCACCAGATGAGGCGCGCGCAGCCCGTCTTCGTAAGGCAGCCAGAGGACCTTGCCGCGATTGCTGACAGCGCGCAGTACGCCATAACTGAGTTTGCCCTGGTCGTTGGGTGCACCGTAGTCGTCGATCCAGAGGATCTCGCCGTTCTGTGCGCGAGCCTGGTCAAGGATGTGTTCGTAGGTGCTGCGGTACCAGCGCTGCACGGCCGGCGAAGCCTTGGCGACACGTTTGGCCGGGCGCTCGGCATTGAGCTGCCAGCGTTGCAAATAATGGGCGGCGGTGCGCTCCGGCAAGTCGATGCCATGCAGACGCTTGACCAGTGCCTGCATGGCCTCCAGCTGCCAGAGCAGGAACGGTAACTGGTGCCGTTCCGGCAGTGTGCTGACCAGCAGTTGGTAGATGTGCCGTTCCTGCTCGGCAGAGAGGCTGCGGCCTTCGCCTTGCTTGCGCCCGCGGTCGCGCACGGGCACGGCATTCCAGCCGCCGGCTTGCCAGGCCTTGTAGGCGGCGATGATGGTCGGGGAAGAGAGTCCTGTGTCCTGGCTGATGGTTTTGAGCGTGCTACCGGCGATGCGCAACTGCACGGCGCGTAGGCGGAGTGTGTTGATCTGAGGAACGGATAGCTGATTGCCGTGGGGCACAGGAACTCCTGTTAAACATCCATTTGCTGATTGGCGCTGTTGCGGATGTCTGTACTGTTCCCCGATCCGGAAAACGGCGCATAGGCCGTATGGACCATACGAAGAACAAAAACAGGAGAAACCCCATGAACGAGTCAATGGCTGTTCTGCTCGAAGATGTCATCGGTATTGCCCGCGCGGCGGGCGAGTTGGTGATGGAGGTGTACCGCTCGGATTTCGAGGTGCGCGGGAAAGTCGACACCTCCCCGGTGACCGAAGCTGACGAGCGCGCCGAGACCCTGATTCTGCAGGCCTTGGCGGCGCGCACACCGCAGATTCCGGTGATTTCCGAAGAAGCCGCCGCCGCTGGCCAGGTGCCCGAGGTGGGCCGGCGTTTCTGGCTGGTGGACCCGCTGGATGGCACCAAGGAGTTCATCAATCGCAACGGCGAGTTCACCGTCAATATCGCCCTGATCGATAACGGCGAACCGGTGCTGGGGGTGGTCCTGGCGCCCGCGCTGGAGCGCCTGTTCGCCGGTGCCCGGGATTGCGGAGCCTTTATCGAACAGGCCGGACAGCGCCAGGCCATCCATTGTCGGGCGGTGACGGAGGAGGGAATGGACGTGGTTGCCAGCCGCTCCCATGGGGATGCCGAGGCGCTGGATGCATTCCTCGACGGGCGCAAGGTGCGCTCCCTGATAAGTGCCGGCTCATCGCTGAAGATTTGCCTGGTGGCGGCCGGCGAAGCGGACCTTTATCCGCGCCTGGGACGCACCATGGAGTGGGATATCGCCGCGGGGCATGCGGTGCTGGTCGCCGCCGGCGGACAGGTCTGCACCCTGGCCGGCGATGCGTTGCGCTATGGCAAGCCCGGCCTGGACAACCCGCATTTCTACGCGCGTGGACTGCAGTGATCGAGGCGTCACCGTGCCCTGGCTGAAGTTGCACAGGCCACGGTACCGAACTGCTTGCTCGATTCGCCCCTAGCCCGCGTTGATGTTGCCGCAGAAAAGAGGGCGGCTGCCGTCTGCCGGGCTGGTGCGAACGAGCAACACATAGTCACCCTGGGTCAGTTCGCTCAGCGCCACCGGTGCCTGGGCCCAATGCTTGGTTCGTGGGGCGAGCGATGGATAGTCGACGCTGTTGGCCTGACGGGTCCTGTACGCAGGCTGTGCGCTGAGCTGCTGGCAGGAGCCAGCGTAGATGGCGGTGTCGAGGCGGCTGGAGACGGCCATGTCGTGGGGGACACCACCGACGGTGAGCCAGATGCTGGTTTGGTTGCCCACCGGGCTGAGGGTGGCTCGAGCGATATGCTCGGCGTTTAGCGGGGTAGCTTCAAGGGGGACATCGACAATCTCGGTTCTGCTCGCGCAACTTGAAATTGCCCCTGCTGCCACCACCAACGCCAGCCAAGATGTTCTGTTCATCACAGATCTCCTGAGTTGAGGTACGTTGATTTCATCCCCCCTGTGAAGTCTAGTTGCCTGCGGCGGGCGCGGGATCGAGCTGATGGGTGGTCGCACGGACAGCATGGGCATGTATCGTTGGGTCAACAATCACCGTCGAGGCGAGTGGCAGGGTCTGTACAGAATGTAGAGGGGAGAAACAAAAAGCCCGGCTCATTGGCCGGGCTTTCTGTACACGTGGCCAAATCCCTTTGGCTGATCCCATTGTGCTTGGCAGGTGTTACGAAGGCATGACAGGTTGCACTCCAACGCATGCGGCGAAGGACCTTAAAAAAAACCAAGCCCATTCTTCCTTGCGGACCATTAACGCGATTTACTTGCTCAGGTAGAGGCCAGTGGTTTGGATGTGGGTTCAATAAGGATGATCGAGCCCGCGCTGCACATCGATGCCGACAAGCTCAATACAGTCCTGACTTAGTCGAGCACTTCGCTACGGGGTTCGATTACAACAGGTTCGCAGTTTGAAAACAGCAGTGGAGTAACGCATCGGAATGGATTTCAAACAAAGTTTGACCAAACGGATTGTGATCGTATTTACCCTGATGAGCGCTTTGGTCGCGGGGGTCTTTGCCGTCGGGATTATCTCGACGGTACACGTGGTCGAGCGCAATCTCACCGCCATCAGCCTGGGCGGGGGGTTGAATCGTTTACTGCGGATGGACAGCACTAGCGAGTGGAGCCATCAACCGGAAAAGGATGAACTGTTTTTCTACCAGGGCGGGCAGGGGCTTATGGCAATGGACCCGAAGCTGGAAGCACTGGCTCCGGGTTTTCAGGAGATTCAATATCAGGGTCAGGACTTCTATGTCATGGCCGGAGAGGTAAATGGCCAGAAGTACGTTTTATTGCGTGACAAACTCAGTCTCAAGCAACGTGAACATGTGCTGTTTGCCGTGGTGTTCGTTGGTTTCGTCTTGAGCATTGCTCTGGCGACATTGCTGGGCAGATTGCTGGCCCGGCGGGTGATGGCCCCGGTGATTCGCTTAGCACGCCAGGTGAGGCATCGCGACCAACTGCTTGATCTGGCGCCGCCGCTTCATCCCGATTATGCCGTGGATGAAGTCGGGGAACTGGCATTGTCCTTCGATCAGACTCTAGGCCGGTTACGAGCCGCGGTAGGTAGGGAAAAGCTCTTTACCAGTGATGTTAGCAAAGAATTACATACGCCATTGATGGTGCTGGCCAGTTCCTGTGAACAGCTACTCAGTAATCCCTCGCTGGACCCGCGGTCCTCGGCCCAGGTCGGCCGGATTGCCCGGGCCAGCGAAGAAATGCGGCAGCTGGTCGACACGTTTCTGATGTTGGCACGCGCTCGTGAGGACGCTGGCAGCGAGGCGAGCGCGACGTTAAAAGAAGTCGCCGATGGCCTGGTAGAAATATGGGGCCGGTTGATTCGTGAAAAAGGCATCGAGTTCATCTATGTCCGTGGGCATACTTCACTGGAGCGCCATAATCTGACGTTTCTTCAGTCGGTCATGGGCAATTTGTTGCGCAATGCCTGGCACTACACGGATCGAGGTTACATTCGGTTGACGCTGGGTGAACAAGGTTTCAGTGTCGAAGACAGCGGCATCGGCATTCCGTTAGAAAAGCAACAGGAGATGTTTCAGCCTTTCGTCAGGGGCGATGAGAGCCGCGGCGAGGGCCTCGGGCTAGGGCTTTCTCTGGTTCAGCGAATCTGTCACAAGCAGAACTGGCGGGTGGAGCTTACTAGTCTGGAACCCAACGGCTGTTGTTTTACCGTTGAGCTGACACAGTCGTCGCTGGCTGGGTCAGTGAATTCCCAGGTTTACTGATATTTTCACATCGCTTTCACTGCTCCAGCACAGCGCCGCATTTATCTTGACGTTAATGGCACGGTGAGTTCTAAGGGATCCCCCTGGCTGGCACCAAGTCCTGATGCTGCAGGTTCGATGGTATGCCCCGCACCCCGATCGATGGCTCGTTAATTTCAAGATTCGTCCCGCACTCTCTTCGCTTACATGGCAAATACCTTGCGCTGATAGTCATCACTCTCGTGCTCGGTACAGTGGTTTTATGGTGTTTGACGGCGACCCCTGTGATGGATCTGGGCGCGGGCAACAACATGATCAAGTCACAGCTGAAAGAGAAATGGATGCAAGGTTCCATAGTGGTTCTGGTGAGGCACGCCGAACGATGTGACCGATCGGCGAACCCCTGTCTGGGCGACACCGAAGGCATTACCGTCAATGGTAGTAATGCTGCGATAGCGGTCGGTACAGGTTTACGACAACTAGGTCTTGATAAAGCCCGGATGATCGCCAGTCCTTCGACTCGCACCCGGCAGACAGCTGATCTGATATCGGGTCGGGCCGTAACGACTCAGGATTGGGTTAGTGCATGCGATAGCGGCTTCAAAGATGCCGTGTCAGCTCATAAAAGCCGCAATGAGAATCTGATCCTAATCACCCATAGCGGTTGTATCGATCATTTCGAGCGCCAGATGGGGGTACGTGCGGGACAACGCTCCAGCGCTTACACGCAATCGCTGTTCGTCGAGGAGGATGGCAGGCACGAACCCAGGATTCTCGGATCATTGAATGCCGGACAGTGGAAAGAATTGGCTGATGCTCTTTAAATTGAGCAGGTTACACAGACGGTGTTAGCCATATTGCGCTATAGATGCTTACTGCTCAGGGCGCATAGCTTGTACCCAATCCCATGTACGGTGTGCCGCAGTGGTTCATCAAAGACTTTATCCAATGCCCGTCTCAACATGTGGATATTACTGCGAAGACTGTCACTGCTAGTAGGATGTGGCAAGAATCTCGGACATGGCAAAGGGCTTGGTGACGTAATCGTCAGCGCCGACCTTGAAGCCGGCCAGGCGATCCTCCAGTTGGTCTCGCGCACTCAACATCACAATGGCAATGTCAGAATTTTGAATTCTCGCGCAAGCTTTGGCAGATCTGGTTGCCGTCGATGCCTGGGAGCATGACATCCAGGACAATCGCATCGAAATCTTTCGAAGCGGCTAGATGAAGCCCGCTGAGTCCATCAAGTGCTCCCTCGACGGTGTGGCCTTTGAGCACGAAAAACTCCATCAGATTGTCGTGAATGTCGCGATTATCCTCGATAATTAATATGTTCATGGCATTGCCTTTATGCTTCTAATCAAGTTGAACAATCTCTGACTGTTGTAGAGGGAGGTAAATTTTCTATCTCGGGTACCTGCGTATTCGATGCGCGAGCGAAAGCCTCGAATTTGTATTCTGCCGCGTTTCAGCGGTCGCGCACGAATGATTTGAGTAATCTTTCACACTCACGTTGGGCGGCAAACCATTATTCAGTAAACTCGTCTACGCTGGGGACGGTCAGCGGCGAAAGCGAAATTCAAAAAGGAGATAGGGTATGCATGGATACGGAATGGTGGAGGATTTGCTTCGTCTAGCCCTTTATTTGACGACTATTGCATTTTGGGCGTTGTTTTGGATGGTTTGCATTTTCAATGCTAAGGACCGTCTAAAGAGTCTCTTGGGTGCCCACGCATTGATGATTTTTATACTGTTGTTCCCGGTGTTACCCGCGACATTCATTGGTGGGGCGTTGATTGCTTTTGGTATCGAAGGCCTGATCTGGAGTCTGTGTATTACAGGAATAGGCTTGCCGATTGCTGGCATGCAACTGGTCCAGCGCTACGCTCAAAATCGATGCTGACAAGCAGGGGTAAGTCAACTAAGTCCTCCGGGCTTAGTCACCACAAAAACGTGCGCAAGACTAATCGTTGGGCCGACCTCAGCGTCAGTACTACAGAAAATTCACATCACGTTGACCTTTCAGCGACAGGCTGACAACTATCATACTGTTCTGGCCACTGGAGAACGCCAATGAGCGCCCCTGTCAAACTTAAATTTTCCGAAAAATACGATAAAGATCACGCAAAAAAATACTACCTGAAGCATCAGGATGGTCTGTCGCGGAAATTGTCCCATTATCGGGACGTACAGATGGCGCGAGATGCGTTGCACAAGGCGGGAGACCCTGGGCTGGTTCTCGACCTTCCATGCGGAGCGGGGCGGTTCTGGCCTTTGCTTGCAGAAAACTCTAATCGAATCATCATTGGCGCAGACAATTCGCCGGATATGATTACCACCGCACTGGAGAATCAACCTGCCGATATAGTCAAGCGTGTGAAGCCTCTCGAGACTTCAGCGTTTGCCATTGATCTACCTGGTAATTCGGTCGACTGTATTTTCAGCATGCGACTGATTCATCACATCGGTGAATCTGCGCATCGATTGGCGATGCTACAAGAGTTTCATAGGGTGACACGAGACACCGTCATCTTGTCGATGTGGGTCGATGGCAACTTTAAGTCATGGAAGCGAAGGCGCCACGAACAGCGGCGCAAGGCCAGAGGCGAGCAGAGTGAATACCAAAATAGGTTTGTTATCCCTCGATCCGTCGCAGAAACTGAATTCAAGCAGGCCGGATTCGCCATCGATAGCAAGTCGGACTTTATCCCGTTTTATGCAATGTGGCGTGTTTACGTTCTGCGCAAGATTTAAACGCTGGGCAAGGTGCCCAGCGCTGTTATCGTGATTTGAGCCGCCGAAACAAGCCTTCCATCCATCAACTCGCCTGATAAACCCGGTGCCGTGAACGTTGCGCCACGTAACGCCAGCCCCGGGTTTCAATAATCACAGCGCGACGTTGGCATTCCACTTTTGGTGTGGGATCGGCAACCTGCACGAATCGCCTCTCCCCATCGGGAAGTATTGGAAACCCCGGTGTGCGAGACGCTCTGCGTCGTACAGGTTGCGACCATCGAAGATCACAGGGGCTTTGAGCCTTTTGTGGATGAAGTCGAAATCCGGCGCCTTGAACTGCTGCCACTCGGTGCAAACGATCAGTGCATCGGCACCACTGAGCGTTGCTTCCGGTGTCCCCATCAGACTCAGGTTGGGTTGGTCCTGATACAACGATTGGGTCTGTTGCATAGCCTCGGGATCGAACGCCCGAACATGTGCGCCGACTTCCCATAGCGCTTCCATGAGCACCCGGCTTGGTGCATCTCGCATGTCATCGGTGTTAGGTTTGAATGCCAGGCCCCACACGGCAAATGTTCTGCCACGCAGATCACCCTTGTAGAACGCATTGATGCGCTCGAACAGTTTATTTTTCTGTCGCTGGTTAATGGCTTCCACTGCCTGCAATAGATCATTGGAGCATTGAGCTTGTTGTGCGCTGTGGATCAGCGCGCGCATGTCCTTAGGGAAACACGAGCCGCCATAACCACAACCGGCATAAATAAAATCGTAGCCAATGCGTGAGTCGGCACCGATGCCCAGGCGCACCGATTCGATGTCGGCACCGAGGTGTTCGGCCAGTTCGGCGATCTGGTTGATGAAGCTGATCTTGGTCGCCAGCATGCAGTTGGCGGCGTACTTGGTCAGCTCGGCGCTGCGCAGATCCATGAACATTATTCGGTCATGGTTGCGATTGAACGGCGCATAAAGCTCCCGCATCACGTCGCGCACGTCATCACGCTCGCAACCGATGACTATCCGGTCTGGACGCCGGCAATCGGCGACGGCCGAGCCTTCCTTGAGGAACTCCGGGTTGGAGACGATCTCGAACTGCAGCAACCGACCGACCTTGATCAGGCACTTGTCGATGTGCGCGCGCAAGGTATCACCGGTGCCCACGGGAACCGTGGATTTCTCCACCAGAATCACCGGTTGCTCGCGATGACGGGCCACGGCTTCGCCCACCGACAACACGTAACACAGGTCCGCCGAACCATCGTCCCGGGACGGCGTGCCGACTGCGATGAACAATACCTGACCGTGTTGCACCGCGAGTTTTTCATCGGTGGTGAACTGCAGCCGCTTGCTTTCCAGGCCTTCACGCACCAGGTTTGCGAGCCCCGGTTCGAAAATGCTCACGTGGCCCTGTTGCAGCAACTCGACTTTCTTTTCGTCGATGTCCATGCAGACCACGTCGTGGCCGACTTCCGCCAGCACTGCGGCCTGCACCAGGCCAACATACCCGCTACCAAATACACTGATTTTCATGAGGCACTCCTGATTTCGGGCGCGTGAGCAGGTCGATAGTTGATGGTGATGACGCCGAGGATGACCAGGGCCACCCCCAGGCTTTTTGAGAGGCTGAAATCTTCGTTGAACACCGGCACGCTGGCAGCCAGCAGGTAGACAAGGGCGTAGCTGATGCTCAGCAGCGAGTAGGCTCGGCCCAACGGCAAGTCCCGCAGGGCAACCAGCCAACTCAGCATGGACAAGGCGTAGGCAAACATAGCTATCAGAACCACAGCAACCGCCATCAGATCGACGCTCGCTGTCAGCCATTTTTCAGGGAAAGGCAGGCGACTCATGCTCCAGCGCATGCCCAACTGCGCGGCACTGACCAGCACCACGCTGCCCAGCGCAAAGGTGATTCCGCGATGAAGGTTCATGTGTGTTGCCCCAGCAGAACCACGCCGCCTATCACCAGGGTCACGCCCAACCAGTGACGACGGTCGATGGTCTCGTGGAAAACGAAACGGGCGACCAGGGTGATCAGCACGAAATTCAGGCTCAGCATCGGGTAGGCAATGCCGACTTCGAGGCGCTGCAACACCAGCAACCACACCAGCAATCCCAACCCCAGAGCGCCGAGCGCCAGCCACAGCCACGGCGAGCGCAGTTTCTCGCTCCAGTCCGACGTCCTTGCGCGCCAACTTTCCACGGCGCACTTCTGGGCAATCTGACCCAGGCAAGTCAGCACGCAGGCGGCCAGCAGCAACAACAGGCTCATGACGTACCCTGAGGGATAATCAGAATGACCAGATTGCCTTGTTCATAGCGTTTGCCATCTTTGGGCAGCCGTTCGATTTCTTGCAGTTCTTCATCACCCTTGACGCGCATGACTACCCCGACCGAGCCGCTGCGGCGGGCCTCGCGCATCCAATGTTGCACCTGGTTAGGGTCGACCCGTTGCTGTATCCCGTCAGGGTAAGCAAGGCCATATTTCAATTCACCTATCGTGTTGTACAACGCCACGTCCGGGCGTTTCAGACGCCACGCCAGGGCTGCGGCGGCACCAAGGTCATTGCTCAGCAACGTGTCGGTCTGGCCGAGTTCCTGAAGGTGTTCGAGGATGAACTGGTCGGGCATTTTGTTAGCCACCACCGACTTGGGCAATCCGGCTGGCAGCAGCCCGATCAGCAGCAAACTGCCGAACGCCGGCGCTGTCCAGCATTGCAAAGGTCTGAAGGCTTGCAGCAGGTTGGCCATGATCCAGCCGAGCAGACCGATGACCATCAGCCCCAGGTTGTGTTGCTCATGGTCATAGAGAGGTTTTTTCAGTTGCAGGTAGACCACGGCCAGCAGAGTGAACAGGCCCAGAATCAGGTTCAGTATTGCGTTAATTCCAAGGGCCCGGCCCTGTTTCAGCTGCAGTCGGTCGGCCAACGCATGACCCAGGAGCAAGGATAGCGGCAGCAGGCACGGCAGGATGTAGCTCGGCAATTTGCCTTTGCTGAGGCTGAAAAACAGTAACGGCATCAACAGCCACAGCAACAGGAAACCGATATTGGCCTGGCGACGGGTTTGCCACGCCTGTTTCAGCGCCGAAGGCAGCAACGCCGCCCACGGCAGGCTGAACGCCACCAGCAACGGCAGATAGAACCACCACGGTGCGTCATGCTGCGCGTCGTCGCCAGCGAAACGGCGAATGTGTTCATGCCAGAAAAAGAACCGCCAGTAGTCGGGCTCCTGCGCATGCACCGCCAAGACCCAGGGCAAGCTCACGGCGATGGCCACGGCAATCGCCAGCGGGCCGTAGAGCAACAACTCACGCCAGCGTTTTTGCCAGAGCATCCAGGGCAGGGCAATCAGCACTGGCAGCAGCCAGGCCAGAAACCCCTTAGTCATGAAGCCCATGCCGCAGGCCAGTCCCAACGCGGCCCAGCTCAACAGCCGCCGACTGCGGCTGGTGCTGTCCAATGCAAACCACAGGGCCACCAGACTCAGGTTGACCCAGAGGGTGAATTGCGGATCGAGGTTGGCGTAGCCCGCGGCACCGGCGACTACGGTGATACTCATGTACAGCAGCGCGCAGGCAAAACTCTTGCGCGGTTCGTTCCACATCCGGCGAGCGATGAGGTAACACAGCAACACACTCATACCGGTGCTCAGGGCGGAGGCAAACCGCACTCCGAACAGGTTCTGACCAAACAATGCCTGGCTGGCGGCGAACATCCAGTAGCCGGCCGCCGGTTTTTCGAAATAGCGCAGGCTCATGAAATGCGGCGTCACCCAGTTGCCGCTCAGGAGCATGTCCTGGCTGATCTGGGCGTAGCGGGTTTCGTCGGGAATCCACAAGCCATGACTGCCTAATGGCAGTAAGTACGCCAACAGAAAAAAACCCAGCAGCAGCGGCAATGCCCAACGTTTGCTCATAAACCTTGCACTCCCACCCAGCCTTCACGGCCTTCCAGCGTGCCGCGCAATACGCGACCGGTCGGCAACGTGCCGGACGCCTCGGGCAGCAGATGGCCCAAGGGTTGAAAACGGATACCTCGCTGGCGTGCGTCGGCCAGTAGTTGACGAAAATCGTTGGCCATCAGAATCCCTTCTACTTCGGCATGAATCGTGTAAACGTTGAGTTTTTCGGGACTGAAGCGCTCAAGAATGAAAGCGTTGAAATCCTTGGCCGCCACGGTCGCGCCGACTATTTCATCGAAGGTCGGCAAGTCCACCGGGATTTGCGGCGCCCCCAAACCACCATTGGCCAGAGTCGGCTGAAACAGGATCTGCCCGCGACAATCGCTGTTGTAGCGAAAGTTGAAACCTTGCTTGGCCTCGATCACGCGCTCGTCCGCCCGCCATCCAGCAGCGGCCGAGCACTCGACTTTTTGCCCAAGGATGTCGCTGAGCGTGTCCACGCCCTGGCGAATCTGCTCGATCAGTTGCCCATCGCTCCAGCGCCCGGCATTGGCCTGCCAGCCATGGTGATCCCAGGCATGCAAGCCGACCTCGTGGCCAGCGGCCCGGGCCTGACGCATCAGATGCCCGAGATCGCGGCCTATCGGCTTGCCGGGCCACGCAGTGCCGGCGAGCAAGATGTCCCAGCCATACAGACCGGCAGCGTTGGAGCGAAGCATTTTCCAGAAGAATTGCGGTCGGATCAGGCGCCACAAATGGCGCCCCATGTTGTCCGGTCCGACACTGAAGAAAAACGTCGCTTTGACCTGCGCTTCATCCAGGATCTCCAGCAGCCGTGGTACCCCCTCACGGGTGCCTCGGTAAGTGTCGACATCGATCCGCAGGCCCGCCCGCATTAGCGCTTGTCCGCGATTTCGAGCATGGCCTCGCGCAAGAAGAAATCCAGGGTGTTGCCGATGGTTTCACTCATTTCTACAGTCGGCGTCCAGTCCAGCAGGCGCTTGGCGTTGGCAATGCTCGGTTTGCGGTGAGATACGTCTTGGTAACCGGTGCCATAGAACGCTTTGCTTTCGACATCGCGGAACCCGGCGAACGGCGGGAAGTTGTGGCGCAGCGGGTGCGCTTCGAACTGGCGCAGCAGCCCTTCACCCAACTGGCGAATGCTGGCTTCGTTGTCCGGGTTGCCGATGTTGATGATCTGGCCATTGCAGGCGTCGTTGTCGTTGTCGATGATCCGGGCCAGCGCTTCGACGCCGTCGGCAATATCAGTGAAGCAGCGCTTTTGCTCGCCGCCATCGAACAGGCGAATCGGCGTGCCTTCCACCAGGTTGAGGATCAGCTGGGTGATGGCCCGGGAACTGCCGATTCGCGCCGAGTCCAGGCGGTCGAGGCGTGGGCCCATCCAGTTGAAGGGGCGGAACAGGGTGAAGTTCAGGCCTTTCTGGCCGTAAGCCCAGATCACACGGTCGAGCAATTGCTTGGAGATCGAGTAGATCCAGCGTTGCTTGTTGATCGGACCGACGACGAGGTTGGAGCTGTCTTCGTCGAACTTGTCGTCCTGGCACATGCCATAGACTTCCGAAGTCGAGGGGAAGATCACGCGTTTGTGGTACTTGACGCAGTAGCGCACCAGTTTCAGGTTCTCTTCGAAGTCCAGTTCAAACACACGTAGCGGGTTGCGCGTGTACTCGATCGGTGTGGCAATCGCTACCAGTGGCAGGATCACGTCGCACTTCTTGATGTGGTATTCGATCCACTCGGAGTGGATGCTGATGTCGCCTTCGACGAAGTGGAAATTCGGATGGCTGCGCAAACGTTCAATGGCGTCCGAGCCAATGTCCAGGCCATACACCTCGTAGCGGTCGTCACGCAACAGGCGCTCAGACAGGTGATTGCCGATGAAACCGTTGACGCCAAGGATCAGCACGCGGGTGCGCCGTGGGGCGCGACTGGATTCCGCGCCGCGCAGCATGGAACCGTCTACCAGGCCCAGCTCGTTGGCCAGTTGCGGGCCACTGAGGTACAAGCCGTTATCGTTGCGCTGACCGGCGGTGATCACCAGGGAATCTTCGCCACAAGCGATGCGCAGCGGATCGAAGCTGATCACCCGGCCGGGTGCCTGACCTTCGTTGCCCTTGGCGACTTCGGCGCTCCAGACGATCAGCTTGTGTTCACCGACGGCGCAGAACGCGCCCGGATATGGCTGGGTCACGGCACGCACCAAGTTGAACAGTTCTTCTGCGGGACGCTTCCACACCAGTTTGCCGTCGGCCGGCGTGCGACGACCAAACACCGTGGCTTTCGATTCGTCCTGGGCGGTTTCGCTGACTGTGCCTTGAAGCAAGGCCGGCAAGGTGTCGCGCAGCAGGTCGGAGGCGGCTACCCGCAATTTGCCGTGCAAGCTCAGCGCGGTGTCGCTGCGCTCAATCGCCACCGCTTTCTGGGCGAGGATTGCGCCGGCATCGGCCCGTTTGACCATGCGGTGCAAGGTCACGCCGGTTTCGGTTTCTCCGTTCACCAGCACCCAGTTGGCTGGCGCCCGCCCACGGTAGCGTGGCAACAACGAGCCGTGCAAATTGAAGGCACCTTTGCTGGCAATGGCCAGTAATGGTTCGCTCAGCAGGTGGCGGTAGTAGAACGAGAACAGATAATCCGGGTTGAGTTGGCTGATGCGTTCGATCCACAGCGGATGGTTCGCATCTTCCGGGGCATACACCGGGATGCTTTTACGTGCGCAGAGTTGCGCCACGGATCCATAGAAAGCTTTTTCATTCGGATCATCGGCGTGGGTAAACACGGCGGCGATGTCATAGCCCGCGCTGAGCAGGGCTTCGATGCCGGCACAGCCAATATCGTGATAGGCGAATACAACAGCTTTTGCACTCATGAGAGAACCTGAACTGAAGGTGTGGAGGCGAGGCCGTCAACGGTGACTACGGGGGGAGGAGACGCGGGTTGTCCACGCAAGACTTTTTCGATAAAAAACCGGGGACGGGCGCGGACATCGCTGTACATACGTCCCAGGTACTCGCCCAGCAGGCCCATGCCGATGAACTGGCCACCGGTAAACACGAACAGCACGGCGAACAGCACGAACGTCCCGTGGCCGGCCCAGTTGGCGCCGAAGACCAGGCGCAGGACGATCAAGGCAGTGGCGAACAACACGCCCAAGCCGGCCATGGCGAAGCCGACAATGCTCAGCAAACGCAGAGGGGTGGTGGTCATGCAAGTGATCAGGTCGAACATCAGGTTGACCAGGCGCATCGGGCTGTACTTGGATTCACCGTGTTCGCGCTCGGCGTGGGTCACCAGAATTTCCGTGGTGTGCCGGGCAAAGCTGTTGGCCAGGATCGGAATGAAGGTGCTGCGTTCGCTACAGGCGAGCATGGCGTCGACAATGGTCCGGCGGTAGGCGCGGAGCATGCAGCCGTAATCGCTCATGGCCACGCCGGTGGAACGCTGTACGGCGAGGTTGATCAGCTTTGATGGCCAGCGGCGTAGCGCAGAGTCCCGCCGGTTGTTACGCACCGTGGCGACCACGTCATAGCCAAGTTCGGCCTGCGCCACTAGCCGTGGGATCTCTTCCGGAGGGTTTTGCAGGTCTGCGTCGAGGGTGATCACCACATCGCCTTTGCACTGCTCAAATCCGGCCATGATTGCTGCGTGCTGGCCATAGTTTCGATTGAGAATGACCGCTACTACCGGGCTGCCTTTGACCGATGCTGCCTGTTCCAATATTTGCGCCGACTCGTCCCGACTGCCGTCGTCGACCAGCACAATTTCATATGTGTGTCTTAATTGCTGACAGGCCGCTTCGGTACGTCGTAGCAACTCGGGCAGGCTGTCTTCTTCGTTGTAGACCGGAATGACAATCGACACGCAATGGATCGGGTAAGGTTTCACAGGCATGTGTCCATAACGATTTCAATGGCGTCGACCACGCGCTCGACATCGTCGGTAGTCATGTCGGGGAACAACGGAATCGAGCACAGGCGCGCCGAGTTCCATTCGGTGTTGGGCAGGTGGATGTCGGGGTAACGCTGGCGGTAATACGTGTGCAGATGCGTGGCGATGAAATGAATGCCGGTGCCGATGCCCTGTTCTTGCAAGGCCTTCATGAACGCTTCACGATCGAGCCCGCAGCGTTCGGCATCAATGCGCAGGATGAACAAATGCCAGGCGTGCTGCTGCGGGTAGGCGGGCAGTGCCAGCGGTTGCACCGGCAGGCTTTCCAGCCGTTGCAAATAGGTCCGGGCCAGTTCCGTGCGCTTGGCGTTGATCTCGTCCAGGCGCTCCAGCTGCACCAGCGCGATGGCAGCATTGATGTCGGCCAGGTTGTATTTGAAGCCAGGTTCCATGACCTGGGCCTGGGGCTTGCGCCCATGGGTCAGGCGGTCGTAGGCGTCGACACCAAGGCCATGAAACTTGAGCATGCGCACGCGACTGGCCAGCGCTTCATTGTCGCTGACGAACATTGCGCCTTCGGCGCAGGTCATGTTCTTGATCGCGTGGAATGAGAAAATCGCCGTGCCTGTTGATCCGATATGACGTCCTTTGTAGAACGTGCCGGCGGCGTGCGCGGCGTCTTCGATAACCGGGATGCCGTGTTTGTCGGCCAGCGCATACAGCGGATCGAGATCAAACGCGGCACCGGCGTAATGCACCGGAATGATTGCTTTGGTGTGTGGCGTGATCGCCGCTTCGATGCTCCAGAGATCACTCATCAACGTGTCACGGTCCACGTCGACGAACACCGGCGTGGCCCCCAGCAGGCAGATCATGTTGGCGGTCGACACCCAGGTTTGCGACGGGGTAATAACTTCATCGCCCGGACCGATTCCCAATGCCAGTAACGTGATATGCATACCGCCGGTGGCCGAAGAAAGTGCAACGGCATGCCTGCAGCCAACATAGTTGGCGAACTGTTCTTCGAGTTCCTGGCTTTTCGGGCCGGTAGTAATCCAGCCGGAGCGCAGTACTTGCTCTACGGCGGCAATTTCTTCAGCGCCGATACAGGGGCGGGAAAACGGAAGAAATGCTTGAGTCATGGGCACCTCTGGCTGAAAAGTGAATAACCTTTGAGGCTGACAACATGGATCCAGTGACAGCGTAGACGTTAAAAGAAAAGCTGCATCAATCAATTACCTGAAAGGCTTGATCAAACACTCCAGTAGATATTTCGTGCTCGTGTGGGTAAGTGAGAACTCGCCTGTATTGATTGAGGTTAAGCTCGATTTTGTGAAAGATGCATGAAAAAACGGTCGTCAAATCGTTTATATGCAATTCCAGGCAGATAGCGCCTCATCCTTATCGATCACACACCACAGGTGGGAAAAGGCTTACAGCTATTTTGACTTTATACGTTCACTTAATGTGGGTAGTTGTGGTTATCTTGGTATTCTAATGTGCAGCAAGAAGTTTGGCTCTGGACAGCATCGGGTAATTATTGTGATGTGCCCCGATAGCTATGCATTTAAAACCATCTCGCTATTGACCAATCGAATGATCGAAGAGCGCCACCTCACGATTCTTGGCGTGAAGGGTGGCGGATCTTCAATCTTGACCTGACAGGATTCAAGGCTCGCTCAAAACGTGGGCATGACCGATGGCCGAGACATGCACTGCGCTACCGGTGGGCGGTGCGTACATGCCGGAACTACGCACCCTCAAAGTTCGACATTGCTGATTGGCAGACAAAGCCTGCAATTGCACGGTCAATGTGCAGGTATTGCCGCTGAACTCGCGCTCGGTTACCACGGCGCGACATCCGCTGGCCTCGGCGGGGGTGGATGGGACGCCGACCAGTTGCAGTTGTTCGGGCCGCAGCATGATCTGCGCTGAATTGTTGTTTCGGTGGTTGTTGACCGGTATCCGGCCCAGGTCGCAATGCGCCCAACCCGCTTCGATCCGCGCCGGCATGACCACGGCATCCCCCAGAAACAGCGCGGTTTGTTCATCTTCGGGGTAGCGGTAAAGGTCCAGCGGATGGCCTGACTGAACAAGCCGACCGTCGCGCATCACCGCCAACTGATCGGCAAACGACAAGGCTTCGCTCTGGTCATGGGTGACCAGAATGGTGGTGACGCCGGCGTCGGTCAGTAGCCGTGCGACCATTTTGCGCATGGCTCCCCGAAGTCCGGTGTCGAGGGCCGAAAACGGCTCGTCCAGCAACATCAAACGCGGCTGTTGCGCCAACGCCCGCGCGAGTGCCACGCGTTGTTGCTGGCCACCGGACAGTTCATGGGGCCAACGGTTAGTCATGTTCGCATCCAGCGCCACGCTGTCCATCAACTCTGCGACTCGCTCCTGTTTTGCACCGCCCTTGATCGACAGCCCGAAACCGATGTTCGCGGCCACGGTCATGTGCGGGAACAGGGCGCCGTCCTGGGGAACAAACCCAATCAAACGCTGATGCGCCGGGACTTCGTGGGTGTCGTCGACGAGTGTTTGGCCATTGAGTGAAAGGCGGCCCGAGTCCGGGAATTCGAAGCCGGCGATCATGCGCAGCAAGGTGGTCTTGCCCGAGCCCGAAGGGCCGACAATCACCGTGCGGCTGCCCGTCGGCACCAACAGGTTGATGCTCTCCAGCGCTTGATGGGAGCCGTAAGACTTGGAAATGGAATGGAGTTCAAGAGCGTTCATCGGCCAGCCGTCCGTTTGGATTGATGATAAAGAAGTCCGGTTAACGGAAGCGACAGCAGGATCATCAGCAAGGCATAGGGCGCAGCGGCGGCGTAATCGATTTCGCTGGTCAACGCCCAGAACCCGGTCGCCAGGGTGCGCGTGCCGTTTGGGGCCAGCAGCAGAGTAGCTGTCAACTCATTGGTAATCGCCAAAAATACCAGTGCGGCGCCCGCGGCGGCGCCGGGCGCGGCCAGGCGCAGGGTGATCAACCACAATGCCCGAGCGGGGGAGCGGCCCAGGCTGCGAGCCATGTTTTCCAGTTCTACCGGGGCCTGCGCGATGCCTGCGCGCAAACTCACCAGGGCGCGGGGAAGAAACATCAGCAGGTACGCCAGCAACACTGTGATAGTGGTTTGGTAGATCGGCCGGGCGAAATGGATGGTGATGGTCACCAATGCCAGGGCTACGACGATCCCGGGCAACGAACTGGTGATGTAGTTACAGCTTTCCAGTACACGTTGCAACCGGCCCGGAGAGCGAATCGACAACCAGGCAATCGGGATGGCGGCGCAGGTCGTGAGGGCTGCACCCGCAACACCGAACAGCAGGGTCTGTTGCAACGCCTGCAGAAGCTCGGCCATCTGCCAGACCTGCGTGCCACCGGCCACCAACCAGTGCCCCAACGTCACCAATGGCACGCCCAGCGCCAGCGCGCAGGTGACGATCTGCAGCGTCAGCGCGAGGAGGGTTGTTGCGGATTTCAGGCGCACAACCCGCTGCTCCCGAGCGCTTCCCGACCCGACCCGGGCGTAACGCGCCGTGCCGCGAGCGGCCGATTCTGCGGTCAGCATCACTAGGCAACACAGGGCGAGCACGCTGGCCAGCATGTTGGCGGCGGGTCCATTGAAGGTGGACTTGAACTGATCGAAGATTGCTGTGGTGAAGGTGTCGAAGCGGATCATCGCGTACAGGCCATATTCGGCCAGCAGGTGCAGGCCGACCAGCAAGGCGCCGCCACAGATGGCCAGGCGCAGTTGTGGCAATACCACGCGAAAAAATATCGCCCAGGGTTTGAGGCCCAGCGATTCGGCAACGTCTTCGATGGCCGGATCGAGCCTGCGCAGGGTCGCAGCAATCGGCAGATACAGGAACGGGAAGTAGGCGATGACCGAGACCAGAACCCCGGCAAAGAGCCCGTGAATCGGTGGGACCAGACTGACCCACGCATAGCTGTGAACAAACGCCGGAACCGCCAATGGGGCGGTCGCCAACAACGACCACCAGCGTCGCCCCGGCAGATTGGTGCGTTCTGTCAGCCATGCCAGTGACAGGCCTAACGTGACGCACAATGGAATCGTGATCGCCACCAGTAAAATGGTGTTGATCAACAGTTCAGCGACCCGCGGCCGCAATACCAGCGGCACAAGAGTCGCCCAGCCGGTCTGGAACGACACACCGATGACGAAGACAATCGGTAGCAGCGCCAGCAGCGATACCAGCACCGCCAAACCGACTACCCAACCGCCACCACGGCTCGTAAAGAGACCACGAGATCGTCGTCGCAAGTTCGCGGGTATCGCCTCAGCGACACCCGCCGGAAAAGTTTCAGGCATCAATTAAAGCAGTCCTGCCTGAGTCATCAACTCCACGGCTTTTTTACTGTCGAGTTTTGAGGCATCGACTGTCGGCGCGTCGAGTTGCTGCAAAGGCACCAGTTTGGGGTTGGATTCGGTATTTTTGCCCACGGCGTATTCGAACGATTTGCCGGTTTTCAGGACTTCCTGGCCATCTTTCCCGGTAATCCATTTGAGGAACGCCTGGGCTTGTTCCTTGTGTTTGCTCGACGCCAGGACGCCGCCACCGGAGACACTGACAAACGCGCCAGGATCCTTGTGCTTGAAATAGTGCAAGGCGGTGTTCTTGCTGTTTTCGCCGGTCTTGGCCTGATCCCCAAAGCTGTAATAGTGGTAGATCAAGCCGCTGTCGACCTGCCCGGCGTTGACCGCTTTGAGCACCGCGCTGTTACCCCGGTAGACGGTGGCATTGGTTTTCATCGCTTTCAGCCAATCAAGCGTCGCGGCTTCTCCCTTGAGTGCAAGCACGGCGGCGACGATAGCCTGGAAGTC
Source organism: Pseudomonas sp. MPC6 (assembly GCF_006094435.1). Lineage (NCBI taxonomy): Bacteria > Pseudomonadati > Pseudomonadota > Gammaproteobacteria > Pseudomonadales > Pseudomonadaceae > Pseudomonas > Pseudomonas sp. MPC6. The sequence continues at coordinate 3,984,871 of NZ_CP034783.1, read as the reverse complement.
CGCGCCGGCCGGCGAAGCGCCCCAGCGACCTTTCCACTCCGGCCCCGCGAGATCCATCACCGAATTGGGCAGTTGGGCCTCTGGCAGCTTGCTCGGGTTGTAGACAAACACCGTAGAGCGCGCCGCGATTCCCACCCATTTCCCATGCGCCGGGCGGTACGCTGCGCCAACCTGTTCCAGGGTGGCCGGTGAAACCGGGGCAAACAGCCCCGCGTTGTCGACCAGCACCATGGCCGGGGAGTTCTCGGTAAGGAACACATCGGCCGGAGACGCCACGCCTTCCTGCACAAGCTGATTCCCCATCTCGGTATCGTCGCCATTGCGTACGGTGACTTTGATGCCGGTTTCCTGGGTAAAGCCCTCGATCCAAGCTTTGGTCAGGCTTTCGTGTTGAGCGTTGTAGACCACGATGCCATCTGCCTCTGCTGCATTCACTTGGCCGGCGCTCAGCAGCGCAGTAGTTAGCAGTGCTATTTTGAAGAACGAGGGGGTAGGGGAGATCATTCTGTGGCAGTTCCTGATTCTTTTTAGAGGTGATGCACACAGATTCGCTGCCTATCAATGCGAATCATTTGCATATTTTGAGGTGCAGCGAATGTAGAGAGTAAAATGAGAAAAAAACGTCAAAAATACCTTTAATCTATGTCATTTTCATTTCAATTAGATGTGCTCACCTTATTGCTCTGCGCTTTCTCACTATCACCTTGTGCCACTCACAAAATTTTCATTTCTTTTTGATTATAAGCCTCTGTAGGTACAGAAAAGCCTTGCCACCAAGCAGAGTGATTTATGGATGTGACCGTTCTTGTTAGTGGCTATGTCGATTTGGCACAGCCATCCTGCGTAACAAAAATGTTCAATCAGATGTGCTGGAGAGCTGTCGACGCTAGACATGGTGCCGATGGCCAGTTCACCATCGCGTTTTCTGAACTCATCTGCATCGAAAATATCAACGGGGTGCAGCATCAGTCTTATGGCGTAATAGGGAAAGGCACGCAAGGACGGAGCGGCGTATGAGGATACTGGTAACCGGCGTTGCAGGTTTTATCGGGTTCCATACTGCCAGGCGCCTATGCAGCGATGGCCATCAGGTTATTGGCATCGACAACCTCAACAACTACTACAGCGTTGAGCTGAAACAGGCTCGCCTTTCGCAACTAGCTGAATGCCGCAATTTCCAGTTCCAATTACTGGACGTCGCCGACAAGCAAGCGTTGTTGGATTTGTTTGCTGAAAAGGAGTTCGAGCAAGTCGTCCACCTGGCTGCTCAAGCCGGAGTGCGCTATTCCATCGACCACCCGGACACCTATGCGCAAAGCAATCTGGTGGGATTCCTCAATGTGTTGGAAGCCTGTCGTGCTCGTATGCCGGCGCATCTGATATACGCCTCAAGTAGCTCGGTGTACGGATTGAACGACCACTTACCGTATGCCACAACCGACCCTGTCGATCAGCCGGTGTCGTTCTACGCAGCTACCAAGCGCGCCAATGAACTGATGGCCCACGCCTACTCGCATCTCTATGGCATTCCCACTACCGGTCTGAGATTTTTTACCGTGTATGGTCCTTGGGGACGGCCCGACATGGCACTGTTCAAATTCACTGACGCCATCCTGAAAGGTCGCACTATTGACGTGTACAACGACGGTGCGATGTCTCGCGATTTCACTTATATCGACGATATCGTCGAGGGCCTTGTGCGATTGATACCGCTGCCACCGACCGATGAGACCGGCGCGCGAAACAAGGTTTACAACATCGGCTTTGGCGCGCCGGTGAAGCTTCTGGAATTTGTCGAGTGCATTGAAGAGGCGCTGGGAATCCGCGCAATAAAAAATTTCATGCCGCTGCAGCCAGGCGATGTCGTTAACACTTGGGCAGACACTCGCGAACTGGAGGACCGCGTGGGTTTCCGCCCACAGGTCACGGTGTCTACCGGTGTGCAGTCGTTTGTCGATTGGTACCGCAACTATTACGGCGTTTAGCCACTCACTTTCTCAGCTTTTTTACGGAAACGTCATGCACGAAACGCCATATGTGTCGGTCCTGATTCCGGCAAAAAATGAAGCAGGTAACCTCATTCCGCTATTGGAAGAGGTGCGTGTCGCGCTAGCCAATGAGACCTTTGAGGTCATAGTGGTCGATGATGGAAGCACCGACGCCACCGCCACCGAATTACGAACGCTACAAAGTAGTGGTTACAGTCAATTGAGGGTACTCAGTCATGCTCGTTCCCTCGGGCAGAGCACCTCGATTTACCACGCGGCCGAAGTGGCGAGTGGGCATTGGTTGGCAACCCTTGATGGCGATGGCCAGAACGATCCGGCCGATCTACCGAAAATGCTGGACCTGGTTCGTGGTTCGGAGGGCAAACCCGGAGGTGTAAAACTGGTGGCGGGTCACCGTGTAAATCGCCGGGACACGACGAGCAAACGCTGGGCTTCGCGATTTGCCAACAACCTGCGCAGCAGCCTGCTGAAGGACCAAACGCCCGACACCGGTTGCGGTATCAAATTGATTGAACGTGAAGCTTTTCTGCGCTTGCCATATTTCGATCACATGCACCGCTTTATTCCTGCCCTGATCCGTCGTCACAACGGCCGAATGTTGATTCAACCGGTGAACCACCGTGAGCGTGGCTCAGGGGTTTCCAACTACGGAAATCTCGACCGAGCCCTGGTGGGCATTGTGGATTTGTTCGGTGTGTGGTGGCTGATAAAACGCACCCGCCTGGAAGTCAACGCACAAGAAACCGAGGTGTGACATGGGCAAAGAATCTTTGTGGTTGGCTATTGGCTTCGCTGGCCAGTTGGCATTTACCGGGCGTTTTGTTCTGCAGTGGCTGTACAGCGAATACAAAAAACGCAGCATGATTCCTGTTGGGTTCTGGTATCTGAGCATCGTTGGCAGCGCGCTGCTGTTGGCGTACGCAATCTACCGCGAGGACCCGGTTTTTATTGTCGGCCAGTCTTTCGGTTTCATTGTGTACCTGCGCAATTTGCAGTTAATTGCCAAACATCGCGAGCAGGAAAGCCGCGAATTAGAAAAAAAGGACTGAGACGGTGCGGATACGACTAGCTTCTTCGCGGTTAGAACTTTTGGCTTTTGTGGTGTTGACGTTGGTCATGGTAGGAGCCGGTCTTGGCTGGCGCCAGCCGTTAAATGTCGATGAAGAGCGTTTTCTCGGCGTAGCCCTGGAAATGATGCAGAACGGTTCGTGGTTTATTCCCCATCGCGCTAGCGAAATTTACGCGGACAAGCCTCCTCTGTTCATGTGGGCTGTGGCGCTATTCGTGCAGCTTACCCACCTGCCAAAAGTAGCCCTCTACTTACCAGCGCTACTGGCAGGCGCCGTTACTACGGCCTGCTTGTATGACCTGGGCCGTCGCTTGTGGGGTCGGCGTGTAGGTGTAATCGCAGCGATATTGTTTCTCGCGACTTACCAGACCTACAGCATTTTACGGACAGGGCAGATTGATGGCTTTCTGGCTCTATGGATAATTCTGGGGATCTATGGTCTATGCCGGCATCTATTGCTAGGCCCGGCGTGGCGTTGGTACTACGTTGCCTGTGCAGCCATGGGGTTTGGAATCATCAGCAAAGGCGTGGGCTTTCTGCCGGTGTTGATGCTGATCCCATACGCGTATGCGGTGCGTAAAGGCTGGAAAGGAGTGGTGCCCATGCCCGGCAAAGCGCGAGCCTGGTGGCTAGGGCTGCTGGTCGCGTTAGCAGCAATCGCGATATGGCTGGGGCCTCTGTTGATGATCGTGCTGCAGGGCAGTTCCGATAGCCTGGCTTACGCCCAGGAAATCTTGCTGAAACAAACGGCTGGCCGGTACTCCAACGCTTGGGATCACCGCGAACCCTTTTGGTATTTCTTCGTCCAGGTTATCCCGAAGTATTGGGTGCCGATTTTTTTCATGCTCCCATGGCTGGTGCCCGCTTGGCGTAAGCAACTGGTCAAGCACGACGGTCGAGTGTTGGTGCTACTCGGTTGGGTGGTCTTGGTGTTGTTGTTTTTCAGCCTGAGCAGTGGCAAACGCAAGCTGTATATCTTTCCTGCGTTACCGGCACTGATTCTGTTGGTGGCGCCACTTATTCCCTGGATGCTACGCCGTTGTTTCAGCAAGCGTCCCAGGGGCAGAACGGTATTTGTTGTATTGACCGTGGTGTGGTTGTGCGCTTGGTGGGTACGCGGCTTCATCGAGCCCCATAAAGAAGGCATCAACCCCCACGAAACCATCATGCGTGAGGTGGCGCGGCTGACCGGAAACTCCGAGTTGGTGCTGGTCAGCTGGCGTGAGGGGCACTGGTTATTTGCGCAGCAACCGATAGTGCATTTTGGCTTCATGGACCGCCAATCTCTGGAACACTCAGCCATGTGGCTTCGTAGCCACCCGCAGGCCTATGCCCTGGTGCCCGCACGGGATTTGGCCCGCTGTTACGACCCGGAAAAAGCTCGCAGTGTTGGCGACACCTCAAGGGCGGAGTGGTTCTTGGTGGGTGCGGATGCGGACAACCATAGTTGCCAGCCTCCGGCACCAGACAAGGTTTATCAATTCGTGTGGAAGCATCCCCTGTGACGGCCGGAGTTGTTCGATGAATGTTGAATTGGGTGTGGCTTTGGTCTTGCGCAAAGCTCAGCGACGCCATCGGCTGCGCATTGTTATTCTGGTGTTGCTGACACTAGGAGTGCTTGGGGCGGCTTCCAGCCGTTTCTTCTGGCACCAACAGCTGTATCACTTTGTTTTGCAAACCTGGGGCAGCTCCGCTGAGGTAAAGCCAGGTTTGTGGTTGCCGGGGTTTATGCCTGATGTAGTGGCTAAGCCACTCGAGGGCATTGAAGATAACCTCTCGGGTATCACCTACGACTACGACCTTGATCGGTTGCTGGCCATTACCAATGGCGGCGAGCTGCAAATTGTCGCTCTCGACCGCACTGGCAATGTACTTGAGCGTTATCCGCTTGAGGGCTTTGACGATACCGAAGGATTGGCCTACATGGGCAATGGTCGAGTCGTTGTCACTGAAGAAGGTGATCAACGTCTGACGTTTATCCAACTACCCGAGAAGTCCGCGACCCTTCGAAAGGGTGCAGAGCCGTTCCTCACCGTAGGCGTCAACCTGAGTACAAACAACAAAGGCTTCGAAGGGGTGACCTATGACCCTGTCGGGGACCGATTATTTGTGATCAAGGAGCGCGATCCGCGCCAGTTGTATGAAATTGGTGGAGTGTCGAAGAGCTTGAATGGACACCTGTCCATCAACTTGATCGATCGAACTGAATGGGTTAACCAAAGCGTTTTCGGGCGTGACCTGGCCGACGCTTATTACGATCCGGGCACTGGACATCTCGTTTTACTCAGCGAGCAGTCCAAATTATTGATTGAGCTGGATAAAGAAGGTCGCTTTGTCAGTTATAAAAGTCTGCTCGAAGGCGTGAAGGATTTTTTCTCGTCCAAGGTGAATCCAGAAGGCGTAACCATGGATGCGCAAGGGCATTTGTACGTCGTGGCGGAGCCAAATTTGTTCTATTCGTTTAGTCGTAAACCATAAAATCGTTTTTTACTGGAAAATCTACTCTGCGTACCTCGCTTCCCCCGATACTCTTCAGCGCTGCCGAGGTGCATTGGGGGCTTTGCTTGTCTGAAGAGCCAGCAGCTGCCGCGGCATTGATTTTCACCAAGACCGCAATTCAGGACTTCGTTTTGACGAAATTTTGCTAATTCGTCGGATAGATTTACGTCCCCTCAAAATGGGTCGTAACTCAGTGCATTCGAAGACAAGAACGTCTTAATGCTTACGACTTTTCGGCCAATCGGCACAGCAATTTTCAATCTGGAGGGGAGCACAACAAGGAGTTTTTAATGCGTTTTCCCGCTTCAGCCCCTCTGCGTTTCCTATTGATGATCACAGGCCTGTGGCTAGTGATTTTTTTCCTCACCCGCCTAGTGTTACTCGCCACTCATCTTTCAGAGTCGGGTAGTGCATTTGCGTCGATCTTTGGCATCGGCGCCTTATACGACCTGAGCTTCCTACTTTACGCTGCGCTGCCGATGAGCCTGTATGTGCTGCTGTGCCCGCCGTCGCTGTGGCGATCACGTGCTCACCGCTGGTTTTTGCAGGGGCTACTGACGCTCAGCGTTTTCGCCATGTTATTTACTGCGGTGGCTGAATGGCTGTTCTGGGACGAGTTCGGCGTACGCTTCAATTTTATTGCCGTGGATTATCTGGTGTACTCCGACGAGGTGTTGAACAACATTCTGGAGTCCTACCCAATCGGCAAATTGCTTGGCGGGCTGGCGGTTATCGCGGTTGCTATTTGTATCGCTCTGCACAAACCTCTACAGCGGGTGATTGGTGCACCGTTGCCTTCCTGGCGCCAACGCGTGCTGAGTATCGGGGTGATTTTCGCTTTGAGTGCTGTCGTTCTATTGGTCGTTGACCAGGACACTCCACGTGGCAAAGGCGGCAACACCTATCAACATGAGCTGGCCAGTAATGGTCCGTATCAGTTTTTTGCCGCATTTCGCAACAACGAGCTGGACTACGATCAGTTCTATGGCACCTTGCCGAATGACGTGGTTGGCCAGCACATCCGCCAGGAGCTAGCGGAAGGCAACGTGCAATTCATCGGTAAAGATTCGCTCGATGTCCGCCGTACCGTGACCCAGAATGATAAGACCCAGCGACATAATATTATTCTGGTGACTATCGAAAGCTTCAGCGCCAAGTACATGGGCAGCAATGGGAACCCCGACAACCTGACGCCCAACCTCGACCAACTGCGTAAAGAGAGCCTGTACTTCAACAACTTCTATGCCACTGGCACCAGGACGGACCGCGGCCTGGAGGCCATTACGTTGTCTATCCCGCCGACGCCGGGACGCTCTATTGTCAAACGGGTTGGCCGTGAAAGCGGTTTCGCCAGCCTGGGCCAACAGCTGAAGCACGTCGGTTACGACAGCGTGTTTGTGTATGGCGGCCGTGGCTATTTTGACAACATGAATGCGTTCTTCAGCGGCAATGGTTATCGGGTCGTAGATCAAAGCAGCATCGATGAAGCCGAGATCCATTTCAAAAATGCCTGGGGTATGGCTGATGAAGACCTCTACCAGCAAACGCTGAAGCTGGCAGACGAAAATTTTGCCAACCAAAAACCGTTCCTTCTGCAACTGATGACTACCTCCAATCATCGTCCATACACTTACCCTGAAGGCAGGATCGATATTGCATCCGGTGACGGCCGCGACGGCGCTGTGAAATACACCGATTATGCAATCGGCAGGTTTCTTGAAGCCGCCCGAAATAAAGCCTGGTTCAACGACACTATCTTCGTCTTTGTCGCTGACCACACCGCGGGCAGCGCGGGTAAGGAAGATCTTCCGATTCGTAACTACCAAATCCCTTTGTTCATCTATGCGCCCAAGCTCATTCCGGCGCGTGAGGACGGCCAGCTTGCGAGTCAGATCGACTTGGCTCCAACCCTACTCGGTCTGTTAAACCTCAATTACGAATCGACATTCTTCGGTCGCAATTTGCTTCAGCCTTCCGCCTTGCCACCCCGCGTGTTGGTAGGTAATTACCAACACCTTGGCCTGTTCGATGGTAAAGATCTGGCGATCCTCAGCCCCCGAGCGATGTTGCGACGCCACGATGACGCGCTGGGTGCCAGCCATGAGGTGACGGTTCAGCTCGACGACCCCCTGGTCGCACGTGCGATTGCCCACTACCAGGCCGCGAGTTATGGTTTCACCCGTCGCCTGTTGAATTGGCCCGGCAGTGAAAGCATCACCAAGCAATAGCTCCCGCCACTAATCGCCCCCATACTCAGTCTCTTGGTGTGGGGGATGACCGTCCGGTTTCTGGAGGCAGGGAGGAGGGGGGACAGTCCCAGGCACTCAATAAAGCTAGTTACTCCCACTATCACTCGCGCCGTTGCCTGAATCCTGGTCCCCAGCAGGAGGCAACGTCGCGGCTCCTGCAAGAAATGGTAGCCCGCGAAATCGAAGGGCTTCAAGGCAGCGCAACACTGACATCTGACGAATCAATACTTCATCCGAGGTGTGGGCCGAAGTGAGGGCTGGCAGGTTTTGCCAAACCCCAGAAACGACAAAGCCCTGAAAAATCAGGGCTTTGTCGTATAAAGATGGCGGAGGCGATGGGATTCGAACTCATGGACCTGTTACAGTCGACGGTTGTCAAGACCGAGATACAAATGCCCGTAATTCGTGGTCTGTAGCGAGTGACCGCTTGGCAAGCAAGCAGCCATTCGGATAAGTCTACGATTCCAGAGTCAATTCAATACACCCGGCGCAATACAGCACCCAAGATCAGAGCTGCTACGCTTGAAATAATAGCCTTCGGCGCTTTCCAGGATGCCGGTGCACGCGCTCTCTGTTGGCTGATGGAACAGTCGCCTTACCAGATCCTGTGTCCAAGCGAGTTAGACTTCGTTGAGCAAAGGAGTGGACATGTCCCCCCGCAAAAATAAGTCTGCCAGCAGCATGACAAAGCAATCGGAAGGCAACGGGGACGAACTAGTCTTTCACTCGCGCAAGGAGCGTCTGTACGCGGGTGAGCAATTACGCGAGCGTCTGCCGCATTCGGTTCACGCCGTATGGAAACTACCGCGCAAACACCGTGACCCTATCGATCTCCTCGAGGAGTCCAACCGTTATCGACTGCCCAATCTGGTGCCTGTGCGCTACGGGCGCATGTTGCGCAGTCCATTCACCTTTTTGCGCGGCGCTGCGGGTTTGATGGCGCATGACCTGGCCACTACCCCGACCACTGGCATTGCGGTGCAGGCTTGCGGGGATTGCCACCTGATGAACTTCGGGTTGTTCGCGACACCTGAGCGCAATCTGATTTTTGACATCAACGATTTCGACGAAACGCTCCCAGCCCCTTGGGAATGGGATGTAAAACGCTTGGCGATCAGTTTTGCCGTGGCCGCACGCGATAACCAAATCAGCGAAAAAGACGCACGGGCCATTGCTGCCGAATGCGTTCGTGCTTACCGCGAGCGCCTGCGCAAATTTTCGAAGATGAGCCCACTGGATGTCTGGTATGACCACCTGGATGCCCAATCGATCATCGATATGGCACCCAATGCTGAAATCAAGAAAGTTCGGGAGCAAGTGGTTGCAAAGGCCAGGATGCGTGTCGGCGATTACCTCTATCCCAAGATCAGCAGCGAAGTTGGGGGGCGTCGGCGGCTGATCGATCAGCCGCCCATACTGTTTCATGTGTATGAAAAGGGCTTCGTGCAGAACGTCCGTTTGGCTCTGCAAGATTATCGATTGTCGCTGCCCCATGAACGGCGCGTGCTCTTTGATCGTTACCGTCTCGAAGACATTGCCGTCAAAGCTGTCGGGATCGGCAGCGTCGGTACCTATTGTTTCGTCGGTCTGTTCTTTTCCGCGGAAAACCACCCTTTGCTCCTGCAATTCAAGGAAGCCTGTACCTCGGTACTGGCGCCCTATGCAGGCAAGAGCGACTACGAGAACCAAGGGCAGCGCGTAGTCACGGGGCAGCGTCTGATGCAGTCCTCCAGCGACATCTTTTTGGGCTGGACACGCAGCCAAAACGGCCGGTATTTCTTTGTACGCCAGTTGCGAGACATGAAAATGTCAGCGCCCATCGAAGGCATATCCGCCGCACGAATGAAGATGTACGCCGAGTGGTGCGGTCTTACCCTCGCCCGTGCCCACGCCAAATCAGGGGATGCGGCTCTTATTAGTGGCTACTTGGGCAAGACGGATTCATTCGACCAGGCCATCGGAAAATTTGCCATCGCCTATGCCGATCAAAATGCAAAGGACCATGCCGCGCTGGTGGCCGCAGAAAAATCAGGGCGGATCAATGCGCTGAGAGAAGAAGACTGATGAAGCCGATCCATGGTGTTGCCTTTGCCTCGTGCACCAAACCCCAGAAACGACAAAGCCCTGAATAATCAGGGCTTTGTCGTATAAAGATGGCGGAGGCGATGGGATTCGAACTCATGGACCTGTTACAGTCGACGGTTTTCAAGACCGTTGCCTTAAACCACTCGGCCACACCTCCGTTTGCGTTGCGGGCGCCATAATACCTGAATGAAACACACTGTCAAACTCTCTTCGTAGCTTGTTACAGAGCGTCTGTTATGATCTTTGCGACTGAACGTTTCAAACCAACAGGAGTGTCGCCATGCGCGAACAGGATTACGCAGTTAATAACAGCGTGCAGGCTGAGCAGCTAGAGGTTAGCCGCGTCCTGCGCAACACTTACGGCTTACTCGCCCTCACCCTCGCATTCAGCGGCGTGATGGCGTATGTCGCCCAGCAGATGCGTGTCGGCTACCCGAACATTTTCGTGGTGCTGATCGGTTTCTACGGCCTTTTCTTCCTGACCAACAAGCTCCGTGATTCCGCCTGGGGCCTGGTGTCGGCATTTGCCCTGACCGGTTTCATGGGTTTCCTGCTCGGCCCGATTCTCAACCGTTACCTGGGCATGCAGGGCGGCGCCGAAGTCGTGAGCTCGGCCTTCGCGATGACCGCGCTGGTGTTTGGCGGCCTGTCGGCCTATGTGCTGATCTCCCGCAAGGACATGAGTTTCCTCAGTGGCTTCATCACTGCGGGTTTCTTCGTGTTGCTGGGTGCGGTGGTTGCCAGCTTCTTCTTCCAGATCAGCGGCCTGCAACTGGCGATCAGCGCAGGTTTCGTGCTGTTCTCCTCGGTCTGCATTCTGTTCCAGACCAGCGCCATCATCCATGGCGGCGAGCGTAACTACATCATGGCGACCATCAGCCTGTATGTATCGATCTACAACCTGTTTATCAGCTTGTTGCAGATCTTCGGCATCATGAGCCGCGATGACTGATCGCTGGCGTTGAGTAAAAAACCCGCTTCGGCGGGTTTTTTTATTGGCTTTTGTAGAGCGTCGTGGGGGATCAGGGCTTGCAGTGTTGTCGTTGATTTGTCGTTTTGAGGTGTTCGTGAAGAAAGTGTCCGGTGAGGTTCAAGACGGTATCTACAGGGGGATTGAGTAGGGTCGGAAGAGATGGGGCGGCTGTCAGGGCGCCTTCGCTGGCAAGCCAGCTCCTACAGTTGGATTGTGTGCGGATCAGGGAGCCAGGTCGGCTGGTAGGCCGCCTCGCTTTGGCTTTTGCGGTGCACGCCCCCTCACGCCCCGGCCGTCTGGCTGCGTACTCATGCCATCGGTGGCAACCGCCGCTTGACCGGCGTCTTCTTGACAATAGCCGTGTTGGTTTCAGCATGGCTATTAAGCCGGTCAAGCAATGTGTCCAGTTGCTCCATCGACCGCACATGCAACCGGGCAATGAAGCAATCGTCCCCAGTAACCTTGTCACATTCGGTGAACTCGGGGATCGCCTGGATCTGCCGCTCCACCTCCTGCAACTGACCCGGCAGCGGGCGGATACGGACGATGGCCTGCAGTTGATAGCCGAAGCATCTGGGATCGATCTCTACCGTGTATCCCTTGAGTACACCTCGTTCTTCGAGGCGGCGCAGGCGTTCGGCAACACTGGGCGAAGACAGTCCGCTGATGTTCGCCAGGGCCTTGAGCGAGCGCCGCGAGTCCTCCATCAAGGCGGTGATCAGCACCTGGTCGATGTCATCGGTCATGGCGAAATCCTCGATTAGGCAATTAATCGGAACCGCCTTGATAAAAAAGGCAGAAACCGAGTTTAGCCTGATTTTTGCGCTGGAGAAGCCCCCGGGCGGATTGGCATACTTTGGGCTCACACACAGGAGTCTGATGATGGACAAGACAATACGTCGCGGCTCATTTGAAATGACCGCCGCCATGCTGATTTCCGGGACCATCGGCTGGTTCGTGCTGGTGTCCGGGCAACCGGTGCTGGACGTGGTGTTCTGGCGCTGCGTGTTCGGCGCCGGGACCTTGTTGCTGATTTGCGCGGCATTCGGCTTCCTGCGCCCCGGCATCCTGACCCGCACCACCTTCTTGCTGGCCGTGCTCAGCGGCGTGGCGATTGTCGGCAACTGGGTATTGCTGTTCGCGTCTTACTCCCGCGCCTCGATTGCCATCGGTACCGCGGTGTACAACGTTCAGCCGTTCATGCTGGTGGGGTTGGCGGCGTTATTCCTCAACGAGAAAATCACCCTGCAGAAACTGTTCTGGCTGGGCATCTCGTTTCTCGGGATGTTGGCCATTGTCAGCGCCCATGGCGACCAGAATGAAAGCGGCAATGATTACCTGGTTGGCATCGCCCTGGCGCTGGGCGCTGCATTCCTTTATGCGATTGCCGCGCTGATCATCAAGCGCCTGACCGGTACGCCGCCGCACCTGATCGCGCTGATCCAGGTCAGCACCGGCGTGCTGCTGCTCGCGCCGTTCGCGCACTTCTCGGCGCTGCCCCAGGCACCCAGCGCCTGGGCCAGCCTGGTGACCCTGGGCATTGTCCACACCGGCGTGATGTATGTGCTGCTGTACGGCGCGATTCAGAAACTGCCGACGGCACTGACCGGTGCGTTGTCGTTCATCTACCCGATTGCGGCGATCTTCGTCGACTGGTTTGCCTTCGGCCATCGCCTGGAGCCCCTGCAATGGCTGGGTGTCGCCGCGATTCTCCTGGCGGCTGCCGGCATGCAGCAGGGCTGGACCCTGAAATGGCGGCGCACGGTCACGCCCTGAACCGGCGTCAGATGTTCCAGCGCGGCGCGGTCTTGGCCAGGCGCTGGCGCATCTGGCCGATGTTGGCGGCCAGCTGGCGGTTCAGCAACCGGTAGCCGTCCAGGGCGTTATAGACCGGGGCATCCAGGCTGGCATCGGTCGGCAGTTCGGCGGGCCGACTGAGGCGCTGGGTGGCACCGGATTTCAACGCCCGGGCCATGCCGATCAACTGCACCCGAATCAGCCGATGCTCGGCTTTGAGCGTCGATTGCAGATTGGCCATGGCCACGGGGTCGTTGGTATCCGGCCGGGTGTTGCCGAGGATTTCCAGGGTGCTGATACACAGGCGCAGATGGCGCTGGATGGCATCGAGTTCGGTCATGGAAATCCGCACTTCCTTGGACACCGACGGCATCAGCGAGCGCAGTTGCAGCATCACCGTGTTCAGGCGGCCCATGATTTTGTGGTATTCGTCATCGCTGACCGACTGGCCATTGATGATGCGGGCGTGGATCGCCGCGCAGTCGCGCAAAGCGTCGGCCAGGTTGTAGCGCCAGGAGTAGACCGCGTACAGCGGCAGGGCGAAGGAAAACGCCAGGGCCAGGGCAATGCCGATCAGGATATCGACCCCGCGCCACAACCCGTCGGTGACTGGATTGTCGCCATGCCCGGCGACGATGAACACGGTGATCGCCGACAGCAGCGCGGTGTAACCGCCCTTGCCGATGGCGTGGTACGAGAAAAACCCGCACACCACGGCCATCTCGAAATAGGTCAGCCAAGGCATGCCGAGCCAGGCCTCTTGCGCCACCAGCGCCAGACCGACAGCGGCGCCGATCAAGGTGCCGATGGCGCGTTCGGCAGCCTTTTTGCCGATATTGCCGTGATGCTGCAAGCCGCCGATCACCACCAGCATCGTCACCGATGCCCACTCACCATGGGGCAGGTTGATGCCGGTGGTCAGCAGGATCGTGGCCAGCAATCCAAGCGATACGCGCACCGCGTGGATCAGTCTGGCGTGGCGATAGCGCCGGTACGGGTCCAGTAACGGACGCAGCATCCGGCGCAGCAGTGGTGGCAGTCGGTTGGCTCTGAATGTGCTCAGGCTTGATCTCCTCAGAAAATGTAATCGGTGGTCAGGAAACTCGAACTGCGTCCGCTGATGATATCGCTGATGAGTTCCTTGTTGGTTTCCTGAAACTTGGTCGCCACCAGTGTCCGGATCGAAAACACCCGCAGCGCATCATGTACCGACAGCGTGCCTTCGGCGGAGTTCTTGCGGCCGTTGAACGGGTAGGTGTCCGGGCCGCGCTGGCACTGGGCGTTGAGGTTGATTCGCCCGACCTGGTTGGCGAAGGTGTCCACCAGCCGGCCGACCGCCACCGGGTTGGTGCCGAAGATGCTCAACTGCTGGCCGAAGTCCGATTCCAGGACGTAGTCGATCACCGTGTCCAGATGCCGGTAAGGCACGATCGGCACCACCGGGCCGAACTGTTCTTCCTGATAGACACGCATCTGCGGTGTCACCGGGTACAGCACGGCGGGGTAGAAGAACGAGGCGCGGGCTTCACCGCCATTGGGGTTGACCACGGCGGCGCCTTTGCTCACCGCATCGGCCACCAGCGAGTGCAGGTAATCGACCTTGCTCGCTTCCGGCAATGGTGTCAGCGCCACGCCGCTGTCCCACGGCATGCCGGGTTTGAGCGTGGCGAGTCTGGCGTTGAATTTTTCGATGAAGGCCTCGACCACATCTTCGTGGACGAAGAGGATTTTCAGCGCGGTGCAGCGCTGACCGTTGAAGGACAGGGAGCCGGTCAGCGCTTCACTGACCGCGTTGTCCAGGTCCACCTCGGGCAGGACGATACCGGGGTTCTTCGCATCCAGACCCAGCGCCGCGCGCAGGCGGTGCGGTCTTGGGTGCAGTTTTTTCAGGTCGCTGGCGGCCTTGTTGGTGCCGATGAACGCAAAGATGTCGATCTTGCCGCTGGCCATCAGCGCGCTGACGGTCTCGCGGCCGCTGCCGTAGATCACGTTGATCACCCCGGCCGGGAAGCTGTCGCGGAAGGCTTCCAGCAGCGGACGGATCAGCAGCACGCCGAGTTTGGCCGGTTTGAACACCACGGTGTTGCCCATGATCAGCGCCGGAATCAGCGTGGTGAAGGTTTCGTTCAACGGGTAGTTGTAAGGCCCCATGCACAACGCCACGCCCATGGGCACGCGGCGGATCTGGCCGAGGGTGTCCTGTTCCAGCTCGAAGCGACTGGAGCGGCGGTCGAGTTCCTTGAGGGCGTTGATGGTGTCGACGATGTAGTCGCAGGTGCGGTCGAACTCTTTTTCCGAGTCCTTGAGGTTCTTGCCGATCTCCCACATCAACAACTTGACCACCGCTTCACGTTGTTCGCGCATGCGGCCGAGGAAGGTTTCGACGTGCTGGATCCGCTCGGCCACGCGCATGGTCGGCCACAACCCCTGACCCCGGTCATAGGCGCGGACGGCGGCGTCGAGGGCGGTCAATGCGGTGTCGGCGTCGAGCAATGGCGTGCTGCCGAGGATGACTTGTTCGTCGCCGCTCGCACCGGCCAGGTACACCGGGCTGCGGACCTGGGCGAGGGCGCCTGACCAGGTTTTCAGCTCACCGTCGACCAGGTATTCACGCTGCTCGATCTGGCCGTCGAGGCGGTATTTTTCCGGGATGTCGCCGGCAGAGGGAAACAGGTTGCCAAGGATCTGTGCTGTGGTCATGTCGCTACCCCGTCTGGATTGGGTGATGCGGATAAGGTCTGTTATCGCCATGCGCTGCGATCAGGTCAAGGCCTGATCACGACGCGGCTGTCGAAAGTAGTGGAAACCAGTCGCGCAGTGGTTTGAAACCCTGAGCAGGCTGCGCGTTCGATCAGCCTGGCTGAAACGTTTTACCAGATCGCTGCACCGATTGTCATGACCCACGGCATGCAGCCTGTCCTGATTGGTTAAAAGTCCCTGCGCCGTGCGGCGAGCCAGCATTCTTTTACCCCCGGGAACACACAACGGCCAACGCTGGGGGTAAACTTCGCGCTCTTTCCAAAGGAGTTCATATGAGCCACTACCAGCCGGGCATTCTCGCCACCCCAGTCCCCCCTCAAGCCCGTCATATGTTCTTCGCACTGGAATCGACCGCTGCACTCCCGGCCGCGCTCGACAACTTGATGCAACTGGTGGACGGCAAGTCGGTTGTGGTCGGTTTCGGCGAGTCCCTGGTCAAGGCGCTTCATGGCCAGATCGAAGGCCTGCGTCCCTTTCCGGCGCTGACCGGGGTCGGCGTCGACAACCCGTCGACCCAGCACGCGCTATGGTGCTGGTTGCACGGAGTCGACCGTGGCGAGTTGCTCAATCGCAGCAACGCCATCGAAGCCGCCCTGGCCCCGGCCTTGCGCCTGGTGCAGATGAACGAAACGTTCCGCCACCTCACCGGGCATGACCTGACCGGTTACGAAGACGGCACCGAAAACCCCCACGACGAAGCCGCCGTGGCCGCCGCGCTGGTGGGTGAGGGCGCCGAAGGCCTGGTGGGAGGCAGTTTCGCCGCGATCCAGCAGTGGCAGCACGACCTCAAAGGCTTCAATGCGATGCCTTCCCATGAGAAGGACAACATCATGGGCCGCCGCCTGAGCGACAACGAAGAGCTCGACGATGCGCCGATCTCCGCCCACGTCAAACGCACCGCCCAGGAAAGCTTCGCCCCTGAAGCGTTCGTGGTCCGTCGTTCGATGCCGTGGATCGAAGGTGACCGCGCCGGCCTGATGTTCCTCGCCTTCGGTTTTTCCCTCGATGCGTTCGAAGCCCAATTGCGGCGCATGAGCGGCCTGGAAGACGGCATCACCGATGGTCTGTACCGCATGAGCCGGCCGATCACGGGCGGCTATTACTGGTGCCCGCCGCTCAAGGATGGTCATCTGGATTTGCGCGCATTGCGCGTCGGCTGAACTGTGTGTAGGAGCCGGCTTGCTGGCGAAGGCGTCGTGATGGGCGCTGCAAGGCTGGAGGGCGCCTTCGCTGGCAAGCCAGCTCCTACAGGGGATCGTTGTCGAACTCGGGATTGGTGTACGGCCCGGTTACCTGTGTAGGAGCCGGCTTGCTGGCGAAGGCGTCGTGATGGGCGCTGCAAGGCTGGAGGGCGCCTTCGCTGGCAAGCCAGCTCCTACAGGGGATCGTTGTCGAACTCGGGATTGGTGTACGGCCCGGTTACCTGTGTAGGAGCCGGCTTGCTGGCGAAGGCGTCGTGATGGGCGCTGCAAGGCTGGAGGGCGCCTTCGCTGGCAAGCCAGCTCCTACAGGGGATCGTTGCCGGATTCGGGATTTGCGCGCATTGCGCGTCGGCTGATTATCAAGGAGTGAATATGAACCTGGTGCGCTGGGGCATGATCGGGTGTGGCAGCGTCGCTGAGCGCAAGAGCGGACCGGCCTTCTACAAGGCTCCCGGCTCGGCGCTGGTGGCGGTGATGGGGCGACGGCTGGAGGCGGTGACCGATTATGCTGCGCGCCACGGCATCGCCAGGACCTACACCGACGTCGAGGCGTTGATCAACGATCCCGAGGTGGACGCGGTGTACATCGCCACGCCGCCCGGCAGTCATTACGCCTACGCCTTGAGAGTGGCCGCCGCGGGTAAACATTGCTGTGTCGAAAAACCGATGTCGCTGAATGCCGGGCAAAGCCGGGAGATGCAACAGGTCTTTGCCGATGCCGGGCTGCACCTGTTCGTGTCCTATTACCGACGTTCGTTGCCGCGTTTCCAGCAGGTGCGGCAGTGGTTGGAAGCGGGGCGAATCGGCGAGGTCCGGCACCTGAGCTGGACCCTGACCAAGGCGCCGTCGGCAGAGGATCGCAGCGGTGCCGGCAACTGGCGTACCGATCCGGCGATTGCCGGTGGTGGCTATTTCGCAGACCTGGCCAGCCATGGCCTGGACCTGTTTCAGTACCTGCTCGGTGACATCGTCGAAGTTGCCGGTTTCACTGCACGACAGGCCGGGTTGTATGCCGCCGAAGATGCGGTCAGTGCCAGTTGGCGCTTTGCCAGCGGGCCGATGGGCATGGGCTGCTGGAACTTTGTCGCGGATCGGCGCGAGGACCGGGTCGAGGTGATCGGCAGCAAAGGGCGGATCAGCTTTTCGGTATTCGATGAGCATCCGGTTCAGCTTGAAGCGGATGAACACCTCAGCCTGCACATTGAACATCACCACCACATCCAGTGGCATCACGTGCTGGGCATGAACGCGCATATCCGGGGCGAATCCCGGCATCCGGCGGTGGCCGAAGAGGCGTTGAAAACCGATTGGGTGATGGACCAAATACTCAAGCGCGGCTGAACCTGTGAGCGAGTTTCGTGATCGACCCTACCGACAGCAGATTGACGGTCCTTGCCAGGAAAACACCAAAAGAGTACAAATGTACTCCATGACGACTCTAACCCCCCGCCGTACCGCCATCCTGACCTTCATCCGCGAGCGAATCGCCGAGCACGGTCAGTCCCCGAGCCTCGCTGAAATCAGCGAGGCGTTCGGTTTCGCCTCCCGCAGCGTGGCGCGCAAGCATGTGCTGGCGCTGACCGAAGCCGGTTTCATCGAGGTCAATGCGCATCAGGCCCGGGGCATTCGCTTGCCCGGGCAACCGGCGCGGCCCGAGCTGCTGGACATTGCGGTACTGGGGCGGGTGGCGGCGGGGGCGCCGATCGGGGCCGATGCCGAGGTGCACAGCCGCTTGCTGCTGGACCCGTCGATGTTCTCCCGGGTGCCGGATTACATGTTGCGGGTCCGGGGCGACTCCATGATCGAGGACGGCATTCTCGACGGTGACCTGGTGGGTGTGCATCGCAATCCGGAGGCCGTCAACGGCCAGATCGTCGTGGCGCGGCTCGATGGAGAAGTCACCATCAAGCGTTTCGAGCGGGTCGGCGATGCCGTGCGCCTGTTGCCGCGCAACCCGGCGTATCAGCCGATCATCGTTCGCGCAGATCAGGACCTGGCCATCGAAGGGGTGTTCTGCGGTCTGGTGAGGCAAGGGTGATGGGCGCCGTCGTTGCGTTGGATGCGCTGTTCAATGGCGGCCAGGTCTGGCGGGGCCGGCCTGCGCCACCGGCCGCCAGCCCGCAACCCACCGGGCATGCCGCGCTGGATGCGGCCTTGCCCACGGGCGGCTGGCCGGAAGCGGCGTTGACGGAGATCCTCCTGGCCGGGCAGGGCGTCGGCGAGTTGCAACTGGTATGGCCGGCGCTGGCGCGGTTGTCGGCGGCGGGTGAACGCATCGTGCTGGTGGCGCCGCCCTACGTGCCGTATCCCCAGGCGTGGCAGAGCGCCGGGGTCGATCTGCGCCAGTTGTCGATCATCCAGGCCAGCGAGCGCGATGCGCTGTGGGCGGCGGAACAATGCTTGCGTTCGGGCAGTTGCGGCGCGGTGTTGTGCTGGCCGCACAAGGCCGATGACCGCGCTTTGCGCCGCTTGCAGGTGGCGGCGGAAACCGGCTCGACCCTGGCATTCGCCTACCGCTCGATCCATGAAGCCATCAACCCTTCGCCCGCCGCCTTGCGCATTGCCATCGACGCCAGGCCTGCGCAGTTGCGGGTGCTCAAGTGCCGGGGCGGGTTGGCGCGGTCGGCGCCGATTGCCTTCCCGGTGGGGCATTGAGGTTGCCATGCGCTGGGTGTGCATTCTCTTCCCGCAATTGGCGCTGGACGCGGTCCTGCGTCAGCGCGCCGACCCCGATGAGCCGCTGGCGCTGCTGAGCGGCCCGGCCCAGCGTCGGGTGCTGCAGGCGGTCAACGCTTCGGCGCGGGCGCTGGGCTTGCGTCCGGGCCAGTCGATGACGGCTGCGCAGGCCCTGAGCAAGGGTTTTGTCACGGCGGAATACGACGCTGCCGAGATCGAGCACTGGCAGCAGTTTCTCGCCGCCTGGGCCTATCGGTTCAGCTCCCAGGTCAGCGTGCATTACCCGCGGGCGGTGGTGTTTGAAATCGAATCCAGCCTGGGGTTGTTCGGGCCCTGGCCGCACTTCGAAGCACGCTTGCGCGCCGAACTGGGCGAGCTGGGGTTTCGCCACCGCATCGTTGCCGCGCCCAACCCGGTGGCGGCGCGGGTATTGGCCAATGCCTATGACGGTCTGGTGGTGCCCGACGATCAAGCCTTGCAGTATCACCTGGGGCAGTTGCCCATTGACCGCATCGGGTTGGAGGCGGGGGTCGCCACGGCGTTGTCGCGCATGGGCTTGCGCACCCTGAGTCAGGTGCAGGCGTTGCCCCGGCAGAGCCTGGCCCGACGTTTCGAGGCCCAGGTGCTCAAGCACCTGGATGCCCTGCTGGGCGCCCGTCGGCTGGCGCTGGCGTTCTACTTGCCGCCGGACCGGTTCGATGTGCGCATCGAGCTCAATTTCGATGTGCAGTCCCATCAGGCGCTGCTGTTTCCGTTACGCCGCCTGACCTGTGATCTTGCTGCTTTCCTCTGTGGCCGGGACAGCGGCGTGCAGCGCTTTGACCTGCACCTGGAACATGCCGGGTTACCGGACAGCGTGATCAAGGTCGGCCTGCTCAGCGCCGAGCGCGATCCGGCGATGCTCTTCGAGCTGGCCCGGGGGCGGCTGGAACAGGTCCGGGTCGAGGCCCCGGTGCGCGGTTTTCGTCTGCGCGCCGAAGACTTGCCAGCCTTCGTTCCCCAGTATCAGGAACTGTTCGACGACCGCCCGCAGCAGTCCTTGCCCTGGGAGCAACTGCGCGAACGCCTGCGCGCGCGGCTCGGGGATGATGCGGTGCAGGGCTTGCGGTTCCAGGCCGATCACCGGCCGGAGTGTGCGTGGCAGGCCAGTGTCGACAGTCAGCCCTGTGCGGAGTTGTCGGGCGTGCAACGACCGGGTTGGCTGCTGACCGAACCCTTGGCGGTCCACGAAAGCTCGACGCGCATCCTCATGGGGCCGGAACGCATCGAGTCCGGTTGGTGGGACGGCGCCGACGTGCGCCGCGATTACTACCTGGTCGAAACCCGTTCCGGCCAGCAGGGCTGGGCCTATCGGGCGGTGGGTGAGGGCGGCCCGTTATGGCTGCAGGGCTGGTTCGCATGACGATCGATTATGCCGAGCTGCATTGCCTGTCGAACTTCAGTTTCCAGCGCGGAGCCTCCAGTGCCCTCGAACTCTTTCAACGGGCGAAAAAACAGGGCTATCAAGCGCTGGCAATCACCGATGAGTGCACCCTGTCGGGCATCGTTCGCGCCTGGCAAGCGGCCAAATCCGTGGAACTGCCGCTGATCATCGGCAGCGAGATCCGCATCGACCACGGTCCGAAACTGGTGCTGCTGGTGGAAAGTCTGGAGGGTTACCAGACCCTGTGCCGACTGATTACCCGGGCCCGACGCCGCACGCAAAAAGGCCAGTATCAGGTGCTGCGCGAAGACTTCAGCGAACCGATGCCGGGTCTGTTGGTGTTATGGGTACCGGACGCGGTCGATGACGTTGAAACCGGTCGCTGGCTGCAGCAGACCTTTGCCGAACGGCTGTGGCTGGCGGTCCAGTTGCATCGCGGCCAGGACGATAGCCGCCGGCTGCACGAGCTGCTGGGGCTGGCAAGGGCGCTGCGCATCCCGGCGGTGGCCAGCGGCGATGTGCACATGCATGCACGCGGGCGGCGCGCCTTGCAGGACACCATGACCGCGATCCGTCATCACCTGCCGGTGGCCGAGGCCGGGTTGCGCCTGCACCCCAATGGCGAGCGCCATCTGCGCAGCCTCGAGGCCTTGGGCGAGCTGTATCCGCCAGCATTGCTCGATGAAACGCTGAACATCGCCCGGCGCTGCACGTTCGACCTCGGCCAGTTGCGTTATCAGTACCCTCGGGAGCTGGTGCCCGAGGGGCACACGGCCACCTCCTGGCTGCGGGTGCTGACCGAGCAGGGCATTGCGTGGCGTTGGCCACAAGGCCCGCAAGCCAAGGTATTGCTGCAGATCGACAAGGAACTGGAGCTGATCGCCGAGCTGGGCTATGAAAGCTATTTCCTCACGGTTCACGACATTGTGCGGTACGCCCGCGAGCAACGGATTCTTTGTCAGGGTCGTGGTTCGGCCGCCAACTCGGCGGTGTGCTTTGCCCTGGGGATCACGGAAATCGATCCGGATCGCACTACGCTGTTGTTCGAGCGCTTTCTCTCCAGGGAACGCAACGAACCGCCGGACATCGACGTCGATTTCGAACACGAGCGGCGTGAAGAAGTCCTGCAGTACGTGTTCCGGCGTTATGGCCGCACCCGCGCGGCGCTGACCGCGGTGGTCAGCACCTATCACTCGGCCGGCGCGGTGCGCGACGTGGCCAAGGCCTTGGGGTTGCCGCCGGACCAGGTCAATGCCCTGGCCGATTGCTGCGGCCACTGGAGCGATGAAACACCCCCCGTGGAGCGCCTGCGCGAAGGCGGTTTCGACCCCGACAGCCCGGTGTTGCGCCGGGTGCTGAGCCTGACCGGGCAGTTGATCGGCTTCCCCCGGCACCTGTCCCAGCACCCCGGCGGCTTCGTGATTTCCGAGCAGCCCCTGGACAGCCTGGTGCCGGTGGAAAACGCCGCCATGGCCGATCGCACCATCATCCAGTGGGACAAGGACGACCTGGACGCGGTCGGGCTGCTCAAGGTCGATATTCTGGCCTTGGGCATGCTCAGCGCGATTCGCCGCTGCTTTGATCTTTTGCGTCGTCACCGCCACCTGGACCTGAGCCTGGCGACGATCCCGGCCGAGGATTCGTCAACCTACGACATGATCGGCCATGCCGACACCGTCGGCGTGTTCCAGATCGAGTCGCGGGCACAGATGTCGATGCTGCCCAGGCTCAAGCCCCGGACCTTCTACGACCTGGTGATCGAGGTCGCGATCGTGCGGCCGGGGCCGATCCAGGGCGGCATGGTTCACCCTTACCTGCGGCGGCGAAACAAGGAAGAGCCCGAGACCTATCCCTCCCCGGAACTGGAGGCCGTGCTCAAACGCACCCTGGGCGTGCCACTGTTCCAGGAACAGGTGATGCAGATCGCCATCGTGGCCGCCGACTACAGCCCCGGCGAAGCCGATCAATTGCGTCGTTCCATGGCTGCCTGGAAACGCCATGGCGGACTGGAGCCGCACAAGGATCGCCTGGCCGCCGGGATGAAGAAAAATGGCTATACGCCCGAGTTCGCCGCGCTGATCTTCGAACAGATCAAAGGCTTTGGCAGCTACGGGTTCCCCGAGTCCCATGCCGCCAGTTTTGCCTTGCTGACCTACGCCAGTTGCTGGTTGAAATGTCACGAGCCGGCGGCCTTCGCCTGTGCGCTGATCAACAGCTGGCCCATGGGTTTCTACAGCCCGGACCAGATTCTGCAGGACGCGCGCCGGCACCACTTGCAGATTCGCCCGGTCGACGTGCGGGCCAGTGACTGGGATTGCAGCCTGGAACCGATCAGCGGCGCGCAGCCGGCGATTCGCATGGGCTTGCGGATGATCAAGGGGTTTCGCGAGGACGATGCCCGGCGGATCGAAGCGGCCCGTGCCAAGGGGGTCTTCATCGACATTGCCGACCTCGGTGCACGGGCGCGACTCGATGCCCGCGCCCAGGAACAACTGGCCGATGCCGGGGCCCTGCGCGGGCTGGCCGGTGACCGGCATCGGGCGCGCTGGGAGGTGGCGGGGGTGCAGAAACAGCTCGGTTTGTTTGCCGGGCTGCCGAGCCAGGAGGAAGACGCGGTGGCATTGCCCAAACCCACCGTGGGCGAGGACCTGCTGGCCGATTACACCAGTGTCGGCACCACCCTCGGGCCGCATCCGCTCGCCCTGCTGCGGGATGAATTGAAAGCCCGGCGTTGCCGCAGTTCGAAAGAGCTCATGGCGGTCGAGCACGGCCGCCCGGTCAGCGTCGCCGGGCTGGTGACCGGCCGGCAACGCCCGGGCACCGCCAGTGGCGTGACCTTCGTCACCCTGGAAGACGAGTTCGGCAACGTCAACGTGGTGGTCTGGCGCGACCTGGCCGACCGGCAGCGACAGGTGCTGGTCGGCTCGCAGTTGCTCAAGGTCGACGGGCGTTGGGAAAAAGAGGGCGAGGTGCGCCACCTGATTGCCGGACGCTTGAGTGACCTGAGCCCGTTGCTGGACGGCATCAGCGTGCGCAGCCGGGATTTCCGCTGATCCCGCACATCCCCCTGTAGGAGCCGGCTTGCCGGCGAATGCGTCAGCACATTCAACATCTCTGTGGCTGACCGCCGCCTTCGCCAGCAAGCCGGCTCCTACAGGACTTGCGGCAGACTTCGATCCCGAATACTTCCCCGATGGGTAGGAGCCGGCTTGCCGGCGAATGCGTCAGCACATTCAACATCTCTGTGGCTGACCGCCGCCTTCGCCAGCAAGCCGGCTCCTACAGGACTTGCGGCAGACTTCGATCCCGAATACTTCCCCGATGGGTAGGAGCCGGCTTGCCGGCGAATGCGTCAGCACATCCAACAACTCTGCGGCTGACCCGCCGCCTTCGCCGGCAAGCCGGCTCCTACAGGACTTGCGGCAGACTTCGATCCCGAATACTTCCCCGATGGGTAGGAGCCGGCTTGCCGGCGAATGCGTCAGCACATCCAACAACTCTGCGGCTGACCCGCCGCCTTCGCCAGCAAGCCGGCTCCTACAGGACTTGCGGCAGACTTCGATCCCGAATACTTCCCCGATGGGTAGGAGCCGGCTTGCCGGCGAATGCGTCAGCACATTCAACATCTCTGTGGCTGACCGCCGCCTTCGCCAGCAAGCCGGCTCCTACAGGACTTGCGGCAGACTTCGATCCCGAATACTTCCCCGATGGGTAGGAGCCGGCTTGCCGGCGAATGCGTCAGCACATTCAACATCTCTGTGGCTGACCCGCCGCCTTCGCCAGCAAGCCGGCTCCTACAGGACTTGCGGCAGACTTCGATCCCGAATACTTCCCCGATGGGTAGGAGCCGGCTTGCCGGCGAATGCGTCAGCACATCCAACATCTCTGTGGCTGACCTGCCGCTTTCGCCGGCAAGCCGGCTCCTACAGGACTTGCGGCAGACTTCGATCCCGAATACTTCCCCGATGGGTAGGAGCCGGCTTGCCGGCGAATGCGTCAGCACATCCAACAACTCTGTGACTGACCCACCGCTTTCGCCAGCAAGCCGGCTCCTACAGGACTTGCGGCAGACTTCGATCCCGAATACTTCCCCGATGGGTAGGAGCCGGCTTGCCGGCGAATGCGTCAGCACATTCAACATCTCTGTGGCTGACCCGCCGCCTTCGCCAGCAAGCCGGCTCCTACAGGACTTGCGGCAGACTTCGATCCCGAATACTTCCCCGATGGGTAGGAGCCGGCTTGCCGGCGAATGCGTCAGCACATTCAACATCTCTGCGGCTGACCCGCCGCCTTCGCCGGCAAGCCGGCTCCTACAGGACTTGCGGCAGACTTCGATCCCGAATACTTCCCCGATGGGTAGGAGCCGGCTTGCCGGCGAATGCGTCAGCACATCCAACATCTCTGTGGCTGACCCGCCGCCTTCGCCAGCAAGCCGGCTCCTACAGGACTTGCGGCAGACTTCGATCCCGAATACTTCCCCGATGGGTAGGAGCCGGCTTGCCGGCGAATGCGTCAGCACATTCAACATCTCTGTGGCTGACCCGCCGCCTTCGCCAGCAAGCCGGCTCCTACAGGACTTGCGGCAGACTTCGATCCCGAATACTTCCCCGATGGGTAGGAGCCGGCTTGCCGGCGAATGCGTCAGCACATCCAACAACTCTGCGGCTGACCCGCCGCCTTCGCCAGCAAGCCGGCTCCTACAGGACTTGCGGCAGACTTCGATCCCGAATACTTCCCCGATGGGTAGGAGCCGGCTTGCCGGCGAATGCGTCAGCACATCCAACAACTCTGTGACTGACCCACCGCTTTCGCCAGCAAGCCGGCTCCTACAGGACTTGCGGCAGACTTCGATCCCGAATACTTCCCCGATGGGTAGGAGCCGGCTTGCCGGCGAATGCGTCAGCACATCCAACAACTCTGCGGCTGACCCGCCGCCTTCGCCAGCAAGCCGGCTCCTACAGGACTTGCGGCAGACTTCGATCCCGAATACTTCCCCGATGGGTAGGAGCCGGCTTGCCGGCGAATGCGTCAGCACATCCAACAACTCTGCGGCTGACCCGCCGCCTTCGCCAGCAAGCCGGCTCCTACAGGACTTGCGGCAGACTTCGATCCCGAATACTTCCCCGATGGGTAGGAGCCGGCTTGCCGGCGAATGCGTCAGCACATTCAACATCTCTGCGGCTGACCCGCCGCCTTCGCCGGCAAGCCGGCTCCTACAGGACTTGCGGCAGACTTCGATCCCGAATACTTCCCCGATGGGTAGGAGCCGGCTTGCCGGCGAATGCGTCAGCACATCCAACAACTCTGTGGCTGACCTGCCGCCTTCGCCAGCAAGCCGGCTCCTACAGGACTTGCGGCAGACTTCGATCCCGAATACTTCCCCGATGGGTAGGAGCCGGCTTGCCGGCGAATGCGTCAGCACATCCAACAACTCTGCGGCTGACCCACCGCTTTCGCCAGCAAGCCGGCTCCTACAGGACTTGCGGCAGACTTCGATCCCGAATACTTCCCCGATGGGTAGGAGCCGGCTTGCCGGCGAATGCGTCAGCACATTCAACAACTCTGTGGCTGACCCACCGCTTTCGCCAGCAAGCCGGCTCCTACAGGACTTGCGGCAGACTTCGATCCCGAATACTTCCCCGATGGGTAGGAGCCGGCTTGCCGGCGAATGCGTCAGCACATTCAACAACTCTGTGGCTGACCTGCCGCTTTCGCCAGCAAGCCGGCTCCTACAGATCGTGGTCCTGATCTCGCGGATTATTTGGCCTCAGGCCAAAACCGCTGCCCACCCCCCGGCGCATCCGTCCACGCTTGCAGCGACCGGGTCGGCAAATCGAAATAATCACGGGTACGCGCATACCCATGGCCACCCATCCGGCCAATCGCATCGAGCCCCAGTTGATCGATATACAGGGTTTTTGGATCGATCAACTCATCCCGCACATGGGCCATCAGCACTTCACCAAAGATGATCTCCCGCGACTGGCCGATGGACAGCGCCATCATCCTGCGGCATTCCAGCGCCACGGGGGCTTCGCCGATCCTCGGGCATTTGACGGTCGTGCCAGCAATCGCGGTGAGGCCCGCGGCCGTCAGTTCGTCGAAGCCCGGGGCGAAGGGCACGGCGCAGACGTTCATGGCTTCCACCAGGGCATCGCTGACGATGTTCACGGTGAATTCCTGATTGAGCTGGATGTTGCGGGTGGTGTCCTTGGGGCTCTGGTCACCGTAGTTTTCCACGCCCAGTGCGAGGATCGGCGGATCGGCGGAGAGGGCGTTGAAGAAGCTGAACGGCGCAGCGTTGATCCGGCCTTCGCCGTCGATGGTGGTGACCAGGGCAATCGGCCGTGGCACCACGCTGCCGATCAGGATCTTGTATTTATCCCGCGCACTCAATGTGCTGAAGTCGAAGCTTTGCATGGGCAGAAATCTCTAGAGAAGTGGATCGATGGTGCTCAATGGCACCTGTGCGCTGTAGTCGTCGGCGAACGGGATGGCCGGTTGGAACAGGCCTCTCCAGTCGGGTTGGCCAAAAGCCCGGTCACTGTGGCTGCGCATCAGTTTTTCGAATTGGCGTTGCGCCTGGCGTTGCAGGGCGGGGTAGTCGACCCCTTGAACCTGGCCGTCTTGCATGACACAGCGGCCGTCGATGTAGCTGGCGATGCAGTCGTCACCGCGCCCGGCGAGCAGCAGGTTTTTCAGCGGATCGAACAGCGGTCCCAGGTGCAGGCCGCGCAGGCTGAACACCGTGATGTCGGCCTTGGCGCCCGGTGCCAGACGCCCGAGATCATCTCGGCCCAAGGCCCTGGCGCCGCCGAGGGTCGCGGCGTTGTACAGGTCCAGCGTGCTGGTCAGCGAGTTGCCGCCCTCCAGCAAGCGAGCGATGTTCAGGCCCTGGCGCATGTTCTCCAGCAAGTCCGCCGGCCAGGTGTCGGTACCCAGCGCGAAGTTGATGCCCTTGGCCCGATAGCGCCCGAAGGAATTCAGCGCCTCGCCATCCCGGGCAAACACCACCGGGCAATGCACCAGGCTGGCGCCGCCGTCCACGATGCGTTGCAGGTCGTCATCGCCGTGGGTGTAGAGGCCGTGGGGCAGCAGGCTGCGCGGGGTCAACAGCTCCAGTTGTTCCAGCCACGCCAGGGGCGAGACGCCGCGCAGTTGCTCGACCATCGCCACCTCGCCAAGCCCTTGGCAGCAGTGCAGACGCATCGGCGCATTCAGTTCCCGGCTCAGCGCGGCAGTGCGTTGCAGCAGCGCCGGGGTACAGGTCTGGATGCGATCCGGCAGCAGTGCGCCGCGAATCAGGTCGCCCTGGGCGCCGTCGAAGTCATGGAAAAACCGCGCGGCGGCCGCAAGTCCGGCCATCCCCCGGGCCTCGTCCCAGTGATGCCCGAGACTGGCATCGGCGCGCCAGTAACTCATGCCGCTCATGTAGCAGGGACCGAGGTAAGTGCGCAGCCCCAGCTCACCGGCGATCCCGGCCACCGCGGCAAATTCGTCGTAGGTCTCGGCCCACTCGCGGTAGTACATCGAGGTGATCGGCATGGCTGTGGTGATGCCGTTGCGGATCAGCTGAGTGAAGGCGTAGCGGTATTTGAAAATCTCTTCCTCCGCGGTGTAGCTCTCCCGCGGGCCGGCCGCCAGGTAGTCCTCGGACCACATTCGGCCCATGGCCCGCTCATCGCCGTTGTCGAGTGTCAGCACCGTGGAATCCAGATCCCCGAGCGCATCCAGATCGATGAAGCCCGGCCCGATCAAGGCATTGCCGTAATCGATCCACTGATCCACCGGCCCCGGATAATCGCGCCCGACAAACAGGATGCACGTGCCTTCGAACACCACTTCGCCGTCGCGCCACAGCACATGTCGCTGGCCATCGAAGCCGACGACACAGCTGGATTTCAGGCCGATGCGCTTCACAGACGACTGTCCAGTAAAGACCCGCCGGCGGCGATCAGCCTGCCTGCCCGATACACCTGGCGCACTGGCCGCGAGACCACGGCCTCACCCAGGGTTTGCACCGGCAGCAGCAGGAAGTCCGCCGCGTGGCCGATCTCCAGCCCGTAACCTTTACAGCCCAATGCCCGGGCGCCATTGACCGTCGCCGCCTCGAACGCCGCCGCCAGTTCCTCGTCCTTGCTCAAGTCGAAACGAAACGCCAGCAACATCGCCCGTTCCAGCATGTCGCCGTTGCCCATGGGCGACCAGGCGTCACGAATGCCGTCCGAACCCAGGCAGACGTTGACCCCGGCTTCGCGCAGGGCGAGGAACGGTGGCACCGCGCAGTCGGCGGGTGCCGAACTCATCAATGAAATATTCAGTGCCGCCAGACGGTCGGCCACGGGTTTGACCTGACTCCACGGCAACATCCCGAGGCAGTAAGCATGACTGATCATCACCCGACCCTGACGCGCGAAACGCTCGGTGTAGTCGGCGATCAGCGCGATCTGCCACAGGCCCAGTTCACCTTTGTCATGCAGGTGGATGTCGACGCCGCGATCGAACTCGCTGGCCAGCTTGAAGACGAAGTCGAGTTGGGCGATCGGGTCGTTGTCGATGCCGCAGGGGTCGAGGCCTCCGACGTTCTCCACGCCCAGGGCCATGGCTTCGCGCATCAGCTCGGCAGTGCCGGGGCGGCTGATCAGGCCGGTTTGGGGGAACACCACCAGTTGCAGGTCGATCAGGTCGCGGTAGGTTTCGCGCAGTTGCTGCATGGCGTCGACATGGCGCAGGCCGAAGTCGGGGTCGATATCGACGTGACAGCGCAGGGTCAGCGACCCGCGGGCGATGCAGTTTTCCAGCAGGGCGCCGGCCCGTCGGGCAATCGGGGCGTCGATTTCCCGCAGTACCCGGCGTTCGTTGGCGATGTAGTCCTTGAGGGTCGGGCCGGCGCTGTTGGGGCGCCAGGGCTGGCCCCAGAGGGTTTTATCGAGGTGGACGTGGCTTTCCACCAGGGCCGGGGTGAGGAGGTGGTTCTGGCCGTCGATGTCGGTGGCGGTCAGCGGTGCGCTGGTGGCCGGGCGCCGAGCTTTGAACAGGCCGTTTTCCAGAAGCAGGTCTTCGGCGGGGGCGCCGTAGGGGCGCACATTGCGCAGCCAGCGTGGGTGGGTCATTGCATACCTCGAATTGTGTAGTGTTTGGCCGGGCCTCTTCGCGAGCAAGCCCGCTCCCACAGGGGGTATGGGTTGAACAGAAAAAATGTGGACAACCCTGTCGACCTGCTCGCGAATTTTGTGTTGTATGGACGGGCCTCATCGCGAGCAAGCCCGCTCCTACAGGGGGTATGGGTTGAACAGAAAAAATGTGGACAACCCTGTCGACCTGCTCGCGAATTTTGTGTTGTCTGGACGGGCCTCTTCGCTGGCAAGCCAGCTCCTACAGGGGGCTCGGTTGGCACACCATTTTTGTTCCAGCACAAAAACCTGTGGGAGCGGGCTTGCCCGCGAAGGCCGCGACTCGGTTTCAAGCCTGGCACTTAACCCTTGAGCTTCGCCCAGATCCGGTCCTGCAACTCCCGCGCCTTGTTGCTGCACTCTTTCTCCGGGCGCAGGCGCGAGGCGAATTCATCCGGCATGTTGATGGCGTCCATCACCCGCCATTTGGCGTCGATCAAGGTGTCGCTCTGGATGCCGTTGGCGTAGGCGATGGCGTTGGACACGGCGGCGGCGTTTTCCGGTTTCATCATCCAGTCGATGAACACCTTCGCGTTGCCCGGGTGCGGCGCGCTTTTCGGTACGGCGAAGTTGTCCTGGAACATCGCCAGGCCTTCACGGGGATACACATACTTGATCGTGCTCTTCTGCAACGTGGCCCGAGCGGTGGAGCCGTTCCAGTTCTGCATCATGATCACTTCACCGGACGCCATGCGGTCGACGGTGTTGTCGGAGCTGTACATCTTCAGGAAGGGTTTCTGTTTTTGCAGCAGTTCCAGGATGCGCTTGGCGTCCTGCGGGTTTTCGCTGCATTCATCGACGTTCAGGTAATGGCTGGCGGCGTTGATCACGCTGCTGGAGGTGTCGAGGGCGGCGAGTTGGCCTTGCAGTTCCTTGCGCGGTTCGAAGAACTCTTTCCACGAGTCGTCCAGCTGGCCACCGGGCACTCGCGCGCTGTCATAGGAAAACCCGGTGGTGCCCCACAGGTACGGCGCCGAGAATTTGCGCCCGGGGTCGAAGCTCGGGTTGCGGAATGCCGGTTTGACGTACTGGAAGTTGGGCAGGCTCGAGGCATCGAATGCCAGCAGCAAGTCCTGCTTGATCAGGGTTTGCATGATCGACTGCGACGGCACGATCACGTCATACGCCGCGCCGCCGGCCTGCAACTTGGCCAGCAGGGTTTCGTTGCTGTCGTAGCCATCCATGGTGACCTTGATGCCGGTTTCCTTTTCGAACTTCGCCAGCAGTTCGACCGGGTAGTAGTCGGTCCAGTTGTAGAAGAACAGTTGCTTGGGCTCGGCGGCCTGTGCGAACACCGTGAAGCAACTCAGGGCAAGACCGGCAACAGCGAAACGCATGCTTTTTGTTTTTTTCATTAGAGAACGCTCCAGGCTCATTGGTGTTTGCCGCGCTGTCCCAGCCAGAAGGCCAGCACCACCAGCACGATGGAAATCAGCAGCATCAGGGTCGAGATCGCGTTGATCTCCGGGGTCACACCGGCCTTGATCGCCGAGAAGATGTACACCGGCAAGGTCGTGGAGCCCGGGCCGGCAACGAAGAAGGTCATGATGAAATCGTCGAGACTGACCACGAACGCCAGCACCGAACCCGACAACACCGCCGGCCACAGCAGCGGCAGGGTCACCCGGCGAAACACCTGCCAGGGGTTGGCGTACAGATCGTTCGCCGCCTCCAGCAGGCTCTTGTCCAGGTCGTTGAGCCGCGCGCGAATCGGCAGGTAGGCGAAGGGAATGCAGAAGCCGATGTGCGCGACGATCACTGTCAGCAAGCCCAACTTGATCCCCAGCGCCATGAACAGCAGCAGGGTCGCCACGGCGGTGACGATCTCCGGCAGGATCAGCGGCAGGTTGATCCCGCCCTCGACCATTTTCTGTCCATAGAACGGCCGGTAGGTCGCCAGCGCCGCCAGCAACGCTATGGCCGTGGCGCAGACCGTGGCGATGCTGGCGACGATGATCGAGTTCAGCGCCGCGGTCTGGATCGACGGGTTCGCCAGGATTCGTCCGTACCAGGCGAACGAAAACTCGGTCCACACCGTCGCCGAGCGGTTGGCGTTGAAGCTGTAAGCAATCAACACCAGGATCGGCAAGTACAGATAGGCCAGGATCAGCAGGCTGACTTCCCGGGTCAGGGGCAGTTTTTTCAGGTGCAGGGCGATCATGCGGTGGCTCCCCGGCGAAGTGTTTTGGCGGCGCGGCGGCTATAGAGGGCGTACAGCACCAGCGACAGCAGCAGAATCCCCAGCAGCAGGAACGACAGCGAACTGCCCAGCGGCCAGTTGCGCGCGGTGCCGAACTGCTGCTGGATCAGGTTGCCGATCATCAGGGTCTTGCCGCCGCCGAGAATCGCCGGGGTGATGAAGGCGCCAAGACTTGGCACGAACACCAGCAGCGCGCCGGCAATCACCCCAGGCATCGACAGCGGCAGGATGATCCGCTTCAGAGCGTGCCAGCGATTGGCGCCCAGGTCGTAGGCGGCTTCCACCAGGCGCCAGTCGAGTTTTTCCAGGGTCGAGTAGATCGGCAAAATCATGAACGGCAGGAAGCTGTAGACCAGCCCGACGCTGACCGCGAAGTCGTTGTAGAGCAGGGTGATGCCGCCGGCTTGCGGGAACAGCGCATTGAGGCTCTGGGCGACCCAGCCATGCTCGCGCAGGATGATCAGCCAGGCGTAGTTGCGGATCAGCAGGTTGGTCCAGAACGGAATGGTGATCAGCAACACCATGAGGTTGCGCCGACGCGGGGTCAGGCTCGACATCCACAGCGCCACCGGAAAACCGAACAGGAAACACAACACCGTGGTGCCGCCGGCCTGAAACACCGAGCGCAACAGCGCCTGGGCATACACCCAGTTGAGCTCCAGTTCACCGTCGAACCCTTCCTGGAAAAACAGTTGCACGTAGCTGTGCAATTGCCAGTCGGCCTGCCAGTCGACTCCGCCATAGACGTTGCGCGGCAGCAGGCTGATGTAGCCCATGATGCCGAGCGGAATGGCGATCAGCGCCAGCAAAGTCAGAACCACCGGGCTGAGCAACAGCGCGCGGTTGAGTGCGGGAGAAGTGCTGCTGACGCTCATCTCAGGCCTCCATCAACAGGCAGGCGTGGGGCGGCAGGTTGACCGCGACGCGATCACCGACCACCCGGCCGCGGTTCAGGCCTTCGTTGTTTTCGCGCAGCATGACCTTGATGTCGTTGTTCAAGCGGCACTGGTACAGGGTGGCGGTGCCGACATACAGCACCGCCTCGATCACCCCGCGCAGGTGGTGCGGTTGCGCCGGGTCGACCAGTTGCGAACGTTCCGGGCGGAACGCCAGTTGCACCCTGGCGCCGTCGAAACCTGGGGCCGGGCAGGGGATTTCCACCGGCATGCCACTGGGCACGAACAGGTTTTCATTGTGCTGGCCGCGCTTGAGATGGCCGGGCAGGAAATTGATGTCGCCGATGAACTGGGCGACGAACTGATGTTGCGGGCGTTCGTAGATGTCGTTGGGGGTGCCGATCTGCAGGATCTTGCCGGCGGACATCACCGCGATGCGATCGGACAGGGTCAGGGCTTCTTCCTGATCGTGGGTGACGAAAATGAAGGTGATCCCGGCTTCCTTCTGCACGCGCTTGAGTTCGACCTGCATTTCCTTGCGCAGCTTGAGGTCGAGGGCCGACAGCGGTTCGTCGAGCAGCAACACCCTGGGTTTTGGCGCCAGGGCCCGGGCCAGCGCCACGCGTTGCTGTTGACCACCGGACAGCTCGGCCGGTTTGCGCCGGGCCAGGTGTTGCATTTGCACCAGGGCCAGCATCTCATCGACGCGTGGTGTTATCTGCTCGCGATCAAGACCCTGCATCTCGAGGCCGAAGGCGATATTCTGCGCGACACTCATGTGCGGAAACAGCGCGTAGCTCTGGAACACCGTATTGACCCGACGCTTGAACGGCGGCAGGTCGTTGACCGGTTCGCCGGCGAGGCGGATCTCGCCCTCGCTGACATGCTCGAAGCCGGCGATCGTGCGCAGCAGGGTAGTCTTGCCACAGCCGGAAGGGCCGAGCAGGGTGAAGAACTCGTTGTCGGCGATGTCCACCGACACGTTGTCGAGGGCGGGAGCCAGCCCTGGATCGTCGGAATACCGCTTGGAGACGTTACGCACTTCAATCGCTACTGGATGACCCATAATGGTGCATTCCTCTAATTATTGTATGCAATATCTGGATGCAATCTACAAATAACCGGATTAATCTGCTCATGCAACCCCCTTTTTCAATGGCTGAGCATCGCCAGGGGCCGGTTGTCTAGCGCAAAAGGGAGGGTTCAGATGACCGAGAAGAAGCTGGAGACCACAGTCGACCGCGTCTACCAAGGGGTTTACGAGGCGATCAGCAGCCGTTCGTTGCGTCCGGGGATGAAGCTGGGCGAGGCGTCGCTGGCCGAACTTTTCAATGTCAGCCGGACGTCGGTTCGTGCCGCGCTCAAGCAACTGGAGGCCGATGGACTGGTCACCACCGAGCCCAACAAGGGGGCGTCGGTGTCATTGCCCAGTGACGAGGAGATCCGTTCGTTGTTCGAAACCCGGCGCCTGATCGAGATCGGCATCGTCAGCGAACTGTGCCGTCGGCGTGACACCGCAGTGGCCCGGGACCTGCGCGATCATTTGTTGCTCGAGGACGAAGCGCACCGCAGCGGCGATCATGAGCGGCTGATTCATCTGCTCGGCGAGTTCCACATCAAGCTCGCGCAAAGCCTGAACAACCCGGTGCTGCTGGACTGGTTCCGCAAACTGATTTCCCGTGCCTCGCTCTACGCCGCCGCGCTGGATGACGACAGCCACCAGGCCTGCCGCGATGACGAACACCTGCGTCTGATCGAGTACATCGAGGCCGGCAACCAGAGTGCGGCCATCGAATTGACCTGCCTGCATTTGAACGGCATCGAGAAGGCGATTCTCGACGTCGCCGCCACTTTGAAAACCGGCTACCACCCGCTCAAGCATTTGATCGAGGTCCTGTAGGAGCGAGCTTGCTCGCGAAGGACGCAAGGGCACCGCGTTTTTCCAGGCGGTACTCGTCATCGTTGACGTCCATCGCGAGCGAGCTTGCTCCTACAGGGGGTGAATCAGTGATACATCGATGAACCATGGGCGCCCCAGGCAGGCATTGAATCAGTGATACATCAATGAACCATTGTCGCGGCAAGTGCTCGAAGCAAACAGGTGCCATTCAGGGACAAAAGAGTCAGCCAATGCAGTTTCTAGACGATAGCCACGGATGTGCCGGCTGGAGCGGTGAAATGGCCGGGCGTATTCGTGCGTTCGACTGGAGCCTGACCGAGCTGGGGACGATGGACGCCTGGCCCGCAAGCCTGTGCAGCGCAGTGCAGTTGATGCTCGCTTCGCCACTGCCGATGGTGATGCTCTGGGGCCGCGCCGGTTACATGATCTATAACGATGGGTACTCGAAATTCGCCGGTGGTCGCCATCCTTACCTGTTGGGTGCCCCGGTGGAATTGGGCTGGCCGGAAGTGGCCGAGTTCAATCGGCACGTGGTCAACACCTGCCTGGCGGGCGGCACGTTGTCCTATCGCAATAAAGAGCTGGTGCTGCTGCGCGACGGGGTCCCCGAAGACGTCTGGCTGGACCTGTATTACAGCCCGGTGGCCGATGATGACGGCAAACCGGCCGGGGTCATGGCGATGGTGGTCGAGACCACTGATCACGTGATCTCCGAACGTCGCCGCCGCGCCGCCGAAGACGCCTATCGCGCCGACAACGAACGAGTGCGCCTGGCGCTCAATGCCGGTGCCTTGCTCGGCTCGTTCGTCTGGGACATCAAGGGCAATGTGCTGTCCGGCGACGAGCGCTTCGCCCGCACTTTTTCCTACCCGGCCGAGCAAAACCTGGCCGACCTGCCAACGGACATCGCCCAGGCACGGATCCATCCCGATGATCGCAGTTGGATTCAGGAACAAGTCAGTCAATCGGTGGCAACCGGCGACCCCTTCAACGCCGAATACCGGGTCCTGCGCGCCGATGGCAGTTATCTGTGGGTGCAGGCAAGCGGCTGCTGCGAGTTCAACGAGCTGGGCGAACCTTTCCGCTTTCCCGGGGTGTTGATCGACATCCATGAACGCAAGACGGCCGAGGAATCCTTGCTCAGGTTCACCCGCAACCTGGAGCAGCGCGTCGCCGATGAAGTGGAAGCGCGGCTGACGGCCGAAGAGCAATTGCGTCAATCGCAGAAACTCGAAGCCATCGGCGGCCTTACCGGCGGCGTGGCCCATGACTTCAACAACCTGTTGCAGGTGATCGCCGGCAACCTGCACTTGCTGGCGCGGCATGAACCGGACAATGCCAACGTGCAGCGCCGGGTCAGCGCCTCGATTGCCGCGGTCGAGCGCGGCGCCAAGCTGTCCTCGCAACTGTTGGCGTTTGCCCGCCGCCAGCCCTTGTCCCCGGCAGTCTGCGATCCACGACAGATTTTCGACGGCCTGGCTGAGCTGTTGCAGCGGGCCCTGGGGGAAACCATCCAGATCAGTGTGACGGCACCTGAAGATGCCTGGCATCTGCATGTGGATCGCAATCAGCTGGAAAACGCCATCCTCAACCTGGCGATCAATGCCCGTGACGCCATGCAGGGCGAAGGAACCATCGAGCTGAGTGCCGGCAATATCGCGCTCGACGCCCGGTTCTGCGCGGGCAAGGGCATTGTGCCCGGCGATTATGTCTGCGTTGCGGTGGCGGACAGCGGCGTCGGCATGTCACCCGAGGTGCTGGGGCATGCGTTCGAACCGTTTTACACCACCAAGGCCGATGGCCAGGGCACGGGGCTGGGCTTGAGCATGGTGTTCGGGTTCGTCAAGCAAAGCGGCGGGCATATCGACATGTCCAGTGTGCCGGGGCAGGGCACCCGGGTGCAGCTGTATTTCCCCCGTAGCCTGCGGCCGCTGCCCAGTGAATCAGCCTTGCATGATCCCCAACAGCCTGGCGGCAACGAAACCGTATTGGTGGTCGAGGATAACGAGGCGGTGCGCAGCGCGGCGGTCGAGTTGCTGCGCGAAGAGGGCTATCAAGTCCTGACCGCCGGGAACGGCGACACGGCCATGCAGATGTTGCTGGAAGGCGTGCCGGTGGACCTGATTTTCACCGATGTGGTCATGCCCGGACTGATCAAGAGTTCGGACCTGGCCGCCTGGGCCAAGGTGCAGACGCCGCCGGTGCCGATCCTGTTCACCTCCGGCCACACCCGTGACATCATTTCGCGCAATCACCAGCTCAGCCCCGACACGCATCTGCTGAGCAAACCTTATGGCCCCGAAGCGCTCAGCCAAATGGTCCGCGCGGTGCTCAACCGCTGAACACAGAACCCCCGGGTGAACACGTAACTGCTGAACACAAACCCCCCGGGTGAACACGTAACTGCTGAACACAAAACCCCCGGATGAACACAAAACGTGACGGCTGAACACAAAATCCCCGGATGAACACAAAACGTGACGGCTGAATACAAAACCCCTGTAGGAGCTGGCTTGCCAGCGAAGGCGTCCTCACAGTCAATAAAGATGTCGCCTGACACACCGCCTTCGCCAGCAAGCCGGCTCCTACAGGGGAGCCGCGTACATCCATACCATTCCATCGGGGCTACCCATGACTGACAAGCGCACCTCCAACCCCCCTTCCGGCATGGTCAGGGTGCGCGGCGCCCGGGAGCACAACCTCAAGAACGTCGACGTCGATATTCCCCGCGACGCCCTGGTGGTGTTCACCGGGGTCTCCGGTTCGGGCAAGTCCTCGCTGGCGTTCTCGACCCTCTACGCTGAAGCGCAACGCCGCTATTTCGAATCCGTGGCGCCTTATGCGCGGCGCCTGATCGACCAGGTCGGGGTGCCGGATGTCGACTCTATCGACGGCTTGCCACCCGCCGTGGCCTTGCAGCAGCAGCGGGGCACGCCGAGCACGCGGTCGTCGGTGGGCAGCGTGACCACGTTGTCGAGCCTGATCCGCATGCTGTATTCCCGGGCCGGGAGCTATCCGCCGGGACAGCCGATGCTGTACGCCGAAGACTTCTCGCCCAACACGCCACAGGGGGCGTGCGCGCAATGCCATGGTCTGGGCCGGGTGTACGAAGTCACCGAAGCCTTGATGGTCCCGGATCCGAGCCTGACCATCCGCCAGCGCGCCGTGGCCTCCTGGCCCATGGCCTGGCAGGGACAGAACCTGCGGGACATCCTGGTGACCCTGGGCTACGACGTCGATAAACCCTGGCGCGAACTGCCGAAAAAACAGCGCGACTGGATTCTGTTCACCGAAGAGACACCGACGGTGCCGGTGTACGCCGGGCTCACGCCGAAAGAAACCAGGGTCGCGCTCAAGCGCAACATGGAACCGAGTTACCAGGGCACCTTCACCGGCGCCCGGCGCTACATCCTGCACACCTTTACCCATTCGCAAAGTGCGCTGATGAAGAAGCGCGTGGCGCAATTCATGCTGGGCAGTCCTTGCCCGGTATGCGACGGCAAACGGCTCAAGCGCGAGGCGTTGTCGGTGACCTTTGCCGGTTACGACATCGGTGAACTGTCGCAGATGCCGTTGCTGCAAGTGGCCGAAGTGTTGAAGCCGGTGGCGGCGCACAGTTACCTCGAACAGGCCGATGAAGCGGGTGAAGTGTTGACGCATCTGCAGACCCGCGAGGCCCGCGAGCAGCGAGTGGCCCACGGTGCCAGCGGTCACGCGAACGCGCCGGACGTGCGCCACACGCCCAACCTGTCGGTGGAAAAACGCCTGGCCGCGCAGCGGATCGCCCAGGATTTGCTGGAACGGGTCAGCACCTTGACCGACCTTGGCCTCGGTTACCTGGCCCTGGAACGCAGCACGCCGACCTTGTCCTCCGGCGAGTTGCAGCGCCTGCGCCTGGCGACGCAATTGGGTTCGCAGTTGTTCGGCGTGATCTATGTGCTGGATGAGCCGTCGGCCGGTCTGCACCCGGCGGATGGCGAGGCACTGTTCGAAGCCCTGCAACGGCTCAAAGCCGCTGGCAACTCCTTGTTCGTGGTCGAGCATGACCTGGAAACCATGCGCCGCGCCGACTGGCTGATCGACGTTGGCCCGGAAGCGGGCGAACATGGTGGCCGGATCCTCTACAGCGGACCGCCGCCAGGGTTGGCCGACGTCTCTCACTCCCAGACTCGCGCCTACCTGTTCGCCGAACAGGTCAGCCAACCCCGGGTCAGTCGCCAGGCGAGCGACTGGCTGCGGCTGGAAGGCATCACCCGCAATAACCTGAATAACCTCGGCGTCGAGTTTCCGCTGGGCTGTTTCACCGCGGTGACCGGTGTGTCGGGTTCAGGCAAATCGAGCCTGGTCAGCCAGGCGTTGCTGGAGCTGGTGGGCGCGCATCTCGGGCGCCCGGCCAGTGACAGCGAGGCTGACGCGTTGAGCCTGGAGGACGATGCGCCACAGGTCAGCGGCGGCCAGGTCATCGGTGGCCTGGCGTCGATCAAGCGCCTGGTGCAGGTCGATCAGAAACCCATCGGCCGCACACCTCGCTCGAACCTGGCGACCTACACCGGGCTGTTCGACAACGTGCGCAAGCTCTACGCCGGCACGCCCCAAGCCCGGGCCGCAGGCTATGACGCCGGCCAATTCTCTTTCAATGTCGCCAAGGGACGTTGCGCGACGTGCGAAGGCGAAGGCTTTGTCAGCGTCGAGTTGCTGTTCATGCCCAGCGTCTACGCGCCGTGCCCGACCTGCCACGGTGCGCGCTACAACCCCGAGACCCTGGCGATCCTCTGGCAAGGTTTGAACATCGCCCAGGTGTTGCAGCTGACGGTGGACGAAGCGGTGGGGGTGTTCGCCGGGCAACCGGGGATCCGCCGCTCGCTGGAGGTGCTGCGCGATATCGGCCTGGGCTATCTGCGCCTCGGCCAGCCGGCGACCGAATTGTCCGGTGGCGAAGCCCAGCGGATCAAACTGGCGACCGAACTGCAACGCAACCAGCGGGGGGCGACCTTGTATGTGCTCGATGAGCCGACTACCGGCCTGCATCCACGGGACGTCGATCGCTTGCTCGAACAGTTGAATACGCTGGTGGCGGCGGGGCATACGGTGATCGTCGTCGAACATGAAATGCGCGTGGTGGCGCAGAGCGACTGGGTGATCGATATCGGCCCGGGGGCGGGGGATCAGGGTGGGAAAATCGTGGTGGCGGGGACGCCGCAGAAAGTGGCTAAAAGCAAAAAGAGCAAAACGGCGCCGTTTTTGGCCAGAGTGCTTGGGGTATGAGTTTGTATTGATTGTGCCGACGCCTGTAGGAGCCGGCTTGCTGGCGAAGGCGTCTGCATGGGCGCTGCAAGGTTCGAGGACGCCTTCGCTGGCAAGCCAGCGCCTACAGGGGATCTGTGTGGTACACAAATAATGGGAGCGACTGGTCCATTGTGGGAGCGGGCTTGCTCGCGAAGGCGATCTATCAGGCGCCGTCGAGTGTGCGCCGAACCTTATCCAGCAATTCATTGATCTGGAACGGCTTGACCAGCATCTCCATGCCATCCCCCAGAAACACCTGGCGGTTGATCGCGGTTTCGGCGTAACCGGTCATGAACAGGATCGGCAACTTTTCCCGCCAGCCTCGCGCCACATCGGCCAGTTCGCGCCCGCTCATGCGCGGCAGGCCGACGTCGGTCAGCAGCAGATCGATGGTCTCGT
Organism: Pseudomonas sp. MPC6; assembly: GCF_006094435.1. Classification (NCBI taxonomy): domain Bacteria; kingdom Pseudomonadati; phylum Pseudomonadota; class Gammaproteobacteria; order Pseudomonadales; family Pseudomonadaceae; genus Pseudomonas; species Pseudomonas sp. MPC6. Next base: position 3,944,275 of record NZ_CP034783.1, on the reverse strand, counting down.
CGTTCTGCAAGCGCTCCAGAGCGCCCTCGATGTCGCCCACTTGCGTGCAGCGATAACCGGCATCCACCAGCACTTCGGCGACAAACATCCGCACCGACGGCATGTCTTCGACAATCAGCACATGTTCGCCGCAACCCTGTGGATCCACGCTGGAGGGCTGGTTTTCGCTCGCCAGGAGGTCGGCACTGGCGGGCAACATGATGGTGACTTCGGTGCCGCGCCGGGCCACGCTGCGGATGTGCGCATCGCCACCCGATTGCCGGGCGAAACCGTAGATGGTCGATAACCCGAGGCCGGTGCCCTGGCCCAGGGGCTTGGTGGTGAAGAACGGATCGAACACCTTGCCAATCACACTGTGGTCGATACCGGTGCCGTCATCGCGTACCGCCAGGGCCACATATGCGCCATCGGCCAGATTGGGGTCGCCGTGGGAAAAGGCCGCATAGGTGCTGACCCATACATTGCCGCCCTGGGGCAACGCATCGCGGGCGTTGATCACCAGGTTGAGCACGGCGCTTTCGAGCTGGATCGGGTCGACCAGGGCGATCGCCGGTTTAGAGGTCAATTCCAGTTTCAGCGCGATGCGCTCGCCGATGGTGCGCACCAACAGTTCCTCGAGAGAACGCACATGCTCGTTGATGTCCACGGGCCGGGTGTCGAGGGGTTGCTGACGCGCGAAGGCGAGCAGGCGATGAGTCAGGGAGGCGGCGCTCATGGCCGAACTCAAGGCCGCTTCGGCGTAGAACTGAACCTTGTCGGTGCGCGAGGCCGCGATGCGTTTCTGGATCAGCTCCAGGCTGGTGATGATGCCGGTGAGCAGATTGTTGAAGTCATGGGCGATGCCGCCCGTCAGCTTGCCCAGGGCATCCATCTTCTGCACTTGCAGCAACTGGGCTTCGGTGCGTGCGCGTTCGGCGACTTCCTTGGCCAATTGGGTGGTGGCGTCGTCCAGCCGGGCCAGGTGCGAGCGTTCGCGGTGCCGGTGTTCGGTGACATCCTCGACGAACACCAGGCTCAATTCCGGTGTGCGGTAGGGCGAAATCTGCCACTCGGTGTCGCGCACTTCGCCCTGGACCCGCATGGCCAGGGTGCCTTTCCAGCGCTCGCCATAGGCCAGGCGCAGGCGCAGTTCGTCGATGATCGCCTCCTGGTCTTCGGCAAAGCACTCGCGCAGGGCGTCCGGGTTGCGATTGTCCTGGATCATCTGCGCGAAGGCATGGTTGCATTCGTGAATTTTCAGCTCGGCGTCCAGCACGGCGATGGGCGCCGACACGTTGACAAAGATTTCCCGGAACCGCGCCTCGCTGTCACGCAGGGCGTTTTCGGTTTCCCGCACGCGCAGCAGGGTGCGCAGGGTGGCCAGCAACACGTCCGGGTCCACCGGGTGGATCAGGTAGGCATCGGCGCCGGCGTCCAGGCCGGTGATGATGTCCCCGGTCTGGATCGAAGCCGCCGACACGTGAATCACCGGCAGCAGCGCGGTAGCCGCCTCGGCGCGCAGTTTGCGCACGATGTCGAAGCCGCTCATGTCCGGCAGGTTGACGTCGAGGATCAACGCGTCGATGTTGACGCTGTCGATCAGCACCAGGCCTTCGCCGCCGGTGCCGGCTTCCAGCACCTCGTAGCCGTGGCGTTCCAGGCGCCGGCGCAGGGCGTAGCGGGTCGCGACATTGTCGTCGACGATCAGCAAGCGGATGTCACGTTTCATCGGCGGGCTCCATGGCGATGGCCAGCGGGATGATTACGAAAAAGGTCGAACCCTTGCCCGGCGTACTCTGGACCCCGACTTCGCCACCCAGCAACGCTGCGAAGCGTTTGCACAACGACAGTCCGAGCCCGGTTCCGCGAAGGCGTTTCTGCAAGGGGGAGTCCACCTGAGAGAAGTCTTCGAACAATGCGCCATGAAGCGCCGGGGCGATACCTATTCCGGTATCGCTGACGGCAAAGCGCACGCGGTCGCTGCCTTCCAGCCGGGCCGAGACGCGGACTTCGCCGCGAGTGGTGAACTTCAATGAATTGGCAATGAAGTTGCGCAGGATTTGCGCGAGTTTCTTGTCATCGGTATAGAGCCTTGGCAAGCCCACCGGCTCTTCGAAAATCAAGTCCACGGCACTGGCGTCGACAATGGGCCGGAACATGCCGCGCAAGGCGGCGAACAGGTCCAGCATGTCGAACCAGGCCGGGGAAATGGTGATGCGCCCGGCTTCGATCTTGGCCAGGTCCAGCAAGTCGTCGACCATGTCGCTCAGCTCCCGCGCAGCGACGCTGACGAAGGCCACTTGCTTGTGCTGCTCGGGGCTCAGGGGACCGTCGAGTTCATCGCTCAGCAGGCCGGTGATGCTCAGGATCGAGCCCAGTGGCGTGCGGAACTCATGGCTCATGTACGACAGGAATCGGCTTTTGAGGTCCGAGGCCTGGCGCAACTGTTCGGCCTGGGTGTCCAGTTCGGCGTACAACGCCAGCACCCCCTGGTTGGTTTCATCCAGTTCCTCGCGCAAGGCGCTGGCTTCGCCCTGTAATTGCGCGATCAGCGCGGCTTGTTCGTCAACCTGACTCATGGGTTTCTCAGCCATGGGTTGCCTCCAGAGCAATGACCAGTACCGTCACATCGTCCCGTCCACGGCAGAAGTCGCGGTGCAGGATGGCGGCAATCACGGCCGGATGGCGGTGCACCAGGCCGGGGTAATCCTGCAGGTTCCAACGGGACTGCAGGCCGTCGCTGTACAGGATCAATAGCTGACCGTTCACTTGAGCATAGTCAAAGGGTTGGGCCTTTCGATACTGGCCGCCGACGATGCCGGGGTGGGACGCCAGGCCGCGGGATTTGTCCGGGGCGATCAGGCTGCCACCGATGTTGCCGATACCGACGAATCGCAGGGCATTGCCGGTGCCGTCGAACTGGGCAATGGCCAGGGCTCCGCCACGGGTGCCGATCATGGCATGGTGGATGTCTTCGAGCAGCAACAGCGGCGACGCGAACGGCGACCGGGCAAAAACCTGCTCGCCGGCGCGGGCAGCGCGTTCGGCTTCTTCACCGTGACCGAGGCCGTCGATCACCAGGGCGCTGATGTGGGAGCCGTCAAACGCCAGGTGCCAGACATCGCCACAGGCGGGGTCGTCGTGCAGCGCATGCTGGCTGATGCCGATTCGTCGGTCCGGCGCCTTGTCACTGCGCGGATACAGCCGCGTCAGCAGCACGGCGCCTCGGGCGTCGGCATAGACATCAAACACCTCGGCCTGGCGCGACACCGCCCCCAGCCCGATGCCCTGGGTACCGCCGGTGGAAAAACCATCGGTCAGGCACGCGTGCACATCGAAGCCCTGGGCGCGGTCGACGGCGAGAATCTCGATCCCGACACCCGAGGCTCGCGGCAGGACCCTCAGGTGCAGTTCGCCGCGGGTGGCATGCTTGAGAATGTTGCTGGCAAGCTCGGTGGCCACCAGGGCCACTCGCCCGGCATCGGTAGCGTCGAAACCATGTTTTTCCGCCAGCTGCTGCGCTGTGCGTCGTGCATGACCGATCTGGCTGCTGTCTTCGATCGGCAGCACCTGGGTCATTGACCCGCCCATGTTCACGTCCATCGCGCGATCGTTATGCGAGTGCCTTTGCCGGGCGCGGTTTGCAGGTCGAATTCTTCCACCAGGCGCTTGGCGCCGGTCAGGCCCAGCCCCAGGCCGCTGCCGGAGGTCCAGCCGTCGGTCATCGCCAGCTTGATGTCGGGGATGCCCGGGCCTTCGTCGCGAAAGACCAGGCGCAAGCCGGTGCGTGAATTCTCGTCGAGAATCTGCCAGTCCATGTCACCGCCGCCGCCATAGACCATAGTGTTGCGCGCCAGCTCGCTGACGGCGGTCACCAGCTTGGTCAGGTCGATCAGGCGCATGCCGCATTCCTGGGCGAGCTTGCGCGCCAGTTGCCGGGCCAGCACCACGTCTTGCTCGATGTGAATCGGGTGAGTGCCGCTGCTGCGCACGGTCATTGCTCGCGTACTCGTGCCCGCAGCAGTTTCATCCCGCGCTCGACGTTCAGCGCCGTACTGACGCCGGGCAGGGTCAGGCCGAGCTCGACCAGGGTGATGGCCACCGCCGGCTGCATGCCGACCAGCACGGTCTGGGCGTCCATGATTTTCGACAGCCCGGAGATGGTGCCGATCATTCGGCCGATGAACGAGTCGACCATGTCCAGCGCCGAGATATCGATCAGCACGCCGCGGGCCGAGGTCCGGCTGATGCGCTCGGACAGGTCGTCCTGGAGGGTCAGGGCCAGTTGGTCATGCATGTCGACCTGGATGGTCACCAGCAGGAAGTCGCCCATTTGCAAGATAGGAATGCGCTCCATCGCCTCAGACCGCCTTGCTGACGGTGATTCCCAGGCGGGTCAGGGCCAGTTTCAGGGCGTCGGCCAGGTTGGCCTTGGTGACCACGCCTTGCAGGTCCAGCCCCAGGTGCACGATGGTCTGGGCGATCTGCGGCCGCACGCCGCTGATGATGCAATCGGCACCCATCAGGCGGATCGCGGTGACGGTCTTGAGCAGGTGCTGGGCCACCAGGGTGTCGACGGTCGGCACGCCGGTGATGTCGATGATGGCGATTTCCGAGCCGGTATCGACGATCCGCTGCAACAGCGATTCCATCACCACCTGGGTCCGTTGTGAGTCGAGGGTGCCGATCATCGGCAGCGCCAGCACGCCATCCCAGAGCTTGACCACCGGTGTCGACAATTCCAGCAGCTCTTCCTGCTGGCGCTTGATCACCGCTTCGCGGGACTTCTGGAACGTGCGGATGGTGTGCATGCCCAAGGCGTCGAGCAGTTCGGACACCTCCCAGAGCTGCTCGGCCAGCAGCGCGGGGCTGTCCTGGTAATGATTTTGCAGAAGCGCAAACATCGGGCCCTTGAGGGCGAAGATGAAACTGGCGGTCTGGTGCGAATCCTGGCCGAGCAGGGCCCGGCTATGGGAGAGTTTTTCGAGGAACTGGCGAATATCGTCCCAGCCGGAGGACGCGACGTTCTGGTCGTTGCCCCGTTCGAGGCCGGCAATGACCAGGCCCAGGAAGTCAGACGTATCCTGTTTCAGCGCTTGTTCTTTGAGGTTGCGGGTGGCGCCGCTGTTTTCGAGATTTTTCGACCAGTCGCCCAGCAGGTGGGCCCGGTTCGTTTTCATCGCATCGAGTGTGCTGGTTTGCAGTGCCGCCATGGGACTTTGACTCCTTGGAAAGTGTGGCCGATGCTCCAAATATTGATCGGCACAAATCAGTGACATTTGCCGTACATAATAGTTGTTCGTTTCTGACAGGTTTTTTCGATTTTCTGCACCTGGCCGCAGGCGCTGGCTTTGGTACGCGGGTGATCATGTAGGAGCTGGCCTGCCAGCGAAGGCGGCCTTGAGCCATGCAGCGCCCATGAAGACGCCTTCGCCAGCAAGCCGGCTCCTGCACAGGGCGGTGATCCATCCGATGGAACGTTGCTGGCTGGAAAGCCTCGAAATTACAGGGCCGATTGTTCAGGCCGCGCACTGGCAGTGACGAACGAGGTACTTATGAAAGACGAACCGATGACGCAGGAGCAGGACCAGACGGGGGCACCGGTCAAACGCAATGATCCGGCAATCGACCCGCAGACGCCGGCCGAACCGGGTGGGCAGCATCAGGGACAAACCGCGAAGCCGGAAAGTGCCGACCAGGCGGTCGACCAGAAGCACCGCCATACCGATAACGACAATGAATTCAGCCCCGGTTTCAAACCGAATCCGGACCGGCCCAAACCCAGCGATGACACCGATGCCGATATTGACACCGACGGCGGTTAGGTTGAAACGAACACCCAAAAAATGACCCCATCCATGGATGTATGGGGTCCACTGTAGGAGCGAGCTCGCTCGCGATGGTCGTCAACGATAACGCGCACTGTCTGGCTAACCGCGTCGCTGTTGAATCCATCGCGAGCAAGCTCGCTCCTACAGCTGCGTTATTTATTTGGATGAGCCGCCTGCAGTTTTTTCGCCATGTCCAGATGCTTTTCCAGGGCTGGCAGCATTTTTTGCGCAAACGCTTTCAGCTCCATACCGCCTTTGACTTTGTCGTCTGTCACGGTGTTGGCTTCTTTCTTGAACAGCTCGATGGTGTCTTGGTGGGCCTTGACCTGATTGTTGGCATAGGCTGCATCGAAGGATTCATCGCGCATGTCGAGGATTTTTTCCTTGGCCTGTTTCACCAGGGTCGTGCTGTCGGGCACCTCGATGTCATTCGCTTTAGCCAACGCCGCCAGTTCATCGTTCGCCTTGGAATGATCGGTGATCATCATGTTGGCGAATTCCTTGATGTCGGCCGATGAGCTTTTTTCCAGGGCCAGCCGGCTGGTTTCGATCTCGGCGATGCCGCCCGCGGCCGCGCTGTCGACGAAGTCATTGGAAGTGGCAGCGCAGGCTATGCCCATGCTGGTGCTCAAGGCAACGGCCAGAGTGAGGTGGCGCAGGGTAAATCCGTCCATTGGTTATTCTCCACACAGGTTTTCATGGGCGATCGATTGATCGTTATGCAGTGGAGGGCGACGGACGGCCAAAGGTTTTATCGCTTTACCGAAAGGACGACGAACGGACACCGCTGGTCTGATAGGCGGTCGACAGAACCCGTCAACCAAGGCCATTCTGATAGTTGGTGAACGCAATCGATCGCGTTTGCCACCGATCAACAAACGGAGGTGTTCCATGCCGGTGACCCATGACCTTTACCAGGACCTGAAACTATCAAAGGAAGAGATCCAGCAAAAACGCACCAAGGATCCGTTACTGGATTCACTGATCAACAAGTATTCGCAGGCGGACGCGGAAGTAGTGAAAGCCGAGACCGCCCAGTCTGACGCTCCCAGCGATGACGCACTGAAGAAACTCAAGGAGAAGCGCGTGCAGGTCAAGAACCAGATCGTTGACCGACTTCAGGCGCCGTCCTGACTCTCCGACCCCGCCACCGACGACCGGTGGCTGAAAAACTGGAACGGTGTTAAATACCGGCACCTCGAATGATCAGAGTCGAATCGACGGCTCATGCGAGGTGCCCCAATGACTGATTCTTCCAGGTGATAAAGCGCTCGTCTGAAACACGCTTTCGCGAGCAGGCTCGCTCCCACATTGATTTGTGGTGTCTGTTACAACCAGCCCCCTACATGTACGGTTGCACTTACGCGGCGACTCTTGTCGAGGCCAGGTGTTGCAGCGCCATGTCCCGCAAGGCCTGCAACGACGCGGCCGACTCACGATCGATGCGTCGCTTGAGCAACAGGCGATTGGCAATGCGCATCCCCAGGCCGCTGAATTGATAGTCCAGGGTGCGCACGAACCGCGTGCCGTCACCCTCGGCCACGCACTCGTACGTCACCACCAGCGACAGCCCGTTATCGCCCCGCGCCCAGGCGCTCCAGCGGCGTCCCGGCAAATACTCCTCCACCACCCAGCGCAAATGCCCCTCGCGTCCACCCGCCCGGATGTCTTCCTCGAACCGCGCCCCGGCATGCAACGGCCCGTCCGGGCCATCGATCTTGAGGGAGGAGGGGTGCCATTGCGGCCAACGGGTCACGGTGCTGGCATAGGCGAGCACGGCAATCGGATTGGCGGCAATGTCGATCTGATGCTGCATGCGGGTCATGGCGATTCTCGTCGAGTGCAGGGGGATCGGCTCCGGTTCCCAATAAAGGGTGCCGAACAGGTAGTCCATCAGGGGGAAAACGATATTGAAATTGCGCTCCTGCATCAGCTCGCGGCGGTGATGCAGTTCATGCAGGCGGCGCATCTGACGGATCCACGGCAGGCGGGTGAGCGGATTGCCCGGGGGCAGGTGTTCGCAGGCATGGAACACTTCATAGGTCAGGTAACCGAGGACCAGGCAACCAGCGGCCAACCCGCCGACGTTGGCATCGACGTGTGAGAGCAGCCACCAGAGGGGCAGGGCGATGACGACCGTGTGCACTACGATCAGCCAGGCCGGAAACAGAACCACTCGCCAGTCGCGGGGGCAGTCGCAGGTCATGTGGCCGGGGGTAAAAAAACTGTGATGGTCGCCGGCATGCCGGGCGTAGAACATCCGCGCGAAGTTTTTTTTGTGGTGGCCGAGGTGGCGATGTACCCCGTACACGCCAAAACTGAAGAACAACAAGGTCAGCGGCACCGCCAGCCACTGCAGCGGCTGGACCTGATGCACGGAACTCCAGAACCCGGCGATGGCGAATACCCCGAACAGCAGCACAAAGGCGCCATGCAGCCACGGATTATAGAGCGGATGGATCCCGGCGCGATATCGGCTGCGGAATGCTGCGGTGGTTTGCCTCACTGCGATTACCTGTGATTATTGTTATCAATAGCCAGCAGATTAGCCGATCCCGCGGTTTCGGCCGCGCGAACCTTGAGGCCACAAGCGCCATGCTCCGGTACAAGCGAGACTCAGGCCAGCGGGTTCCAGCGTTGCGACCAGTCATCGTCGGACTGGATGACCTCGCGCAATAGATCGAAGGCTCGCTGCAGGGTCGCCGAGTCGCGGTCGCGGGAGTAAACCAGATAGGTCGGATAACTGAATTCCGGGGCTTTCGGCACTTTTTCCAGGACGCCGCTTTCCAGGTAACTCTGGACGACCCGGGTACGGAAATAGCCGCTGCCGCCGTTTTCCAGGATGTACTGCAAGCCCAGTGGCCCGAGGTTGAAGCTTAAGGCGGCCCGGGCCTTTTCCGGCAGCGCGGCATCGTGCTGGCGACGGAAGTCCGGGCCCCAGTCGATGTACACGTAAGGATCGGGTCTCGCGGCGAGTCGTACCAGGACCAGCTTTTCTTCCAGGACCTGCTCGACTTGCAGGCGCGGCCAATATTCGGGCTGGTACACCAGCGCCGCATCGAGGACCCCCAGTTCCAGTTGGCGCAGCAGGTTCTCACCGTCACGGATTTCCATGCGCAGGGCATGCCCGGGAATCTTCTTGCGCAGTTCCCCGGCCCAGCGCAGCATCAGCGGGTTGCACAGACTGACTTCGCCACCGATGTGCAGCACGTCGTGGTAACCCTCGGGCAATGGCAGGTCCCGGCGTGCGGCTTCCCAGGTTTCGACCAATTGATTGGCATAGACCACAAAGGCCTCGCCGTTCGCAGTCAGGCGAGCGCCGGCGCGGTTGCGCACGAACAGCGTGCTGCCCAGCTGGCTCTCGAGCTTCTGCACGCGCGCGGTGATCGCGGTCTGGGTGACGTGAAGTTTTTCGGCCGCCGCGGCAAGGCTGCCGTGACGGACGATTTCCAGAAAGGTGCGAGCGAGATCGATGTCCATGGGCGGGCCGGTGCGGGAGGTGCGGGCATTGTAAGTGCAAGCGCAGCTCCTGCAAGGCGCAACGATCAACCCGATCCTGTAGGAGCCGGCTTGCTGGCGAATGGCGTCACGCGGTGTGTCAGATTCACCTGCATTCAAAACGCAAAACACGAGCAACCAAACGCCCCCCAGAACCCGGCGAAATCGCTGACCGGTGCCGACGACAAGCGCGCCCGCTCATGGCTGTGCGCATGCACCGCACACGCCCCCACGCAGTGGTGAACCTGCGCCGTCAGCGGCGCCAGCGGTTTCCAGTGGCCGGGCACGTTAACCACCGGAGACCACTCGGGCACCACAGGCACCGGCGGTGGCCCGAGTTTTTCGAACTCGACGCTGCCATAGACAATCTTGCCATCGACAATGGTCAACACCGACTCGATCCACTTCACGGCTTCGTCTTCGATGTGGAAATAATCTGCCGACAGCGCGATCAGGTCTGCCAGTTGCCCGACCTTGATTTGGCCTTTCTTGCCCTGCTCGGATGAGAACCAGGCGCTGCCGTGGGTGAAGAGTTCCAGCGCGGTATCGCGGCTCAAGCCTTGCGGGTAGAGCTCCAGCCCGCCGACGGTGCGGCCGCTGACCAGCCAGTAGAGCGAAGTCCAGGGGTTGTAGCTGGACACCCGCGTGGCGTCCGTGCCCGCGCCAACCGGGATCCCTTCGGCGAGCATGCGGGCGATGGGTGGCGTGTGCTCGGCGGCTTGGGCGCCGTAGCGCTCGACGAAGTATTCGCCCTGAAACGCCATGCGATCCTGGATGGCAATCCCGCCACCGAGGGCCTTCACCCGTTCGATATTCTGCGGGGTAATGGTTTCGGCGTGATCGAAAAACCATGGCAGCCCGTCGAACGGGATGTCGCGATCGACCTTCTCGAACACGTCGAGCATGCGGCTGATGGATTCGTTGTAGGTGGCGTGCAGGCGGAACGGCCAGCGCTGTTCCACCAGGTGCCGCACTACCGGTTCCAGTTCCTGCTCCATGGTCTGTGGCAGGTCGGGGCGCGGTTCGAGGAAGTCCTCGAAGTCCGCCGCCGAGAACACCAGCATTTCCCCGGCGCCGTTGTGGCGCAGGAAGTCATCGCCCTGGCCGTAGCGGGAAGTGCCGGTCCAGTTCTTGAAGTCGGTCAGCTCTTCCTTGGGTTTCTGGGTGAACAGGTTGTAGGCGATGCGCACCGTGAGCTGCCGGTCTTTGGCCAGTTGCTGGATGACCTGGTAGTCGTCCGGGTAATTCTGATATCCGCCGCCGGCATCGATGGCGCTGGTGACGCCGAGGCGATTGAGCTCGCGCATGAACTGGCGAGTCGAGTTGACCTGGTATTCCAGCGGCAGCTTCGGCCCCTTGGCCAGGGTCGAGTACAGAATCATCGCATTTGGGCGGGCGATCAACAGGCCGGTCGGGTCGCCATTGGCGTCGCGCTGGATTTCACCGCCCGGCGGATTCGGCGTGTCGCGGGTGTAGCCCACCACTTTCAAGGCGGCGCGGTTGAGCAGGGCTCGATCGTAGAGGTGCAGCACGAACACCGGAGTGTCCGGCGCGGCCTTGTTCAGTTCATCGAGGGTTGGCAGGCGCTTTTCGGCGAACTGGAACTCGTTCCAGCCACCCACCACGCGCACCCATTGCGGTGTCGGCGTGCGGTCCGCCTGGTCCTTGAGCAGGCGCAACGCATCGACCAGCGACGGCACGCCTTCCCAGCGCAGTTCAAGGTTGTAATTCAAGCCGCCGCGGATCAAGTGCAGGTGCGAGTCGTTGAGGCCGGGAATCACCGTGCGCCCGTGCAGGTCGACGATTTGCGTGCCGGGACCTTGCAGGGCCATGGCCTGGGCATCGCTGCCGACCACCACGAAGCGCCCGTCCTTGATCGCGACGGCGCTGGCCTGGGGCTTCTTGCGGTCAACCGTGTGCAGGCGTCCGTTGTACAGAATGAGGTCGGCCGGGGCGTCGGGCATGGTTTTACTCCCTGCTAGCAGTGGGCTGATCCAGGCACCGACGGCACCTGCCGAAAGGCCTTGCAGTACACGTCGGCGGTTGAAGCCGTCGTGGTCGTCAGGTGGACTCATGGCAATGCTCCGCGCAAAGGCTCTTGGTGGAAAGCCTCTTCATGAGAAGGCTTTTCATGAAAAAGCGAGGGCCAACAGCCGATGTCTGACGCATACGGCCAGAAGGAATATAGACCGCAAATCCGCAGGTAGCCGTTTTCCAGGGGCGCAAAACGACGAATCCCGCCACGAGGGGCGGGATTCGTTTGCAGCCAGGCGTGCCCCCGAAGGACGGGGGCGACGTGCTTAGGCCGGGAACAGCTCGGACAATTTCATGGCCAGCATCATGTCGCCTTCGGCGCGCAGTTTGCCGCCCATGAAGGCTTGCATGCCGTCGGTTTCGCCGCTGACGATGCCTTCCAGGGTTTCGCCGTCCATCACCAGGGTCACCTGGGCGTCCGGGTTCTCACCTTCTTGCAGCTCGCAGGTGCTGTCCTTGACGATCAGCGAGAAGTTCTTGGTGTCGTCGATGCGGAAACCGAATACCAGGTCCAGACCGGCAGCAGCGGCTGGGTTGAACTTGGCTTTCATTGCTTGTACGGCATCAGCTACGGAGGTCATGGTTCGATCCTTTCTTGGGTAATTAGAGCTGGGTGGTTACAGCCAGGGTCACAATAGTCCGGACTCAGCGAAACGTGATGAGTTCCGGGGCCTTCAACAGTTGCAGGTGCGCCTGACTGTTGAAAGAAGACAGTGCCACCTCAAGCCCGCGAAACTTCAGCAGGTTGAGCGAGGTGTTGACGATTTGCCAGTTGAGCTCGAATGCCTGCCTTGCCGGCATTTGCGTAATGAGGTGGAGCAGGGCAGTGATGGTACCGCCCGAGGTGAACACGGCGATCTTCTGGGTGCTCTCGGCCTGTTCGAGGATGCGCTGCAGACCGGCTTGTACCCGTTCGACAAACCCCAGCCAGCTTTCCAGCCCGGGCGTGTCATAGGTCCCGGCCAGCCAGCGCTCGATGATCAAGGCGAAGATGCGCTGGAACTCGGCGCGGTTTTGCGTGGCATTGCGCAGGATGTCCAGCGCTTCGGGTTCGTCTTCCAGCATGGCTGGCAGCAGGGCGCGGATCACCGCGTCGGCGTCGAATTCGTTGAAGGCGCAATCGGTTTCTACGATCGGCACCGGCAGGCCCACGGCAGCGAACTGTTCCAGTGCGCTGCTGGCCGTGTGTTGCTGCCGACGCAGGTCGCCCGAGAGGCAGCGATCGAAGCGGATGCCCAACCCGGCCAGGTGTTGGCCGAGGACTTCTGCCTGGCGGATACCGGTCGGCGACAGGACGTCATAGTCGTCTGCACCAAAGGAGGCCTGGCCATGTCGAATCAAATAGATACTGCCCACGTCCGCATCATCCCGGTACGTTGAAGGTCCGGCGAGGTTATGAGGATGGCGGTGAGCTGTCAATGAAAAAACATACGCTTGTTTGAAATGCCCCTGGCAGGCCGTTACCGAAGGTTTCACGGCTGGCCGCCGGGCCGGCGCATGGGTATGCTGAGGGTATCGCGCGCGCGTTTATGCAGCGCATCGTATTGAAGGAGTCATTGTGGAGTTTTTTGCCGAGTTCGCCGTTTTCCTGGCTAAAACCGTGACACTGGTGATCGCCATCCTGGTGGTGATGGCCAGTTTTGCGGCATTGCGCAGCAAAGGTCGACGCAAAGCCGCCGGCCAGTTGCAGGTCAGTAAACTCAATGATTTTTACAAAGGGCTGCGCGAGCGCCTGGAGCAAACCTTGCTCGACAAGGACCAGCTCAAGGCCCTGCGCAAGGTCGAAGCCAAATCCGAGAAAAAGCAGAAGAAAAAACCCGAGGTCAACAAGTCTAGGGTGTTCGTGCTCGATTTCGACGGCGACATCAAGGCTTCGGCCACGGAAAGCCTGCGCCATGAAATCACCGCGCTGCTGACCCTGGCCACGCCCAAGGATGAAGTGGTGCTGCGTCTGGAAAGCGGTGGCGGCATGGTCCACAGCTATGGCCTGGCGTCCTCGCAACTGGCGCGCATTCGCGACGCCGGTGTGCCGTTGACCGTGTGCATCGACAAGGTGGCGGCCAGCGGCGGTTACATGATGGCGTGCATCGGCGAGAAGATCATCAGTGCGCCGTTTGCCATCCTCGGCTCGATCGGCGTGGTGGCGCAGCTGCCCAACGTCAACCGCCTGCTGAAAAAGCACGACATCGACTTCGAAGTCCTGACCGCCGGCGAATACAAACGCACCCTGACCGTGTTTGGCGAAAATACCGAGAAGGGCCGGGAGAAGTTTCAGGAAGACCTGGACATCACTCATCAGCTGTTCAAGAACTTTGTCTCGCGCTACCGCCCGCAACTGGACATCGATAAGGTCGCCACCGGTGAAATCTGGCTGGGCGTCGCGGCGATGGACAAGCAACTGGTCGACGAACTGAAGACCAGCGATGAGTACCTCGCCGAGCGGGCGAAGAAATCCGAGCTGTATCACCTGCATTACGCTGAACGTAAAAGCCTGCAGGAGCGCATCGGCATGGCGGCCAGCGGGTCGGTGGACCGGGTCTTGCTGTCCTGGTGGAGCCGGCTGACTCAGCAACGCTTCTGGTAAAAAAACCTCATGAGCGCCTTGTTGCCGGCCTACGGCAACAAAGCGCTTTGCACCCTTGAATCGAATCCAGTGCGGTATATATATACTTTAACGCGTTGGAATGTTGTTTGTTTGGTCTGGTTGTTCATCGGTTATTCAAACTTTTATAAGAAAATGCCCAACGTTAATCTGGTTGTCCAAATCAGATTAAAGGTTGTTCAAGATGATGGTGGAAACGAATAACACAGCATTGAATAGCATGACGCCAGAACAACAGGGCGCCTTCTTCTCGCTTATTAAACAACAGGCTCCCTCCTGGTTGCTCGAGTCGCCCTCCGATGTTCGCGCCGCCCTGCGCACGAGCCTGCTGGCAAGTTACCGCACCCGACGCGCGGTGGCGGACGCCTTGGGTGAATTGAAAGCCCCTGAACGCTTTTGTGCACCCCTGTTGGCCAAGGCCATGTCAGCCAAGTTGGGCGAGCCGTTTGATGTGGAAGGCGTGATATTCCAGCATGTACGCTCGACGTCGAGCTTGCTCGGGTTGAGGAAAAAGCTGATCACGCCGATTGACCGTGACCTGTTGATGGCGGCCTGCGAAAATTTCGAATCCAGCGAGACGGCGCCGGGAAATTATGACGACAACTCGTTGCTATATGTTCCAAAGCATATCAATGGTCGGTCCGATAAGATCCTGTCAATCAAACCCGATGAGTTTGCGCAACTGTGTCGAACATTGGACTTGGGTAAGCAATATCAGACCCATATCAAGACCGTGTTGGGCGCGGTGACGTTGCGCGATAAACATCAAGCTTATGCAAAAGACCGGTTTGAAGTCGACATGCATATTGCGTTCATGAAAAAACATATCAGTGCCGATGTTTATGGCATGCTGAAGCTGGTCAAGGACAGCGCTTCGCCGATCAAGTTGGGTAACAATACGCCAGGCTATCAAGGGTTGGAGATACTGGGTGTAAAACTGCAGGGCGCGATCTTTATTGGCCCCGTCAGTGAGCATGCAGACGATGATTATCGATGCGTGGTTTACCTGCCGGGGGATCCGTTGCACCCTCTGAAGGAATATGCGTCGTTCCAGGACTTTGAGTCGGAGCTGAGTAGACGCCTTAGAAACGCCGATTTTCGCAAGTTCTTCATGCGTTTCATTTTGCTGAGCGACCGGCCGGGTTTCCACAACGCGCTGGATAAGCGGCTGCTATCTGTCTCTACACCACTTCCAAACACCACTGTTATCGTATCAGTCGAAGGATTCGATCTGGAAGATGATGTGTTCCTGACGTTGTTTAACCAGCGCTCGGGCCATGTAATCGCCGATGCGCAATTGCTGGTGGTGCCAACGGATGACGAGGATGAAAAAACCCGTCTGGCCAGGTTGGAGACGTATAAGACCATCGGCGTCAACACGCTGCTGTTCTTCAGCTCCTTCGTGCCGGTGGTGGGTGAAGTCATGTTTGCCGTCGCCGGCTTTCAATTGCTGGCAGAGGTTTATGAAGGCATCGACAGTTGGTCCCGGGGGGAGCAGGAAGAAGCCACCGACTATCTATTCGATGTCATCGAAAACCTGATTCTGATGGCGGCAACGGCTGGCGCCGCGACATTGGTGGGCAAAGGTTACAAGACCGTCAAATCTTCGGATTTTATCAGTCGATTGAGAGCCGTCCCGGTTGGCTCCGGTTCCATCCGCTTATGGAAACCCGATTTAACAGCTTATCGCCAGCAGTCAGCCGTGCCGCGCAGGCTTCCGGCCGATAAGCAAGGGCTTGTAACGTGGCGTGAGCGTCAGTACGTGCGAACAGGGGCGGATACTTATGCCTTGCGGCCCATTGAAGGCACCGACCTGTGGGAAATCGAGCCTGCGCAGGCCTCCGGACGCTATTCACCGGTGCTGGAGACTAACGGCGCAGGGGCGTGGCTGCACGATTCCGAGCTGCCACAGCAATGGAATCTGCTCACCTTGTTTCGACGCCTGGGCTATCGCGAGGAGGACATCCCGGACACCGAGGGATTACAGATCCTTGCCATGAGTGGCCTCGACGAATCGCTGTTGCGCCAGCTGTATCCGGACCGCAGCAAGCCGATGGCGACGCTGGTCGACACCGTGCGACGCTTTCGCGCGGACAAGGCCGTCAACCGTTTCATGGAGCAAATGCGTGTATCGACCTCCGCGCCGCAGGCTGACGCCGACCTGCAGTTGTATTTGCTGACATCCGGGGATAAATGGCCTTCGGAAACCAGGGTGAGCATTACCGATATTACCGGTGGGCAAATCAAGCAATACGGGCTGGCTTCGGCGTCCGGGCAAATCAGGATCTCAGAGGATCTTTTCAACAAAGGGCAGTTTTATCCAGCGTTGCTGAAGGGGCTGGACACGGCGCAGCGTACGGCGCTGATTGGCTCGGCGACTGACGAAACGCTGCAGGCCCAATCGTTGGCCAACGTGATTGCCGAGGAAGCAGAGGGCCAGAGGTTGTCGCTGTTTGAGCGCTTCTATCAGCGCTCCAATGTGATCACCGAGACGAAGGCTGCGCCTGTCCAGGAGCAGTTTGCCGATCTGCCGGCCAGTGTCGCCGACGAGCTGGTACAGAATTCGGACACCACTGAATGGCTGCAGCTCGATGACGCAAAAGTGCCGTTGCGGCTGGCCGAAGAGGCCCGGCGGTATGCGCAGATAGTGCGCCTGAACCGGGCTTATGAAGGGCTGTACCTGGACGCGGCCAGCGGGCTGGACACGGACCGATTGGTGCTCAACACCCTCAAGCATTTGCCGGGCTGGCCAAACGATGTGTTTGTCGAGATCGTGGAACGTGCCGGGCCCGCTGAGGCACGGGCCAGCATTGGCTCAAAAGACGCCGTGCAAAAGCTCGTTATCGAAGCTTACCCTGACCGTTTTGAAGCGTCCGATGCCAGTGGGAAAAGGTTGTTCACGCACCTGAAGCGCACCCGCGCGCATTTTTTCCAAACGCTATGGCAAGGCTTGCCCGTCAATACGCGCAAAGCGCTGGGGGTCGAAGCGCTGGACGCCGGCGTGGAGCTAAGGAAGAAAATCACGACACTGGCATTGCAGCGGCGGGATGCCATCGCCGGGGCCATCGGTATCGAGCCGATACACGCCGGTTACCGCTCGCCGATGGGCCTGGCAGACAGGTTGGTCGCAAAAGCGATTTTATTGGGGCTACCGCCTTCAGGTGAGCGCTCATCGCGTTCGCCGGCACTGCTACAGCGGGCCCAAGAACTCTATCCCACTCACTCGCCAACGCAGATCGAACATTTGCTGACGACATTGGGCACCGACGAAGTGGTGGCCATCCAGGCACTTGAGGCACTGCGCCAGGAACATCAGGCCATTCGCGATGCGCTGGAGCGCTGGGTCAATCGCCAAACCCACTATCAGGAAGGCGACGGGCCGCGACTCAGGGTGCCTCAACACAGCAAGGGGCGAGCCGCTCAGGCGATTTTGCGCGCCTGGCGCAAAGAAGGCAGTTTCATGCTTGGCACTCCGGAAATGCTTTACAAGCTGAGTCTTGATGCGCAGCCACTGGGGGAAATCCCGGTGCTGGTCGGTAACTTCAGCCACATCGGCGCCCTGGAGATGGACAGAGTGGGGGCCAGCGCCGGATTGAATGCATTTCTGCGCAACTTCCCCAACCTGCGCACATTGAGCCTGACCGGCAATGAGCTGAGCCGAATCCCCCAGGCTATCGCGGCCATGCCCAAGCTTGAGCACCTGGACTTGAGCGATAACCGGATTCAACTGACGCCCGAATCGATCCCGTTGCTCAATGGCCTGGAGCAGCTGCAGACCCTCAACTTGAGCTTCAACCCGGCGCTCGGGCAAACCCCGACGGTGACGGCCCTGAAACAATTGCGACACCTTGCATTGCGTGGCTCCGGGATTGTCGATTGGCCGGTCGGGGTCAACGACCTTTCCGCACTGCAGACACTGGACCTGCGCGACAACCGCATCGCACACATCCCGGACACGGTGTTCAAGGCGCGGCCTTCCTTGAACCTGGGCACAAACGTCGATGGCAACCCATTGTCAACGTCGAGCCTTGCGGCGCTCGCCGCCTATCAACAATCCAACCGCATCAGCCTGGGGGTCCTGGCCGCCGAATACCTTCAAGTTGCGGCCGTGCAACCGGATGTCACCAGACAGGGCTCGATCTGGTTGAGCGGACAGGTTGGTGCTGAATTGGCCCGTAAAGAATCACTTTGGAGCTCATTGTCGTTGAACCCAAGGTCCAGGGATTTTTTCCATTTGCTTGCCCGGCTACACGACACCGCGGATTACAACCTGATGCAAATCGATTTGACTCAGCGGGTATGGGACGTGCTGGAAGCGGCCGGCGAAGATGACGCGTTGCGACGCGCCTTGTTTCAAGCGGCTCGCCTCGGCCGGGTCAGCGCCCAGGACGCTGCGGGGTTGTTCAGCGATATGGTGGTGCGGGTCCTGTGTTATCGAGCCGTGGTGTCGGCTCGCACTGGAAATCGTACCCTGGAGGGGGAGCTGGTGCGTCTGTTGAGAGGCTTGTTTCGACTGCAACAGGTGGAACGGCAGGCCATGATCGAGATCGGTCGTCGCACGCAGTCCGGACCGTTCAGTCGCGCCCAGGCACGGGAACTCGAGCTGATTTACCGCGTGAGGCTGGCGCAGCGCCTGGATCTGCCTGACCAGCCCAGGGAAATGAATTTCGTGCGCAATGTCGACGTATCCCCCGAGGCACTCGAGAGCGCCTATCAAGAGGTCGCCAAAGCCGAAAACTCCGATGCGTTTTTGGCCTCGATCAACGCCCGAAGGTTCTGGTACGAATACCTCCTGCAGACTTATCAGGACGAATTCAACACCATGAGCGAGCGTAGCGCTCGTGCCTTTGCACAACTGGAAGCGCAAGTCGCCTTGCCCCGTGCGACTGCGACCCAGCGCCTGAACGCGATCATCGAAAACTATAAAAACGACACCGTACAATTTATCGATCGCTTGACCGCTGCAGCCTTGGCGAGACATCCGGGACTGGCGCTGCCTGCCGAGGAGGTTTCTGATGAATAAGCTCCCTCATGATGCACTGGCCGATCCGCCTCCGACACCGAACTGGCAAATGCGCAACGATCTGAAAGGCATCGTGGACATCGCGCTGCCACAAACCCCCGGCCAGTTTGGCGAACACCGGATCAAGCAAAAATGGGGGCAGGACATCGACCCGCAGACCACCCTGCTGGTGACGCTTGAATACGATTACAAGGGCCATCCCGCACAGGCCGGTGTCCACCAGGGTCAAGTTGCAAGTTCCCAGTCTTTACTACAGGCGTTGCTTTTGAACTACCAGACGGTGGGTGACGGGCGATTCGGAGAAACTGCATTTGGTCTCTACACCCCGCCTGACATCGGTCCGGACGTTCGCATCGTGGAGAAAGTCGACGAGTTCGCCGATCAGGGCAGCGGCAACCACCAGACCTATGAAGGCATCTATCGGCAAACCGCTGCGCAAACCTACGGTCCGCAAACGCAGCTGGCCCTTAGACCGGCTGACTTCAAGCAGTGGGTCTGGGAACTGGCGTTGCAGGACCTGTACAGCGCATACCTTGATCGGGCATGGCCTTCGGACGAGGTGCTGCTGGCGCCTGCGCCCTATGCCTTGAGAACCTCGGTCAAGGCGGCTTTTGTCATGAGCGCCTGGCTGCAGCGCCATGAACGACGCTTGACGCAAAAAGGTCTGGAACTGACATTGCAGGCGGCAGGGTTATCGCCTGATCAACCTTGGGAAACATTGACCATCAGCCAGCTGCAGGCACCGACTCCGGTCTCCTCTGCGGTCACGGCACGCCGCTTGAAACTCTATCGTTATACCGCCAGCGATATCTGGGTCTTCGATAGCCCGTCCAGCGCCAGGATCATGCTGTACATCCCCGGCAACTCGTCACCGCTGCATGACTTCACCGACGCCGCGCAACTGCGCCAATGGGTGGTGGCGCAGGGGCGCACCGAGGAAACGAAACAGGCACTGGCGGCGCACTTTGCCGATGAGGATCGCATCGACGGTACCTTTCACGCCGGTGTCCTGACGGCGCTGGAGGGTATGGCGATGTATCCCACAGAACACCGGCTGACCAAAGAGGCCGGTTTCTTTAACAATGACGGCTACTGGGATCCTGCCGAGTACATCGGCTTCGATGACGCTGGCGCAGGCACGGACCCGTTTGCGCAGCTGGTGCTGACAATGAAGCAGGCGGCATTGGCCAGCGTCAACACCATTCGTGACGATGCCCAGGTCAATCGCGACAATTTGAGCGCTGTGGTCGAGCCGCTCGTGCAATGGATCAACCGCTTTGGTCCGCTGGCCTTGTTCGTGCCGGGAGGCGAAGGCCTGCTCGCGTTGGCGGGACTTATCGATGCCGGTTATGGCCTGGATCAGGCCGTCAACGGAGAAACGGCAAGCCAGCGTTCCGAAGGTGTGACGCGCACAGTGTTTGGCTTGCTCAACGCTCTGCCAATCGCCGGGATCGCGGCCTTGGCCGCGGGCGATGCGGTTGATATAGAAACGCTGGCGAAAACCGATCATCGCGCCGGCAAACCTTCTGTGGCTGCATCTGAACCGCACGCCTCCGTTCAACCGATCCCTGCGGTACCGACCCGCCTGGCACTGCTGCGGGGAGTGGGCCCGTCGGTTGCCACCTTCAGTGATGAAATGCTCGCACAGATCGGCAGGGTCAGCGCGGTTGATGACGACATGCTGCGCCTGATGCAAACCGGACGCCCAACGACGCCGTTGCTGGCCGATACCATCAGCCGCTTCAAGATCGATCGGGATCTTGGCCCGGCCGCAGACCCTGAATTATTCAACAGCCGGTATGAAGCGCTTCAACAGTCCGCGAATGCGTGGGTCCAGTTGTTTCAACGCGAGTACCCGGGCTTGCCCAGAAGCGCCATCGAACAAATGCTCGACCGCTATGGCGTGGACATCCAGGTGGCGCCCGACACTACCGAGGCCTTGCAAGTGATCAAGCGCCTGGACAGCAAGGCTCGCCAATATCAGCAGCATGTACGGCTCAATCGAGCTTATGAGGGCTTATACCTTCGCTCGATGCGCAATCCGCAGTCAGACACACTGGCCTTGCACTCGCTGAAAAACCTGCCCGGCTGGCCATCAAACTTGCGCATTGATGTGCTCGATCAGTCGGCCATCGGGCGTGTGCTGGACCGTAGCGGGCCGCTTGGTGCTTCGCACGTCCGGCGCCTGATCAGGAGGGGCGATCACTATCTGCACCAAAATCTGCAAACGGACTTCTACGGCGCAGTCCTCGGGGTGCTATCAGACGATGAGCGTTCAGCGTTGCACCTGGCGTCCCTTGATCCCGCCAGTGAACTGCGGCTGAAAATCGGCGACCGGGCGTTATCACGGTCTGAATTCATGTTTGGATCAGGCAGGATGGACAACGGGTTACCCTTCGAGCATCAGGGTCTAAGGGGCGGCTGGTTTCCGGACCCGCCGCCGGCCGGGGCGTTGCGGCACCAAATGATGAGGTTGCAGGTCAGGGACCTTTACCCGGAATTCTCCGATACCGAGGCCGATGAAATGCTGCAGCGAGCGGGGGCGGGAGCCCAGGCACACCTCGACGGTTTGCAGCAGCAGTTTCAACAACTGAACACTGATTTGACCGGTTGGATCGATCAGGCAACCGACGACATCGAAGACATGGACTTACCTTTTATCGTCGCCGGTGACATTGAAGCGCAGGGTCTCAATGAGGCGCAGATCGAGGCGCATAACCTGGTATTGCTGCATAACGCGATTCAGGAAGAACGTGCTGCCAGAATCGAATTGGCGGATGAAATGATCGACATCTGGCAAAAACGTGCGCCGCAGGAAGACAGTCATTATTCAGGCAGTTACTTGAACGGATTCACGATGAACATGAATTTTGAGGATTTTCACCGATTACCCGCACTGAATGTTCGTCTAGACGAAGTGACCGGGTTGTCGATGCGCCACTTTCATTTGTTCGAGCGTGAATCCATGAACGATTTTCTCGAATCTTTTCCCAACCTGCGCACCTTGAATCTGGCCGGTACCGACCTTCGTCTTCCCGATATCGATGGGAACCTGGAAAGCGCTCTGCCGCCTCAGATCAGCCGATTGCGTCATCTCACCTGGTTGAATCTGCGCGACACCGAAATGGCATTCACAGGGGTGATGGCCTCGAAACTCAGTGAGCTGACTCAGCTGCAACATCTGGATTTGAGCGATAACCCGCTGGCCGTCCCTCCGTTGGTGGTGGGAATGAACGAGTTGCGCGAGCTCGACCTGAGAAACACCCGGATTACTACATGCCCCGTCGGGATCATGGATCAGCCGTACCTGGAGCGGCTGGATTTACGCGAGAACCAGATCACCCGGGTGCCGCCGGCGGTGGTGAGCCAGGCCATCAGTCGTGACCGCGTGCTGCTGCAGGGTAATCCATTGACCGATGAAGACACGCTGTTGCGCCTCGTGGAACATCGCCGCAGCACAGGCATCAACTTGTGGTTGAGTGAGCCTGGCCCTGACTACGGCGAAGTCATCGATTGGTTGCGTGAGAGCACAAATGAGCAACGGCAAGCCAGGCGATTGATCTGGCAGCGGTTGGCAGCCAAACCGCAGGGCCCGCGATTTTTGAGAATCATGGACGGTCTGAGTCTGACGGCGGATTTCCGGGTGGATTATCTGACGCTGCAAGCGCGGGTGTGGCGACTGCTGGGCGAAGCGGATGCTTCAGAGGAATTGTGGGCGCGGCTGGTCCAGGATGTCGAAGTGGCCGAGGTCGATGCCGATAATCCGTTTGCCAGTTTCACGGTACTGGAGGATCGAGCGAGGCTCTACACCGATTGGGTGGCGATGGGGCGACCGTTTCCGATAAACACGGGTCAACCCTGAAAATTGCCGATGGAACGGGTTGTTCGAATACTTAAATATCCTGTATTACAACGCAGGTTTAATGCTCGAGGATTTTGTTAGAGTTTGACTGACCTACAACGCAGCAAGGAAGTTGCATGATGGAAGAACGCAGGAAGTACAATGGCGATCCTCGGGATTACGCTCGTTTTTTAGAGTTGTTGCCCGAAAAAAGCATGTTTCTTATCGATCAACGATCCAATAAGGATTTGAAGGTCGTTTATCGTGCCAGTAACAATGAAATAGAGTGGGCACTTATTCGGGGTCATCAAGCGAGTCAGTTGAAGCCAGAGTTTAAGGTTTTTATTGAGGGTGACTTTTGGGGGAGTCTGAATGGAAAGTTATTCGATGATATTCCCGCTTTGGCACACGCTCTAAGGAAAAGAGGTTTGACTCAAGTCGAGTTCTGACAATTCTTGTAATCGATACAAAGCTTGCAAATTATAAATAAAGCCTTGACCCCATTTTGGGGTCAAGGCTTTATGTTGTCAGCGGCGACGGAACAGCGGCAGCGGTTCGTCGGTGGCGGCCTGATAGGTCACCGAAAAGTCCTTGAGGCTTTCCAGCGCTTCGTACGGGTCTTTGTCGGCGCGCAATGCAAAGGCATCGAACCCGCAGCGACGCAGGTAGAACAACTGATCGCGCAGCACATCGCCGATCGCCCGCAGTTCGCCCTTGAAACCATAACGGTCACGCAGCAGGCGCGCATTGGAGTAGTTGCGGCCATCGGTGAAGGCCGGGAAGTTCAGGGCGATGACCTGGAACTGATCCACGTCGTCACCGATTTCTTCGGCTTCTTCATCGGCGTCCAGCCACACGCCCAGGCCGCCATCGCGGGCCTTGAGCATACGGCTGTGTTCGCGCCACAGCTGCAGCGGGACGATGTAGTCGTCGCAGTTGCTGATCTCGTCGATGTTGAAGTCCTTGGGCAGCAAGTGCCAGGTTTCGTCGACGACCTCGTTGTTCTTAATTATTCGCTGCATAGACGCGCTCCTTGAAGAGGTCGATGCCAATACGCTGATAGGTGTCGATGAAGCGCTCGTCTTCGGTACGTTGTTCGATGTACACGTCGATCAGCTTCTCGATCACATCAGGCATGACGTCCTGGGCGAAGGACGGGCCGAGGATCTTGCCCAGGCTCGCATCGCGGGTGCCGCTGCCGCCCAGGGAAACCTGGTAGAACTCTTCACCTTTCTTGTCCACCCCGAGGATGCCGATGTGGCCGACGTGGTGGTGGCCACAGGCGTTCATGCAGCCGGAGATGTTCAGGTCCAGTTCGCCAATGTCGAACAGATAGTCCAGGTCGTCGAAACGGCGCTGGATCGATTCGGCGATCGGGATCGACTTGGCGTTGGCCAGGGAGCAGAAATCGCCGCCCGGGCAGCAGATGATGTCGGTCAGCAAGCCGATGTTCGGCGTGGCGAAGCCTTGCTCGCGCAGTTCGCCCCACATCTCGAACAACCGGCCCTGTTCCACGTCGGCCAGGATGATGTTCTGCTCGTGGGAGGTGCGCAGCTGACCGAAGCTGTAACGCTCGGCCAGGTCGGCCACGGCGTCGAGCTGTTTGTCGGTGATGTCGCCCGGGGCAACGCCGGTCGGCTTCAGGGACAGGGTCACCGCCACATAGCCCGGCTTCTTGTGGGCCAGGGTATTGCGGGTGCGCCAGCGCGCAAAGCCCGGGTGCTGTTGGTCGAGCTCGGCGAGTTCGGCGGTCTGGTTGTCCAGCGCCTTGTACTCGGGGTCGACGAAGTGTTTGGCGACGCGATGCACTTCGGCCTCGGTCAATGTGGTCTGGCCACCGCGCAGGTGTTCCATTTCCGCGTCGACTTTTTGCGCAAAGACTTCAGGCGTCAAGGCCTTGACGAGAATCTTGATCCGCGCCTTGTACTTGTTGTCACGACGGCCATAGCGGTTGTAGACCCGCAGGATGGCGTCGAGGTAGCTCAACAGGTCCTGCCACGGCAGGAATTCATTGATGAACGCGCCCACCACCGGAGTACGGCCCAGGCCGCCACCGACCAGCACGCGGAAGCCGACTTCGCCAGCGGCATTGCGCACCGCTTCCAGGCCGATGTCATGGACTTCGATGGCGGCACGGTCGGAAGTCGAGCCGTTGATGGCGATCTTGAACTTGCGCGGCAGGTAGGCGAATTCCGGGTGGAACGTCGTCCATTGGCGGACGATCTCGCACCATGGGCGCGGATCGATCAGTTCATCGGCGGCGACACCGGCGAACTGGTCGGTGGTGACATTGCGCAGGCAGTTGCCGCTGGTCTGGATCGCGTGCATCTGCACGGTCGCCAGCTCAGCGAGGATGTCCGGAATGTCTTCCAGCGCCGGCCAGTTGAACTGCACGTTCTGCCGGGTACTGATGTGGGCATAGCCCTTGTCATAGTCGCGGGCAATCTTGGCCATCATTCGCGTCTGGCGCGAAGTCAGCTGGCCGTAAGGCACCGCCACCCGCAACATCGGCGCGAAACGCTGGATATAAAGCCCGTTTTGCAGGCGCAGCGGGCGGAATTCTTCTTCGCTCAGCTCGCCTGCCAGATAGCGTCGGGTCTGATCACGGAACTGCTTGACGCGGTCCTCGATGATCCGCTGATCGTACTCGTCGTATACGTACATATAAGTCCTGTTCTCAGGCTTGGGCCGGTCGGATCCAGTTGCGTTTAGACGCCTGGAAGTCTTCCGATACTGCTCGGCAATTCTGCGCGCACGGCCGCGCACTCCCTACGGAGCCGGGGCAAGATACCAGTTTGCAGTTATGCGTAAAAGTGATGTTTGAGTATATGCAAAGAACCAAAAGGACTAATGAGAATCGTTGTTGCAAAGCCCTTGGTTGTGGTGAGGGCAATCATCGTCTTAACTGTGGTCGAGTCTTTATGCAATCACCGATAAAACCGACAAGAGGCGATGCAATGAGCAACCCTACCAAAGTCACAAAACCCGATAGCACGGTCGATGCCTGGGCGATTCTGTTCCTGATCATCCTGGTCGTGGGCACCGCGGTATTCTGGGTCAGTCATCAGTAAAAACCACGTCCGGGCTCGCTCCGACGGTTGTCGGGCGACAAGGGGGACAAACGCCGTTGTACGGGAGGTCGCTGGCTAAAATGTGCGGCGAATTTTCGGGGCTCGGACGATCAGCGTTGAAGGTGTTCTGTGGCGTATTGCTGGCGCTGGGGATGGTCTCGGCCCCTTGTGCCCAGGCGGCGTCGGTGCTGTTCCTGAACCCGGGAACCAGTGGCGAAGCTTTTTGGGTCAGTTACTCGCAGTTCATGCAGGCCGCGGCCAGGGACCTGGCCATGGATTTGCGCATTCAGTACGCCGAGCGGATACCTGGAAACACCCTCAAACAGGCTCGTGAAGCGCTGCAGGGGTCAGACCGGCCGGACTACCTGGTGTTCGTCAACGAGCAGTCCGGCGCCCCCGAAATCCTGCGCCTGGCCCAGGGCAGTGGCGTGAAGCTGTTCATGGTCAATAACGCGCTGACCCCGGACCAGATGAGCCTGCTCGGCTCGCAACCTGAAAAATATCCCGATTGGCTGGGCAGCCTGGTGCCCAACGACGAGGAGGGCGGCTACCTGATGCTCAAGGAGCTGATTCGCCTGCATGGCCCGGTCGCTCCCGGGCAGGTCGTCGAGCTGTTGGCGTTCTCCGGGCTGAAGGTCACGCCGGCGGCGCAGTTGCGTGAGAAAGGCATGATGCGGGCTTTGGCCGAGCACCCTGAAGTGCGACTGCGCCAGTTGGTGTATGGCGGCTGGACCCGGGAGCGCGCCTATGAGGTGGCCGGATTGCTGTTCAAACGCTATCCGCAGGCCTCGCTGGTCTGGACAGCCAATGACGAAATGGCCTTCGGGGCCATGCAAGCCTACGCCGACGCCGGTGGCGAACCTGGAAAAGACGCACTGTTCGGCACCATCAACCATTCGCCCGCGGCCTTGCAAGCGCTGCTGGACGGTCGGCTGAGTGTGCTGCTGGGTGGGCATTTCAGCCTGGGCGGCTGGGCCCTCGTGCAGTTGCATGACTACGATCAGGGTGTGGATTTCGGTCAGTACGGCGGCCGCGACCGGCAGCTTCCGTTGCTGCAACTGATCGATCGGGCACAGGCCATGCGCCTGCTGGCGCTGGGCGTCAGGCAGGATTACGGCGTGGATTTTCACAAGCTCTCGGCCAAGGGGCAACCGGCGTCGTATCGTTACCCGTTCAGCCTGCAAACCCTGCTGCACTGAGTGATTGGCCTGGCGTCAGGCATCAGATCCCGGCCAGGTGCAGCACCAGTTTGACAATGCCGAACAGGGTCAGGGCGAACACTGCCGTGAACACAATCCCCAGGATCACGAAATGGCTGGGCTTGCCGTGAGTGAAGTCCCGGGCCCGGTTCTTCCCGCTCTGCACCCCGAACGCCGCGGCCATGACGCTGTGCAGCATCTGCCAGAAGGTGGGCGGTTTGTTGTTGTCGACTGGATCGTCCATAAACCCCTCGTCACTTGTGTGTGAGAGCTAAGCATAGACAATCCCGAAAAATGCATGGGCTCAGGAGTCAGACACCATTGTGTAGGAGCCGGCTTGCTGGCGAAGGCGGTGTGTCAGGCGGCATCGTTATCGACTGTGAAGACGCCTTCGCTGGCAAGCGAGCTCCTACAGGGGGTATGTGTACACCGTGCAGGAGCTGCCGCAGGCTCGGGCCGCGTTCGGACGATCTTTTGATCTCAGTTGTCGTAACCCAGGTTCGGCGCCAGCCAGCGCTCGGTCACGCTCAGCTCCTGGCCTTTGCGCGACGTGTAGCTCTGCACCTGGTCCTTGTCGATCTTGCCCACGGCGAAGTACTGCGCCTGCGGGTGCGCGAAGTACCAGCCGCTGACCGCCGCCGCCGGGAACATCGCGTAGTGCTCGGTCAGGAACACCCCGCTGCGGCCCGCCTGCATTTCGCTGGCTTGCGGGTCGAGCAGTGCGAACAAGGTGCCTTTCTCGGTGTGATCCGGGCAGGCCGGGTAGCCCGGAGCAGGGCGGATGCCGGTGTATTGCTCCTTGATCAACGCCTCGTTGTCGAGCGTTTCGTCCTTGGCGTAACCCCAGTAATCCTTACGGACCTGCTGGTGCAGCCATTCGGCGCAGGCCTCGGCCAGGCGGTCGGCCAGGGCCTTGACCATGATCGAGTTGTAATCGTCGCCGGCATCCTGGTAGGCCTTGGCCACTTCTTCGGCGCCGATCCCGGCGGTGGTAATGAACCCCCCCACGTAGTCGGTGACTTCGCTGTCCTTCGGGGCCACGAAGTCGGCCAGGGAGAAGTTCGGCTTGCCGTCGGTCTTGATGATCTGCTGGCGCAAGTGATGCAGCTTGGCCAGTGGCTTGCCGTCGTCGCCGTAGAGCTCGATGTCATCGTCGCGCACCTGGTTGGCCGGCCAGAAGCCGAACACCGCACGGGCGCTGATGAGTTTTTCGTCGATCAGCTTGGCGAGCATTTCCTGGGCATCGGCGTAGAGCGAAGTGGCGGCTTCACCGACCACTTCATCGGTGAGGATGCGCGGGAACTTGCCGGCCAGGTCCCAGGAGATGAAGAACGGCGTCCAGTCGATGTATTCGGCCAACACCTTGAGGTCGATGTTGTCCAGCACTTTGGCGCCGGTGAAGGTTGGTTTGACCGGGGTGTAGCTGCTCCAGTCGAACTGCGGCTTCTTGGCGACCGCGGCGGGGTAGCTCAGGCGTTCGGTACGGGCGCTGCGGTTGGCGGTGCGCTCGCGGACTTCGATGTATTCCAGGCGGGTCTTTTCGACGAACGCCGGTTTCAGTTCCTTGGACAGCAACTGGGTCGCCACGCCCACGGCGCGCGAGGCGTCGGTGACGTAGATCACCGCGTCGTTGCTGTACTTCGGTTCGATCTTCACCGCCGTGTGCGCCTTGGAGGTGGTCGCGCCGCCGATCATCAACGGCAGGTGGAAGTCCTGGCGCTGCATCTCGCGGGCCACGTGAACCATTTCATCCAGCGAAGGCGTGATCAGGCCGGACAGGCCGATGATGTCGCACTTCTGCTCCTTGGCCACTTGCAGGATTTTCTCGGCCGGCACCATCACGCCGAGGTCGACGATGTCGTAGCCGTTACAACCCAGCACCACACCGACTATGTTCTTGCCGATGTCGTGCACGTCGCCCTTGACCGTGGCCATCAGGATCTTGCCCTTGGCTTCCGGCTTGTCGCCTTTTTCCAGTTCGATGAACGGAATCAGGTGGGCCACGGCCTGCTTCATCACACGGGCGGATTTCACCACCTGCGGCAGGAACATCTTACCGGCGCCGAACAGGTCGCCGACGATGTTCATGCCGGACATCAGCGGGCCTTCGATGACTTCGATCGGCCGGGCGAACGACTGGCGCGACTCTTCGGTGTCTTCGACGATATGGGTGGTGATGCCCTTGACCAGTGCGTGTTCCAGGCGCTTGTTGACGTCCCAGTTGCGCCACTCTTCGGTCTCGGCTTCCTTGACGCTGCCGTCGCCCTTGTACTTGTCGGCGATGGCGAGGAGGGCGTCGGTGCCCTCCGGGGTGCGGTTGAGGATCACGTCTTCGACGGCGTCGCGCAGTTCGGCCGGGATCTGGTCGTAGATCTCCAGCTGGCCGGCGTTGACGATACCCATGGTCAGGCCGTTGCGGATCGCATACAGCAGGAACACCGAGTGAATCGCCTCGCGCACCGGGTTGTTGCCGCGGAACGAGAACGACACGTTGGACACGCCGCCCGAGGTCAGGGCATACGGCAGTTCGTCGCGGATGTAGGCGCAGGCGTTGATGAAGTCCACGGCGTAGTTGTTGTGTTCTTCGATGCCGGTGGCCACGGCGAAGATGTTCGGGTCAAAGATAATGTCTTCCGGCGGGAAGCCGACGTCATTGACCAGGATGTCGTAGGAGCGTTTGCAGATTTCTTTCTTGCGCGCTTCGGTGTCGGCCTGGCCGGCTTCGTCGAAGGCCATCACGACCACGGCGGCACCGTAGCGCTTGCACAGTTTGGCGTGCTGAATGAACTGCTCGACGCCTTCCTTCATGCTGATCGAGTTGACGATGCCCTTGCCCTGGATGCATTTCAGGCCGGCTTCGATCACTTCCCACTTGGAGGAGTCGATCATGATCGGTACACGGGAGATGTCCGGCTCGCCGGCAATCAGATTGAGGAAGGTCACCATGGCCTTCTTCGAATCGAGCATGCCTTCGTCCATGTTGATGTCGATCACCTGGGCGCCGGCTTCGACCTGCTGCAGGGCGACTTCCAGGGCTTCGGTGTAGTTGTCGTCACGAATCAGCCGGGCGAACTTGGCGGAACCGGTGATGTTCGTGCGTTCGCCGACGTTGACGAACAGCGAGCTGCGATCGATGGTGAAGGGTTCCAGGCCCGACAGGCGGCAGGCCTTGGGAATCTCCGGGATCGCGCGCGGTGCGTAACCGGCCACGGCCTTGGCGATGGCTTCGATGTGACCCGGGGTGGTGCCGCAGCAGCCGCCAACAATGTTGAGGAAGCCGCTTTGGGCGAATTCTTCGATGACCTTGGCGGTTTCCGATGGCAGTTCGTCGTACTCGCCGAATTCGTTCGGCAGGCCGGCGTTCGGGTGCGCGGAGACGTAGGTGCCGGCCTTGTTCGACAGCTCTTCCAGGTACGGGCGCAATTCGCTGGCACCGAGGGCGCAGTTCAGCCCGACCGAGATCGGCTTGGCGTGGGCCACGGAGTTCCAGAACGCCTCGGTGGTCTGGCCCGACAAGGTGCGGCCCGACGCATCGGTGATGGTGCCGGAAATCATGATCGGCAATTCGACGCCCAGTTCTTCGTAAACCCCTTGCACGGCAAAGATCGCGGCCTTGGCGTTCAGGGTATCGAAGATGGTTTCGATCAGGATCAGGTCGGCGCCGCCTTCGATCAGGCCCTTGGTGGCCTCGGTGTAGTTTTCCACCAGTTCATCGAAGGTCACGTTGCGATAGCCGGGGTTGTTCACGTCCGGCGACAGCGAGCAGGTCCGGCTGGTCGGGCCGAGCACGCCGGCGACGAAGCGCGGCTTGTCCGGCGTTTCCAGGGTCTTGGCGTCCGCCACCTTGCGTGCCAGGCGGGCGCCTTCTACGTTTAACTCGTACGCCAGGTCCTGCATGCCGTAGTCGGCCTGGGACACCTGGGTGGCGTTGAAGGTGTTGGTTTCCAGAATGTCGGCGCCGGCGTCCAGGTAGGCTTTTTCGATCGAGCCGATCACGTCCGGGCGGGTCAGGATCAACAGGTCGTTGTTGCCCTTGACGTCGCTCGGCCAGTCGGCGAAGCGTTTGCCGCGGTAATCCTGCTCCTCGAGCTTGTAGCTCTGGATCATTGTGCCCATACCGCCATCGAGTATCAGGATGCGCTCTTTGAGGGCGTGCTTGAGAGCTTGAAGGCGAACACTGCGATCGGACATTGGGACTACTCGGAAAGACCATGACGAAGGGGCGGGATGATAGCAAACCTGTGCGGTTTTGGAGTATGTTGCGGTTTTGCATGAATCTGGCTCATGTTGTCGCCGTTACCCCGCCCTGTAGGAGCTGGCTTGCCAGCGAAGGAGGTCAACGATAACGCGTTCGGTCTGGCTGCACGCGGCGCCCGGGCATCCTTCGCTGGCAAGCCAGCTCCTACAGGGGGGCCGGGTGTCCGGAAGACCGTTGTCGCATCCGTACTTTTCCGACATAAATACTAGGACTTTGTCCGGCGCGTTGATTGGCGTAAACTGCGCCCAAGCCTGCGAGGAGTTTCCATGACCGCTATTACCATTACCGACGCCGCCCACGACTATCTGGCCGATCTGCTCTCCAAGCAGAACACGCCGGGTATCGGCATCCGCGTCTTTATCACCCAGCCTGGCACCCAGTACGCCGAAACCTGCATTGCCTACTGCAAGCCGGGCGAAGAAAAACCTGAAGACACGGCGCTGGGGCTGAAAAGCTTCACCGCCTACATCGATTCGTTCAGCGAAGCGTTCCTGGACGACGCGGTAGTCGACTACGCCACCGACCGCATGGGCGGCCAGCTGACCATCAAGGCGCCAAACGCCAAAGTACCGATGGTCAACGCCGACAGCCCGATCAACGAGCGTATCAACTATTACCTGCAGACCGAGATCAACCCGGGGCTCGCGAGCCACGGCGGTCAGGTCAGCCTGATCGATGTGGTCGATGACGGCATCGCCGTGCTCAAGTTCGGCGGCGGCTGCCAGGGCTGCGGCCAGGCGGACGTCACCCTGCGCGAAGGCATCGAGCGCACCTTGCTTGAGCGTGTTCCTGAGTTGAAGGGTGTTCGGGACGTGACCGACCACACGCAGAAAGAAAACGCCTATTACTAAGGTGTTCGCTGCGACATGAAAAACGGCGCCCCGTGAGCGCCGTTTTTTTATGGGTGAAGTTCAATGGCCTCTTCGCTGGCAAGCCAGCTCCTACAGGGGAATGCGTACCTCTGTAGGCGCTGGCTTGTCGGAACGCCGAACCGCAGCGAAGGGGCTCTATGGCCGATACAAATGCGCATGCCCGGCGCGATACAGCGACGACTCACTGAAGTGATCGCTGCCCAACACCCGGCCCACCAGAATCAACGCCGTCCTCCGAAACCCCTTCGCCTCAACCTTCCCGGCAATATCCTCAAGCGTCCCCACCACCCAATCCTGATCCGGCCAGGTCGCCCGGTGAATCACCGCGATCGGACAGTCCGCACCGTAATGCGGCAACAATTCGACCAGGATCTTCTGCAGATGATTGACTCCCAGATGGATCGCCATGGTGGCTCCATGCTGCGCCAGGCTGCCCAACTCTTCGCCGGCCGGCATCGTCGTCTTGTCGGCGTAGCGGGTCAGAATCACGCTCTGTGACACATCCGGCAAGGTCAACTCCGCACCCAGCAGGGCCGCACAGGCCGCTGTCGCGGTCACGCCGGGAATGATTTCAAAGGCAATGTCGAGTTCACGCAGGTAGCGGATCTGTTCGCCAATGGCGCCATACAGGCTCGGATCGCCGGAATGCACCCGCGCCACATCCTGGCCCTTGGCATGGGCGCACTTGAACAGTTCGATGATCTGTTCCAGGTGCAGTTCGGCGCTGTTCACCAGGCGTTCGGCCTGATGACCTTCGAGTACGGCGGCGGGCACCAGGGAGCCGGCATAGATGATCACCGGGCAGCTGCGGATCAGCCGTTGGCCTTTGACGGTGATCAGTTCCGGGTCGCCGGGGCCTGCGCCAATGAAATAGACAGTCATTGTCGGTTCCTGTGAAAAAAGGGCCTGGGCAAGGCTTCAGATGAAGATTGCTCATGATCGAAGGCGGGGATTATCGGGGATTTTAAGCAGCGCCAGCCAGCGCGAGGGTGGCCTGGGCATATTTCTGTCGTGAAATCAGCAGTTTCGCCGGCGCCTGGGCCAGGTGTTCGGCCAGGGCCAAGGCGGCACTTTCCGCGACGCCGTAACAGCCGGTGCGTTCGAACGCGATGTCCGAGCGGTGGCTGAGTTGCGGTTGATAGCCGGCCAATTGTTCGCTGCTGAAATACATCAGCGGCAGCGCGAGCTGTGCGGCCAGTTCGATCAGGCCCGGTTCTTCGCGCTTCAGGTCGATGCTGGCTAGTGCCTTGACCTGGTGTAGCTCGATGCGATGAGCCTGCAGCGCCTGGTCGAGCAATGCCCGCAACGTGCCGACGGGGCAGCCGCGCTGGCAGCCCAGGCCGACCACCAGGGTCGGCAAGGTGCTGTTATCCGTCATGCGTGGTATTGGCCAGCGCTTTTGCGGCGGAACAACCAGGCGCTGATCAGGCCCAGGGCCAGCCAGAACGCGACGTTGGTCAGCTGCGAAGCGATTTTGAACTGCGACTCGAGCGCTTCCGGAGCGAGCATCGAGTGCACTTCCGGTTGTGGCGCGCCTATCACGTGGGGCACGGCGAGGATGGCGACGCCGAGGACCTTCATCAGCCAGTGACGGCTGAACACGATCAGGGCGATGCCGGCTGCGGTGGAGGCGGCAGTGCCGATCCACCAGACCTGCCGCTGCGCCAGATCGGCCGCGACAGTTCCCGGCAGTTCAGGCGGCAGGCCGAGGGTCGGCGCGAGCACGAAGGTCGCATAGCCGGCCAGGCCCCAGAGCAGGCCTTGAGAGGTGTTGGTCGGGGCGCGCAAGGTGTAGAGGCCGGCGAGCATCAACGCGAAACCGACCGCGACCACCAGGTTGCCACCGGTGGTCGACAGCACGCGCTGCCAGCCGTCTTCCGGCTCCCAGGCCTCGGCGTCATGGCTGTGAGCGGCGACAGCACCTGCGGCGTGCTCATGCACTTCAACAGCCGCCGGCTCGGATTTTTCGTAGGTCTCGGCCTGCAGAATCAGCGGCGACACCCAGAAACTTTGCAGCAGGGTCAGCAACAGGGCGGCCAGCAGCCCGGTGAAACCTGCGGTTTGCGCGATACGCTTGATCATGTCGGCAGGTCTCAATGGCACGGGAAGGCGGCGCTGTGACGGGTATCGTGCGCGGCATTGTGCACCGCTTCGATGTGCGAGAAACCGGCAAAATAGACCAGGCACACGCCGAGGATCGACGCGCAGGCGGCGGCGGTCAGGCGTTGAGTCAGGGTCGTGGTGCTGCTGGCGGTGCTCTTGTCTGTGTTGCTGCCGGTGCTGCTGATGATCGACATGGCGCTTCCCTCTGGTCTGTCAGTGGGTGAATAGAGCGCATGGAAGACCCCTGCGAGTCGCGCACGCAGAGGTTCAAACAGCGCCCGCCCACCGCGGGTTTGTTATTCAGTGAGCATAATGGTCACTTTGTGTTGCGGGCCGGTCTCCGGGCTCACGAGGGGCTTTGGCTTTCGCCGTGACCTGCAAGCATCACCTTCCCATGCCGAACGCTGGCACAGTGGATCTGACGCTTCGCTCGCTTACCGTTGCGGGGGCAGCACCGGACTGACATGGCCTTGAGTAAAGCACATGATTCACCGGTTTCCCGTTTCACCCTGTGAAGGGCACCCGTAACAAGGCGTGTAGGAGAGCATGGGCGGGGGTTGGGCGTCAATTGGCAAGGGTTCTCACTTGATACCGAGGCGCTCCATTCGCGGGCGAGCCTCGCGCCTGCAGGTCGGCGGCGCTCTTGTAGGAGAGAGCGGTGCGGCGATCCGACTTGCCCGCGAAGGCGTCCTGACGGCTGACCACAAGACATTGACCCGCCCCCACACCATGCGTAGCCTTGCGCATTCGAGGTTCTTCGGCATTTGCCGAAGCTAAGAAGGGAACGCGGTCGATGCCGCGGCTGCCCCCGCAACTGTGAACGGTGATGTTCGCTGCCACGCCACTGCAAACCCTGTGCAACGGGTTCGCGGGAAGGCGCAGCAAACGCCAGTCCAACGACTGGCACACCGTCAGCCAGGAGACCTGCCTCGACACAGATTCTCACTACAACCGGGCGGGGTGATCCGGTGGCGAACTCTTCCGCGCGCGCATCCGTCGCAGCGATTGTCGTCCCGTATGCCCGCCACCTTGCCAAAGGGCATCCGATGAAAACACTGGCCAAACTTCCCGTCACCATCGTTACCGGCTTCCTCGGTTCGGGCAAGACCACCTTGCTGCGGCACATGCTCGACAACGCCCAGGGCCGTCGCATCGCGGTGATCGTCAACGAGTTCGGCGAGCTGGGCATCGATGGCGAAATCCTCAAGCAGTGCGCCATCGGCTGCACCGAGGAAGAAGCCAACGGCCGCGTCTACGAGCTGGCCAACGGCTGCCTGTGCTGCACCGTCCAGGAAGAATTCTTCCCGGTGATGCGTGAACTGGTGGCCCGTCGCGGCGACCTCGACCACATCCTCATCGAAACCTCGGGCCTGGCCCTGCCAAAACCCCTGGTGCAAGCCTTCCAGTGGCCGGAAATCCGCAGCGCCTGCACCGTTGACGCGGTGATCACCGTGGTCGACAGCCCGGCCGTCGCCGCCGGCACCTTCGCCGCATTCCCGGACCAGGTCGACGCCCAGCGCAAACTCGACCCGAACCTGGACCACGAATCGCCGCTGCACGAACTGTTCGCCGACCAACTGGCCAGCGCCGACCTGGTGATCCTCAACAAGGCCGACCTGATCAGCCCTGAAGACCTGGCCCGTGTGCGCCTGGAAGTCGCCGAAGAACTGCCGCCCGCGGTGAAAGTCATCGAAGCCAGCAGCGGCCGCCTGCCGCTGGACGTACTGATCGGCCTCGGTGTCGGTTCCGAAGCGCACATCGACAGTCGTCACAGCCATCATGATCATCACCATGAAGGCGAGGACGATCACGACCACGACGCCTTCGATTCGATCTCCATCGAACTGCCGCAAGCCGACGAAAGCCTGCTGCTGGATGCCTTGACCCAACTGGTGGTCCAGCACGGCATCCTGCGAGTCAAAGGGTTCGCCGCGATCCCGGGCAAGCCGATGCGCCTGCTGATCCAGGGCGTGGGCACGCGCTTCGACAAGCATTTCGACCGTCGGTGGGGCGCCGATGAAGTGCGCACCACGCGCCTGGTGTTGATCGGCCAGGAACTGGACGCGACGCTGCTCGAAGCGCAATTGCGCGCCGCACTCAGCGTCTAAGCCATGCACCTGCTCAGGACCCAGCCCGGCGGTTTCGTGTCGGATGACAATATCGCCGACCTTGGACAGACCCCCGCCGAGCTGGTGATCCTGTGCAGCGGCGACTCCAGCCTGGCGCTGCTCGCCGAAGCGGCGCAGCAGTTGCCGGACGATTACCCGAGCGTGCGCCTGGCCAACCCGATGCAGGTGCAGAATCATGCCTCGGTCGACCTGTATGTCGACCAGGTCCTGCGTCACGCCAAGGTCATTCTGCTGTCCCTGCACGGTGGCATCGCCTATTGGCGTTACGGCGTCGAGCGGCTGGTGGAGTTGTCGGGGCGCGGTGTGCAGCTGATCCTGGTGCCGGGCGATGACCGTCCGGACCCGGAACTCAGCGACCTGAGCACTGTGGTTGCGCAAGACCGCGACCGACTCTGGCATTACCTGCGGCAGGGTGGCATGGCCAATGCCCTCGATCTGTTTCGCTGTCTCGCCACTCGTTGGCTGGATCGCGACTACGCCTGGGCCGAGCCGCAGACCCTTGCGCGCACCGCGATCTACCATCCACGCCAAAGCCCCGCCGCGCTGCAGGATTGGCAAGCCGACTGGCAGGCCGATCAACCGGTAGCGGCCGTG
The DNA here is from genome assembly GCF_006094435.1 of Pseudomonas sp. MPC6. Taxonomy (NCBI): domain Bacteria; kingdom Pseudomonadati; phylum Pseudomonadota; class Gammaproteobacteria; order Pseudomonadales; family Pseudomonadaceae; genus Pseudomonas; species Pseudomonas sp. MPC6. The sequence goes on along the minus strand of NZ_CP034783.1, from coordinate 3,907,241 downwards.
CTGTTTTACCGCTCGCATCTGCAGGCGGCGAACACCGCGTTCATCGATGTGTTCTGCCAGCGCCTGCAGGCGGCGGGGCTTAACCCGTTGCCGATTGCGGTCGCCAGTCTGAAAGAGCCCGGCTGCCTGGCCGTGGTCGAGGACCTGCTGGATGAGGTGGCTGCCGGGGTGATTCTCAACACCACCGGTTTCGCCCAGTCCAGCCCCGAAGCGCCGCAGTTGCGGCCGTTTCGCCGCAACATTCCAGTGATTCAGGCCATTTGCGCCCAAGACAACGAACCCGGCTGGCGCGCCAGCGAGCAGGGCCTCGGTCCGCGTGACCTGGCGATGCACATCGCGCTGCCGGAGCTGGACGGACGGATCATCAGCCGGCCGATCAGTTTCAAGGACCTGGCCTGGCGCAGCGAGCGCAGTCAGTCGGACGTGGTGTGTTATCGACCGCAACCGGAACGCATGGATTTCGTCGCCGAACTGGCGCGGCGCTGGATTGATCTGGCACGGGTACCCAATGGCGAGAAACGCATCGCGCTGATCCTGGCCAACTACCCGACCCGCGACGGTCGCATCGGCAATGGGGTCGGCCTCGACACACCTGCCGCCGCGCTGAACATCCTGCGTGCGCTGCATAAAGAAGGTTATCCGCTACCGGCCGAACTGCCAGACAGCGGCACCGCGTTGATCCAGCAGTTGCTCGGCGGCGTCAGCAACGACCTCGACACCCTCGACCAGCGACCGTGCCATCAAAGCCTGGCACTGAACGACTACCGTCTGATGTTCGACGCGCTCCCCGAAGCCAACCGTCAGGCCGTGCTGGAACGCTGGGGCGGCCCCGAAAGCGATCCGATGTTCCGCGGCGGGCGGATGATGATTGCCGGTTTGCGCTTCGGCCTGACCTTCGTCGGCATTCAACCGGCCCGGGGCTATCAGGTCGATCCGAGCGCGGTCTACCATGACCCGGACCTGGTGCCGCCGCATGGCTATCTCGCGTTCTATTTCTGGCTGCGCAACACCTATGGCGCCCACGGCGTGATACATGTCGGCAAGCACGGCAACCTTGAATGGCTGCCGGGCAAGGGCGTCGGCCTGTCGGAACAGTGCTGGCCGGATGCGCTGCTCGGGCCGCTGCCGAACATCTACCCGTTCATCGTCAACGACCCGGGCGAAGGCGCCCAGGCCAAGCGCCGTACCCAGGCGGTGATCATCGATCACCTGATGCCGCCGCTGACCCGCGCCGAAACCTACGGGCCGCTGCGCAACCTCGAGTTGCTGGCCGACGAATATTACGAAGCGCAATTGCTCGATCCCCGGCGCGCCCGGGAATTGCAGCGGGACATTCTGCAACTGGTGCGCGACAGCCACATCGACCGCGAACTGCAACTGGATGAAAAACTCGACAGCGATGCCGATGCGGCGATCTGGCTGCCGCGTCTGGACACCTACCTGTGCGACTTGAAAGAGTCGCAGATCCGCGATGGCTTGCACATTTTCGGCGAATCGCCGACCGGGCGTTTGCGTATCGATACCTTGCTGGCCCTGCTGCGAATTCCCCGTGGCGACGGGCGAGGGGCGCAATCGAGTGTGTTGCGGGCATTGGCCAAGGCCTTCGATCTGGGGTTCGATCCGCTGGATTGTGCGCTGGCAGAACCATGGACCGGACCGCGGCCGATTGAACTGCAATCCCTCACCGATGAAGTCTGGCGCACCGCCGGTGACACACGCGAACGCCTGGAATTGTTCGCCGCTCAACTCATCTCGCAGACAGTGAATCCTCCTCAAGCCAACCCAAAACCCCGTGGGAGCGAGCTTCCACAGGGTCCCGGTTGGTCTGAAGTAAGCGCCATCATCGACAGCCTGCGCGAAGTCGTCGCGCCGCGCCTGGATGCCTGCGGCCCGGCGGAAATGCGCGGCCTGCTCGATGCCTTGAGCGGTCGTTTCGTCATGGCCGGCCCCAGCGGTGCACCCAGCCGCGGGCGCCTGGACGTGCTGCCGACCGGGCGCAACTTCTATTCGGTGGACGTGCGCAACCTGCCGACCACCACCGCGTGGCGCATCGGTTTCCAGTCGGCCAACCTGATGCTTGAACGGCACCTGCAAGACCATGGTGATCACTTGCGCCAGCTCGGCCTGTCGGTCTGGGGCACCGCGACCATGCGCACCGGCGGCGATGACATCGCCCAGGCCATGGCGCTGATGGGCGTGCGGCCGGTCTGGGCCACCGGCAGTCAGCGGGTCGACGATTTCGAGATCCTGCCGCTGAGTCTGCTCGACCGTCCGCGGGTGGACGTGACCTTGCGCGTGTCCGGCTTCTTCCGGGATGCCTTTGCCAACCTGATCCGCCTGTTCGACGCCGCCGTGCAAGCGGTCGCCGCCCTCGACGAGCCGGACGACCTCAACCCGTTGGCGGCCAAGGTCCGCACCGAGCGTGAAACGCTGCTGCAGTCGGGTCTGGATGAAGAGACGGCTCGACGCCAGGCCGGTTGGCGCATCTTTGGTGCCAAGCCCGGTGCCTACGGCGCGGGCGTGCAAGGCGCGATCGACGGTCGCCTGTGGCAAAGCCGCCAGGACCTGGCCGAGGTTTACCTGAACTGGGGCGGTTACGCCTACGGCGGTTCCGACGAAGGCACCGCCGCCCGTGAACAGTTCGCCCAGCGCTTGAGCCAGGTGCAGGCGGTGCTGCAAAACCAGGACAACCGCGAGCACGACTTGCTCGATTCCAACGACTATTACCAATTCCAGGGCGGTATGCTCGCTGCCGTGGAAAGCCTCAGCGGCGCACCGGCGGCCAGTTACCACGGCGATCACAGCCAGCCGGACCTGCCGAAGATCCGCACCCTGAAGGAAGAGCTGAACCGGGTGATCCGTTCCCGGGCCGCCAACCCGAAGTGGATCGACGGCGTGAAGCGCCATGGCTATAAAGGCGCGTTCGAACTGGCGGCCACGGTCGACAATCTGTTTGCTTTCGACGCGACGACGCAGTTGATTGACGATCACCAGTACGCATTGCTGGCGGACGCTTATCTGCTGGACCCGGCGACCCGGGACTTTGTTCGCGAGCACAATCCCCATGCACTGCGCGACATGACCGAACGCCTGCTGGAAGCGCAGCAGCGGGGCATGTGGCAGGAGCCGGGTGAGTACCGCGAGGCGCTGGAGAATTTGTTGCTTGATATAGAAGAAGACAGCTAATGCGCCGCAAAACCCTGTGGGAGCAAGCTTGCTCCCACAGGGATTAAGGTGCTGCTGATGGATCACCGACCATGACTGAGTATTAAAGATGACCGACACCCCGCATTTCCCACTCTCCGCCGTGGTCGGCGCCGACGACTTGAAACTCGCCCTCTACCTCACCGCCATCGACCCGAAAATCGGCGGAGTGCTGATCGAAGGCCCGCGCGGCATGGCCAAATCAACTCTGGCCCGAGGCCTGGCGGACCTGCTCGCCAGCGGTCAATTCGTCACCTTGCCCCTGGGGGCTACCGAAGAACGCCTGGTCGGCACCCTCGACCTCGACGCCGCGTTGAGCGAGGGTCGCGCGCAATTCTCCCCTGGCGTGCTGGCCAAGGCGGACGGCGGCGTACTGTACGTCGATGAGGTCAACCTGCTGCCCGATCACCTGGTGGACCTGTTGCTCGACGTGGCCGCCAGCGGCACCAACCTGATCGAACGCGATGGCATTTCCCATCGGCATTCGGCGAAGTTCGTGCTGATCGGCACCATGAACCCGGAGGAGGGCGAACTGCGTCCGCAATTGCTCGACCGCTTTGGTTTGAACGTCGCCCTCAGCGGCCACACAGTGCCGGCCGAACGGGGTCAGATCATTCGCCGGCGACTGGATTTCGACAGCGATCCGCATCACTTTTGCGTCGAGTGGGAAAGCCGGCAGCAATCCCTGCGTGAGCGTTGCCAGAACGCGCGCAGCATCCTGGCAAGCATCCCCCTCGACGATCAGGCGCTGGCACAGATTACCGAGCGCTGTTTTGCCGCGGGTGTCGATGGCCTGCGCGCCGATCTGGTGTGGTTGCGCGCAGCCCGTGCCCACGCTGCCTGGCGCGGTGCGAGCGCCATCGCCGGGGAAGATATCGATGCGGTTGCCGAGTTCGCCCTGCGCCATCGTCGTCGGGAACAGGCGCCGCCTGCGCCACCACACAATCAACCCCAGGCTGGCCAGCAAGCCAACCCTGGGGAAGGCCAGGGTCAATGGGGCGAATTGCCCGCCCAGGCCTTGCCGGTCGGGGCCCGCCGTGAAGTGCCGAGCTGGCCAAAAAAGCCCTAGGCATTCGCCCTCGATCTGACGCGGGGGCGAATGCCAGACCCCGCGCCGGACGGTTGGACCACGGCAAGCAAGGCAGGCGTCACGCCGCACGCAGCGGCTCGATCAATTGGCCTGGAACCTTGCTCAATGGCCGCCCCCGTCAGCGCGACGATGTACTGTTTCACCTGCGTACCCGTTCCCCCCACGAACTGTGGCTGGTGATCGTCGATGCCTCGGCCTCGACCCGGCGTCATCAGGCGTTGAGCGATGCCAAGGGCCTGCTGGCTCAATTGTTCGACGACGCCTATCGCCAGCGCGCCCGCCTGGCCTTGCTGACTGCCAGCGGCCATGTGCCGAAATGGCAGGTGCAGGGGTTGAAGGCGTCCGCCGGTTTGCGTACGTGGCTGGATGGCCTCGGAGCGGGCGGCGGCACGCCATTGCTGGCCGCGTTGGGTGAGGCGGGACGCTGGTTGGCTGCTCGCCAGAAGCGTTTTCCGGCGGAGCGACAGCGCCTGTTGCTGGTGACCGATGGCCGATTGAAAGACTTCACGATGTTGCCGACCCTTGATTGTCCGGGGCTGTTGATCGACATTGAGCGAGGGCCGATTCGGCTGGGGCGGGCCAAGGTGTTGGCGAGCGGATTGGGTGCGGATTATCGGCATATCGATGAGCTGGTTCCAGACTGAGTCTTGTGCTGCCGGTTCCGACCTCTTCGCGAGCAAGCCCGCTCCCACAGTTGAGCTGAGTCGTTGACAAATCCCCTGTGGGAACGAGCCTGCTCGCGAAGGCATCACCTCGGTGCCGGATAAACACGATCGACCCGAATCGCAGCCCTATGCTCAACAAAACACCCATCACAGGAGTGAACCGTGCGTGTACTAGCCGCCAACCATCAGGACGATTTCCGCGTCAAAGCCTACGCCGGCACCAACGGCGTGTTGTTGGCCATGGACCTGGCCGAACCCCGGCGCAAAGGCCTGCTGGGTTTCGCCATCGAAAAGCAGCAAGGCGACAAGCCCTGGCTGTTTCTGTTCAACAGCCTGACCTTCCCCGGCAAGGTCCATACGTTTCCCCAGTTTCGCGCCACTCCGAGCAATATCGCGCCGTTGCAGAAATTTCGCTGGGCCGATTACGCGGTCAATCCGGGGATGACCCTCCATTATCGAGTCTACCTGGCCTACGGCAGTGCCGATGCACCGCAATTGGGTGAATCCCTGGAGGTGACGGTCACCTCCGACAACGGCCAGCCGCAGAACCAGAGCGTGATTTTCAACCGCGCAGTGGCCGCCAGCCAGGCGTTCCAGCGCAAGTTTCCCGACCTCGACGCGCTGATCAGCGCCAACAAGAACCTGCCCATCGAAGCCTGGCCCGATGCCCCGCGACAATGGTTGGAAAAACGGTCTTCTCGGGCGCTTACTGGGGTTTATCGAGCGTGCCGTGGATGATCAGTGGGCGCTGGACATCGCCATCTATGAATACGAATTGCGGGTCATTGTCGACGCTATCGACGCAGCCTTCAAACGCGGGGTGAAGGTGCGGGTGCTGTATCACGCAAAATCCGGTGATAAAGGCACCGCCAGAAACGAAGAAAGCCTGGAAAAAATCCCGCAAGCGAGCAAGCGCGGGCGAGTCACCCACAAGATTTTCCACAACAAATTCATGGTGCTGAGCCGGCTCGACGACACCGGGCAGCATCAGCCTGAAGCGGTGCTTTGCGGCAGTACCAACTTCACCGCCAATGGCGTTTACCGCCAGGCTAACGTGGTGCACGTGCTGGACGACGCGCACGTCAGTACCCGCTATCTGCAGACCTTCGAGCAGGTCTGGGCCAACCCGGCAGTGGTCGGCGCCACCCGCAAATGGCTGACGCAACACAACCCGATGGACTCGTTGCAACCCTTGTTCAGCGGGTTCTCTCCACGCTCGGGTCGGGGTGACCTGCAAGCGTTCGTGGAGATCATCAACGCCGCGAAAAAGGATGTGTTGTTCGTGACCGCGTTCGCGTTGCCTGACGACATTCTCAATGCCTTGCTGGGCCAACCCGAGGACGACATCTTGCGTTACGGCCTGCAAAACACCACCAGCCGCATCACCGGTTTCCACGCTGACCGCACTGCCGAGTTTGCCGCTACCGCGTTGCTCAATACCGGGCTGGAAGGCTGGCTCAGGGAGACCATGAAAGGCCAGAAGGGCAACCTGCTGGTGCACACCAAAGCCGTGGTGACCGACTTCACCAGCGACTCGCCGACGATCATCAGCGGCAGCCACAACCTCAGCGCGGCGGCCAGCAACGGCAATGACGAGAATTACCTGATCATTCGCGGCGACACCGACCTGGCAGACCGTTATGGCCTGGAGCTGTTGCGATTCTACGAGCATTACCGCTTTCGCTACTTCGCGAAAAAACTGGCGCTCAAGCAGGTCCGGCCCTTGGTGGCGGATGACAGCTGGACCGATGATTACTACCTTTCGGGGGATTTGCGCAGGTTGTCGCGGTTGCGCTTTTCCGGACGCTGAAGGGGCGCTAATCCAGGCCCAGGGAAAAAGCCTTCGGTGCCGGAATCGGATGGCGCATCAGCGTGCCCACCACCAACGCCCCGAGCAAGGCCAGCAATCCCGCGACCCACAGCAACAGACTGAAACCGCCGACGAACGCCTGGCGGGCCAGCGGTTCAACCAGTGAGCGTGCGGTGTCCGGTACCAGGCCCATGGCGGCGCTCATGTCGCCGGCCACCACCCGCGAGGCGATGCCCGGGGTCTGGTCGAGCCATTGGGCACCTTGGATCGACAGGCTGGCGTGCAGTAACTGCTCGGTATGGCTGGACAGCAGCGCGCCGAATACGCCGATGGCCAGTACAATCGCACTGAAACGCATGGTGGTGCTCATGCCCGAAGCCATGCCGGTGCGCGCCCGAGGCACGCAGGCCATGATGTTCTTTTGCGTGTCTCCGTTGAGCAGCCCGGCACCGGCACCTGTTACGGCAATAGCCAGGGCAAAGGGCAGGTAGTCGCCGCTGCCGACAGCCCAGGCACTGAGCAGATTACCGCTGCCGACCAGGGTCAAGCCGACGGCCATCATGGTTGCCGGCGTAAATCGACAGGCCAGTCGCACACCGATACGCGGGCAAATCAACATGGTCAGGGCGAACGGCAACATCCCCAGGCCCGATGCAATGGCCGAGAAGCCCAAACCGTTCTGCAGGTAGAACGGCAGCAGGGTCATCATCACCTGGGCGCAGCCGGCGTAGGCGAACATGCCCAGCAGCGCGCCGATGAAGCGCGGATGCTTGAACAATTGCAGGTCGACCATCGGTCGCTGCTGCATCCGCTCAATCACCACGAACAGCCCCAGCAACAGGACGCCGCCAATCAGTCGGGCGTAGGTCAGCGGGTTGCTCCAGCCGATGCGGTTGGCCTCGATCAGGCCCCAGATCAGGCACAGCAAGCTGGCGCTGAAGGCCAGGCTGCCCCAAGGGTCCAGACGCGCCGATTGGGTGTCGCGGGATTCCGGCACTGCACGCCAGACCATCGCCATCAGGAACAAGCCCACCGGCAAATTGAGGTAGAAGATCCAGCGCCAGCCGATGTACTCGGTGATCAGCCCGCCGACGGTGGGTGCGGCGGTCATCGCCACCCCCATGCAGGCGCCCCAGAACGCCCAGGCCTTGGCCCGTTCCACTTCGTCGTGAAAAGTATGGCCGATGGAGGCCAGAGCCGAGGTCAGCAGTAACGCTGCGCCGACACCCTTGATCGCCCGGGCGATATCGAGGAACAACGCGTTGGGCGCCGCGCCACAACCGATGGAGGCGAGGATGAAGATGACCAGGCCCCAGAGCAGGGTTTTCTTCCGGCCGAAGCGATCGGCGAGGTTTCCGGCGGGCAGCAACAGGGCTGCGAAGGCCAGCATGTAGGCGCTGACCACCCATTCGATGTCGGCAAAGTTCGCGCCCAAGTCCCTGGCTATCGTGGGCAGGGTGACGGCGACAATGTTGGTGTCGAGGACAATCAGCGAACAAACGCCGGAGGCTGTCAGCAGTGTCTGGCGAGGGCTGACCCGGCTCATGATGGGATTGCCTTTTGGGCAAGATGATGGCGACTGATTGCGATAAGGGGTTTGACGTACATGGCGTGGGCTCTCTACTGTGACTGCCATGGAAGCTTATCGCGACCCAATGCAGGCTTCGTTAGCCAGAAAACGGGTTTTCATTACCTTTGAGCTAATACACCGATGGACATACGGCATTTCCGCTATTTCCTGGCCGTTGCCCGGCAAGGCAACTTTACCCGCGCCGCCGAGCAACTCGGTATCGCACCGCCGACCTTGACCCGCCAGATCCAGGACATGGAGAACGAACTCGGCACGCGATTGTTCGTGCGCCAGACCCGCGAGGTCAGCCTGACCGAGGCCGGCGCCGCGCTGGTGATCGAAGCCGAGGCGACGGTGCGGCAATTCGAATACGCCCAGCAAAACGCCCAGCGGGCCGGGCGCGGTGACATTGGCCATATTGAACTGGCTTACGTAGCCTCTGCGGTGTACTCGGGTTTGCTGCAAAGACAGGTGCAGGCCTTCAGCCGCGAGTGTCCGGATGTCAGCCTGAGCGTACGGGAAAGCCCCATGGCGTCATTGCCGGCGATGGTGGCGGAAGGCCGATTCGACATTGGCTATGTGCGCTCACCCATGACCTTGCCCGAAGGCCTGGAAGCGATTCGCCTGGATGCGGAAGGCTTCGTGCTGGCGCTGCCGTCCGAGTCTTGGTTGTGTCGTTTGCCGGAAATCGCCCCAGAGCATCTGCAAAACGAGACGTTCATCCTGCCGGAGCAAATCAGTGGCACCTTGCAAGTCGCCGCCGAGGGTGGCTTTGCCCCGAAGCTGGGGGCGCAGCCAGGTGGACTGGTGGCGGTGATCGCCCTGGTGTCCCTGGGACAGGGCGTCGCGGTCGTGCCGGAATCGGTGGTCGGGCATGTCGGGTTGCCGGGTGTGGTGTACCGGCCGATCAAGGGGTGCAAGGCGAGTTCGTGGTTGTCGTTGATTCATCGGCGCTTCGAAAAATCGGCGGCGGTGGCGCGGTATATCGAGCAAGTTAAAAACCGCTAAGAGCAAGAGCAAGAGCAAGAGCAAGAGCAAGAGCTTCGCGAGCAAGCCCGCTCCCACATTGGACCGCGTCCGTCCGGACAACTCGGTCAACTGTGGGAGCGGGCTTGCTCGCGAAGGCGGCCGACGGAATAACAAAAATCCAGAGGTTTACAGATTTTGTAATGATTTCAGACTGTAGGAAAAGTCCCATTCCCCTGTACGCTTCAAAGCCTTTTTCCTTTCAGGACTTGCATGAACACCCTCTTGGAGCCTCCCGGTTATCCTTTCTCCTCGCGCTATCGCGCGGTCTTGATGCACACGAAACACCCGGTCTTCCGATTCCCGAACGTCCATGCCTGTGCAACCCCACGGCCTCCACGCCGCGCCTTGCCGTGCCCGGCATTCTGACAATCACTGAAGAGATCGAGACGTTTTCATGGAATGGATAGCTGACCCCACCGCCTGGCTGGGCTTGTTGACCCTGATCGTGCTGGAGCTGGTTCTGGGCATCGACAACCTGGTGTTTATCGCCATCCTCGCCGACAAACTGCCGCCCGAGCAGCGCGACCGTGCGCGGATCATCGGCCTGTCCCTGGCCTTGTTGATGCGCCTGGGCCTGCTGGCGAGTATTTCCTGGCTGGTTACCCTGACGCAGCCGCTGTTCGAGGTGTTCGACAAGAGCTTCTCCGGCCGCGACCTGATCATGCTGTTCGGGGGTGTGTTCCTGTTGTTCAAGGCCACCATGGAGTTGCATGAACGCCTCGAAGGCCATGTCGGCGAGCGCTCGTCCAACACGGCTTACGCCCTGTTCTGGCCGATCGTGGCGCAGATCGTGGTCCTCGATGCGGTGTTCTCTCTTGACGCGGTGATTACCGCCGTGGGCATGGTCGATGAACTGGCGGTGATGATGATCGCGGTGATCATCTCCATCGGCCTGATGATCGTTGCCAGCAAACCGCTGACCCGGTTCGTCAACGCGCACCCGACGGTGATCATGCTCTGTCTGGGCTTCCTGATGATGATCGGCTTCGCCCTGACCGCCGAAGGCCTGGGTTTCCATATACCCAAGGGCTACCTGTACGCGGCCATCGGCTTCTCGATCCTGATCGAAGTCTTCAACCAGATCGCCCGGGCCCGGCGCAAGCGCTCCCTGCAGGGCCTGCGGCCAATGCGTGAACGCACGGCCCATGCGGTGATGCGTTTGCTCGGTGGCCGCAAGCTGGCGGCAGAGGAAGTCGGCGAGGAAATCGCCGACATGCTGGACAGTGGTGAAGTGCCCGGCGGCGAGCTGTTCGACCGTCGTGAACGAGTGATGATCAGTGGCGTGATGCAACTGGCCGAGCGGCCGATCCGCAGTGTGATGACCGTACGCGCCGACGTCGATCACATCGACCTGGCCGACGATGCCGAGACCATTCGCACGCGACTGATGCATTCGTCCTACTCGCGCCTGCCGCTGATTCGCGACGGAGCGGTGGATGAGCCGTTGGGTTTCGTGCATAAAAAAGAATTGCTCAAGGAATACCTGGCCGGTAACGAGCCCGGCCTTGAGGACCTGGCGCGCCACACCATCAACTTGCTGGACAGCTACTCGATCCTCAATGCCCTGGAGCAAATGCGCAAGGCCTCGACCCACATTGCCTTCGTGGTCAATGAATTCGGCGACTTCGTCGGCGTGCTGACCATGACCGACATTCTCGAATCGATTGCCGGCGAACTGCCCGATGCCAGCGAAATCGAAGGCCCGGATGTGATCGAAGAGCAGGGCGGGTATATGGTCAGCGGTGCGTTGAACCTGGCGCGGGTACGCCAGCACACCGGCTTTGCGGCAGAACCGACCGACGACTACCAGACCCTCGCCGGACTGGTGGTGAGCCTGCTGGATCGACTGCCGATGATCGGTGACAGCCATGAATGGCAAGGCTGGCGGTTGACGGTGATGGCGATTGAAGAGCGGCGGGTGACACGGGTGTTGCTGGCACCTGTCGGCGGGTAAATCTGCGCCGCCTGTGAAAGCCCTTCGCGAGCAAGCCCGCTCCCACATATGACCGAGTCTTACTGGCGAACGCGGTCAAATGTGGGAGCGGGCTTGCTCGCGAATGCGATCTTTCAGACGAAGACTAATTCAGGTCCCTCCACACATAAGGATGCACGATATGACGCCGTTGACCGCTGCAACTACGTGAAAAAGGTGGAGGCAAGGCTCGACTTAAAGTGCTATTTTGAACACCATTAAAAGCACTCCAGGGAAAAAATCATGACACATATCGTGCTTTCGCAAGTCGTCGCCAGCATTTCTGAACTCAAGAAAAACCCAATGGGAACAGTCGCCGCCGGTGGTGGCTTGTCCGTCGCGATTCTTAACCGCAACGAGCCGGCTTTCTACTGCGTCCCAGCCAAAGAATATGAAGCGATGATGGATCGACTGGAAGACTTGGAGTTGATTGCCCTCTGCCGCGAACGAGAAAACGATCCAACGATCAAGGTTTCTCTCGATGACCTATGAGTTGGAGTTTTCCGATAAGGCCTGGAAAGAGTGGCAAAAGCTTGGCGCAACGTTGAGGGAGCAGTTCAAGAAAAAGTTGCAGGAGAGACTCTCAAGTCCCCACGTCCCGGCTGACCGGCTAAACGGTTTGGGGAATGCATACAAGATCAAGCTCCGTAATGCCGGGTATCGGCTGGTGTACCGCGTGGTCGACGAGGTACTGGTAGTGACGGTGATAGCGGTGGGCAAGCGTGAGCGCGGAGAAGTTTATAAGGACGCAGAAAAACGCTAGGTTTCCCTAAAACTGAAGACCTGTAATGCATCTTGTTCACCGGGTTCCGGGAGACACGCGAGCCTGCTCGCGAATACGATCTTTCAAGCGACGAATGTCTCAGGTTCGAGCAAATGTGGCCCTGATACCCGCCCTGCGTAGACATCGGTAGCGTTCCCGACCTGTGGGTTTCGTAACACCTTTTTCGCGCTTGAATACATCCTTCTGATTCCCAACGCTTTTCAAACTTCCCAACAGCGGCCGCACAACCTGTGGCACACTTTCTGCTGTCTATTCCGTTGTTACATACCATATTCCGGTATAGCGGAATAAACATCACCCTGGAGTGCTTGCCATGCATCGCCGACCTTCCTTGTTCAAAGCGTGTGTTTTTCTCTTAGCGGCTTCGGCTGCTGCCGTGGGGGTTGCCCAGGCTGCAGACAGCAAGCTCGACAGTGTGCTGGCCCGCGGGAAGTTGATCGTCGGTACGGGCAGTACCAATGCCCCGTGGCACTTCCAGGGGGCGGACGGCAAGCTGCAGGGGTTCGATATCGATATTGCGCGGATGGTCGCCAAGGGCTTGTTCAATGACCCGAGCAAGGTCGAGTTCGTGGTGCAGTCGTCCGATGCGCGGATCCCCAACCTGCTGACCGACAAGGTCGACATGAGTTGCCAGTTCATCACCGTGACCGCCAGCCGGGCGCAGCAAGTGGCGTTTACCCTGCCGTACTACCGCGAAGGTGTCGGCCTGCTGTTACCCGCCAACAGCAAGTACAAGGAGATCGAAGACCTCAAGGCCGCCGGCGACGGCGTGACCGTTGCGGTGCTGCAGAACGTGTATGCCGAAGAACTGGTGCACCAGGCGCTGCCCAAGGCCAAGGTCGATCAGTACGACAGCGTAGACCTGATGTATCAGGCGGTGAACTCCGGCCGTGCCGATGCCGCGGCGACCGATCAGTCGTCGGTCAAGTACCTGATGGTGCAGAACCAGGGGCGCTATCGCAGCCCGGCCTACGCCTGGAGCCCGCAAACCTACGCCTGCGCGGTCAAGCGCGGCGATCAGGACTGGCTGAACTTCGTCAACACCGCCCTGCACGAGGCCATGACCGGCGTTGAATTCCCGACCTACGCGGCCTCGTTCAAGCAGTGGTTCGGTGTCGATCTGCCCACTCCGGTCATCGGTTTCCCCGTCGAATTCAAATGATCCCGTGAGAGTGGGGCGCCTTGGCGCGCCCCGCTCAAGGTATTGCTGACCATGAATTATCAGTTGAACTTTGCCGCCGTCTGGCGCGATTTCGACACCTTGCTGGTGGGGCTCAGCCTGGGCCTGCAGCTGGCGCTGGTGTCGATTGCCATCGGCTGCGTGATCGGCCTGCTGATGGCGTTTGCCTTGCTGTCCAGGCATCGCGCGTTGCGGGTGCTGGCGTCGGTGTATGTGACGGTGATCCGCAATACGCCGATCCTGGTGTTGATTCTGTTGATCTACTTCGCCTTGCCGAGCCTGGGCATTCGCCTGGACAAGATCCCGTCGTTCATTATTACCCTGTCGCTGTATGCCGGGGCGTACTTGACCGAAGTGTTCCGCGGCGGGCTGTTGAGCATTCCCAAGGGGCAGCGTGAAGCCGGGTTGGCGATCGGGCTCGGTGAGTGGCAGGTCAAAGCCTATGTCACGGTGCCGGTGATGTTGCGCAATGTGCTGCCGGCACTGTCGAACAACTTCATTTCGCTGTTCAAGGACACCTCGCTGGCGGCGGCGATTGCCGTGCCGGAGCTGACCTATTACGCGCGCAAGATCAATGTCGAGAGCTATCGGGTGATCGAGACCTGGCTGGTGACCACAGCGCTCTATGTGGCGGCCTGTTACCTCATTGCCATGATGCTGCGTTACCTCGAGCAACGTCTGGCGATTCGCCGATAGGAGGCTCCCATGTACGAATCCCCCAGTTGGTTGCATGAGTTGTGGGTGGCGCGGGAAGTGCTGTGGCAGGGCTTTCTGACCAGTGTGCAGGTGTCGGCCCTGGCGATTCTGCTGGGCACGATGGTCGGCATCGTTGCCGGTCTGGTGCTGACCTACGGCAAGTTCTGGATGCGCGCGCCGTTTCGGTTTTACGTCGACGTCATTCGCGGCACGCCGGTGTTTGTGCTGGTGCTGGCCTGCTTCTACATGGCGCCGGCGCTGGGTTGGCAGATCAGCGCATTCCAGGCGGGTGCGTTGGGGCTGACGCTGTTTTGCGGCTCGCACGTGGCCGAGATTGTGCGCGGTGCCTTGCAAGCGCTGCCCGGTGGCCAGATGGAAGCGAGCAAAGCCATCGGCCTGACGTTCTTTCAATCCCTCGGTTACGTGCTGCTGCCGCAGGCACTGCGGCAGATCTTGCCGACCTGGGTCAACTCGTCCACCGAGATCGTCAAGGCTTCGACGCTGTTGTCGGTGATCGGCGTGGCCGAGTTGCTGCTCAGCACACAGCAGATCATTGCCCGGACGTTCATGACCCTGGAGTTTTACCTGTTCGCCGGTTTGCTGTTTTTCGTCATCAACTACGCCATCGAATTACTCGGCCGGCACATTGAAAAGCGGGTGGCCTTGCCATGATACAAGCTCAAGCTTCGACACAGAATCAAGCGCTGCTGGACATCCGCGGCCTGCACAAACAGTACGGCCAACTCGAAGTGCTCAAGGGCGTCGACCTGACGATGCAGCGCGGTAACGTCGTGACACTGATCGGCTCCAGCGGCTCGGGCAAGACCACGCTGCTGCGCTGCGTGAACATGCTCGAAGAGTTCCAGGGCGGGCAGATCCTGCTCGACGGCGCATCCATCGGTTATGACGAGGTCAACGGCAAGCGCGTGCGCCACCCGGAGAAAGTCATCGCCCGCCATCGGGCCATGACCGGCATGGCGTTCCAGCAGTTCAACCTGTTCCCGCACCTCACGGCGTTGCAGAACGTCACCCTCGGGTTGCTCAAGGTCAAGAAGCTGCACAAGGACGAGGCGGTGGCCCTGGCGGAAAAATGGCTGGAGCGGGTCGGGCTGCTGGACCGCCGTGACCACTACCCCGGTCAGTTGTCCGGCGGCCAGCAACAGCGCGTGGCGATTGCCCGGGCGATTGCGATGAACCCGAGCCTGATGCTGTTCGACGAAGTCACCTCGGCCCTTGACCCGGAACTGGTGGGCGAAGTGCTGAACGTGATCAAGGGCCTGGCCGAAGACGGCATGACCATGTTGCTGGTGACCCACGAAATGCGCTTCGCCTTCGAGGTCTCGGACAAGATCGTGTTCATGAATCAGGGGCGGATCGAAGAGCAGGGGCCGCCCAAGGAACTGTTCGAGCGCCCGCAATCGCCGCGACTGGCGGAATTTCTCAAGAACACGCGGTTTTAAACACTCATTTTCAATCAGGAGAAACACCCATGAGCATTACTCGTTACGGCACCGGTAGCACCGCCGCTGGCGGTCAGCCTCGCCCTTTCGCCCGCGCCGTTGAAGCCGATGGCTGGCTGCACGTTTCCGGGCAGGTGCCTGCGGTGGACGGCGAGGTCATTACTGGCGGCATCGTCGAGCAGACGCACCAGACCATGAAGAACCTGATCGCGATTCTCGAAGAAGCCGGTTATGGCTTGGAAGATGTGGTGCGTGCAGGCGTGTGGCTTGAGGATCCGCGGGATTTCACGAGTTTCAACAAGGTCTTCTCTGAATACTTCAAACCGGAACACGCCCCGGCTCGTGCCTGTGTGCAGGCGAGCATGATGGTGGATTGCAAGGTCGAGATCGACTGCATCGCCTACAAGAAAAAGGCCTGAGATCCGCGAAGACGGCCTCACGGTCGCCGCTGCACTCTGGTTAAACTCCCGGCCACATTGAATGGGAACCTGAAGACATGACCGAAGACACCATCAAGCGCCGGGCGCGCGGTCTGGACCGGGCGTTCGATATCCTCGATTTCCTCAAGGAGATCGGCCAGCCCCTGCGCCCGAATGAAATCGCCAGTGGCATCGGCAGTCCGAAATCCACGGTCTACGAACTGGTCGCATCGCTGCTCGAGCGGCGCATTCTCGAGCCCGTGGGCAAGGACGGGCACGTCTACCTCGGGCGTCAGCTGTACTTCCTCGGGCAGGCGCATTTGCGGCATTTCGACCTGACCCGCGAGGCCGATCACGCCTTGCAGGAGATCGTCAGCCAGACCCGTGAAACCGCGCAGATGTGCCTGCTCAACGGGCGCAAATACACGGTGGCGCTGATGAAGGAGGGCGAGCGGCATTTCCGCATTTCCTCGGACATCGGCGAAAACGCGCCGATCCCCTGGACCGCTTCCGGGCGCCTGCTGCTGGCGCACCTGAGCGATCAGGCCATCGTCGACCTGATCGACCCTGACGACTTCGTCCTGCCCAACGGCGAGCGCTTGCCGCTGGAACAGTTTCTCAAGGAAATCCGCCAGGCCGGCATCGATGGATTCTTCTCCTTCGACAGCGTCGCCGACACCTTTACCCATTGCTTCGCCGCTCCGGTCAAAGACCCCGGCGGCGTGGCCATCGCGACCCTGTGCATCGTCGCCCCCCGGGCCGATGCCAGGAACAACTACAACGACTATCGCCGGGTGCTGATCGACAGCGCCAACAGCCTGGCCCGTCGCATCAACGAATAACCGTGGCTGCTCGCGGCCGCGAATGTGAGGAGTTCGACCATGTATTCTGCCAAACATACTGCCGCCGTGGAAAAGGGCTTCGCCCACACGGGTGCCAACCTGGTGCGCGACGTCAGCCTGCCGGCGCTGGTGCTGCATCGCGAGGCGCTGGAACACAACATTCGCTGGATGCAGGCATTTGTCAGCAACAGCGGCGCGGAACTGGCGCCCCACGGTAAAACCAGCATGACGCCGGCGCTGTTCCGCCGCCAACTCGACGCCGGTGCCTGGGGCATTACCCTGGCCAGCGCCACCCAGACCCGTGCGGCTTACGCCCATGGGGTGCATCGGGTGTTGATGGCCAACCAGCTGGTCGGCACGCCGAACATGGCGCTGATCGCCGATCTGCTGGCAGACCCGGCGTTCGATTTTTATTGCATGGTCGATCACCCGGACAACGTCGCTGATCTGGGCGCGTATTTCGCCTCCCGCGGCGTGCGCCTGAATGTGATGATCGAGTACGGGGTGGTCGGTGGTCGTTGTGGTTGCCGCAGCGAAGGGGAAGTCCTCGCGCTGGCCACGGCCATTGCCGCGCAGCCGGCCCTGGCGCTGACCGGGATCGAGGGTTACGAAGGGGTGATCCACGGTGATCATGCAGTGACTGGCATCCGCGAGTTCGCCGCCTCTCTGGTACGCCTGGCGGTGCAGCTGCAGGACAGCGGCGCCTTCGCCGTCGCCAAGCCGATCATCACCGCCTCGGGTTCGGCCTGGTACGACTTGATCGCCGAATCCTTCGAAGCCCAGAACGCCGGTGGACGTTTCCTCAGCGTGCTGCGTCCCGGCAGCTATGTGGCTCACGACCACGGCATCTATAAAGAAGCGCAGTGCTGCGTACTCGACCGTCGCAGCGACCTGCACGAAGGCCTGCGCCCGGCGCTGGAAGTCTGGGCGCATGTGCAGTCGTTGCCGGAGCCGGGGTTTGCGGTGATCGCCCTGGGCAAGCGCGACGTGGCCTATGACGCCGGCCTGCCGGTGCCGTTGCTGCGCTACAAGGCGGGTGCGGTGCCGGCGACGGGTGAAGATGTCAGCGCCTGCAAGGTGACGGCGGTCATGGACCAACATGCCTTCATGACGGTGGCGCCGGGGGTCGAGTTGCGAGTGGGGGATATCATTTCCTTTGGGACTTCCCATCCGTGCCTGACGTTCGACAAGTGGCGTATCGGGTGCCTGGTGGATGAGCAACTGAATGTCATCGAGACCATGGAAACCTGTTTCTAAGGCTTGGGACCGCGATGGCGGCCTACCAGACAACATAGAGACACCAGAGACCCCACAACATGAGCACCATCAACACCCTCGGCCCCCACACCCCGCGCATCGCCCTGATCGGCGAATGCATGATCGAGTTGCAGCAACGCGCAGATGGCAGCCTGCAGCAGAGCTTCGGCGGCGATACCTTGAACACGGCGGTCTACCTGTCCCGGACCCTGGGCGAGGGCGGTACGGTGGATTACGTCACGGCCCTGGGCGACGACAGCTTCAGCGATGCCATGTGCCAGAGCTGGGCCGCCGAACGCATTGGCCTGGGCATGGTCCAGCGTTTGCCCGGGCGCTTGCCCGGCCTGTATTGCATCCAGACCGATGCTGCCGGCGAGCGACGATTTCTGTACTGGCGCAATGAGGCGGCCGTTCGCGACTGCTTCACCACCCCGGCCGCCGCGCCGATCCTGGCGGCGCTGCCGGATTACGACGTGCTGTATTTCAGCGGCATCACCTTGGCGGTACTCGGTGCGCTGGGGCGGGAGAAGTTGCTGGAAACCCTGATCGAGGCCCGGCAGCGCGATGCGCGGATCGTGTTCGACAACAACTACCGGCCACGCTTGTGGGTCTCGATCGAGGAGGCGCGCGCGGCCTATCGCAGCGTGCTGCCATATGTCGACCTGGCGTTGCTCACGGTCGATGATGAGCAGGCGTTGTTTGGTTTTGCCGATTGCGCGGCGGTGTTTGCCGCCTACGCGCAGGTCGGCACGCCGGAAGTGGTGCTCAAGCGCGGTGCCGAGGCGTGTTTGATTCGCTGTGATGGCGAGTCGTTTGAAGTGCCGGCGCAGGTGGTCGAGCGGGTAGTGGATACTACGGCGGCGGGGGATTCATTCAGTGCGGCGTATTTGGCCAGTCGGTTGAAGGGTGGCAGTCCGGTCGAGGCGGCCGAGGCCGGGCATCGGTTGGCGGGTCGGGTGATTCAGGTGCCGGGGGCGTTGATTCCAAGATAAGTGGAGGATGGCCGCCTGCTGCGCAGTCGGTTCGCTGGCAAGCCAGCTCCTACAGGGAATGGTGATGTAGCCACACCAAAAACCTTGTGGGAGCGGGCTTGCCCGCGAAGGGGCCCTCAAGCCAACCGCTCAATCCCGATAAAACACCTGCACCAGGTGATAGCCAAACTTGCTCTTGATCGGCCCATGCACCACCCGCAGCGGTTTTTTGAAGATCACCGCGTCGATCACGCCAACCATCTGCCCGGGCCGCACCTCGCCCAGGTCGCCGCCGCGCTTGCCGGACGGGCAGGTGGAGTACTTCTTGGCCAGCACATCGAAGGCTTCACCCTTGGCGATGCGTTGTTTGAGCTGCTCGGCTTCTTCCGAGGTTTTCACCAGAATATGGCGGGCTTGAGCTTTCATTGGGACAGGTACCTTGCAACGGTGGTGGCTGTTGGTGGCTATGTAGGTGGCTATGTTGGTGCCAGCCTGGGGGGGCGCGATTATGCCTCAACTCACTCGGGTTGACCGATCATCGTGCGAATCTTGTTGGCCAGCAGGTCGATGGAAAAGGGCTTGGCCACCATGTCCATGCCTTCTTCGAGGAAACCCTGGCGTTCGGCGGCTTTCTCCGCATAACCGGTCATGAACAGCACTTTGAGGTCGGGCCGGTGCTGGCGGGCGATTTCCGCCAGTTGCCGGCCATTCATGCCCGGTAGCCCGACATCGGTCACCAGCAGATCGACCCGCAGGTCGGATTCGAGCAACGGCAGGGCGGCCTTCGCGTCTTCGGCTTCATGGGCGTGATAGCCCAGCTCGTTGAGCAGGTCGAGCACCAGCATGCGTACCGCCGGATCGTCTTCCACCAGCATCACGGTTTCACCGGCGATCGCCGCCGGTGCCTCGCTGGCGATTGGTGATACGGCAGGGTCCGGCACTGCGACGTACAGCCGCGGCAAGTACAGGCGAACACTGGTGCCCTGGCCCGGCAGGCTGAACAGGCTGACGTGGCCGCCCGATTGCTGGGCGAAACCGTAGATCATCGACAACCCGAGACCGGTGCCCTGGCCGATGGGCTTGGTGGTGAAAAACGGATCGAAGGCCTTGGCCAGCACCGACGGCGTCATGCCGGTCCCGTTGTCGCTGACGGCGATCATCAGGTAATCCCCGGCCTTGACCGGCTCCAGGGTGGTGATGTCACTGCCGTCGAGATAGACGTTAGCGGTTTCGATCAGCAATTGACCGCCATCGGGCATCGCGTCCCGGGCGTTGATCACCAGGTTGAGCAGGGCGTTTTCCAATTGACTGACGTCGGTACTGACCGGCCAGATGTCCTCGGCCAGTTGCAGTTTGAGCTCGATATGGTCGCCTTTGGTGCGGCTGAGCAGGTCTTCCAGGGAATGGATCAGCTCATTGGCGTTGAGCGGTTTGCGATCCAGTGACTGGCGTCGGGAGAACGCCAGCAGCCGATGGGTCAGCGCGGCGGCGCGGTGGGCCGAGGACACCGCCGCCTCGGTGAAACGGCCGATTTCCGCAGTGCGCCCCTCGGCGATGTAACGCTGCATCAGGTCGAGGCTGCCGATGATCCCGGTGAGCATGTTATTGAAGTCATGGGCGATGCCGCCGGTGAGCTGGCCGACCGCTTCCATCTTCTGCGCATGGCGCAATGCTTCTTCGGCGCGTTCGCGTTCGAACATCTCGTTGAGCAGTTTTTCATTGGCTTCGGCCAGTTGCCGGGTGCGGGCGCTGACGCGTTCTTCGAGGGTTTCGTTGAGATTGCGCAGGGCTTCTTCGGTCTGTTTGCGTTCGGTTTCGTCGATCACGAAGATGTAGAAGCCATTCACCGCGCCATCCGGTCCGTGGCGCGGCAGGTAATTCATCAACGCCTGGCGGGTGCTGCCATCACGGTGCGCGGCGCTGATGCTGAAGCAGCAGGCTTTACCCGACAGGGCTTCGGCGATGTATCCGGCGCGCAGGGTGTAGGCTGCTTCGCCCAGCACCTCGCGAATCGTGCGCCCATAGAGTTCCTGGGGCGTCAGGCCGTACCAGTCCAGATAAGCGGCGTTGTTCAGGCGAAAACGCTCCTCGCTGTCGACGTAACTGATCAGGATCGGCATGGCGTTGATGATCAGTTGCAACTCGGTCTGGCTCTGGCGCAACGCCTGCTCGGTGAGTTTGCGTTCGGTCAGGTCCAGGGCGGCACCGAGGAAGCGGATGGGCCGGCCATGGTGGTCCTTGTAGCAACGACCCCGGGCAAACACCCAGCGCAACTGACCGTCGGGCTGCAGCAGGCGATATTCCTCGGCGTATTCGGTGCCGTGGGTAATGGAGTACTTGATGCCGCGGGTGACCATGGCGCGGTCTTCCGGGTGCACGGCATGCAGGTAGTCACTGATGGGCAACTGGCTGGCGAGCAATGGGTCGACGCCATGCAGCTGGGCAAAATGGGTGTCGGCAATGAAACGGTCTTCGCTGATGTCCCAGTCCCAGGTGCCGACGGCATCGGTGGCGGCCAGGGCCAGTTGCAGGCGCTCCTCGGTTTCATGCTGGGCCTTGAGACTGGCTGCCGAGCGCTGTTCCAGCTCGAGGGCGATGCGGCGGCGCTCGTTGGTTTCGATGGCGGTGACCAGGATCCCGGCAACCTGGGCGCTCTCATCGCGAATGGGGCTGTAGGTCAGGTCCAGCCAGAAATCGGAATCATCGCCATCGCGCTGCAAGGTGAAGCGCTGTTCGCTGTAGGTCCGCACTTGTCCTTGTAGGACGGCTCTGTAAATCGGGTCGGTAAAGTCTTTGAGTTCTGGCCAGATCTGGTGTGTGGGTTGTCCGAAAGCGTGTGGATGCTTGCTGCCGGCCAGCAGGGCGAACCCATCGTTGTAGATCTGCGTGAGTTGCGGCCCCCACAGCAACAGCATGGGCATCGGCGAATGAATCACGATGTCCACGGCGGTGCGCAAGCTCTGCGGCCAGGTGATGGCGGGGCCCAGCGGAGTGCATGTCCAGTCCAGCCTGGCAATCAAGGCCTGGGCATCGCTGCCGGTCGGTGATGCGTTCATCAAATTGTCCTGCACTAAGTCGGTGTGGCGGCGTCTACTATCCTTGCACAGCGGTAGACGCTGGATGTCCCGTTTTGGGTCATTTTTATTCATTGAATGCTTCGCGGGTGCTTTTTGCCATGGAAATCGCTGCATTGTTGAAAGTCCTGGCCAGCCAGGACGGTTCCGATTTATACCTGTCCACGGGCGCGCCACCCAGCGCGCGGTTCGATGGCGTGCTCAAACCCCTGGCCGATCAGCCGTTCAAACCCGGGGAAATCGCCGCTATTGCCGCGTCCATCATGGACGCCGAACAGCGCCTGGAGTTCGACCGGGAACTGGAGATGAACCTGGCAATCTCGTTGGCGGGTGTCGGGCGCTTTCGGGTCAATATTTTCAAGCAACGCAACGATGTGTCGATCGTGGCGCGCAACGTCAAACTCGACATTCCGCGCTTCGAAGACCTCAAGTTGCCCGCGGTGTTGCTCGATGCGGTCATGCTCAAGCAAGGCCTGATGCTCTTCGTCGGTGCCACCGGCTCGGGCAAGTCAACCTCGCTGGCGGCACTGATCGACTACCGCAACCGCCACAGCAGCGGCCATATCATCACCATCGAAGATCCGGTCGAGTACATCCATCGGCACAAGAAGTCGATCATCAACCAGCGCGAGGTCGGCGTCGATACCCGCAGTTTTCATGCCGCGCTGAAAAATACCCTGCGCCAGGCGCCGGACGTGGTGCTGATCGGCGAAATCCGCGACCGCGAAACCATGGAGCATGCGCTGGCGTTTGCCGATACTGGCCATCTGGTGATCTCGACGCTGCATGCGCATAACGCCAATCAGGCACTGGACCGAATCATCAATTTTTTCCCCGAAGAACGCCGCGCGCAACTGCTCAATGACCTGGGGAATAACCTCAAGGCCTTCGTTTCCCAGCGCTTGGTACCTTCGCGCGACGGTCACCGCCGGGCCGCGGTGGAGGTGATGCTGGGCTCGCCGACGATCGGCGATCTGATCCGGCGCAACGAGTTTTCCGAGCTCAAGGGGATCATGGAAAAGTCGCAGGAGGCGGGGATGCAGACGTTCGACGGTGCGCTGTATGCCTTGGTCGTCGAGGGGGCGATCAATGAGGAAGAGGCGCTCAAGCATGCGGATTCGGTGAACAACTTGCGGTTGCGCTTGAAGTTGCATGCTGAAGCGTCACCGGGAACCCATGCCGCACCCGGTGAATGGGGACTCATGGACTGACGCATAACCCGTAGGAGCCGGCTTGCCGGCGAAGGGGCCCTCGAGTCTTGCACCCATCGTGAGGCCGCTTTCGCTGGCAAGCCAGCTCCTACAGGGACTGACGCATAACCCGTAGGAGCCGGCTTGCCGGCGAAGGGGCCCTCGAGTCTTGCACCCATCGTGAGGCCGCTTTCGCTGGCAAGCCAGCTCCTACAGGGACTGACGCATAACCCGTAGGAGCCGGCTTGCCGGCGAAGGGGCCCTCGAGTCTTGCACCCATCGTGAGGCCGCTTTCGCTGGCAAGCCAGCTCCTACAGGGACTGACGCATAACCCGTAGGAGCCGGCTTGCCGGCGAAGGGGCCCTCGAGTCTTGCACCCATCGTGAGGCCGCTTTCGCTGGCAAGCCAGCTCCTACAGGGACTGACGCATAACCCGTAGGAGCCGGCTTGCCGGCGAAGGGGCCCTCGAGTCTTGCACCCATCGTGAGGCCGCTTTCGCTGGCAAGCCAGCTCCTACAGGGACTGACGCATAACCCGTAGGAGCCGGCTTGCCGGCGAAGGGGCCCTCGAGTCTTGCACCCATCGTGAGGCCGCTTTCGCTGGCAAGCCAGCTCCTACAGGGACTGACGCATAACCCGTAGGAGCCGGCTTGCCGGCGAAGGGGCCCTCGAGTCTTGCACCCATCGTGAGGCCGCTTTCGCTGGCAAGCCAGCTCCTACAGGGACTGACGCATAACCCGTAGGAGCCGGCTTGCCGGCGAAGGGGCCCTCGAGTCTTGCACCCATCGTGAGGCCGCTTTCGCTGGCAAGCCAGCTCCTACAGGGACTGACGCATAACCCGTAGGAGCCGGCTTGCCGGCGAAGGGGCCCTCGAGTCTTGCACCCATCGTGAGGCCGCTTTCGCTGGCAAGCCAGCTCCTACAGGGACTGACGCATAACCCGTAGGAGCCGGCTTGCCGGCGAAGGGGCCCTCGAGTCTTGCACCCATCGTGAGGCCGCTTTCGCTGGCAAGCCAGCTCCTACAGGGACTGACGCATAACCCGTAGGAGCCGGCTTGCCGGCGAAGGGGCCCTCGAGTCTTGCACCCATCGTGAGGCCGCTTTCGCTGGCAAGCCAGCTCCTACAGGGACGGGTTTCAATCCTTGAGTTCGGGGCGGTTGCGGAACTGTTCGAGCGCCTCGGGATTGGCCAGGGCATCGGTGTTTTTCACCGGTTGCCCATGCACCACATTGCGCACGGCCAGCTCGACCACCTTGCCACTGATGGTGCGGGGAATGTCCGTCACCGCCACGATCTTCGCCGGCACATGCCGTGGCGTGGTGTTGGCGCGGATGACCTGGCGGATCTGCTGTTGCAGGGCATCGTCCAGCTCGAGGTCGTCGCGCAAACGCACAAACAGCACCACCCGCACATCGTCCTGCCACTGTTGGCCGATGGCCACGCTGTCGAGCACTTGGGGGACTTTCTCCACCTGACGGTAGATTTCCGCCGTGCCAATGCGCACGCCGCCCGGATTGAGCACCGCGTCCGAGCGCCCGTGGATCAGCATCGCGCCGTGCGCCAGTTGTTCGGCGTAATCGCCCTGGGCCCAGACCCCGGGGAACAGACTGAAGTACGACGCGCGCAGCTTTTCCCCGGTGGGGTCATTCCACAAGCCGATGGGCATTGCCGGGAAGTGTCGGGTACAGACCAGTTCGCCTTTTTCGCCAACGACGGGATTACCGGCATCGTTCCAGACCTCGACGGCCATGCCCAGGCTCTTGCCCTGGATTTCCCCCCGGCGGACCGGCAGCAGCGGATTGCCGTTGACAAAGCACGAGACAATGTCGGTGCCACCGGACATCGACGCCAGGCACAGGTCGCGCTTGAAGTCGCGGTAAACGTAGTCGTAGCTCTGGGGCGACAGCGCGGAACCGGTGCACAGCAGGGTTTTCAGGCTGCCCAGGTCATGGCTGTGCCGCGGCTTAACGCCGTTGCTTTCCAGGGTGGCCAGGTACTTGGGGCTGGTGCCGAACACGCTGATGCGTTCGTCGTCGATCAGATCGACCAGGCGTTCGGGCCCGGGATGAAAGGGTGAACCGTCATACAGCACCACGGCGCTGTCCACGGCCAGGGCCGAGACCAGCCAGTTCCACATCATCCAGCCGCAGGTGGTGTAGTAGAACAACCGGTCGCCGGGACCCAGGTCGCAATGCAGCCCATGTTCCTTGACGTGTTGCAGCAATACGCCGCCGGTGCTGTGGATGATGCATTTGGGAATGCCGGTGGTGCCGCTGGAATACAGGATATACAGCGGATGAGCGAAGGGCACTGGCACGAAATCCGGCTCGCCGCCAGGCGCGTAGAAATCATCCCAGAGCGTGACGTTGGCCTGGGTATGGAAATGTTCGATGCGCGCCTGTGGCCGTGCGTAAGGGACGACGACCAGCTGCTGCAGGGACGGCAGTTGCGCGAGTACTTCGTTGACCTTGGCCGTCTGGTCGATCTCCTTGCCGGCGTAGCGGTAGCCGGCGCAGGTGACCAGCACTTTCGGCTCGATCTGGCCGAAGCGATCCACCACCCCCTGGGTGCCGAAGTCCGGCGACGAACAGGACCAGATCGCCCCGAGGCTGGTGGTGGCGAGCATGGCCACCAGAGTTTGCCAGGTGTTCGGCATGCACGCGGCCACGCGGTCGCCGAGGCCGACCCCACAGGCGATCAAACCGTTCTGGAAACCGGCCACGTGTTCCGCCAGTTCGGCCCAGGTCAACTGTTCACGCTGACCGTGTTCACCGATGGCGACCACCGCCACGGCATCGTCGCGGCGCCTTAGCAGGTGTTCGGCGAAGTTCAGGGTGGCGCCGGGAAACCACTGGGCGCTGGGCATTTGCGCGCCTTCGACCAGTACGGCGTCGGGTTGCTCGTGAAAGCGGATGTCGAAGAAATCGACGATGGCCTGCCAGAAGTCGACCCGCTGCTCGATGGACCACTGATGCAGGGCGGGGTAGTCGGCGACGTCGAGGTTATGGCGTTGATTGATGAAACGCCGGAAGGCGTCCATGCGGGTCTTGCCGATGCGCTCGGCGCCGGGTTGCCAGAGGATGTCGGACATGGTTTGCCTCTTTTTCTATCTTCAGATCCCCTTCGCCGGCAAGCCACGATCCCACATAAAAATGCGATCCCCCTGTGGGAGCGTGGCTTGCCCGCGAAGAACGATAACGCGGTCTAACGGCTGGTTACTGCGCCAACCACCCACCATCGATATTCCACGCCGCGCCCCTGACCTGGCTACCGGCTTCGCTGCACAGGAACAGCACCAGTTCACCCAGCTGCGGCGGTGTCACGAACTCGCCGGACGGCTGCTTCTCGGCCAGCAAATCATGCTGTGCCTGTTGCGGCTCGATCCCGGTCGCGATGCGGGCGTCGATCTGTTTCTGCACCAGCGGCGTCAACACCCAGCCGGGGCAGATGGCGTTGCACGTCACATTCGTCCGGGCCGTTTCCAGGCCGACCACCTTGGTCAAACCGATCACCCCATGCTTGGCCGCCACATACGCCGCCTTGCCCACCGAGCCGACCTGACCGTGCACCGAGGCGATGTTGATGATCCGCCCCCAGCCCTTGGCGCGCATGCCCGGCAGGCTCAAGCGGGTGCCGTGGAACACCGACGACAGGTTGATCGCAATGATCGAATCCCAGCGCTCCAACGGAAAATCCTCCACCGGCGCCACGTGCTGGATGCCGGCGTTGTTGACCAGAATGTCCACACCGCCGAATTCGCGCTCGGCGTAGGCAATCATCTCGGCAATCTGTGCCGGGTCGCTCACGTCCGCCGGATGATGACCGACCTTGCCTCCGAATTGCGCTACTTCTGCGATGACCTTGGAAGCATCGCCGAAGCCGTTGAGGATCAAATTGGCGCCGGCCTTGGCCAGGCTCAGGGCGATGCCCAGGCCAATGCCGCTGGTGGAACCGGTGACCAGTGCAGTCTTGCCCGAAAGAGTTGTCATGAATACCTCACACAATGCCAGTGGCGTAGAAAGTACCGATCACTACAAAGACCGCCAGGGTCTTGATCAGCGTAATACAGAAAATGTCTTTGTAAGCTTCGCGGTGGGTCAGGCCGGTCACTGCGAGCAAAGTAATCACCGCGCCATTGTGCGGCAAGGTGTCCATGCCGCCGCTGGCCATCGCAGCGACCCGGTGCAGCACTTCCAGGGGAATGTCGGCCGCATGGGCCGCCGCGATGAAGTCATTGGCCATGGCCGCCAGGGCAATGCTCATGCCGCCAGACGCCGAGCCGGTGATGCCGGCCAGCAGGGTCACGGTGATCGCTTCATTGACCAGCGGGTTGGGAATGCTCTTGAGCCAGTCGGCGAGAACCAGGAAGCCCGGCAAGGAGGCGATCACCGCACCGAAGCCGTACTCCGACGCGGTGTTCATCGCCGCCAGCAACGAACCGCCGACCGCACTGCGACTGCCTTCGGCCAACTTGCCGCGAATCGCCTGGAAACCGAACACCAACACCATGATGATGCCGACCAGCAAGGCGGCCTGGACCGCCCAGATCGCGGTGAGCTTGGCGATTTCGGTGGTCACCGGCGCCGCCATGCCCGGCAGCGCGAGGCTGTGGGTCTTGCCGTACCACTGCGGAATCCACTGGGTAAACAACAGGTTCATGATACCGACCGCCAGCAGCGGCGACAGGGCGATCCATGGGTTTGGCAGCTTGATGTCGGCAGCGGTTTCCGGCTCGTTGCGCAGTTCGGTGCCATAACCTTCACCGGACAGCTGAGCCTTGTTGCGCTGGCGCTGCAGAAACAGCATGCCGGCGCAGACCACGAAGATCGAGCCGATCAGGCCCAGCCAGGGCGCGGCCCAGGCGGTGGTGTTGAAGAAGGTGCTGGGAATGATGTTCTGGATCTGCGGGGTGCCGGGCAGGGCGTCCATGGTGAACGAGAACGCGCCGAGGGCGATAGTCGCCGGGATCAGGCGCTTGGGGATATTGCTTTGGCGGAACATCTCGGCGGCAAACGGATAGACCGCAAACACCACCACAAACAGCGACACGCCGCCGTAGGTGAGCAACGCGCAGACCAGCACGATCACCAGCATCGCCTGGCGAGTGCCGAGCAGACGAATCGCTGCGGCAACGATGGAGCGCGAGAATCCCGACAGTTCGATCAGCTTGCCGAACACTGCGCCCAGCAGGAATACCGGGAAGTACAGTTTGATGAAGCCGACCATTTTTTCCATGAACACCCCGGTGAAGGCTGGGGCGACGGCGGAAGGGTCGGTGAGCAGGACAGCGCCGAGGGCGGCAATCGGGGCGAAGAGGATAACGCTGTAGCCACGGTAGGCCGCGAGCATCAGCAGCGCGAGGGCTGCCAAGGCAATGATCACACTCATGGTGTGTCTCCTGGATTGTTATTTTTTTTAGGGTGTATCTATGTGGGGGAGGGCTATAGCGAGATTCGTGCCATGAACGCAACATATTGAAATATAAGGATATTTATTTGTTTTGGTGGTGTTGATGAGTTTTTTGTCTCTGTTTTGAGAATTATTTTGAAGTTGAGGGCCTCTTCGCTGGCAAGCCAGCTCCTACACAGGGTGTCTGGTGTGCATGCGATTTTCTGTAGGAGCCGGCTTGCTGGCGAAGAACGCGCAGCGCTCCCAGATTGTGTCTATAAACAGAGACAAGTGTCTCTTTATGGAGACTCTGCAATCCCCAACGCCACCATCTTCTTGTACAGCGTCGACCGCCTCAACCCCAGCCGAGTCGCCGCTTCAATCACCTTGCCGCCGCATTGCGCCAGGGCCGATTCAATCAACTGCCGGTCAAACCGCGCCCGCGCCTCGCTGAATGTCTCCTGGGCAACCGCCTCGATGTTCGAGGGCGCGACACGCTCCACCGGCATCAGCGTACCGATCGCCGCACGGATATCCATGACATTCAGCATCAGGTCATCACTGAGCAAGGCCGCCCGCTCCAGCACATTGCGCAGTTCGCGAATGTTTCCCGGCCAGGCATGTTGACCCAATAATTCAAGCGCCTCGCGGTTCAGTTCATGCTGACTGCGCAGTTCTTCCAGGATCGCTTCGCTGAGCGCCGGGAGATCGTCAAGGCGATGGCGCAAGGGCGGGACCTGAATCGGCAACACATTGAGACGATAATACAAATCGGCCCGGAACTCGCCGCGCCTGATCGCCGCTTCAAGATCAGTCGACGTGGCGGCAATCACCCGCACATCGCTCTGGATCACTTCGTTGGAGCCCACCGGCTCGAATTCCTTTTCCTGCAGCACCCGCAGCAACTTGCTTTGCAGGGGCAGCGGCATGTCGCCGATTTCATCGAGGAACAGCGTGCCGCCCTGGGCGATCTGCAATTTGCCCGCGCGGCCCTTGCGGTCGGCACCGGTAAACGCGCCTGGCGCGGTGCCGAAGAATTCGGCCTCCAGCAGCGACTCTGGAATCGCCGCGCTGTTGATGCTGACGAAGGCTTTGTGCGCGCGGGGCGAAGCACCGTGAATCGCCTGGGCCAGCAATTCCTTGCCGGTGCCGGTTTCACCCAGTAGCAGCACCGGCGAATCGGCGCTGGCACTGCGCCGGGCGCGACGTTTGACTTCCAGGCTGGCGGCGCTGGTGCCGATGAAGTGGGCAAAGTTGTATTTGGTCTGCCGCGCCCGCAGCAGCGAGCGCGTGGAAGCAAGCTCTTCCTGCATGCTCATGTAGCGCTTGAGCATCGGCGACAGGCTGCGCAATTCGTCGAACAGGGCAAAGCCGATGGCGCCGATCACTACGCCCGTATCGTCGTGAATCGGCAGGCGCATCACCACCAGCGGTTCCTTGGGGGTGTCTTGCATGTCGAGCAGAATCGGCCGGCCGCTGCGCACCACCTCACGCAGCAGGCTGCCGGGGATCACGCTTTCGCAGGCTTTGCCGATGGCCACTTGCGCCGACTCCAGGCCAAAGCGCTTGGCGTAGCGCTCGTTCATCCAGACGATATTGGCATCGCGATCGACGATCACCGTGCCTTCACTCGACTGCTCGATGATTTCGAACAATGAACGGATTGCCAACAGGCGGACCTGTTGGTAGTCCTTGAGGCTTTCGGTGGTGTTCATGGGTGCTGATCCTGATAAATTATTGCCTGTGCGGGTCCCTTCGCGGGCAAGCCTCGCTCCTACAGGTCATGCATCGATCTGTAGGAGCGAGGCTTGCCCGCGATGGCCGCGACGCGGTCCTGTGCCAGGCACCGAATTATGCCCACCCCAACTGCGCCGCCGCCAACAGCTCTTTGGTATAGGGGTGCTGCGGCGAATCGAACACGTCGTGGCTGGCACCGCTTTCCACCACTTTGCCGTCCTTGATCACGATCATGTCGTGGGCCAGG
The DNA here is from genome assembly GCF_006094435.1 of Pseudomonas sp. MPC6. Classification (NCBI taxonomy): domain Bacteria; kingdom Pseudomonadati; phylum Pseudomonadota; class Gammaproteobacteria; order Pseudomonadales; family Pseudomonadaceae; genus Pseudomonas; species Pseudomonas sp. MPC6. The sequence continues at coordinate 3,876,657 of NZ_CP034783.1, read as the reverse complement.
GCGCGCACGACCGCCAGGTCGTGACTGATGAACAGGTACGTCAGCCCGTGCTTTTCCTGAAGCTGACGGAGCAGGGCGACCACTTGTTTTTGCACGGTGCGATCCAGCGCCGAGGTCGGTTCGTCCAGCAGGATCAGCGCCGGTTTCAACACCAGCGCGCGAGCGATGGCGATGCGCTGGCGTTGCCCGCCGGAGAATTCGTGGGGGTAACGATCGCGGCTTTGCGGGTCGAGGCCGACTTCTTCCAGCGCCCGAATCACCTCGGCCTTGCATTCGTCCGCGGTCAATCGGCTATGCACTTCAAGACCTTCACTGATGATCTGCGCCACCGACATCCGCGGGCTGAGGCTGCCGAAGGGGTCCTGGAACACCACCTGCATTTTCTTGCGCCACGGCCGCAACTGTTTTTGCGACAAGCCGTCCAGTGCTTCACCCTGGAAGCGAATGCTGCCGTCGGAATCGAGCAGGCGCAGGATCGCCTGGCCCAGGGTCGACTTGCCGGAACCGGATTCACCGACGATGCCCAAAGTCTTGCCGCGCTGGACATTCAGGCTGATGCCGTCCACCGCGTGCAAATACGTCTTGCGTTGGAACAGTCCGCCGCCGAGGGCGAAGCGCACGCACAGGTCGGCCACCTCCAACACGTTCTCGCGCTCGTCCCGGGGCAGGGCTTCCCCTTCCGGTTCGGCGTTGAGCAGCACGCAGCTGTAGGGATGTTTCGGTTCGGTGAACAGCGTCTCGCAGGGCGCTTGCTCGACGATTTCGCCGGACTTCATCACACAGACGCGCTGGGCGATGCTGCGCACCAGGTTGAGGTCGTGACTGATCAACAGCAGCGACATGCCGAGCCGCTTCTGCAGGGATTTGAGCAGCAGCAGGATCTTGCGCTGCACCGTCACGTCCAGCGCGGTGGTGGGTTCGTCGGCGATCAGCAACTCCGGCTCGCAGGCCAGGGCCATGGCAATCATCACCCGTTGGCGCTGGCCGCCGGACAATTGATGGGGATAAGCCTTGAGCCGTTCCTTGGGTTTCTGGATGCCCACCAGTTGCAACAACTCGAGAATCCGCGCCTGCGCCGCCTTGCCGGTCAGCCCCTTGTGCAACAGCAGGGTTTCACCGATCTGTTTCTCGACGCTGTGCAGCGGGTTGAGGGACGACATCGGTTCCTGGAAGATCATCGCGATCCGGTTGCCGCGCAACTCGCGCAGTACCGTGGAGGAAGCGCCGAGCAGTTCCTTGCCGCGATAGCGGATGCTGCCCGAGGTGTCGGTGCCGGTCTCGGGGAGCAGTTGCAGGATCGAGTGCGCGGTCACCGACTTGCCGCAGCCCGACTCGCCCACCAGGGCCAGGCACTCGCCGGGGCGGATGTCCAGGCACAGGTTGCGCACCACGGTCTGGCCGCTGAAGGCCACGCTGAGGCCACGGATTTCGATCAGGTTATTACTCATGTCAACGCTCGCCTCATGACCGTGGATCAAGACCGTGGATCAAAGGCGTCACGCAACGCCTCGCCGATAAATACCAGTAACGAAAGAATCAGTGCCAGGGTGAAAAACGCGGTCAGTCCCAGCCACGGCGCTTGCAGGTTCTGCTTGCCCTGACCGATCAACTCGCCCAGGGACGCGCTGCCGGCCGGCATGCCGAAACCGAGGAAATCCAGGGCCGTAAGGGTCGAGATCGCGCCGGTCAGAATGAATGGCAGGTAACTCAGGGTCGCATTCATCGCGTTCGGCAGGATGTGCCGCACGATGACCTTGCGGTCGCTCAGGCCCAGGGCTCGGGCGGCCTTGACGTATTCCAGGTTGCGCCCGCGCAGGAATTCGGCGCGCACCACGTCGACCAGGGCCAGCCAGGAAAACAACGCCATGATTCCCAGCAGCCACCAGAAATTCGGCTCGACGAACCCCGAGAGAATGATCAGCAGGTATAGCACCGGCAACCCGGACCAGACCTCCAGCAGCCGCTGCCCCAAGAGGTCGACCCAGCCGCCGTAATAGCCTTGCAGTGCACCGGCGGCGATACCGATCAGGGCGCTGACCAACGTCAGCATCAAGGCGAACAGGATCGACACCCGTGCGCCGAAAATCACCCGGGCCAGCACGTCGCGGGCCTGGTCGTCGGTGCCCAGCCAGTTGACCTTCGACGGCGGGCTCGGTGCCGGTTTGTCCAGGTCATAGTTGGGCGTGTCGTCACTGAACGGGATCGGCGGAAACAGCAGCCAGCCGCCGTCCTTCTTGATCAGGTTCTGCACATAGTCGCTGCGGTAATCCGCCTGGAACGGCAGTTGTCCGCCGAACTCCTGCTCGGTGTGGCGTTTGAAGGCAGGGAAGTACAGCGAACCCTGGTAACCGACCACCAGCGGTCTGTCGTTGGCGATCAGTTCGCCGCCGAGGGTCAGCAGGAACAGGCCGATAAACAGCCACAGCGACCACCAGCCACGCCGGTTTTTCTTGAACCGTTCGAAGCGCCGACGGCCCAGCGGCGAGAGCTTGAACATCAGGCGTTCCTCGCGGCGAAGTCGATACGCGGGTCGACCAGGGTGTAGCACAGGTCGCCGACGATTTTTATCAGCAGGCCGAACAGGGTGAAGATGAACAGCGAGCCGAACACCACCGGGTAGTCCCGCGACACCGCGGCTTCATAACTCATGCGGCCCAGGCCATCGAGGGAGAAGATCACTTCGATCAGCAGCGAGCCGGCGAAAAACACGCTGATAAAGGCCTGGGGTATCCCCGACACCACCAGCAACATGGCGTTGCGAAACACATGGCCGTACAGCACCCGTCGCTCGCTCATGCCCTTGGCGCGGGCGGTGACCACGTATTGGCGGGTGATTTCATTGAGGAAGGAGTTCTTGGTCAGGATGGTCAGGGTGGCGAAGCCGCCGATCACCAGTGACGTGACCGGCAACACCAGGTGCCAGAAGTAGTCGGCGATTTTGCCCACAGTCGACAGCGACTCGAAGTTGTCCGAGACCAGGCCTCGCACCGGAAACCAGTTCAACGAAGTGCCCCCGGCGAACACCACGATCAGGAACATCGCGAACAGGAACGCCGGCATGGCGTAGCCGACGACGATGGCGGTGCTGCTCCAGATATCGAAATGGCTGCCGTGATGCACGGCCTTGCGGATGCCCAGGGGAATCGACACCAGGTAGGTGATCAGCGTGGCCCAGAGCCCGAGGGAAATGGTCACCGGCATTTTTTCCAGGATCAGGTCGGTGACCGTGGCGCCGCGGAAGAAGCTCTTGCCGAAGTCCAGTTGCGCATAGCTCTTGAGCATCAGCCACAGGCGTTCCGGGGCCGGCTTGTCGAAGCCGTACTGTTTTTCGATCTCCTTGATCAGCTGCGGGTCGAGGCCGCGGCTGGCCCGGGAACCGCCATGGCTGATGGCGTCGCTGGAACCACCGCCGACACTGGCGCCGCCGATGCCTTGCAGGTGCGCGATCGCCTGTTCCACCGGGCCGCCGGGCGCCGCCTGGACGATGACGAAGTTGACCAGGAGGATGATCAACAACGTCGGAATGATCAGCAGCAGGCGTCGCAGGATATAAGCCCACATCAGTGCGGCCCTCCGGGTGCGCCGCGCTTGATGAGCTCGGCCGTCATCTGCTGGTTGGTCAGGGGAGTGGAGCTGACTTCCCACCAGCTCTCGACGGCTTCGTCATTGCTGGCTTGCACGCTGGGAATGCCGAAGCGGTTCCACCACACGGTCGAACTGCCTGGCGGGTAATAGTTGGGAATCCAGTAGTAGTTCCATTGCAGTACCCGGTCCAGCGCATGGGCATGGCGCAACATGTCGGCCTGGGTGTTGGCGCGAACCAGGCCGTTGAGCAGCGTATCGACCGCCGGGTTCTTCAGCACCATGTAGTTGTTGGAGCCCGGATCGTTGGCCGCCACCGAGCCAAAGTAGTTGTACAGCTCATTACCCGGCGAGGTGGTAACCGGGTAGCCGGTCACGATCATGTCGTAGTCCCGGGACATCAGGCGATTGACGTACTGCGACGAGTCGATGCGACGGATGTTCAGGTCGATGCCGATCTGTTTCAGCGTGCGTTTGTACGGCAGGAGCAAGCGGTCCATGCCGTTCTGGCTGACCAGGAAGGTAAAGCTCAGTGGCTTGCCTTCGGCGTTCACCAGTTGATCGCCATCAGGCTTCCAGCCTGCGGCTTCCAGCAGTGCCAGGGCCTGCAACTGTTTGTCGCGAATGACGCCGCTGCCATCGGTTTTCGGTGCCTCGAAGACCTGGGTGAACACCTCATCCGGGATCTGTCCGCGAAGGGGCTCGAGAATCGCCAGCTCGGCGGCATCGGGCAGGTTGCGCGCGGCGAGATCGGTGTTGGAGAAGAAGCTCTGCTGACGGATATACAGGTCGCGCATCATCTGCCGGTTGCTCCACTCGAAATCCCAGAGCATGGCCAGGGCCTGGCGGACGCGACGGTCCTGGAACAGCGGATTTTGCAGATTGAACACGAAGCCTTGCGCCGATTGCGGGGCGCTTTGGGCCAGATGGGCCTTTTGCAGGCGCCCATCGCCCAGCGCCGGGCTGTCGTAGCCGATCGAGTAACCGGTGGCGGAAAATTCACGGTTGTAGTCGTAGGCACCGCCACGCAGCACCTGGCGCGCCACGTCGGTATCGCCAAAATATTCGATGCTGAAATGGTCGAAGTTGTACAAGCCGCGGCTGACCGGCAGGTCCTTGCCCCACCAGTCGGGGTTGCGCTTGAAGGTGATGCTGCGCCCGGAGTCGACTTTGGCGACCTGGTACGGGCCGCTGCCCAGCGGCGGCTCGTATCCGCCGCCACCGGCGAAGTCGCGGGTTTTCCACCAGTGCTCGGGAAACACCGGCAAGGTCGCGATATCCAGGGGCAGGGTGCGGTTTTCGTTGTTCTTGAAGTCGAAACGCACGGTGCGTGGCGACTCCACTTCGACGCCCTTGACGTCGGCGAATTGCGTGCGATAACGCAGGCTGCCCTGGGTCATCAGCAGCTCGAAGGTATAACGCACGTCTTCGGCGGTGATCGGCTGGCCATCGGCAAAACGGGCCTTGGGGTTGAGGTTGAAACGCAGGGACAAGCCGTCATCGGCGCGTTCCATCGTCTGCGCCACCAGGCCGTACACGGTGTAAGGCTCGTCCAGCGAGCGCTGGGCCAGGGGCGAATAGATCAAACCGTCGATCTGCGTAACGCCGATGCCCTTGTCGATGTACGGCAGGATATGGTCGAAATGGCCGATTTCGATCGCCGAACGACGCAGGGTGCCGCCCTTGGGTGCTTGCAGGTTGGTGTAGGCAAAATGACTGAAGTCGGCGGGATACTTCGCCGGCTCGCCATACACGGTCAGCGCATGTTGCGGTGTTGCATTCACCCCGGCGGCACCCGATAACAGGGCCACGGCAGTGAACAACAAGGTTGGGAAAGCCAGTCGCATTGTCAGCCTTTGAGCCGGGTGGTCGATAACCGCAATTTGTACGCTAGCGGCGCGTCCCTCGCCAGCCGTATCACATGACCGAAACACAACGGCCCACCAAATGGCGGGCCGTTATGCAGGAAACTGCGGATCGATCAGTCCTGACGACTGGTCACTTCCAGCAAGTGGTAACCGAATTGGGTCTTTACCGGGCCTTGCACCACGTTGATCGGTGCGCTGAAGACCACGGTGTCGAATTCCTTGACCATCTGGCCCGGACCGAACGAGCCCAGATCACCGCCTTGACGGCTGGACGGGCAAGTGGAGTTGGCTTTGGCGATTTCGGCAAAATCGGCGCCACCCTCGATTTGGGCCTTGAGTTCGTTGCACTTGGCTTCGCTGGCAACAAGGATGTGGCGGGCAGTGGCTTTAGCCATGGGGAATACTCCTTTCAATGTTCAGTAAAATGGTGAGCCTACCGGATTCAGTTACCTATTTCTTCCCAAAGTTCCCTCCGTGGCTGCCGGCAGTGGGGCATTCGTCACAGTCCGGCCTTTTTCAAGCGTTCGGCATGCTCTACATAAAGCTCGACCGGGTCGATGCCTCTGCGGATCTGACCGGCCATCTGACTGATGCTGTCGAAGTGATCCAGCGCATAGTCGGAGCGGATCACGGTGCCCAGATGAGAACTGTAGCGCCCGACCAGGCCGTCGTTCTGCCTGGCTTCAGTGGTGAAATAACGGGAGAAGGCCCGACAACATCCGTGCAACGGGTCGAATGCATTGCGCCCTTGATCGAGGAGGCGCCCTTGCAGCGTGCCGCTCCAGGAGTAGTAGCGAACACCGTTGACCAGTTCATGGCCGTTGCCACCCCATGTGTGCGGCAGCCCTTGGGGGTATTTTTTATTGAATAGGCCCACGCCCTCGGTGGTCAGCGCACTCAGCGCGGCAATGGCGTTTTTCGGCAGCTGGCGATTGCCACTGAGTACCGATAGAAAGTCGGCGAACAAGGTGGCAACGGCCTCGGCGACCTGCTCTGACAGGCGTCCGGGTGTCAGGGCCTGGCGCAGGACGTCGGCCAGCTCCGAACCGTGATTCGGCCCGCTGACGGAGGTTACCGATGCGACGGCCCCGGGGGCAATCGCCGCCGCATAACGCGCGGCCAGCGCGCCCTGGCTGTGACCGATGAGGTTGACCTTGTTCGCGCCGGTACCTTCCAGCACCCGCTCGATCTGCGCCAGCAGCTGGTCGCCGCGGACTTCGTTGCTATGGCTGGCCGACAGGTGGGGGACAAACACCCGGACGCCGGCGTTCCTGAGGGCTTGCTTGATGTCATGGAAGAGCTCGAACCGGCCGATGCGATCGAAACCGAAGAGCCCATGGACCAGCAGAATCGGGTAGCGAGTCGTTGCATTCCGTTGCATTGTTCATACCTTTTTCATAGGAGGTTATGGGATGCTTGCGCCTCACTCTAAAACACTCCAGCGTGGGTGCGATGTATGAAAAAGCCGCGCTGGCCTGATGAAAGCGGAATGGAAACAGTACGAAATCTCGAAGGGACATGAGGTCTTTGCCGGAAGGTCTGGACAGCCTTTCGCCGGAGGCAGCGCGCCTGCCTCCGGAGGGTCATTGATCTGTCAGTCGCGCTGGGCCCGCAACCGGATCGCCGCCTGGCGCAACACGTCTTCGGTCGCGGTCCAGCCGAGGCAGCCGTCGGTGACCGACACCCCGTACCGCAGCGACGGGCTCAACGCCTGGCAGCCTTCGAACAAATGGCTCTCGAGCATCATCCCGATCAGCGATCGGTCACCTTGCAGGCGTTGCTCAAGTACGTCGTTGAACACCTCTGGCTGCCGCAACGGGTCTTTGCCACTGTTGGCATGGCTGCAGTCGACCATGATCCGCGCCGGAATGTGCAGCCTGGTCAAGTCGCTGTGCACCCGGGCGACGCTCTCGCGGTCGTAGTTCGGTCCGCGATGGCCGCCGCGCAGCACCAGGTGAGTGTCCTGGTTGCCAGGGGTCTGGATGATTGCAGGATGCCCCTGACTGTCGACACCGAAATGACGATGGGGATGGGCGGCCGAGCGCATGGCGTCGCTGGCGACGGTCACGCCACCATCGGTGCCGTTCTTGAAACCGACCGGCATGCCCAAGCCGCTGGCCATTTCCCGGTGGATCTGCGATTCGGTGGTGCGGGCGCCGATCGCCACCCAGCTGAGCAGGTCGTCGAAGTAGCCGGCGGCCATCGGTTGCAGCAGTTCGGTGGCAATCGGCAAGCCCAGCTGGAGCATGTCGCGCATCAACTCGCGAGACAGGGTCAGGCCGCCCGCCATGTCGTCGCTGCCGTCCAGGTGCGGATCGTAGGCCAGGCCTTTCCAGCCGACTGTGGTGCGCGGTTTTTCGACATAGGCGCGCATCACCAGGAGCATCTCATCGCTGACGTCGGTGGCCAGGCGAGCAAGGTGGGTGGCGTATTCGAGCGCTGAGCGGGGATCATGAATCGAGCAAGGGCCGACGATCACCAGCAGGCGGGAGTCTTCGCCATCGAGGATCGCGCGAACCGCCTGGCGGTGGGCAGCGACTTGCCGGGTCAGGGCGTTGCTGAGAGGCAGTTGCTGCTTGAGTTGCAATGAGCTGGGCAGACGCAGGGTCAGCGCTTCATTGGCAGGGTTCAGGGTGGACAGCGGCAGAGCGGAGACGGACGAGTTCATGTTCAGGCTTCCTGGGCAGGTGGCGGGTTCAGTCCCGCGCACTCGGCCCTACTGGGGTGTTCGACAATTGGCCGGATTGGCTGCGAGTGTGTCCTTGCCACCTGTGGGTGACCGATCGGAGGCGGCAGGCTGTCCCGAGCGGAGGCTGCTAAATCGCCAGGCGGTAAAACTGTCGTAACGGTAATAAGTGGCGTAGTTCATGGTTGAAATCCTCGAGTTATCGGTATGTCGCTAAAAAATGTGCAGGGCTGAAAAAACAAAACCCCCGGTCGGGAAGCCGACCGGGGGTTGAGAATTCTCTGGTGGCGACCCGTTTAAAGTGGGCGCCGTGTGGGTATCAGGCGCGCCAGTGGCTAAACCAATACCCAAAATAAAAGCTGACCGAAGCACAGACGTCATTCACCCGGGCAGCCGCGACCGAGCGCAGGGCGCTGGCGGTCTGAAGCGGTGAGAGGGTGTTGAACATGGTCTGTCTCCGATGAATGCACCGAGCTTACTAGAGGCCGGCAGGCAGATTCAATCAGAAAATGCTATCGATTGCCGATGGCGTTGTCTATCGCTTGAGTGCGTCGAAGGTTGTGACACACTTGAGGCCTGGGGCCAGCGGCAGAACACAGTGGCGGTCGTGGAGGCTTGATGGCATTGGAATTACGCCCGGCGACGCTCCGGGACCTCGACTTCGCTCGAAGGCTGACCTGCGACAATATGCTGCGCTACTACATCCAGCATCATCTGTTGTGGCTGGACGAAGGTTTCGATATCGGCTGGGCCGGGCGCGAGAACTGGTTGATCGTGAAGGGCGAGACCGTGCTCGGTTATGTCAGCCTGAGTCGGGACGCCAGGGACCTGTACATCCGCGAATTGCACATCCTGGAGGCGTTTCGAGGGCAGGGCGCCGGCGCCTGGGTGATCGATCGGGTGCTGGCCATGGCGTGCCGGGAGCGACGCCAGGCGTTGCGTCTGACGGTTTTCCAAAACAATCCAGCACGGGCTTTATATGAGAGAAAGGGACTGGCAGTCGTTGGCACGGACGGGTGTTTCCTGAGAATGCAGCGCGAGATCGACGGGGTGCAGGGCTAAGACACGTATACGGCAAGCCTTTCAAGAACTATTGATACTGTTTATATAGCGCGTGCCGCTAGGTCTGCCAGGCGCTTTTTGCTAAGGTGTCGAGCAACCCAATAAGACCATATCGCGAGGTGTCTGCTTGATTAGGGTGCTAGTAGTCGATGACCATGATCTCGTTCGTACAGGCATTACACGAATGCTGGCTGACATCGATGGCCTGCAAGTGGTCGGCCAGGCTGAATCAGGTGAAGAATCCCTGCTCAAGGCGCGTGAGTTGAAACCCGATGTGGTACTGATGGACGTCAAGATGCCGGGAATCGGCGGTCTTGAAGCCACGCGCAAATTATTGCGCAGTCATCCGGACATCAAGGTCGTCGCGGTCACCGTGTGCGAAGAAGACCCGTTTCCTACCCGGTTGCTGCAGGCCGGTGCCGCGGGTTACCTGACCAAGGGCGCCGGGTTGCCGGAAATGGTCCAGGCGATTCGCCTGGTGTTTGCCGGGCAACGCTACATCAGCCCGCAGATTGCCCAGCAACTGGCGATCAAGTCCTTCCAGCCGACCAACGATTCACCGTTCGATGCACTGTCGGAACGGGAAATCCAGATCGCGCTGATGATTGTCGGCTGTCAGAAAGTGCAGATCATCTCCGACAAGCTGTGCCTGTCGCCAAAAACCGTGAATACCTACCGTTACCGCATTTTCGAAAAGCTTTCGATCAGCAGTGATGTCGAGTTGACGCTGTTGGCGGTTCGTCACGGCATGGTCGATGCCAGCCTCTGAACATGACTGAAGCCTTTGATCCAGGCGCCTTTCTGTCGACGGTCAGTGGGCGTCCCGGTGTGTATCGCATGTTCGACAGCGATGCGCGCCTGCTCTACGTCGGCAAGGCCAAGAACCTCAAGAGTCGTCTGTCGAGCTACTTTCGCAAGTCCGGGCTCGCCCCCAAGACCGCGGCCCTGGTGGCGCGTATCGCCCAGGTCGAAACGACGATCACGGCCAATGAAACCGAAGCCCTGTTGCTTGAGCAGACGCTGATCAAGGAGTGGCGGCCGCCCTACAACATTCTGCTGCGCGACGACAAATCCTACCCCTACGTCTTTCTCTCGGACGGCGCATTCCCGCGCCTGAGCATCCATCGCGGGGCGAAAAAGGCCAAGGGTAAGTACTTCGGTCCTTATCCCAGCGCCGGGGCGATTCGCGAAAGCCTGAGCCTGCTGCAAAAAACCTTTTTCGTACGCCAGTGCGAAGACAGCTATTACAAGAACCGCACGCGGCCGTGCCTGCAATACCAGATCAAACGCTGCAAGGCACCTTGCGTCGGTCTGGTGGAGCCCGAAGTCTACGCCGAAGACGTACGGCACTCGGTGATGTTCCTCGAGGGGCGCAGCAATGCGTTGACGGACGAATTGTCTGTCGCCATGGAGGAGGCGGCGATCAACCTCGAATTCGAGCGTGCCGCCGAGTTGCGCGACCAGATCTCGTTGCTGCGCCGGGTCCAGGATCAGCAGAGCATGGAAGGCGGTACGGGCGATGTCGACGTGATCGCGGCGTTCGTCAATCCCGGCGGTGCCTGCGTGCACTTGATCAGCGTGCGCGGCGGGCGAGTGCTGGGGAGCAAGAACTTCTTCCCGCAGGTGGGTATTGAAGAAGACGTATCTGAAGTCATGGCGGCGTTTCTCGGTCAATACTACGTCAGCAGTCCCGAGCGCGACTTGCCGAGCGAGCTGATCGTCAATGTGGTTCACGAAGACTTTCCGACCCTGATCGCAGCCATCGACAAGCTGCGCGGTCGCGAACTGACCATCAGTCACAGGGTCCGTGGGACCCGGGCACGCTGGCAGCAACTGGCGGTCACCAATGCCGAGCAGGCCCTGGGCGCACGACTGGCCAACCGGCAACATGTTGCCGCACGTTTCGATGCCTTGGCCGAAGTGCTGAACCTGGACGAGCCACCGCAGCGTCTGGAGTGTTACGACATCAGCCACTCCAGCGGCGAAGCGACGGTGGCCTCCTGCGTGGTGTTCGGCCCGGAAGGCCCGATCAAGTCCGACTACCGACGCTACAACATCGAAGGCGTCACCCCGGGCGATGACTACGCTGCGATGCACCAGGCCCTGACCCGGCGCTTCAGCAAACTGAAGGACGGGGAGGGCAAGCTGCCGGACATTCTGTTGGTGGACGGCGGCAAGGGCCAGCTGTCGATGGCCCGGGACGTGCTCAATGAACTGGCGGTGCCCGACTTGATCCTGCTGGGCGTGGCCAAGGGCGCAACACGCAAGGCCGGCTTCGAAACTTTGTACCTGAATGATGCCGCCCACGAATTCACCTTGCGCGGCGATTCCCCCGCGCTGCATCTGATCCAGCAGATACGCGACGAAGCCCACCGTTTCGCGATTACCGGGCACCGCGCCCGTCGCGGCAAAACCCGCCGTACGTCTACACTTGAGGGCGTCGCGGGCGTCGGCCCGACCCGTCGGCGCGATTTGTTGAAACATTTTGGTGGATTGCAGGAGCTGTCTCGTGCCAGCATCGAAGAGATCGCCAAAGCACCCGGGATCAGTAAAAAGCTCGCAGAGTTGATTTATGCAAATCTGCACAGCGAGTAGAATGCCACCTCACCTCGTAGCCAGTTGTGCCGATGAATATCCCTAATCTGATTACCGTTCTACGCGTCCTGCTCATTCCGATCTTTATTTTGCTGTTTTACCTGCCTTACCACTGGAGCTACCTGGCGTCCGCCTCGGTGTTCGCCTTTGCCGCCGCCACAGACTGGCTGGACGGGTACCTGGCCCGCCGTCTGGAGCAAAGCACGCCATTCGGGGCCTTCCTCGATCCGGTGGCCGACAAGCTGATGGTCGCCGTAGCGCTGGTGCTGCTGGTGCAGGAACACGGCAACCTGTGGCTCACGCTGCCGGCCGCCGTGATCATCGGTCGCGAGATCGTGGTCTCGGCACTGCGCGAGTGGATGGCCGAACTCGGTGCCCGTGCCCACGTCGCAGTATCGAACCTGGGCAAATGGAAAACCGCTGCGCAGATGCTGGCGCTGGTGATCCTGCTGGCCAACCCGTCGGACTTCACGTTCTGGGTCCTGTTCGGTTACGCCTTGCTGCTGGTCTCCGCCGGCCTGACGTTATGGTCGATGATCCAGTACTTGCGGGCTGCCTGGCCGCATCTGAAGACCGATGCAGAAAAGAAATAAAACTTTTTTGAATCAAAGGCTTGACGGCGCTTCTGAATTCTATAGAATGCGCCACACCAAGACGCGGGAATAGCTCAGTTGGTAGAGCACGACCTTGCCAAGGTCGGGGTCGCGAGTTCGAGTCTCGTTTCCCGCTCCAAGCACTCACAAAAAAGCCACTCAATAGAGTGGCTTTTTTGTGTGCGTTATATTTACAAGTATATCTATTGTCACTCAGTCACCCTGAATGAGTGTCAGCGCCTGTTCTGTCGTCCTGATATCGGCAAACCACGCCGCTAAAGCGTTTACCGTCGAATTATGTTCGGCATCGCTTAATGCGGCATTGGCGTCAGCGATGAAAATAACCTTGAAACCCAATTGCTGGGCATCTCGAGCCGTCGCTCCACAGCAGCAGTCCGACAGTGTTCCCGAGATAAAAAGGGTGTCGATCCCTCGTCTCTTGAGTGTCTCCAGCGCGTCCGAAGCCCCCGGAGTGAAAGCGCTGAATCTTGACTTGTCCAAGACCAGATCGTCCGGCCCGATATCCAGCTGAGGGATCAATGCGTGGCCGTGTGAGCCATGCTGGAAAGTCTGAACCTCGGATTGTGCAAATTCCGAGTTCTGAAAGTCCTGAAAATAGACAGGCCAGTCGTCAGCCGACGTCGTGGTAAACCTGAAGAAAACACTCAGCCCTCCCGCGTGTCGTAAAGCGACACTCAAGGCATTGATATTTTCAACGATGCCTCGGGCTGCCGGAACCTCCAGGAGCGCGCCTTCCTCGACAAAGCCATTTTGCATATCAATGACGAGCAGCGCTGTTCGATAAGTTTCTATGCGGGTGAAGGCAAACTCCCGCCCCCCTTTCAGTGCTTGATATCGGGCGCGGATGACGGGATCGATAATAGTCGTATGCATGGTTGAATCCTGATCTGTTGACGCTTGTTCAGAAACGTTGAAGTGGCCAGGCTTTTTTGCTGCCTCAAGGGGTGAGGCTCAAAAAAACCTGGCCGAATCGACCCTCAGACCTTTCCTCGTCCTGGAACGCGATCTGTTTCCTCGAGGTTCAACCGTTAGCCTCGTGTGAGGCGGGTAGGTCAGCAAATCCGGAAGTCTTTTTCAGTGTTCCTTTGGTGGCGCTGATGCGAGGGTCGGCAGGGTCGGCGAAATACGTCCTCCCTTTGGTCGCCACCGCCAGGCCGACGTGGACAGCGAAGGCTACAACGAAGCCAATATAGGCCGAAAGACCATTGATTACCGGGTCACTGACACTCAGCCAGATGTAAGACGCGGTAATTGTCCCGCTGAGCAGTCCAGTGATGCCAACAGGATTGTAGCGACGGATCTTCGTGGTGCGGTATTCAATCGGTCCCGTGACAATCTTCAGCAGGCCGCGGACCACGGTGATATCCGCGACAACACAGGCAGCCCAGGACAGCAAAAATATGCCCGTCCATTGCAGGAAAACATAGAGGTTGCCCAATACGTTGAACCACATGAGCGCAATGCAAGCCACCGTCACCGCCAGAATCCAGAAGCGACGCCCCAGTTTGGGCGCCCCGACAATCTCAGAGCCTGAGGCAAAAGCGACTGAACTCACATGGATGTTGGTCAGGTTCACGCGTATCTGTGATACCCAGGCGAGCACAACACCCGGCACTAATCCCAGTAACCCGATAAAGTAAATTGAAGGGTCTGCGCTTCCGGTGATCAGGGTAAAATACATCCCCAGCGGAATCGCCCCGAAAAATAACAAGGCATAGGGTAGAACCACGCTCAACAGCGCTTTACGCTTGAACTCGTTTGCCCGTATGAATCGATTGTAATCAGCCGCCTCGAATGGGTTTATTCCGACTGTCCCCGCCATCGCCGCGAGCACCGCGACGACCCCGGTTACGCCGCCAACCGCGCCGGCTGGCATGGCAGTGAAAATATCGGAAGGCATTCCATTGTTGCGCTGCCAGGCGACCACTATCGCCCAGGCCAGGAGGGCGATATATAGAACAATCGTCCAGCTCAAGATCTTTGTCATGGAGCTTATTCCATTCCAGGCCATTGGAAGGAATATCAGCGCCACCACGACGTACCAGACTTTATCTGGCAGGTCCCAGATCTGGTCAATTGAGTGGGCTAGGATTTGTCCCTCGGTCGCCGCATAGATCACAAAGGTGCCGGCATAGATGAGCGTGGTCAGTACCGATCCGGCCGCACCGAATCCTGCGCCCCGAGTCAATAACTCGCCGGTCAAGCCTTCTTTCGCCGCCGTATGTGAAACGATGAGTGTCAGGATGATCAGCATGCAAAACGAAATGGCCAGAGCAATCCAGGTTGAGGCCGCGCCGCTTTTATTAAGGAACAGGCCGCCAATCAAGACGAAGAAGAATGCGGTGACGAAGCCGACCAGAACACTCAGCACGGCGCCGGCACTCCGCTTGGCGTGGTCGGGCACTCGGGTGCGTGCGTAATCTTCATGATGGTCTTGAGCCGAGACTTCCGAACTCTGATCCGTGCGGGATTTTACAGTAGCGTCGATGTTTGAAGAGTTTGACATTTAATGGCCTCCACTTGAATTCGGGTTAATCAAAAGTGGTACTCTGTAATTATCATGGGGGTGTTCCCTCGCGAGCCGCCTGTGTCGTCCAGCGCTTCGTCACACCCATACATGTTTCGCCAATGTTCATAGGCCAAACCCGCTTTCAGTCCGGTCTTGCCTATATCGAACAAATAGCTTACCCGCAGAAGAACTTCAGTCTTGGTATCATTATTGAAGCCATCTTTTCCTTTTGGTCCGGTCACGTTCAGGAAGCCTCCGAAATTGCCCGGACCTGCCGGAATGCTCCACACGCTGCCAAGCGACCAAGTCGTGTCATAGTTTACGTCGCGTCCGACAATACCATTATGGTTGGACTCTTTGTAGGCGGAGAACGACAGGTCCCATAAACCTTTCTCGATCGGTAGTGGGAAATTCAGGCCAAGACGATATTT
This sequence comes from Pseudomonas sp. MPC6, assembly GCF_006094435.1. Classification (NCBI taxonomy): domain Bacteria; kingdom Pseudomonadati; phylum Pseudomonadota; class Gammaproteobacteria; order Pseudomonadales; family Pseudomonadaceae; genus Pseudomonas; species Pseudomonas sp. MPC6. The sequence goes on along the minus strand of NZ_CP034783.1, from coordinate 3,861,310 downwards.
TCTGGGGCGTGGAGCGAATGCTGTATTTTTTGAACCCAGATCTACTCTAAATAGCAGCGATGCCTTATTGAATACATCATAGGATTTTGGATCCCAACCAAATACCGATAACGGAATCGTTCGTTGGTAGAGTCCATAGACTTCCTGGGCGCCATCGTGGCTATTGGCGGCGGGGTCGCCACTGTCGGACTCGAGGACGTCGACGGTAAAGAAGTTGACCCCATATGCATCGCCATCCACATGGGTAAAGTTGTAGATGGTTTTGGTAATGCCGCGCCCGACACCCGCCTCCGAATAATGGGTTCCGTACCGAACACCGATCGAACTGTCGCTCCAGTCAGCCGAGTTCGCATGGCTTGCGGTAAAAAGTGCACAACTTATAACTGCCCAACTCGTCAATAGATTTTTTTTCATTATTGTTATCTCGATTGGAAAGCCAAACCAGCTCTACGCCGAATGGTTAACGTTCATTCCGGCCGCGTAGGCCATCAAGTAGCGGGTGCGTGGACGGGAGTTCTTCGCCAGGCGGCCTTGCGAAACTTCAATGCGTCGAGCTCTGAATGGGGTGCTGCAAGGTCGATCGTTGTTGTACTCATGGTCATGACGGCCTTAGGCAATGGATTGGAACCGGGCTGAGTAGCTTTCGAGGAAGCTCCCGCTGTGCGGGATTGCGCTCCGTAGCAAAATCTACGAGCTGCACAGAGTAGATTTTTTGATTTATACATTGTACGCACCCTATATTCGTCGGGCTGCCCATCCATTTTCACCGTTTGTTTGCCGGCGTTTAGCGGGTCGTCATCCTTGTCTTTTGCGCACTGTCTACGAGGAGAAAGCCCGATAATTGTCACGGCTTGCGGGTGCGTTGAGTAGGCGTCCTGCACGCGCCTGCAAAATCGATACTACAGCGTGTACATCCTATTGTCTCTACGATTTTGTGTGTGTGCACACCATGTGTCGCTCTCGGGTACGTCGCGGCTTCGGGCTTTGTGTGGCCTGCCTGCCTGCGAATAGCCGGTTCAGGGGTGTTTCCGAGGGGGGTGGGGCTGAAAGATGGGGGGGGGTTGGTCGGGGGTAGGGGCTTTCTATTAGCGACAGGAGTTTTTTGTAATAGGGAGGGGTGCTTGAGCTGGCGGGGTCTGTGGGGCAGGGTTTATTAGGGTGTGCACTTTATTGTTTCTTTGGTGGATTAGGCGTTCGGCCCATTGTTGGCAGCTCACAGAGACTGTTTTGTGATTGACAATAGATTGTATGCATTGTATTTGTACTTGCCGCGGGTGCCTGCGTGCTGCATTGCAGCGCGACAGGTCCGAGGAAGAAACAATGAGTACAAGGTATTAGGCTGGAATCCTGGTTTTCAACGCTTGCTAAGTGCCAGCAGGCAATCTATTGATAGGAGAGCTATATGAAATCCCGTGCCGCCGTGGCTTTTGAGGCTGGTAAACCCCTGCAAATTGTAGAGCTTGACGTAGAGCCGCCGCGCGCCGGCGAGGTGTTGGTGAGAATGACTCATACGGGGGTTTGTCATACTGATGCCTTTACGTTATCCGGTAGTGATCCTGAGGGGGTCTTTCCTGTTGTGCTGGGGCATGAGGGGGCTGGAATCGTAGTAGAGGTGGGTGAGGGTGTTACCAGTGTCAAGCCAGGTGATCATGTGATTCCGCTCTACACCGCCGAGTGTGGTGAGTGCCTGTTTTGCCGGTCGGGTAAAACCAACCTGTGCGTCGCCGTTCGCGCGACTCAAGGTAAGGGCGTGATGCCGGATGGCACGACTCGCTTCTCTTACAATGGCCAACCCATTTTTCATTACATGGGGTGCTCTACGTTTAGCGAGTACACCGTGGTGGCGGAGGTTTCGTTGGCCAAAATCAATCCCGAGGCAAATCCTGAGCAGGTCTGTCTATTGGGGTGTGGTGTTACAACGGGATTGGGGGTGGTTAAAAACACGGCAAAGGTACAGCCTGGGGATACGGTGGCTGTCTTTGGGTTGGGTGGCATCGGTCTGGCAGTCATTCAGGGGGCGCAGCTGGCGAAAGCGGGGCGCATTATTGCGATTGACACTAATCCATCGAAGTTTGAACTGGCGCGGAGTTTTGGTGCTACGGATTGCGTCAATCCCAAGGATTATGAGCAGCCCATCCAGGAGGTGGTCGTCGAGATGACGGGATGGGGGGTGGATCATTCATTTGAATGCATAGGGAATGTGAATGTCATGCGCGCAGCGCTTGAATGCTCGCATCGTGGCTGGGGGCAATCGGTAGTGATCGGGGTTGCAGGAGCGGGGCAGGAAATTGCCACTCGCCCATTCCAGCTGGTCACTGGTCGGCGCTGGCTCGGCAGTGCATTTGGGGGTGTGAAGGGGCGCTCGCAATTGCCGGGTATGGTGGAAGACGCCATGGCTGGAAAAATCAAGCTGGCGCCATTTGTTACCCATACCATGCCCTTGGCTGGCATTAACCAGGCCTTCGACTTGATGCATGAGGGCAAGTCGATTCGTTCGGTCATTCACTACTGAGGTCGACAAAAAACAGGTGCGGTGGAGTGATTGGATGATTGCTACGCCGTACCGAAAGTGGGGCACGCCAGCTGCTGAAGTGGCTGGTCTCCGAGCAGGTGATTCGCTGTCAATGGCGGGTTTTTTTGTCAATCGTCAGTGGCGATTTCCGGGTTGTAGTCGATTTCGCTGGTCAGGATTTTTCGTAAGATAAATTCAAATGCCAGGCGTTCTGCCGGATTGAGTGGCTCAAGTGTTTTGTCCAGGATAATATCCATCACCGGTAACATGGCCTCTACGTAAGACTTTCCTTGTGCAGTAAGTTCGGCAATGACTTTTCTCTTATCGCCCTCATCCTTGACCAAGGTAATGAGGTTTTGCGCTTTGAGTCGATCTACCACGCCTCGAGTAGTTGCCAGATCCATTGAGGCTAGAACACCAATTTCACTTAAGGAGATGGGGCCTTCATCCAGTAAGATGGAGAGAGTGGCTGTTTGGACCGAGGTGATTTTCGGGTCAATGCACAGGGTGCTCCATACCGCCTGGTTGCGCTGGTGAAGCCTTCGTATCAGTGTTCCAACTCGTGGAGCATGCATGGTCAGAAGTTTCCCGGAATAATAGAGTGGAGTACTGGGTAGTCTATAGTGCTCAAATTGAATTTTCAATAAAGCCTGGCCAGGCTTGATGCCTCTTGATCCGGGCGCGCTCGTGGTAGGGCTACTTGCGGTTGGCTGTGTGCTCGATTCCGGCGAAGGGCATCTGTTTTATCGGCGCTCGGCTGTCAGATGTGTGTGAAGTGAAGGGGGGGTGAGTGCTGGTAAAAACAGCCCAAATAGTCCGATAACCCGAGTTAGCAAAATCTATTTGGGCTGAAGGGTCGTTGCTCGACGGCTTGAGTTAACGACGCGGTATCATGAATATTGAGATTCCGGCATCTTTACCACGAGACCCTCTAATTCCGGTCCGGCTGTGAGTCGGCAAGAAAGGCGTGAGTTGGTCTGTACGCCCGAAGCGAAATCAAGCATGTCCCGCTCTATATTTTCCATGGGTGGCAACTTATCCATCCATTGCTCGTCTACGTAGATATGGCAGGTCGCGCAGGCGCAGGCGCCGCCGCATTCGGCAACGATGCCGGGTATATTATTGTTGATGGCTGCTTTCATGACGCTTACGCCATCTTTTACTTCAACGGTATGTGGGGTCCCGTTGAATTCTATATAGGTTATAGTCGCCATTCTATTTCTCACTTCTTGACGTATGAAATCAGGAGTTAAAAGCTTCAGCGGTGGGGCGTTGCTCATTTCTCAGTGCGTCTTTGTCAACGAATTGGCCCGTTGAGATCGCGCGTTTGGAAATGAGAAAATCTTTTGCGCTGTTGATGGTCTCTGCCGCCTTCAACTTGCCATCCTTTACATGGAATACCGACATCCCGATACCGTCGAGAGCCTTTCGAACGATTACCTCGGAATCAGCAGGACGTAGCCCTACCATCTGCAGTTTCAGTTCGTACTGATCAGACCAGAACCAGGGGGCTTCATCTTTGGGCAGTGGTTTTTCTGTCAGGGTGGCTGCTACCTTTCTGGCTTGCTCAAGTGCATTGCCGACGCTTTCCAGGCGCGGCAGCAATTGGCCGTCGGGAAGTCGGGTGCGAGTGACATCCCCAATCGCGAAAATGGCAGGATCAGAAGTTTGCGCGTTCAGGTCGACGATGATGCCCTGGTCGCACTCCAGGCCCGACTCTCTTGCAATGTCATCATTGGGGGTCGCGCCTATTCCGATCAACAGCAGATCGCAGTCAACTCGAGTGCCGTCCTCCAGTACGACCGAGGCGATATGTTGTCCCCTGTACTCCAGTCGCTCGACACGTTGTTCAACCAGTATGCGTACGCCCGCTGCTTGGTGGGCGTGAGTGATGGCGTCCGATATGGCTTGGGAGGCGACACGGTTGAGGATGCGCGATTCGCGTTCGATGACTGTTACCTCGGCGCCCAGATGGCTGGCGGTGGCGGCGACTTCCAGGCCAATGAATCCGCCTCCGAGGATGGCAACCCGGGGTTTCTCCCGGGCAAGCAGGGTCTTGAGTGACAGGGCGTCGCTCATGTTACGAAGATAGACAATACCGTTGGCGAATTCAGTTTCCAGCTTGCGCGCCTTGGCCCCGGTGGCGATCACCAGGTGGTCGTATTCAAGGGTTCGTCCGCTTTCGAGGATCACGACCCGTCGTGCTCGATCAATTTGCCGCGCACTATCGTCCAGGAGGCAGCTGATCAGGTTTTCTGTGTAGTAGGTATCTGGCCTCAGTGCGAGATCTTCGGCGTCGACGGTACCTTTCAGCCAGGCTTTCGAGAGTGGAGGGCGTTGATAGGGGGAGCGCCCCTCATCACCAATCAGGGTGATTTGGCCTTCATAGCCCAATTGCCTGAGTTGGTGGGCTACCGTGCCGCCAGAGTGACCGGCGCCAATGATGACTGTGTGTGATGGTGTTTTCATTTTTCATGTGCGCCGCTATTGATTTTGGCTGATGGGGCTGGTGGTCAGGCCAGCAGTCCCGCCTTGTACAGTGCTTGCGTCTCTTGCCATGCGCGTCGGATAAACCTGGCAGCCTCGATATTTTGCTCGAAGAGGTTGTACTTGGCGGCCGCGCCATAGTCGGGCAGGTTGATCATTTCCGTCGTGATGTATTCAAGCGGACTGTCGGGGTGTGTTATGTGGTATCGGAGGGCTTTGCGAATGGCCTCTTTCGATGGCTCTGTCAGGAAGGCATTCCATTCGGAATGCCACTCGCCAATAGCGGGCCTTGTTATGGGGTACTGAATGCCCCTGGCAAATTCACCCGACTCATTTTGGTACCACAGGTTTTTCGGCTGGTTCGGGGCGACGACGCGTAATTGCGTCCATTTGACAATGTTCAGGTCAAGCCACTGCTCGCACAGGCTCCCGGCTTCAAACGGGTCGAGCTTCATTTCAAGGCTTTCTACTTCGCGCCGCACGCCCGAAATATCAAGTTCTTGCGGATTGTTTATTTTGAAAATGACGTGGCTGTAGTCGAGGGTGAAATTGAAGGGCACGCCTTGTTCCCTGAGCTTGAGTGCGATGGGCTCAATGCGGCGGAAGTCTTCAGTCCACATGTTGACGTGCAATTCGAAGCTGGGTTCGACGCCCAGGCCATGGCCGAATTCATAGGCGCGAATGTAATGGTCAATGATCTGGCTGTCCGTGAGGGTGAGCCCTTGGTTGTCGTGGGTGAAGGTCATGATGTTGTGGACTTTCGAACCCACTTCGCCACAGATTTTTAAATTGTCGAGCAGCGCTGCGTCATCCGCCTCATCCCCCAGCGTGTAGAACCAGCTGCTGGTCAAGACCGGTAGTTGGAAATCATCGATGGCTTGCAGGTATTCACCCAGGTTACTGCGCAAGGGCAGGCGGTCAAAATAGTCAAACACGCCGGCCTCTTTGACCAGGCGAAACTGCTCGCGAATGGACAGCTCTTCTTGCTTTACCGGGTGGTCAAGGGATGAAAGTTGAACGCCGCGCCCATTGCATCCAATCGAGAATGTTTTTTCCTTGCTCATTGGGTGATCGCCTCCGCCTGAATCATGCGGTCAACCATGCGGCGCATGCGTTGTGGTGCGGCATCAATGGCGATACGGACGGGGCGGCGTCCTGGGTAGCGCTGTTCGTTTTCGTCAATGGCTTCAAGGATCGCCTTGTCCTCGGCGAAGGCTACCCGGAAGTCGTCAGACAGCTCTTTGTTTTGCGCGTCAGTGGCCTGGAAGTTTTTGACGTGCAGCCAGTGGTCGACCGAGGTGTGTGCATCGACGGGGCGGATGAAGTGGCAGGCAAACATGCGAATGCAATTGTCGAGTTTGCCTTCCGGGGCACCCGTGCCTGTGTCGGCGCTGCCAAAATCGATAATGGCAAGGCTCGGTGCGTAATAGTGATAGTAGTGCCAGCGGTCTACGTTGCCTTTAAAGCTGCCATGCTTGGCAAACACCGGAATTGCAGGTGCATCGAGAATCCAGCGCCATGTCAAAACTTTACGTTCTTCCTCCTCGAAGTAAACGGGGATGTTTTCTCCTGAGGCGTTACCCAGGGTGCTGAGGTGGACAAAGTTGACGTGAGCCGGGTCGCAGAGGTTGTCGGCAAGGTTCAGGTAGTCGGCTTTGATGAGCAGTGCGTCTCCTTCGACAGCGCTCCACTCGGGCGAATGATATTCGGGCAGATCAAATACTTTCGAGGTGTCTGCGAGTTCCGGATCGCCCATCCATACCCAAAGCATCCCCATGTTTTCGTGGGCTGGAAATGTTCTCACAAGGGCGGTGCTGGGGATGTTGTCCTGGCCGGGAACCCGGACGCATTTGCCGGAACAGTCAAAGGTCATGCCGTGATAGCCACACTCGACCGTGTCACCCTTCAGTTTTCCGGCAGACAGCGGCAATAAGCGATGAGGGCACGCATCCTCGAGGACTGCAACGCTGCCATCGATCTTCCGGTAGGCGACTAACTTTTGCTCGATCAAGGTATAGGAAGCCAGTTCTCGACCGACATTTCGAGACCAGGTCAAAGGGTACCAAGTGTTAAGGACGTATTTTCTCATTGTTATCTCCTATGTCGTCATATTGCTATCGGTGGCGGTGATGTATCCGGCTGGCCATGCGTCGAGTCGCTTTCAGGGTGCCTGCCAGCGCCCAAGGTAACGGTTTGTGCATATACTATGTGTACAAGCAAAACCTGTGCCTGTGGCGGTCGTCTATATGACCTATATAGGCATTAAATAGGCATTATTTTTCTAGCGTATATCATGTTCTGGTTATTTAAAGGGTGTGTACCTATTAGTTCCTGGCTCGTGAGGGGTGGCTGCAGCCCCCGGATTTGCTGTGCCTTGCCGCTATGATCGGCGGCCTCGTGAACTGGCAAGCGATCCCTATCCATTCGTGCAGTGTTTTTGCTTGTTCCCTGTGTGGTTTGGTAACGGCCTTGAGATTCTTTTCCGCAAGTTCCAGGAGCGTCCCTGCTCGGCGATTTGCGTGTTTTATAGGCTGTTGAGGTAGGTCAGTACTTCCTGCTTGCTGACCACGTCGCCGTATTTGCTGTCGATGTCGAAGAGGTTGGCTTCATGAGGGGCTTCGTGGCGGTCGCCCACGCACTGGCGCACGACGATGGTTCGAAAGCCGTGTTGTACCGCGTCCACTGCAGTGGCGCGGATGCAGCCGCTGGTCGAACAGCCGGCCAGGATCAGGGTGTCGATTCCCTGCGCCTGGAGCATGGGGGCCAGTGAGGTGCCGAAGAACGAACTGGCGTATTGCTTGCTCAACACTACCTCTTCATCCAGGGGCGTTACCTGGGGGCAGAACGCCGCCAGGGGATTGCCCTCGACCATGTCCTTCATCACGGGCGCCTTTTTCACCCACATGCCGCCGTTGGCGAAATGGCCGGGGTGGTAGCGGATGTTGGTATGGATCACCGGGATGCCGGCGGCCCGTGCCGCGGCCAGCAACGCCTCGCTCTCTGCCACGGCACTGACGACCCCGGGTGCATACAGGGGGGCGCCCGGGGTGGTGTAGCCTTGCATGAAATCGACCATCAGCAGGGCGGGTCGCTGGCCGAAACCGATGCGATTGCCCCACACGCCCTGGTAGTTGTCTTGTGCACTGGACATGGGTAAGCCCTCAGTAAGCGCCGGACAACAAGGCGCCAGCGCCGGGCACGATAGGCTCCAGGTTCAGGGCCTTGAGCATGGCGTAGGTGGTGGCGATGGCGGCAGTGAGCACTGGTTTGCCGGTTTGCGCTTCCACAGTGGCAACGGCGCCCAGGGACGGCATCTGCACGCAGGCGGATAGCACGATCACGTCCACGCCCTCCAGGTCCAGGCTTGCAACGATGCCGGGAAGGTTTGCCGGATCATGGCGGGCCACGGCAAGGTTGTCGGGGATTTCCAGGGCGTGCCAGACCTTCACTTCGATGCCTTCGTGCTGGATGTAGTCCACCACCAGTTCGGTCAGGGGTTTCATGTAGGGTGCTACCAGGGCGATGCGCCTGGCGCCCAGCACCTTGAGGCCGTCGACCAGGGCGCCGGCGCTGGTGATGACGCTGGCTTCGGATTCGTTGTCGCGCACCACCTGGCCCAGGCGCGCCTGGGATTCACGGTGGTAGCCGCGTCCCATCGACATGATAGCCACCAGGCAGGCATAGCCCAGTACATCAACCCGGGCGTCGGACAGCTCGAGGGCGCAACGGTCGGACTGGGCGTCCATGGCGGCCAGCTCTTCTTTCTTCACATGCTTCATGCGCATGCGCGCGGAGTGGTAGGTGAAGCGTTCAGGGCGAATCAACTGGCGCGCGCCGAGCATCGCCGGGATTTCGGTTTCCATCGTGGTGTTGGAGCTCGGCACGATCTGGCCAATGCGATAGAGGGTGTTCATGTGAGTCTCCGGATCAGCTGAATGAATGGCCAAGGAAGTTACCCAAGCCGGCAAAGAAGCCGTCGAAATCGTCCCAGGGGATCATATGGCCTGCGTTTTTGGCGTGGCTTACCTGAAGGGTGGGCAGCAGCGCGCGAATTTCGGCCTCGTCTTCGGGCAGGATCACGCCGCCCTTGCCGGCGACCAGCAGCAGGACGGGCGGCTTGACCTTGGGGAAGTCTGCGTGAATATCCACGCTGTGGAATTCCTCGTAGGCCTGGCGAATGGCCGGCTCGTAGCAGGTATGCAGCCACTCGGCGCGCAGGGCTCGCTGTTCCTGGGTCCAGCTGGGGCAGTAGGTCTGCATGTCGTCGGCGTTCATGCCCGATAGGGATTGGCGGATCGAGTCCACATACCAGGGCAGCTTGCCAGGGTATTCGCGGCGGCCTGGGCCGGACACGGGTGGGTCGATCAGCACCAGGCGCTTGATGGCAGCCTGCGGATGACGAGTGGCCGCGCGCAGGATGAAGCGCGCGCCCATCGAGTGGCCCATCAGGTGGTAGGCGCTCAGGTCCAGTGCCTGTGCAAAGGCGATCACGTCATCGGCGCAGGTGTTGGTGTCGTATGCCTGCTCAGGACCGCTGGACGACAGGCCGCGGCCGCGCACGTCGAGCACGTAAGTGTCGAAGTGCTCGCCCAGGCGCTCGGCGACGAATCCCCAGGTGATGGCAGGGCTGGTGATGCCAGGGATCAGCACCAGTGGCTGGCCCTTGCCGCCGTAGCGCAGGTAGTGCTGACGAATGCCGTTGGCCTGGACGTTGGCGCCGTAGAGGAAGGTGCTCATGCTGCTGATTCCGACTTCAGCGGGTGCGAGTAAACGTCATAGCCAAACACCCAGGCCGGATCTTCCTGGGCGCGCAGCCAGGTGTTGGCATTGGACGTCGCCTGAACCCTGGATGCCCGGTCCTTGCGGTTGGCTTCGTACAGTTTGAATGCGGTCTTGTAGTCGCCCAGGCCGGTTTCCTGCAGGCAGCGTGCAAGCATGGCGCCGTCTTCGATGGCCATGGCCGCGCCTTGAGCCATGTGCGGTTTCATCGGGTGGCAGGCGTCGCCCAGCAATACCATGCGGCCTTTGCTCCACAACGGCAGTGGTTGGCGATTGAGCAGGGGCCATTTGGTGATGGCGTCGGCGTTTTCGATCAGAGCCTGCACGGAGGGGTGGTAGCCCTTGAAGGCGTCGAACATTTCAGCCTTGGAGCTGGGAATGAAGCTGGCGTTGCCGCCTTCCCACTCTGCCTGGGGCACGCCGCTGACGAAGTAGTACTCATCGCGTTTGCCGGTGGTGTAGTAGACCATCAGGTGACGGTCGCCCGACCACCACTTCACGCAGTCTTCGAAGTTGAAGTCGTATTTGGCCAGGTTGCTGGCTTTGATCAGGGCGCGGTGGCCGACCCAGCCGCTATAGGTCGGCGCTTCTGCGCCCAGCAGGTGTTCGCGGACCCGTGAGTTGATGCCGTCGGCACCGATGACGATATCGGCCAGGGCGTGGGTGCCGTCGGCAAATTGCAGGCGCACCTCATTGTCGGTTTCCTCGATGGCGGCCAGGTGTTTACCGAAATGCAGGCTGCCGGGCTTGATCGTGGACATCTGCAGGGCGTGCAGGTCGCCGCGGTGCACCGTGATGTAGGCGGCGTCGTATTCCTTGCGGGCGAATTCACCCAGTGGGATGCGCGACAGGTACTCGCCGCTGGCGTCGCGGCTGAACCAGAACTCGGGGTGTGAGCCCATGGCTTCGAGCTGCTTTTCGATGCCCATGCGCCGGAAGATCTTCATCACGTTGGGGCCCATGTGGATGCCGGCACCCAGTCGTGAGAAGGCGCGTGCCTGTTCGTATACGTTCACCTCGAAACCAGCCTGCTGAAGTGAAGTGGCAGTGGCTGCGCCGCCCAGGCCGGCGCCGATGATAGCGATGCGTTTTGTTGCGGGCATAAGGCTCATCTCCTCGAAAGCCGATCTCCAGGGGTGGGATCGGAATGCATTTACAGTGTATGCATCCTTTTTTTGTTTTGTGAAGGCTTTTCAGGAAAAATTGGATTCCAATCTTTTGATTGGCTATTTAGAGGTCTTTGTCAGTGCGGTGTCGGTTGTTTAGCCAGTGGTTTCCGCCATTTCGAATAGCTTGTGCCATTGAATAAATTGATCCATATTGAGCAATAAGAGATGTGTACATCATAAATTGGTGCCGGCGGTGAAACGGCTAGCACTGTTTGGTGCGTTTATTTCCACAACAGGAGAGGCGAGATGGCTGTCAGTGATGGAGAGTTGGTCCAAATGTTCGAGCACGTGCTGAAACTCTCGCGGGTGGACGCCACCCAGAGTGTCGCCGTGCTTAAAAGTCACTATTCCAACCCGCGCACCGTGCGGGCGGCGACCGAGGCGGCGCAGCGCCTGGGGGCCAAGGTCTATGCGGTGGAGCTACCGTCGTTCAATGCGCCGGTGGCCATGGGTAACGACATGACGGCCTATTGCGGCGACACGGCGTTGACCGGCAACCTGGCCGCCCAGCGGGCGCTGGAGGCGGCAGACCTGGTGATCGATACCATGATGCTGCTCCACTCTCCGGAGCAGGAGCAGATCCTGAAAACCGGCACGCGGATCCTGCTGGCGGTGGAGCCACCGGAAGTGCTGGCGCGCATGCTGCCCAGCGAGGCGGACAAGGCCCGAGTACTGGCCGCCGAGCAGATGCTCAAGGCCGCTCGGTCGATGACCGTGCGCTCCGGGGCGGGCAGTGATTTCCGCGCACCGCTGGGCCAGTACCCGGCAGTGACCGAGTATGGTTTTGCCGACGAACCGGGGCGCTGGGACCACTGGCCCAGCGGTTTCCTGTTCACCTGGCCCAACGAAGACAGTGCTGAAGGTGTGCTGGTGCTGGATGTCGGTGACATCGTGCTGCCGTTCAAGAACTACTGCCGCGAACGCATCACCCTGGAGATCGAGAAGGGCTTCATAACCGGCATCCATGGTGGTTTCGAGGCGCAGTACTTGCGCGAATACATGGCCTACTTCAAAGATCCAGAGGTGTATGGCATCTCCCATATCGGCTGGGGCCTGCAGCCGCGCGCGCAATGGACGGCCATGGGCCTGCACGACAAGAACGACGGCATGTGCATGGATGCCCGGGCGTTCTATGGCAACTTCCTGTTCTCGACCGGCCCCAACACCGAGGTGGGTGGCAAGCGTAAAACCCCGTGCCACCTGGATATCCCGCTGCGCAATTGCGATATCTACCTGGACGACCAGGCCGTGGTGCTGCTGGGCGACGTAGTCGCTCCGGCAGCCTCCCTGGTCCGCTGACGGCGGCTGCACCCGGGCCGCTGCGCGGTGGGGCCCGGGTTGCGCTGCGCGCCAGATACTCCGCAAGCGATCACCCAAGACACCCGTTCAATCGCCTTGCACACCCCGAGTGCGCCTTGCAGGTAAGGCAGGTTGGCGGATCACCAGCGAGTTGCCCAGACCACCGGTCAACGCGACCAGCAACCCCACCAGTCCGTAGGCGAACCGCTTGGCATTGGGGTGCCGCCGCGTCGAGGGCGAACCGGGCAAGCCGGGCCGTTCGTGGGGTTGCCAGTCGCGCGGACCGTAGTGGTCCATTTAACAGCCTGGTGAGAGACGAAACCTCTGGACTGCCAGTAGTCCTGAGGACGCTTCAGGCCTTCAAGATTTTTTGGCCACCTGCCCTGGATAGTTCAGCACAAACTGGACATGCGCCTTCACCCCTGTCGCCAGGGTCGCATCGTCCGCGGTGAAGTAGGGGCTGTGATTGTTCGGGACCTTTTGCATGTCCTGGTCTGCAGGCGTTGCCCCAAGGAACACGAACAGCCCCGGCACTTTCTCTGCGTAGAAGGAAAAGTCCTCGCTCGGCGACAGCGATGATTCCAGCCGCTCGACCTTGCCCGGCGCAGCCAGCTCCAGCGCGGGCACCATGGCTTCGGTCAGCGCAGGGTTATTGGTGGTCACCGGGGCAATGTTCACCAGCAACAGGTTGGCCTGGGTCTCATAGGCGCTGGAGATGCCGTTCACCAGCGGCGGCATCTTCTGCAAGATGGTGTTGCGAATCGAGGCGTTATTGGTGCGGATGGTGCCAGTGAGTTCGACCGTCTCGGGAATGATATTGCTCGCCGAGCCGGCATTGATCGTGCCGACACTGATGACGCCCATGCCCTTGGTCATGTCTATCCGTCGACTGATCAGGGTCTGCAGGCCACCGATGATGTTCTCGCCGGCGATTATCGGGTCCACGCCGCTCCACGGCGCGGAGCCATGGGTCTGCTGGCCTTTGAGGGTGATGCGGAAGGCGTCGTTGCTGTTGAGTACAGTCCCGGATTTGTAATACAGGTGGCCGGTCGGGTAACCGGCCATGACATGCACTCCGAATATGGCTTCGACTTTCGGCGAGTCCAGTGCCCCGTCGCGAATCATCGCCTGCGCGCCGATCACCGCGTCTGCCTGGAACTCATCCACGTCGGCGGCGCCTTCTTCAGCCGGCTGGAACAAAAAAACCACGGTTCCGGCGACCTCGTCGCGATGCTCCGCAAGCACCTTGGCCGCGCCCAGCAGCATCGCGGTGTGCGTGTCGTGCCCACAGGCATGCATGACCGGCACCGTTTTGCCCCGGCGCACGCCGGTTGCCGTGCTGGCGAACGGCAAGCCGGTCATTTCCTTGACGGGGAGGGCATCCATGTCGGCACGCAAGGCCACCACCGGGCCGGGTTTACCGCCCTTGAGCACGCCAACCACGCCCGTCTTGCCGATGTGGGTGCGCACCTCCAGCCCCAGTGCCTTGAGCTGCTGCGCCACCAGTTCCGCGGTTTTCACCTCCATATTTCCCAGTTCGGGGTTCTGGTGGATGGTGTGGCGCAGTTCGATGACGTGCTGATTGACTGAGGCGACGGCGGGGTCGACCCAACTGAAATCGGAGGCTTGGCAGAGGGCTGCCGAAAAGGTGCTTAAGAGAGCAATGCCGAAAGGTAGTGGGGATATACGCATGATGAGTTTCCGCTGAGGCTTGATGGTTGCTCGGAAGGGGGAGCGTCGCGCAGGGTAGGACGGGGTGGGGATGCCAATAAACTGAGGTGGGCGGACATCGCACGGCTGATTTTGACTATGCGGTATAGGTATAGTTGTGGTGTGCGTCAGTTTCCACTCTGCCGTTTATATCGTCTAATATCGAGAAAGTATTATTTGATACTTAAAAGGTATTGTATGCTCGGGGTTCTATTGACCGGTCACTGAGCTCCCGCGGCAGTAAGCCACGGGATAATGGGCACTCGCCAATTGACCGTTTCGCCGGTCGCACCGACGCAGCTGCGAGCAGAGGTTTTCTGCAGAAAGCGGGTCTGCGTCAAACCAGGACCCGCTTGTTCTGCGCCAGGTTTCAGCTTTTCACCAAAGGCTGTCGAGGATGTGGACTTGGAAATGCCCGTTCATAAGCCCGGCATACGCGCAGCACCTGATCATCGGCAAAGCGCGCACCGACCACGTGCAAGCCGACGGGCAACCCGTCCTGTACGAAGCCGCACGGCACTGACGCTGCCGGCTGCTGGGTCAGATTGAAGGGGTAGCTGAAGGGCGTCCACTCCATCCATTCGCCCAGGCCAGAGTCCGGTGGAATGTTGTGCCCGGCGGCGAAGGCGGTGATCGGCAGCATCGGTGACACCAGCAGGTCGTAGCGACTGTGGAACTCAGCCATATGCGCCACTAGCGCCGCGCGGGCTTCCAGGGCCAGGGTGTAGTCGTGCAGGCTGATGCATTCGCCCTGTTCGGCAATACGCAGCAGGCCCGGGTCGAGTTGTGCGCGTTGCGCCGGGCTCAGTTGCCCGGCCAATCGTGCGGCACCGGCGAACCACAGGGTGTTGAACAGTTCCAGCGGATCGCTGAAACCCGGGTCGACCTGTTCGACGTGGGCGCCTAGCTGCGCCAGGCGCTCCACTGCCTGGGCCACCACCCGGGCCACCTGCGGATCGACCTTCACGTAACCGAAGTCCGGGCTGTAGGCGATGCGCAGGCCTCTGAGATCAGTGCTTTCAGTTAGCCAGGGCGTGCTGCGTGGTGCTCCGGCCAAGCCGTCCCGGCTATCCGGTCGAGCGACGGTTTGCAGCATCAGTACCGCGTCGTCGACAGTGCGGGTCATCGGCCCCAGGTGCGAGAGCAGGGTCATGGCGCTGGCCGGCCACTGGGGTACGTAACCGAAGGTCGGCTTGATCCCGAAGGTACCGGTGAAGGCGCAGGGGATGCGGATCGAACCGCCGGCATCGCTGCCCTGGTGCAGCACTCCGAGGTTCAGCGAAGCAGCCGCGGCCGCACCACCGGAGGAACCGCCGGCGGTCATGCGCGTGTCCCAGGGGTTACGGGTGATGCCGTACAGCGGGTTGTCGGTCACGCCTTTCCAGCCGAATTCCGGGGTGGTGGTCTTGCCCAGCAGTACCGCGCCGGCGTTGCGCATAAAGGCCGAGAAGGGCGCATCGACTTCCCAGGGGCCCGTGGCAGAGGTGGTTCTGGAACCCTTGCGCGTGGGCATGCCACGGGTCAGGGTCAGGTCCTTGATCGACGCCGGCACACCGTCCAGTGCACCGCACGGCTGGCCCTTGAACCAGCGCTGTTCGGAGGCCCGCGCCGCGTCCAGCGCACCTTGCGGATCGACATGGCAATAGGCGTTGACCTGCGGATTGAAGCGCTCGATCCGCGCCAGCACATCCTCGGTCACCTCCACCGGCGACAGGCGCTTGTCGCGGTACTGGGCCAGTAGCTCGACGCCACTCATCTCGGTGATTTCGCTGTGTTGCTTCATGCCGCAGGCCCTCCTTGTCCTTGCGCCGCGTTGACCATGGCCCGCAACAATACGGCGCAACCGTCGGCAAGGTCCTGGGGCGCGGCGTTTTCGATTTCGTTGTGGCTGATGCCACCCTCGCAGGGTACGAAGATCATCCCGGCCGGGCCCAGTTCGGCGACGAAGATCGCGTCGTGTCCGGCGCCGCTGACGATGTCCATGTGGCTCAGCCCCAACTGCTCGGCACCCTGGCGCACTGCAGCGACACAGGCGGGGTCAAAGTCCAGCGGCGGGAAGTCGGCGGTAGGGGTCAGCTCGAAGCACAAACCGTGCTGCTGGCAGGTGTCTTCGATCACCTGGCGCACCTCATCGACCATGGCTTGCAACTTGTCGGCATGCAAGTGGCGCAGATCGATGGTCATCTGCACCTGACCGGGGATCACATTGCGCGAGCCGGGGTGCAGGCTCAGGCAACCGACGGTACCGCAAGCATGGGGCTGTTGCGCATGGGCGATACGGTTGACCGCGCTGACCACTTGCGCGGCGCCGACCAGGGCATCCTTGCGCAGGTGCATCGGCGTCGGCCCGGCATGGGCCTCCACCCCGGTCAGGGTCAGGTCGAACCACTTCTGCCCAAGGCAACCCATGACGACACCGATGGTGGTCTCACGGTCTTCCAGAACCGGGCCCTGTTCAATGTGTGCCTCGAAATAGGCACCCACCGGATGGCCGAGCACCGCCCGCGACCCGGCATAGCCGATGCGCTGCAACTCGCTGCCCACCGACAGTCCCTGTTCGTCCTGCTTGCACAGGGTGTCCTCGAGATCGAATTTACCGGCAAACACCCCCGAGCCCATCATGCATGGCGGGAAACGTGAGCCTTCTTCGTTGGTCCAGACCACCACCTCGATTGGCGCCTCAGTTTGCACGCCGAGGTCATTGAGGGTACGGATCACTTCCAGCCCGGCCATCACCCCGTAGCAGCCGTCGAACTTGCCGCCGGTGGGCTGGGTGTCGATATGGCTACCGGTCATCACGGGCGCGCGCTCGGGGTTTCGTCCGGCACGGCGGGCGAAAATATTACCGATGCCGTCGATGCTGACGGTGCAACCGGCTTCTTCGCACCAGCGCACGAACAGGTCACGGGCCTGCCGGTCCAGGTCGGTCAGGGCCAGGCGACAAACACCGCCCTTGGCGGTGGCACCCAGCTGCGCAAGGTCCATCAGCGATTGCCAGAGACGTTCGCGGTTGATCAGCGGCGAGCTGTTTTGCAACTGGGGTGCAGACATTATCGGGTGGTTCATTTCATCTCTCCCGTCAGGCGCTCAGGGCCAGGTAGCGGTTCTTGATGGTCGGGTCGGCGCGGAAGTCAGCGGCGCTGCCTTCGTAAACCACCCGGCCCTGTTCGAGGACGTAATGGCGGTCGGCGAGCTTGTCGCAAACCATCAGGTTCTGTTCCACCAGCAGCACCGGCAGGCCGTCGTCCTTGATCTTGCGCAGGATCTTCACCAGTTCATCGACGATCACCGGGGCCAGGCCTTCGGTGGGTTCATCGAGGATCAGCAGCTTCGGGTCGTTGAGCAGGGCGCGGGCGATGGCCAGCATTTGCTGTTCGCCGCCGGACAATGCGTGGCCGGCGTTCTTGCGCCGTTCCTTGAGGCGCGGAAACATGGCGTAGACATCCTCCAGCTGCCAACGGCTGGTTTTGCGCTGGGCGATACGCAGGTTCTCCTCGACGCTGAGCAGGCGGAAGATGCCGCGGTGTTCCGGCACCAGTGCCAGCCCCTGGCGGGCGATTTCGAAGATCTTCTGGCCGACCAGCTCCTGACCGTTGAAACGGATCTGCCCCTGACGCGGGCAGATGATCCCGAGGATGCTGCGCAGGGTCGTGGTCTTGCCCGCACCGTTGCGTCCCAGCAGGGTCACCAGTTCACCGGCGTTGACCTGCAGCGAGACGCCTTCGAGGACGTGGCTCTTGTCGTAGTAGGAATGGATATTCTCGACGGTCAGCATCAGGCGGCTTCTCCCAGGTAAGCGATACGTACGCGCTCGTCGGCGCGGACGAATTCCGGTGTGCCCTCGACCAGGATCTGGCCGTGGCTCATGACGGTGATGCGTTGGCTGATCGACATGACGATGCTCATGTTGTGTTCGATCAGCAGCACGGTGTGATCGCGGCCCAGGTCGCTGATCAGTTGGGTCATGATCGGGATGTCGTCGATGCCCATGCCCGAGGTGGGCTCATCGAGCATCAGCAACTTTGGCTTGGAGCAGATCGACATGCCGACTTCCAGCACCCGCTGCTGGCCGTGGGAGAGTTCGCCGGCGAGGGTGTCGGCGCGGGTCGTCAGCTGCAGGCGTTCGAGTACCTGATCGGCCATCTCCAGGTGTTCGCGGCGGCTGTCGACATGCCGCCAGAAGTTCAGCGCCGCCAGGCCATCGCGGCCCTGGGCGGCCAGGCGCAGGTTTTCCCGCACGCTGAGGTTCTGGAACAGGCTGGTCAACTGGAACGAACGAGCCATGCCCAGGCCGACCCGGCCGTGCGCCGGTTTCTTGATGATGTTTTTGCCGTTGAACTGGATGGCCCCGGCGGTGGCCTGGCGTTCACCGGTCAGGCAGTGGAACAGACTGGTCTTGCCGGCGCCGTTGGGGCCGATGATGGTGTGAATGGTGCCGGCCTCGACCTTCAGGTTGACGCCGTTGACCGCGTGGAAGGCGCCGTAGGCCAGTTCCAGGTCGCGGGTTTCCAGCAAGTACTGTGCAGGGCTGTTCATGAGAGTTTCTCCTCGGCCGGCACGACTGTTTTGCGCTGACCCTTGAGGCGTTCAACCAGACTCGAGAGTCCGCCCCACAACCCGCCGCGCATGAACACCACCACCAGGATCAGGATGATCCCCAGCAGCATCAGCCAGCGTGGCCAGAGGTCGGAAAGGAACTCGCCGAGCAGCACGATAGAACCGGCACCCAACAAGGAGCCGAACAGCGAGCCGGTGCCGCCGACGATGGTCATGATCAGGATGTTTTCCGACATCGCCAGGTCGATGTTCGACAGCGGCACGAAATGCAGGAGCATCGCGTACAGCGCCCCGGCGATCCCGGTCACTGCGCCGGACAGCATGAACACCAGGATCTTGAAATGCCGGGTGTCGTAACCGATGGCGGCGGCGCGGGTTTCGTTCTCGCGGATCGCCATCAGCGTGCTGCCGAAGGGCGAGGCAATCACCCGACGGGCGCCAATGAAGATCAGCAGGAACAGCACCGCGACAAACCCGTAGAAGTAACGAGCATCGCTCAACGACAGCAGCACCGTGTCGCCGATGCGGATTTCCGGGCGCGGCACGCTGAGCAGGCCATTGTCGCCGCCGGTCCAGTCGCTCAGGGTGTAGGCGATGAAGTAGGCCATCTGGCTGAACGCCAGGGTCAGCATCACGAAATAGATGCCGGTGCGACGAATCGCCAGGGCGCCTACCAGTAACGCCAGCACTGCGCCGGCCAGTGCGGCACCCAGCAATGCGCTCAACAACCCCAGTTGCAGGTGGATCATCAACAACGCGGCGCAGTAGGCACCCGCACCGAAGAAGATGCCCTGGCCGAATGACAACAGCCCGGTGTAGCCCAGCAGCAGGTTACAGGCCAGCGCCGCGAGGGCGAAGATCAGGATTTCTGTGGCCAGGGTCGCCGATGGCAACACCAGCGGCAGGCCGATCAGCACCGCAATCACCAACAGCAGCATGGAGCGCGACTGGGTCTTGGCAAAGGGCAGGGGATTTTTTTCGCTCATGATCATGCTCTCCCGAACAGGCCGTAGGGACGGACCAGAATGACCGCCGCCATGGCGCCGTAAATCATCAGGCTGGCGCCTTGGGGCCAGATGGTGGTCATCAGGCTTTGCACCACGCCGACCAGCAAACCACCGACCAGCGCACCGCTGAACGAGCCCATGCCGCCGATCACCACCACCACGAACGCGACCCCGAGAATCTCCGGGCCGACAAAGGGTTGGGCGCCGCGCAAAGGCGCAAACAGCACCCCGGCGACACCCGCCAGGGCGACGCCGAGGGCGAAGGTCATGGAGAACAAGCGGAAGATGTTGGTGCCCAGCAGTGACACGGTTTCAGTGCTTTCACTGCCGGCCCGCACCAATGCGCCGAAACGCGTGCACTCCAGCAGCAGCCACAATGTCAGCCCGATCAGTCCGGAGAAGACGATCAGGAACAAGCGGTAATAGGGGTACACGAAGTCGCCGATGATCAACACGCCGCGCAGCAGTTCCGGCACCGCCACGCTCTTGCCCACCGGCCCCCAGATCAGCACGCTGGCTTCCTGGATAATCAGCGCGATGCCAAGGGTCACCAGAATCTGGAAGGTATGGGGTAAGTGGTAGATCCTCTGGATCAATAATCGCTCGATGGCCCAGGCCAGGGCGGCCACCACCAACGGCGCCAGGAGCAGTGCCAGCCAGAAGCTTCCGCTCAGGCTGACGACGGTGTAGCAGATGTAGGCGCCGAGCACGAAAAACGCGCCGTGGGCGAAGTTGACGAAATTCAGCAGGCCGAAAATGATCGTCAGGCCGACCGCGATCAGGAAGTAGATCATCCCCAGGCCAAGGCCATTGAGGATCTGGAACAGGTAAAGATTGAGCATGCAGGTACCCTCTGCAGGAGGCCGGTCGACTAAGGCGTCACCCGGCCCGCTGCCTGTGGCAAGCGGTAGAAAGTTTCTCGAGTCAGCCCAGGACGCAGCCGGTCGCGTCTGCCGGCGGGAACGAGCGGCCGGAGCTGACGACCTGCGCGAGGTCATCCTTGTCGCGCATGTCGGCGGCGGCCTTGCCCACCAGCAGGTAGTAATCCTTGATCACCTGGTGATCGCCGGCGCGGATCGATTCCTGACCGGTCGGCCCTTCGTAACTCAGACCCTGCATGGCCTTGGCCACGGTAGGGCCGTCGAAGCTGCCGGTGGCGATGATGCTCTCGAGCATGATCCGGGTGCCGATGTAATCGGCCGCCAGCGGGTAGGTGGGATTGATCCCGTATTTGGCCTGGGTGATCTTCACCAGCTCGCGGTTGAGCGGGGTATCGACCTGGTGCCAATACTGCGCGCCGAGGTAGACGCCTTCGAGTACGTCACTGCCCAGCTCCTGGAACTGGTCGAGCCCGGCGGACCACACCAGCAGCACTTTCATGCGCTCCTTGATGCCGAAGTTGACCGCTTGGCGCAGGGCGTTGGAGGACTGGCTGCCAAAGTTGAGCAGCACCAGCACGTCAGGCTGCGCGGCGATGGCGTTGGTCAGGTAGCCGGAGAATTCCTGCTCCTGCAACGAGTGATAGCTGTTACCGATGTGTTCGATGCCATGTTCGGCGCACACCTGTTTCGCGCCGGCGAGCAGCGCTTCGCCGAACACGTATTGTGGGGTGATGGTGTACCAGCGCTTGGCGTTGGGCAGCAGCTTGATCAGCGGCAGCATGGTTTCGCGAATGGCACCGTAGGTCGGCACCGACCAGCGAAAGGTCGAGGCGTTGCAGTCCTTGCCGGTGACCTCATCGGCGCCCACCGGCGTCATGAACACACCGCCCACCTTGCCCACTTCCTTGGCCACCGCCAGTGCTGAAGACGATAGGGTACAACCCTGGAAGAATCGCGCGCCATCCTGGGCGATCGCCTCCTGGACTTTGCGCACGGCCTTGCCGGCGTTGCCTTCAGTGTCGATTACCTTGTAGTTCAGCGGCCTGCCAAGCAAGGTCGGATGTTGCTCCACCGCCAGGCGCGAGCCCATGTCGGCGAATTTGCCGTAACTGGCGAAGGCGCCGGACATCGATTTAAGCCCATAAAAGGTAAAGGGCTCGGCGGCAAACGCATGACGCACACCCAACGGAAGGCTGAGGGCTCCGGCTACGGTCAGACTGGCTTTCAACAACGTACGACGCTGCATGGGGTAACTCCCTGGTTTAATTATTGGCAGGAGTGGCAATGACAAAACGGCGCATCACGGCCTGTGGGCAGGCCTTTTATTGGAGGTCGGAGCGGACTTCAGTGGGTGTGATCGAACTCCAGTAAAAAGTGGCGGGTGACTTCCCCTTCGAGGGCACTCATGTGGTGCTCGGCATCGCACATGTGTTCATGCATCAATTGCCGCACGCTGCTTTCGTCTTCGGTTTGCAACGCGTTCAGCAGGCGTTTGTGGTAGTCGAGGTTGGCGGCGTCGAACTGCTTGCGTTTGGGTTTGTAGGCTTTCTTCAACACCACCAGGTCGCGCAGCAGGTCGTTGAGAAATTGCGCCATGAACGCCAGCAGGGGGTTGGGACAGGCGCGGGCCAGCAGGTTGTGGAACTCCAGTTCCGCCAGGCGCTGTTCGCGCTGGCCGGCTTCGCTGTCTTCCGGTGCGCTGCAGAAATCCACGTTGTCTTGCAGGGCTTTGAAGTCAGCCGCGCTGAGGCGGCCGATCACCGACACCGCCAGTTCGACCTCGATGACCTTGCGCAGTTGGTACACCTGCTCGCCGTCCAGGTGCTGGAAGTGCAGGTAGTTGCGCAAGGCGCGACTGGCCGGTTCGGTGCCGGCTTCATTCAGGTACGCGCCGCCGCTGGGGCCGGTGCGGGTGTTGACCAGGCCTTCGACCTCAAGGGCCTTGAGCGCTTCACGCGCCGAGCCCTTGGAGCATTGGAAACTTTCCATCAGCTCGCGCTCGGTGGGCAAACGGTCGCCAGGGCGCAGCGCGTCGGTGACGATGGAGCGCTTGACCGACTCGACTATCACATCGGAAAGCTTCTGGCGTTTGCGGCGGATCGGGCGACTGAGCATGCTGTTCTATTTATCCTATTAATGCGGATAAATAGTACTTAATAGGACGTGGCTTGGTGCGTCAATCGTCTGTGGGAGGAGGTGTCGCTTTCGGTGTGTAAGGGTCGTAATTGGATAAAAGAGGTTCTGTAGGAGCGAGCTTGCTCGCGATGGACGTCAACGATAATGCGTGTTCCCTGAATTAACGCGTCGCCCTTGAGGCCATCGCGAGCAAGCTTGCTCCTACAAAAGCACAGCGCTGCTCGGCGTCACGACGGGACCCAGCCGATCAAAGAAGTGGGACCCGCCAGAACAGCGGGTCCGAAAGGCGATCAGAGTTTCGGCAACTGCCCGATGCGTCCCAGCATCTCGGTCACGATCTGCAGGTCCAGCAGGAACTGGTCGACGGTCTTGAACTCGTTATCGGTGTGGCCGGTGTACTTGAGCTCGGGCCGGGCCAGGCCGAATTGCACGCCATTGGGCAGCTCATGGACCGAGGTGGCGCCGGCCGAAGTGCCGAAGTCATGTTTCATGCCCAGGTTTTCACTGGCCACGGCCAGCAAGGCCCTGACCCATTCACCCTCGGGGTTGCGGTACATCGGCTCGGCGATCGAGTAATCGAAGGTCGGCGCAATACCGGACTTCTTGCTCCAGGCGACCAGCTTGTCGGCTATTTCAGTCTTGAGCACTTGCGGTGACTTGCCTTTCGGCACCCGCAGGTTGACCGCGAGCTTGAAGG
This sequence comes from Pseudomonas sp. MPC6, assembly GCF_006094435.1. Taxonomy (NCBI): domain Bacteria; kingdom Pseudomonadati; phylum Pseudomonadota; class Gammaproteobacteria; order Pseudomonadales; family Pseudomonadaceae; genus Pseudomonas; species Pseudomonas sp. MPC6. The sequence continues at coordinate 3,838,076 of NZ_CP034783.1, read as the reverse complement.
CTTTTTCATCCATCCCGACATAAGTCAGGGAGGCCGTCAGCGGGCCCATGAAGGCATCGGAAAAGCCCACGCCCAATTTGCCGCCCAGGTAATCCAGTCCCCAGTTGTCGGCGGCGTAGCGCGCGGCGTCGGTAATGTGGTTGTGCTTGAGCGCGACCTTGCCGTCGAGGCTGTTGATCAAGTCCAGCATCCTGGCCACCGGGTTGACGCCGGATTCGGGTTCGGAGGAGTGGGCGGAAACGCCGGTGACGGTCAGCCGGACGTCCTGGCCGACAACCTTGGCGGTCACCTCGAAGTCGCCGCCATTGCGCTGCGCATAATCGGCACCGGCCTTTTGCAGGCTGGCAGCCAGTGTGGCGGGTTGGTCCGTCACGAGTGTGGCGACCGAGGTCGACGGAATCTGGTTGGTGGCCATCCCGCCCGTCATTGCAGTGATTTCGGCGCCTTTACCCTCGGCGGCACGCCGGGTAAAACTGGCCATGACGGTGCCGTAGCCTTTTTCGGCGATCACCACCGGGTAGCTGCCATCGAGTGCCAGGTTGTAGTTCGGCGTCGGGTTGCGTTCGAAGTAGTAAGGGATGGCGTCGCCGGTGGTTTCCTCGGTGGTGTCTATCAGCAGCTTGAAATTCCTCGCCAGCGGCAGTTTCTCTTCCTTGATGACCTTCATGGCGTAGAGCGCCACGACGATGCCGTTCTTGTCATCCTCGGTACCCCGGCCATACATGCGGTCGCCGACCAGGGTGACCTTGAATGGATCGAGCTTGGTGCCGTCTTTGAGCACCCAGTTTTCCGGGGTCACGGGCACCACATCGGCATGCGCGTGAATGCCCACGACTTCCTCGCCACTGCCTTCGAGGGCGATTTCGTAGACGCGGTTGTCGATGTTGCGAAAGTTCAGGTTGAAGGCCTGGGCCAGACCCTTGAGTTTGTCGGCGATCCTGATGAACTCGGGGTTCTCGTGCTGGGCCACGCCGTCCACGCGGAAGGTCGGGATGGCGACCAGTTCGCGCAGGGTTTCGTTGGCCGCGTTGCCGTATTTCACCCGGGCATAAATGCCCAGCAGGCGATGGATCTCGTTCTGCTGTTCAGGGGCAAGGGTCTTGTCGCCCAGGAAGGCACTGATGGCCGCGCCGAGGTCGTCGGTCTTGGCCAGGTCGCTGTTGGCCAGATCTCCCAGGAACTGCCTGAAATCCGTAACAGTTGCGTTATCGAAGCGCTTGAGGATGGCCGCGCTCTGTTGCGGGGTGATGTTGGCGTACGCTGGCGTGGCAAACGGCGCAAGGCTGGCGAGTAGCAGGATGGCTGCGGCGAGGGGCTTGAGTGAACAATTCATTGCTGGGCATTCCTTTGCAGGCGGGTTGGAAATGTCTGATCGAAGTAACAGAACATTTCCAAAATTAACACCATTCGTCAGTCCGAAGGGCACCAAGCGCTGCATTTTCGATTCAATCGACCAGCTACAGGCCACCCGACAATCGGCAAACTGCGCATTCTGCTCTTTCGATATGTAATAAGTGAAGGCACAATGCGCATCCTTTTTTGGCTGGCCTTGCCGGAGGCGCCTCGAAATGATCAAAACGCCGTATTACCTCATCGATAAACAGAAGCTGCTGGCGAACATGCAGAAGATCGCCTATGTGCGCGAACAGTCCGGGGCCAAGGCCCTGCTGGCGCTCAAGTGCTTCGCCACCTGGTCGGTGTTCGACCTGATGCAGCAGTACATGGACGGCACCACGTCGTCGTCGCTTTATGAACTCAAGCTTGGTCGACAGAAGTTCGCCGGCGAGACCCACGCCTACAGCGTGGCCTGGGCCGACGACGAGATCGAGGAGATGCTCGAGAACTGCGACAAGATCATCTTCAACTCCATCGGTCAGCTGCAGCGCTACACCGAAGCTTCAGCGGGCAAGGTCCGCGGCCTGCGGGTCAACCCGCAGGTGAGCAGCTCGGATTATCTGCTGGCCGACCCGGCGCGTCCGTTCAGCCGCCTGGGCGAATGGGACCCGGAGAAGATCGAGCAGGTCATCGGCCAGATCTCCGGCTTCATGTTCCACAACAACTGCGAGAACGGCGACTTCGGCCTGTTCGACCAGATGCTGTGCACCATCGAAGAACGCTTCGGTCACCTGTTGCACAAGGTCGAGTGGGTCAGCCTCGGTGGCGGCATTCACTTCACCGGTGAAGGCTATGCGCTGGACGAGTTCTGCGCGCGCCTCAAGGCTTTCTCGCAGAAATACGGCGTGCAGGTCTACCTGGAGCCGGGCGAAGCCGCCATCACCCAGAGCGCTTCGCTGGAAGTCACGGTGCTCGACACCCTGTACAACGGCAAACACCTGGCCGTCGTGGACAGCTCCATCGAAGCGCACATGCTCGATCTGCTGATCTATCGCCTGAACGCCAAGCTGGCGCCGAGCGAGGGTGAGCATACCTACATGGTATGCGGCAAATCCTGCCTGGCCGGCGACATTTTCGGCGAGTATCAATTCGATCGGCCGCTGGCGATCGGCGATAGGCTGTCGTTCGTCGACGCAGCGGGTTACACCATGGTCAAGAAGAACTGGTTCAATGGCTTGAAAATGCCGTCCATCGTAGTGAAACAACTCGACGGTAGTATCGAGGTTGTTCGCGAATTTGGTTACAACGACTACATGTCCAGCCTTTCGTAAGCTGGCGCAGAGGAGAGTTAGATAAATTGAAGAAGAACGTACTTATCATTGGTGCAGGAGGTGTCGCCAAGGTGGTGGCCCACAAGTGCGCGCAGCACAACGATGAACTCGGTCGTATTGCTATCGCGTCGCGCAACATCTCCAAATGCCAGGCCATCATCGACAGCGTCAAGGCCAAGGGCAGCCTCAAAGTGCCCGCTGAAATCACGGCCTTTGCGCTCAATGCCATGGATGTCGAGGCAACCAAGGCGCTGATCCGCGAGACCGGCTCGCAGATCGTCATCAACGTCGGCTCCAGCTTCCTCAACATGTCGGTGCTGCGTGCCTGCATCGATACCGGCGTGGCCTACCTGGACACCGCCATTCACGAAGAACCGGGCAAAATCTGCGAGACGCCGCCCTGGTATGGCAACTACGAGTGGAACCACCTCGAAGAGTGCAAAGAGAAGAACATCACCGCGATCCTCGGCGTGGGCTTCGACCCGGGTGTGGTCAACGCCTATGCGGCGCTGGCGCAACAACAGTATTTCGACCACATTGATTCGATCGACATTCTCGACGTCAATGCCGGTTCCCACGGCAAATATTTCGCCACCAATTTCGACCCGGAAATCAACTTCCGCGAATTCACCGGGCAGGTGTGGAGCTGGCAGAACAGCCAGTGGACCAGCAACACCATGTTCGAAGTCAAACGCACCGACGACCTGCCGGTGGTAGGGGCGCAGAACCTGTACCTGACCGGCCACGATGAAGTGCACTCGCTGTCGAAGAACCTCGACGTGCCCAACGTGCGATTCTGGATGAGCTTCGGCGAGCACTACATCAATGTGTTCACGGTACTGAGGAACCTCGGCCTGCTCTCCGAGCAACCGGTCACGACCGCCGAAGGCCTGCAAGTGGTACCGCTGAAAGTGGTCAAGGCCGTGCTGCCTGACCCGAGCTCGCTGGCGCCCGGCTACACCGGCAAGACCTGCATCGGCGATCTGGTCAAGGGCACCAAGGATGGCCAGCCACGCGAGGTGTTCATCTACAACGTCGCCGATCACGAAGACGCTTACGCCGAAACCGACAGCCAGGGTATTTCCTATACCGCTGGCGTGCCACCGGTGGCCGCAGCCCTGCTGGTCGCCCGCGGCGAGTGGGATGTGCAGCGTATGGCCAACGTCGAAGAGCTGCCGGCCGAGCCGTTCCTCAAGGCGCTGGACGTGATGGGCCTGCCGACCCGCATCAAGGACGAGCATGGCGATCGTCCCCTGGCGCTGTAACGCCTGACACTCCCCCCGATACAAGGTGCGCCAGGGCAGGCGCACCTTGCTGTTTTCTGCTGGCGAGCGATGCCGCCATGCGACCGGAAGCTCTGATCAACTCACGCCGGTATGAACCCCTCCGCGGTTCGAATCCGTCTTGCGCGATATAGAGAGCGAAGGCTCACTCGAAGTTTGTGTTCGCAAGGCCTATCGCCGACGACTGGCGGCAATTCTTCGTCTCGAACGCTGTTCAATACCGCCTGTCGCGACACAAAAATCTTTTTAAAATTTTCAATCAGGCAAGCGCTTCAGATGACTGTGGGCGGCGCATTCAGACCGTCTGTCACAGCACGCTGTTGAGGCGTGCGGAGCGTTTCCGTTACCAAATGACTACCAAGTGGCTACTACCAATGACGACGGGGTGAATGACATGGCTTCGAATTTCAATAGAGGATCCGCGGACAACTCCCTGGACCTGTCCGGTTTGTTCCGCGCCACGGCGAAGGCATTCGAACGAGACGCTCAGCGCCTGTCAAGGCAGTTGCAACCGCTGACTTCAGGGGCAGACCGCAAGCGGGCGCACAGTCACTAGGAGGTTGTATGGCAGATCCAGCGTCGTCGGGTGCAAGTGCATCACGCTCATGGCTTGAACTGGCTCGCAGCAGCAGTTGGCAGGGTGCCTGTTTTTGGTTGACCCTGACCATTGTCACCTTCCTGTTGCTGTTCAGTGGCTATGGCGCGCTGACCGGGGCCGACCCGAAGATCCTGCATTTCGCGATGCTGGGCGGCACTGCCGGTTTCGCGGCGACAGCCTTCGGCGCCTTGCTGGCCCTGGTGCTTCGTGAAGTGGCGGTGCGTACCCAGGACATGATGCTCGGCTTTGCCGCCGGGATGATGCTGGCAGCCAGTTCCTTCTCGCTGATCCTGCCCGGCATCGATGCGGCGCAGTCCATCACGGGCAACCAGATGTTGGCTGCCGTTGTCGTCGTATTCGGAATGGGACTGGGTGCGGCGCTGATGGTCGGGCTGGACCGCTTTGTGCCCCATGAACACCAGCAAAGCGGAAGGCGAGGGCCCGAGGTGCAACGGATCAACCGGGTCTGGCTGTTTGTCCTGGCCATCACCCTGCACAACCTGCCCGAAGGCATGGCCATCGGCGTCAGCTTCGCCGACGGCGACATGACCGTGGGGCTGCCGCTGACCACGGCCATCGCCCTGCAGGACATCCCCGAAGGCCTTGCCATTGCACTGGCGCTGCGGGTGACCGGCATCTCGGCACTGCGCGCGGCGCTGGTGGCCGTCGGTTCCGGCCTGATGGAGCCCTTGGGTGCGGTGATCGGCCTCGGGGTGTCTTCCGGGTTTGCCCTGGGCTATCCGATCGCCCTGGGCTGGCGGCCGGTGCGATGATCTTCGTGGTCTCCCATGAAGTGATTCCCGAGACGCACCGCAACGGGCATGAAACGCCTGCCACGCTGGGGTTGATGCTGGGGTTTGGGGTGATGATGTTTCTGGATACGGCGTTGGGTTAGCGGCTCGACAGCTGGAAACACAGATAACGCAATACCTGTAGGAGCCGGCTTGCTGGCGATGGGCTCAAGTGCGCCGCGTTTAACCAGATCGCACGCGTTATCGTTAACGATCATCGCCAGCAAGCCGGCTCCTACAAGGGACCGTGCCCAAGTTGGAAATGAAGTGGCCTCCAAACCGGTGAATGTATCCAAAAAAGGACTGCTGCGCAGTCCAGCGGGAGCAAGCTCCCTCGCCACAGGTTCAGTGCAAATGATCAATCCTTGGCGGGAGGCGTCTGCGTCGGTGATTTTTTCAAGCGGTAAGCCAGCGCCGGGCGCGTAATGCCTAACAGGCGTGCCGCTTCGGAGACGTTTTGTTGGCTGCGCTCCATCGCCGCGTGAATCAGCGCGTCCTCCACCGAGTCCAGCGCCAGACCGCTCTGAATGACCAGGTCGATCCAGTCGGGACCGCTGGCGGACTTCGATTTGACCAGCCTGCCATCGCTGGCCAGGCCAATGCTTTCGGCCTGTTGCGGCGAGTGCGGAAAGAGCGCGTCGACGGTGATGCTCTGGTTTTCGTCGGTGATGATCACGCCCCGTTCCATCAGGTTTTCCAGCTCGCGGATGTTGCCAGGCCAGTCGTAATGCAGGCACACCTCCATCGCCCGATCAGACAGGCCCAGGGTCTTTTTCTTGTAACTGGCATGCAGCTTTTCGAGGAAGTGTTCGATCAGCAACGGGATGTCTTCGCGCCGCTCGCGCAAGGCCGGAATACGCACCGGAAAGACGTTCAGGCGGTAGAACAGGTCAGCGCGGAAGCGCCCTTGTCTGACCGCATTTTCAAGGTCTTCATGGGTCGCGGTGATAACCCGCACATCGACCTTGCGCGTTTGCGAATCACCGACGCGTTCCAGCTCTTCTTCCTGCAGTACGCGCAACAGCGAGGCTTGCGCGCGCGGGGTGAGTTCGACGATTTCATCCAGAAACAGCGAGCCGCCATGAGCCCGTTCGAAGCGCCCCATCCGCGACTGTTGCGCGCCGGTGTAGGCGCCTTTCTCGACGCCAAACAGTTCGGCTTCGATCAAGTCTGGCGGGATGGCCGCGCAGTTCAGCGCGATAAACGGTCCGCCGGCACGCTCACTGCGCAAGTGCAGGCTGCGGGCGATGACTTCCTTGCCGACCCCGGTCTCGCCCAGCAGCAACACCGAAGCCTTGCCCAACGCCACCTTGTCGATCAAGGCGCACGTGCGACGGTAGACCGCCGACTGCCCGATGCCGTAGAACTTGCCGGCTTCGATTTGCAGGCGCTGGCGCATGTTGGCCACTTGCACCTGCAAGGCTTGCAGCTCATCGATGATCGGGTCGCTCTGGAAGTAACGCATGACCTCTTCGGCGTCGTCCCATTGTTCGGCCGGCTTGCCGATGATCCGGCAGTGTGAGTCGCCACAACCCCGACAACTGACCTCCTTGTAGATGATCTGACGGCCGAGGAAAAACGAGCTGTAGCTGATCGCGTAGCCCAGGAGCATCCAGCACACCGGTTGGTCGGAGTGGAGGTTTTCCGTTTGGCAGTTTTCGACTTCGAAGGAGTCTTGCCATTCGATGTCGGCATAGAACTGGCCGTTCTCCAGGTCGATGTCGATGGCCTGCGGACGCACGTTGACCATGCCCTTGAGCGAATGCAGCTGCGGGCCGGTGAAGAACATCTCCAGGTCACTGCCATGGGGCCGCAGCTTGCGTGCCAGTTCGGCGTCCTTGAGCCCGGACTGATAACCCAGGCGCAGAAAAAAACCCTTGGCGCGTTCGACGCCGAGCATCTCGATGAGCTCGCGTCTGCAGGACGCCATCATCGACACCTGGATCAACAACATGCGTTGTTCGTCCAGCCAGATTTTGCCTTCGCTGCCGAGAAAGCGCACCTGGTCGCTCAGGTCCTTGAGTGAAGGAGGGTGCTGCGAGGCCTTGTACGTGGTGATCATTCTGTTGCGCCCCTGATTGTAGTTATGTGGGGTGATGATGCGCTCCGCTCAGGCTATGGCGATTTTTTACGCACCGTAACGACCGCTATTTTCTGGCAAGGCAAGGTCGGTTTTCCTTTTTCTAAGCGGCCTGAAAGCGGATCAAAAGTCAATCACTGGATGATTGTTCCATTTGCTCAAAGCGGGCGAGGGGATTGATCAAATGATTGATTCAACTGCGTTGAAACCCCTTGCAAGACCCGTCTTCAGTTCCACGTAACCGGCCGAAGCGTTTTTGTAACTAGTTGATTTTTAAAGAGTAAAAACTTAAGTCAAGCACATTTTGGCGGGCTGGCACCCTTGTTGCTCTGTCCCCCCTTACATACCAAGGGAGTCCCCGAGCATGAGCCAACCTGGCAGCACTTTCGATCAGATGCCGCGCTACATCCGCGTACGCAGCGGGCCGGATGACACCTTTGTCGAATTCGATTTCGCCATCGGCTATCCCGATCTGTTTGTCGAGCTGGTGCTGCCGCGCCAGGCGTTCAGCCAGTTCTGTGAAAACAACCGTGTGCAGCACATGGACGCGCAGATGTCCGAGGCCCTCGACGCCGATGCGAAGAAGTGGCGCTACGGCGAAACCCGCGACGCTGATCAAGCCGCCGACCACCCAACAGAACAATAACCACAGGAGTCCACTCCATGAGTGTCGAGATCAAGACGACAACCGTCGAGACGATCCGCAACACCTTCAGCCACACCCGTCGCCGGTTTGGCGACAAAGTTGCCAGCCGCTACCAGGAAGCGAGTTTCGATCTCGAGTCCGCTACCAATTTCCATTACCGGCCACTGTGGCAACCGAACAAACTGCTCAACGACGCCACCCGCACCGCGGTGGTCATGGCCGACTGGTACGCGGTCACCGATCCACGCCAGTACTACTACGGCGCCTACGTCCAGGCCCGGGCGAAAATGCAGGAAAACGCCGAGCATGATTACGCGTTCTGTGAGAAACGCGACATGCTCGCCGGCCTGTCGACGCGCAACGCCCAGCTGATCAGCAAGCTGCTGTTGCCCCTGCGGCACGCCGAGATGGGTGCCAACATGAACAACAGCAACATCGCCGCTGACGGTTTCGGCACCAGCGTCACGCAAATGCATATGTTCCAGGCCATGGACCGCTTGGGCATCGCCCAGTACCTGTCGCGCATCGGCCTGATGCTCGATGACGGCGATGTCCTGCTCCTGGCACAGGCCAAGCAACAGTGGCTCGGCGATCCGGCATGGCAGGACCTGCGCCGCTACGTCGAAGACACCCTGGTGGTGCGCGACTGGTTCGAATTGACCGTGGCGCAAAACCTGGTCAGCGATGGCCTGGTGTACCCGCTGCTGTTCCACAAGCTCGATGAGCAACTGTCGGCCAACGGCGCCGGCCAGGTCGGCATGCTGACTGAATTCATGCGCCTGTGGTTCGCCGAAAGCCAGCGCTGGGTCGATGTCATGCTCAAGACCGTAATCAACCAAAGCCCGGCCAACAGGACCCTGGTTCAGGGCTGGATCGATCACTGGCAGCAGCGCTCGGTCGGGGCGCTGCGTCCACTGGCTGGCCTGGGCCTGGACGAGTCCGCACTGGATGCGGTCTGCGCCGAGTTCGATGCCCGCCTGAAGAAAATCGGCCTGACCGGAGCCAGCGCATGACTTCCCTTGTGTACATGAACCTGCAGGACACCGACTACGCCCGCTCGATAGTGGACGCCATCATTCAGGACAACCCCCTTGCCGAGATCCGGCACCAGCCTTCGATGATCCGCATCGAGGCGCCGGGCCGCCTGGATATTCACCGTGAAACGGTCGAGCAGATGACCGGAAGCCATTGGGACATTCAGGAAATGCTGATGTACGTGATCACCCTGGGCGGCAACGTCGTCGAGGAGGACGACAGCTTTTCCCTGTACTGGAACAGCTGAGCCCCAGCCGCCAACCAGCGTTTGATCCATAACAAAAATTCGGGAGCGCCATCATGGCCGTGAAAAAACGCCTCAATGCCAAAGAGAAGTATCGCTGCATGACCCGTGACCTGGACTGGGAGCCGAGCTACCAGACTCACGAAGACATCTATCCGCACGAACGCTTCGAAGGGATCAAGATCACCGACTGGGACAAGTGGGAAGACCCGTTCCGCCTGACCATGGACACCTACTGGAAATACCAGGCCGAGAAAGAGAAAAAACTCTACGCAATCTTCGATGCGTTCTCGCAAAACAACGGCCATACCACGCTGTCGGACGCCCGTTATGTCAACGCGCTGAAGCTGTTCCTGTCGGGCGTCACCCCGCTGGAGTACCAGGCGTATCAAGGTTTCGCCAGGGTCGGTCGACAATTCAGCGGTGCCGGTGCGCGAATCGCCTGCCAGATGCAGGCCATCGACGAGTTGCGCCACGTGCAGACCCAGATTCACGCGATGAGTCACTACAACAAGCACTTCAACGGCCTGCATGACTTCGCCCACATGCACGACCGCGTGTGGTTTCTTTCGGTGCCCAAGTCGTTCTTCGAAGATGCGCGCACCGCCGGCCCGTTCGAGTTTCTCACCGCGATCTCGTTTTCGTTCGAGTACGTGCTGACCAACCTGCTGTTCGTGCCGTTCATGTCGGGAGCGGCGTTCAACGGAGACATGGCCACGGTGACCTTCGGCTTCTCCGCACAATCCGACGAAGCCCGGCACATGACCCTGGGCCTCGAGGTGATCAAGTTTCTGCTGGAGCAACATGAAGACAACGTGCCAATCATCCAGCGCTGGATCGACAAATGGTTCTGGCGCGGCTACCGCCTGCTGACGCTGGTCGGGATGATGATGGACTACATGCTGCCGAACAAGGTCATGTCCTGGTCCGAAGCCTGGGGCGTGTATTTCGAAGAGGCCGGCGGTGCGCTGTTCAAGGATCTGGAGCGTTACGGCATCCGTCCACCCAAGCATGTCGAAGAGGCCAACATCGCCAAGGATCACGTCAGTCACCAGGCCTGGTCGATCTTTTATCAATACAGCCAGGCGACCAACTTCCATACCTGGATGCCGACCGACGAAGAGCTGGACTGGCTGTCGGCAAAATACCCGGACACCTTCGACAAAATCTACCGCCCACGGTTTGAACACTGGCGAGCGTTGCAGGAAAAGGGCGAGCGTTTCTACAACCCGACGTTGCCGATGCTCTGCCAGATCTGCCAGATCCCGCTGTCGTTCGGCGAGCCGGACGACCAGACCACCATCGGCCATCGCAGCGCCATGCACGAAGGCGAGCGCTATCACTTTTGCTCCCAGGGCTGCTGCGACATTTTCGAATACGAGCCGACCAAGTACATCCAGGCCTGGCTGCCGGTGCACCAGATTCTGCAGGGCAACTGTGGTGGCGCGGATGTCGAGTCCGTGGTGCGCGACTACTACAACATCAACCCGGGCGAGGACAACTTCGAGTACCTGGGTTCCGCCGAGCATCGCCGTTGGCAGGACTGGCACCCGAACGATCGCAACAGCGCGCCCGTCGCCCCCGCCGACCCGGACCTGCTCAAGGCCGGATGAAGCCATGCGCCGAAGCGGGCCTGCGGGTCTGCTTCACGCCCACATTACAAGAAGGACAAGATCATGCCCGTGACTTCCATTGGTGCCTATGAGGCCCAACCCCTGGACCGCCAGGAAAACTTCCATGGCCTGCAACTGGTGTACCTGTGCTGGGAAAAACACCTGATGTTTTGCGCGCCTTTTACCTTCCCGCTACCACCGGCGATGCCGTTCGCCGACTTTATCGAACAGGTGGTCAAACCTTCGATCGCCCAGCATCCGGATGCAGCGCAGGTGGACTTCAGCCAGGCACTGTGGCGCCTGAACGATCATCCGTTCACCCCCGACAATGCAGCAAGCCTGATCGATAACGGCATCGATCACAAAAGCCTGTTGCACCTCGACACCCCTGGCTTGAACGGCATCGCCGACAGCTTCAACTGAGGACCGGGTAATGAGCTACCAAGTAACCATCGAACCCACGGGCGAGCAGATCGACGTGGAGGAGGGCCAGACCATTCTCCAGGCGGCGCTGCGCCAGGGTGTCTGGCTGCCATTCGCCTGCGGCCATGGCACTTGCGCCACCTGCAAAGTCCAGGTGCTTGAAGGCGAAGCGGACCTGGGCGCGGCCTCGTCTTTTGCGCTGATGGATATCGAGCGTGACGAAGGCAAGGTGCTGGCCTGTTGTGCGATTCCGCAAAGCGACATGGTGATCGAGGCGGATATCGATGCCGACCCGGACTTCCTCGGGCATCCCGTCGAAGACTATCGGGCGGTGGTCAGCGCGCTGGTCGACCTGTCGCCGACGATCAAGGGCGTGCATCTCAAGCTTGATCGACCCATGGCGTTCCAGGCGGGCCAATACATCAACCTGCAGTTGCCCGGGATTGAAGGCACGCGGGCATTTTCCCTGGCCAACCCGCCCAGTCGCGCCGATGAGATTGAACTGCATGTGCGGCGGGTCGACTGCGGACTGGCCACCGGCAAAATTCATGACGACTTGAAGGTCGGCGACGCGGTGCAATTGTCCGGGCCGTATGGACAGTTTTTTGTGCGCACCTCACAAAGCGGTGACTTGATTTTCATCGCGGGCGGCTCCGGACTGTCGAGTCCGCAGTCGATGATTCTCGACCTGTTGGAGTCCGGCGATACGCGTCAGATCGTCCTGTTCCAGGGGGCGCGCAATCGTGCCGAGCTCTACAATCGCACCTTGTTCGAGTCGCTGGCGAGCGTTCACGCCAACTTCACCTACGTGCCCGCGCTCAGCCAGGCGGTAGAAGACAGCGAATGGACGGGGTTCAACGGCTACGTGCATGACGCCGCCAGGCAGTACTTCGACGGTCGTTTCAGCAATCGCAAGGCTTATCTGTGCGGGCCACCGCTGATGATCGATTCGGCGATTACCTGCCTGATGCAAGGGCGACTGTTCGAGCGCGACATCTTTATGGAGCGGTTCTACAGCGCCGCCGATGGCACCACTGAGGGTACGCGATCGGCGCTGTTCAAACGCATCTGAATCCACCGTTCCTGTGTTCCCGAAAAAGCCGGACATCGCCGATTGCTCCGTGATCGGCTGTGTCTGGCTGCCTATAAAAACAACAAAAAGGTCATTGACTATGAATGCTGTATCCAGAGCGACACGTGCAAGGCAATGGTGGCATGCCGGGCTAAGCCTGCTGGCAGCCACCAGCGCCGGGGTTCATGCCGCCGAGAACGGTGGGTCTTCCTACCCGATGGGGGCGGAAAACTACATGTCCGGCGCGATGCCGCCGCCGGGTCTGTACTCGCAGTTTTTTGTCGGCCACTACGAGGCTGACTCCCTGCGCGATAATCGCGGCGACAAAGTGCCGGTGGATTTTCGCGTGCGGGCCAACTCGGTGGCACCACGGCTGATCTGGGTCACCGAGCAACAGGTACTGGGAGGCAGCCTGGCCTTTCATGCTTTAGTGCCGTTAGTGGATCTCAAAGTTACAGTGAATGGCCAGTCACAGAGCAAGCAGGGGCTGGGCGACATCATCTTCGGCCCGGCACTGGGCTTTCATCACAGCGAGAAACTGCACAGCATCCTGGCCCTGGATTTCATCGCTCCTTCGGGGGAGTATGATGGCGGCGACCTGGCGAATATCGGCCGCAATTATTGGGTGATCGAACCGGTGCTGGCAGTGTCCTACGTTGATCCGAACGGGCTCAACGTCGATGCAAAAACCATGTATGACTTCAACCTGCGCAATGATGCCACGGACTACCGGTCCGGCCAGGAACTGCACGTGGATTACGCAGTAGGTTGGGGCTTTGGCAATGGCTGGGTGGTCGGAGTCGGCGGCTACATGCTGTATCAGACGACTGACGATCGACAGCACGGTGACCGTATCGACGATAACAAGGGCCGGGCGCTCGCCATCGGTCCCTCGGTGAAGTACACCAGCCACTCGGGATGGTTTCTTACCGCCAAATGGGAGCAGGAAACCGAGGTGCGCAATCGGGCTGAAGGCAACGCGTACCGGATGAAACTGACCATACCGTTCTGACGCGCTGGCAAGACAATGGGTAGCGGGTTCTGCGCTACCCGACCCGGCTGGCCTTGCCGGCGCAAAGCGGCTCCACCGGGCTCATCCCCAGCAATGGCAATCCCAAAAGCGTCAATCCCACGCCCACCAATGCACTGCTGGCCAACGGATCGCCGAACTGCAGCCAGGCCCAGATCATGGTCACCGGCGGGGTCAGGAACAAGGCGCCACTGATGCGCTGGATGCTGAAACGCTGCAGGCACAGCCAGTAAAATCCGTAGCCACCCAGCGTCGCAAAGACCACCAGCCACACCACGCCCACTGCAAAGCCTGTCCTCAGCGGCGGCCTGATTTCGCCTTCAAGGCCCGCCAGCACGGCAAACACCGGGATCACCGCACAGACTTGAATGAACAGCGCAGTCAGGGCGGACATCGAGGCCCCGGGCAGTGCTTTCTGGTACAGCGTCGCCGCCGCCAGGGACAGGACTGCCAGCAGCGGCAAGCTATACACCCACAGATTCGTCGCGTCCCATTCGACGCTGGCCGCGCTGGCCACCAGCATGCCGGTCAGGCACAGGGCCAGTCCCAGCCACTGCCAACCACGCGTGCGCTGCCCGGGCACGCTACCGGCCAACACCACGATCGTCAGTGGCAACAGATTGGCGATCAGTGAGGCCGTGCCTGGCGCTACACCCAGCTGAATGGAGGCGGCGATCGGTCCGATATAGCCGCCAATCGCGAACAGCCCCAGCAGTCCTTGATGCACCAGATCGCGGCGACGCAAGGCGCGCAAACCCGTCCAGGCGAAGGGCAGCAATACAGCCGCTGCCAGGATGAAACGCCAGAGCGTGGCCAGGTAGACGCTGCCCTGATCGGCCACATATCGGTAGCCGATGAAGCCGGAGCTCCAGCTGACGACCATGGCCAACAACAGCAAGCTGCTGGTCAGCAGCGATAAGCGGGAGGCAGTGACGTTCATCGAATGGCACCTGACAGTGGGCTCAGTTCGATGGTATGAATGAACAGGTGATGCAATCAAACGATACGATCAGCACAACTGGTGCAGGATTTATCAATCATGGCCGAAACGATCGATATTGAACTGCTGCGCACCTTTCATGCGATCGTGCGCTTTGGGCAGTTCCTGGCGGCTTCGAGCTTTTTGAACAAAAGCCCATCGGCGGTCAGTCTGCATGTGCGGCGCCTGGAAGCCCTGGCAGGGGGGCGCTTGCTGGAGCGTGACAACCAGACGGTCAACCTGACTCCCCTGGGCCGTCGCTTCGCCCTGCAAAGCGCCGAGCTCCTGTTGCTGCACGACCGGATGCTCGCCAGCTTCAGCACGCCGGTGGCCAGTGGCCGGGTCAGGCTGGGCATCTCCGAAGAGTACGCGGGTGCGGTACTGGGCTGTACGCTGCCGCATTTGACCGCGGACTTTCCCCACATTGAGCTGGAGGTCGAAACCGGTTCCAGCGGACGCTTGAACACTCGCCTGCAGCGCGGGCAACTGGATCTGGCGTTGCTGGTGGAGCCGGTTGAGGCGACTGCAGCCGAGGCGCGCTGCATAAAGACCTTGGGCATCACCCAACCCGTCTGGGTCGCCGCCCACGACTATCGGCTGGATCTCGCCAGGCCGGTGCCGCTGGCTTTGCACGGCAAGGGCTGTCCGTATCGAAGTGTCGCGATAGACGCGCTTAGCCGACTGGGCCGACGCTGGCGGGTGGTCATCATGAGTGCCGGGGTCACCGCCCTGGAAACCGCCATAGAAGCCGGACTGGCCGTCGGCATCGTCGACCGCGCCCAAGTGCGGCCAGGCATGCGCGTATTGACCACGGCGGACGGGTTGCCTGAATTGCCGGTGCATGAACTGCGACTGATGCTGGCCCCGGGGACATTGAGTGAAGCGGGGGATGTGTTGGCGGGGTTGATCGGGCACGGCTTTCAGCTCTGACGCCATGTCAGGACTATCCTGTTACTGAATCAACCATGACCCGGGGAGATGCCCATGAACCCGTCCGATCTTCACACCCGGTTACCGGGGCAGATCCCCGAAGACGCTCAAGAAATCGCTGAATGGCGCGATGCGTTGCTATCGGTCATCGCGCACGGCGGCACCGCACAGGCCAGGCAGATCCTGGACATGCTGGTGGCCGTGGCAAGCGCTTCAGACATCGGCTGGCGGCCCAGTCACGGCACGCCCTACATCAATACCATCAGCGTTGAACAACAACCGGTGTTTCCAGGGGACCTGGCCATCGAAGAGCGCCTGGCATCGATCATGCGCTGGAATGCCCTGGCCATGGTTGCCAGGGCCAATCACGCCTATGGCGAACTGGGCGGCCACATCGCCAGTTACGCGAGTGCCGCGGACCTGTTCGAAGTGGGTTTCAACCACTTCTTCAAGGCCCGAACCGAAACGTCCGGCGGTGACCTGGTGTTCTACCAGCCGCGCTCGGCACCTGGCGTCTACGCCCGGGCCTTTCTCGAGGGACGGTTGGCGGAACAGGATCTGCAGCACTATCGACAGGAGATAGGCGCGCGCGCCAACGGCGCCCGGGGGTTGTCGAGCTATCCGCACCCCTGGCTGATGCCGGACTTCTGGCAGTTCCCGACCGGCTCCATGGGGATCGGGCCGATCAATTCGATCTACCAGGCGCGCTTCATGCGGTACCTGGAGCACCGCGGCCTGCAAGACACCAGCGCAAGGACCGTCTGGGGGGTGTTCGGCGACGGTGAAATGGATGAGCCGGAAAGCATGTCGGCCCTGACGCTGGCGGCGCGTGAAGGGCTGGATAATCTGGTCTGGGTGATCAACTGCAACCTGCAGCGCCTGGACGGCCCGGTCCGGGGCAACGGGCGCATCATCGATGAGCTTGAGGCGCTGTTTGGCGGTGCCGGCTGGAATGTCATCAAACTGGTCTGGGGCTCCGACTGGGATGCACTGTTTGCCCGGGATAACGACGGCGCGCTGGTCCAGGCATTGTCCAGCACCGTCGATGGCCAGTTTCAAACATTCGCGGCAAAAGACGGACGCTTCAACCGCGATCGATTCTTCGGCCAGAACGAGGCGTTGGCGGCGTTGGCCGAGGGCCTGACCGACGAGCAGATCGACCGTCTCAAGCGCGGAGGTCACGACCTGGTCAAGATCTTTGCCGCGTATCAACGTGCACTGCGCGAGGGCAAGCAGCCCACGGTGATATTGGCGCAAACCAAGAAAGGCTTCGGTATGGGCGCTGCGGGGCAGGGCAAGATGACCGTGCACCAGCAGAAGAAACTCGATAACGAGGCAGTGCTCGCGTTCCGCAACCGTTTCAACCTGCCGTTGACCGATGAGCAGGCGATCTCGCTGAGCTTCTTCAAACCCGAGCAAGACAGTGCGGAAATGCGCTACTTGCATGAACGCCGCCATGCATTGGGCGGGTACATGCCGTCGCGGCCTGCGACCTGCGAGTCATCATTGGCCGTGCCCGATGTACACAGCTACGCCGGGTTTGCCCTCACCGCCGAAGGCAAGGAAATGTCCACCACCATGGCCTTCGTGCGGATGCTCGGCGGTCTGCTGCGGGACAAGCCACTGGGGCCGCGAATCGTGCCGATCGTGGCGGATGAGGCGCGGACCTTCGGCATGGCCAGCCTGTTCAAGCAGATCGGTATCTATTCCAGCGTGGGGCAGCGCTATGAACCGGAGGACATCGGTTCGATCCTCAGTTATCGCGAAGCCCTCAATGGCCAGATTCTCGAAGAGGGCATCAGCGAGGCCGGCGCCATCAGTTCGTGGGTGGCCGCCGCGACCAGCTATTCGGTGCATGGCCTGCCGATGCTGCCGTTCTACATCTATTACTCGATGTTCGGCTTCCAGCGCGTTGGCGATCTGATCTGGGCGGCAGCGGATCAGCGGGCTCGCGGGTTCCTGCTTGGCGCAACCGCGGGACGCACGACGCTGGGGGGCGAAGGCCTGCAGCATCAGGACGGCAACAGCCATTTGATGGCGTCGATGGTGCCCAACTGCCGTGCCTACGACCCCGCGTTCGCCGGTGAGTTTGCGGTGATCCTGGATCACGGCATGCGCCAGATGCTGGAGCGTCAGGTCGACGAGTTTTATTACGTCACCCTGATGAACGAAAGCTACCCGCAGCCCACCCTGCCTGAAGGCGTCGAACAGGCGATTATCAAGGGCATGTACCTGTTTGCCCGGCATCAAGGCGAGGGCGCGCGCGGCGCAGTCCGGCTGTTGGGCTCCGGCGCCATCCTGCGCGAAGTGATGGCCGCCGCCGAGTTGCTCGCCAGCGATTGGGAGGTCGACAGCCAGGTCTGGAGCGTTACCAGCTTTTCCGAGCTGGCACGGGATGCCCGTGAAGTGGAGCGCTGGAATCGCCTTCACCCCGGACAGCCCGCGCGCCGCAGCCATGTCCAGGCCTCGCTCGACGACGCGGCACCGATCATTGCCTGCACCGATTACGTTCGCGCCTTGCCACAGCTGATCGCAAGCTACCTCAAGGCCCCTTACACCGTGCTCGGCACCGATGGTTTTGGTCGCAGCGATACCCGTAGCCAGCTGCGCAGGTTTTTTGAAGTGGACCGTTATCAGCTCGTCTTGAGTGCGCTGACTGCACTGGTACACGAGGGCCGCCTCGACGCCGGCGTCTGTGCCGAGGCCATTGCGCGCTATGCCATTGACGTGGATGCACCGGCGGCTTGGGACGCTTGAAGCCGGGCTTCTGGCCCGGCCGACCCGCCTCGCCAGGCATGACAGCGCGCCTATCACACCGCCGTGATGCAACGAATGCCACGCCAGGGCCTCATATAAAGACGAGCGGAGCCATTGATACCGATGCAATGGCCGATTGCGGTTTCACCCCGACAATAGGTAATTGTTTATATGACGGCTGCTGAAAAGAACCAAGTGACCTGGTTGGTCGAGCAATCCATGCTGTATGCCGCAAGGCAGCGAGCCAGGCTTTACTCCGGGCAAGGTCGATTGTGGCAACAGCCCTATGCCCATACGCGGCCCCGTGATGCTTCGGCCCTGGCGTCCGTCTGGTTCACCGCGTACCCGGCATCCATCATCACCCGGGAAGAGGGCACCGTGCTGGAAGCGCTGGGTGATGAAGCCCTGTGGCACGCGCTGTCGAAAATCGGTATCCAGGGGATTCACAATGGCCCGCTGAAACGCTCTGGCGGCCTGAAGGGAACTGAATTCACCCCGACGATCGACGGCAATTTCGACCGGATCAGCTTCGACATCGACCCGCAACTGGGCACCGACGCGCAACTTCACGCGCTGACCCGCATGGCCGCCGCGCACAACGCGGTCATCATCGATGACGTAATCCCCTCGCACACGGGCAAAGGCGCGGACTTTCGCCTGGCCGAGATGGCGTATGAGGACTATCCGGGGCTCTACCACATGGTGGAAATCCGCGAAGAGGACTGGCCGTTGCTGCCGGAGATTGCCGAGGGGCGCGATGCGCAGAACCTCAGTCCGCCGCAGGTCGACATGCTGCGGGACAAACATTACATCGTCGGCCAGTTGCAGCGGGTGATCTTCTTCGAACCCGGGGTCAAGGAAACCGACTGGAGCGCGACATCGGTGGTGATCGGGGTCGACGGCAAGCCGCGTCGCTGGGTTTACCTGCATTACTTCAAGGAGGGGCAACCGTCGTTGAACTGGCTGGACCCGACCTTCGCCGCGCAACAGATGATCATCGGCGACGCGCTGCATGCAATCGATGTCATGGGCGCGAAGATCCTGCGCCTGGACGCCAACGGTTTCCTCGGCGTCGAACGCAAGCTGGATGGCACCGCCTGGTCCGAAAGCCACCCCTTGTCGATCACCGGCAACCAGTTGCTGGGCGGCGCGATTCGTAAGGCTGGCGGCTTCAGTTTTCAGGAGTTGAACCTGACGGTCGACGACATCGCTTCCATGTCCCACGGTGGGGCCGACCTGTCGTATGACTTCATCACCCGGCCGGCCTACCAGCATGCGTTGCTGATGGGCGACACCGAATTTTTGCGTTTGATGCTGCGTCAGATGCACAACCTCGGCATCGACCCGGGCTCGTTGATCCATGCCCTGCAGAACCATGACGAACTGACCCTGGAGCTGGTGCATTTCTGGACCCTGCACGCCCACGACACCTTCCTCTATCAGGGCCAGACCTTTCCCGGCAACATTTTGCGCGAGCACATCCGCGAGCAGATGTACGAACGCCTGGCCGGTGAGCATGCGCCCTATAACCTCAAGTTCGTCACCAATGGCGTGTCCTGCACCACCGCCAGCATCATCACCGCGGCGCTCGGCATTCGCGACCTCGACGCGATTACCCCTGCGGATATCCAGCAGATCCGCCAGGTTCATTTGCTGCTGGTGATGTACAACGCCATGCAACCCGGGGTGTTCGCACTGTCGGGCTGGGACCTGGTGGGTGCACTGCCGTTGCCGGCGGAGCAGGTCGCGGACTTGATGCTCGACGGCGATACCCGCTGGATTCATCGCGGTGCCTACGACCTGGTCGATCTCAATCCCGATGCACCGCTGTCGGCGGGGCAGATGCCGCGGGCGAAAACCTTGTATGGCAGCCTGCTCAGTCAATTGGACGACCCGGATTCGTTCGCCTCGCAGCTGCAGAAGATTCTCGCGGCGCGCCGCGCCTACGATATCGCCGCCAGCCGCCAGATCCTGGTGCCGGATGTCGAGCATCCGGGGCTGTTGATCATGGTCCATGAGTTGCCGGCCGGCAAAGGCACGCAAATCACCGCGCTGAACTTCGGCTCGACACCGATCACCGAAACCCTGCACCTGCCCAATATTGCGCCCGGGCCGGTGGTCGACATCATCAATGAGCGGGTCGAGGGCGATCTCACCGCTGAGGGCGAGTTCACCATCACCCTGGATGCCTATGAAGGACTGGCGCTGCGGGTGGTCAGTAGTTCGCCGATGATCTAGGGCTGCATGGCCCGGATAAAAAACGCCACTCGTTTTCGGAGTGGCGTTTTTTATTGCGCGATGTCAGCGCTCGGACCGAAGTCAAAATGTAGGAGCTGGCTTGCCAGCGAAGAGGCCAGTACATCCAACATCGATGTCGCCTGACACGCCGCCTTCGCTGGCAAGCCAGCTCCTACAGGGGATCGGGGTCGTACTCAGATACCGCGCCCGGCGCAGATCAGGGGATCGGGGTCGTACTCAGATACTGCGCCCGGCGCAGATCAGGGGATCGGGGTCGTACACAGATACTGCGCCCGGCGCAGATCAAATGTAGGAGCTGGCTTGCCAGCGAAGAGGCCGGTACATCCAACATCGATGTCGCCTGACACGCCGCCTTCGCTGGCAAGCCAGCTCCTACAGGGGATCGGGGTCGTACACAAATACTGCGCCCGGCGCAGATCAAATGTAGGAGCTGGCTTGCCAGCGAAGAGGCCGGTACATCCAGCATCAATGTCGCCTGACACACCGCTTTCGCTGGCAAGCCAGCTCCTACAGGGGATCGGGGTCGTACACAAATACTGCGCCCGGCGCAGATCAAGGGATTGGGGTCGTACACAGATACTGCGCCCGGCGCAGTTCAAATGTAGGAGCTGGCTTGCCAGCGAAGAGGCCGGTACATCCAACATCGATGTCGCCCGTCACACCGCATTCGCGAGCAGGCTCGCCGCCAGACTGTTGCGCGAGGCCCTGCTCAATCCCCGTTGAGCTGGCCGGCGCGTGATCCGTGCACTTTTATAAAGCCCTGATGCAACCGCTGCACTATGCGAAGGCAAAACCGCCGGTGTCCGACCCTGTACCCTTGCGTCGCCAAGTGCCCGGTACGCGGGCCTGAAAGCGCTGTCTGCACGATCTGGCACAGTCGCTGCATAGCCCTTTACAGGCCCGCCGCGAATACAGTCGAGTGGGCAGCCCCTCTCGGTCAACGACGATCGATTCGTGGGCAACATCGGTGAATCAGGCATAGACGTCTGGTTTCAACACCGCAAAAGAACAGGCAAAGACGCCTGGAACCGCAAGGTTTCAGGCGTTTTTTTTTGCATTTTTGAACCGTGACGGGCTTTAGCCGGGTGCTACTTATGAATTCCAATGTTGGCGCGTTGAACAAACTGCAGACGCTGGTCGTGATCGGCAATGGCATGGTCGGACATCATTGTGTCGAACAGCTGATCGAGCGCGGTGCCCTCGATCACTATCGGCTGCATGTGTTCAGCGAGGAGCCGATGCGCGCCTACGACCGTGTGCACCTTTCCGAATATTTCACCGGTCGTGATGCCGAGTCGCTGGCGCTGTCCGATGCGTCGCTGTACCAGACCCCGGGCGTGACCCTGCACCTGGGCGTGCCGGTGCTGGAAATCGACCGCGGCCGCCGCCAGGTGATCACCGCGCAAGGTTGCGTCGCCTACGACAAGCTGGTGCTGGCGACGGGCTCCTATCCCTTCGTGCCGCCGATCGAAGGCGCCGAGGGCGACTCGCGCCTGGTCTACCGCACCCTGGAAGACCTCGACGCGATCCGTGCCGCGGCCGCCAACGCCCGGCGTGGCGTGGTGGTCGGCGGTGGCCTGCTCGGCCTTGAAGCCGCCAACGCCCTGAAAAGCCTGGGCCTGGAAGCGCATGTGGTGGAGTTCGCCCCGCGCTTGATGCCGGTGCAGCTGGACGAGATGGGCGGCCTGGCGCTCAAGTCGCAAATCGAACGGCTCGGCGTCGGTGTGCACCTGTCCCGCGCCACCCAATCGATCACTGCGGGTCAGGACTACCGCTACCGGATGAATTTTGCCAACGACGAATGCCTCGAAACCGACCTGGTGGTGTTCTCCGCCGGTATCCGTGCGCAGGATGCGCTGGCCCGTCGATGCGCGCTGGACATCGGCCCGCGCGGTGGCGTGGTGATTGACGACCATTGCCTGAGCATCGACCCGAACATCTACGCCATCGGCGAGTGCGCTTCCTGGAACGGCAGCCTGTTCGGCCTGGTCGCGCCCGGCTACCAGATGGCGCGCAGCGTCGCGGCGCGGTTGTGCCACCAGGTCGCGGAACCGTTCACCGGCGCCGACATGTCGACCAAACTCAAACTGCTGGGGGTCGATGTCGGCTCCATCGGCGATGCCCACGGCAACACGCCGGGCGCACGCAGCTATCAGTTCCTCGACGAAACCAGCGCCAGCTATCGCCGCCTGGTGGTGGACGCCACGGGCAAGCACGTGCTCGGCGCGGTGCTGGTCGGCGACAACAGCTACTACGACACGCTGCTGCAATACATGCAGAACGCGATTGCGCTGCCTTCTGAGCCAGCCAGCCTGATTCTGCCATCATCCGCAGGCGCGCCGACCCTGGGCCCGGGCGCGTTGCCCGAGTCGGCCACGGTGTGCTCGTGCCATAACGTCACCAAGGGTTCCATTTGCTCGGCCATCGACGGCGGCTGCACCGACCTCGGCCTGCTCAAGGCGCAGACCAAGGCCTGCACCGGTTGCGGCGGTTGCGCCGGGTTGCTCAAGCAGGTGTTCGAGCATGAATTGATTGCCCGTGGCGTCAGTGTCGACAAAAGCCTGTGCGAGCACTTCGCCTATACCCGTCAGGAGCTGTATGCACTGGTGCGGGTAGAAGGGGTGATCACCTTTGAAGAACTGCTGGCCAAACACGGCCGCGGCCACACCGGGTGCGATGTGTGCAAACCGGCGGTGGGTTCGATCCTCGCTTCATGCTGGAACCAGCCGATCATGGACGCCTCGCTGGTGCCGTTGCAGGACACCAACGACACGTTCATGGCCAACATGCAGAAGAACGGCACCTATTCGGTGGTGCCACGTATTCCCGGCGGCGAAATCAGCGCCGACAAGCTGATCGCGATCGGCGTCGTGGCGAAGAAATACGACCTCTACACCAAAATCACCGGCGGCCAGCGCATCGACCTGTTTGGCGCGCAGTTGCACGAATTGCCGGACATCTGGGCCGAGCTGATCGCAGCCGGTTTCGAGACCGGCCACGCCTACGGCAAGTCGACCCGCACGGTGAAGTCCTGCGTCGGCAGTACCTGGTGCCGTTATGGCGTGCAGGACAGCGTGCAGATGGCCCTGACCATCGAGGACCGCTACAAGGGCCTGCGCTCGCCGCACAAGCTCAAGTTCGCCGTTTCCGGCTGCACCCGGGAATGCGCCGAAGCCCAGAGCAAAGACGTCGGCGTGATCGCCACCGAGAACGGCTGGAACCTCTACATTGCCGGTAACGGCGGCATGCGCCCGCGCCACGCCGAGCTGTTCGCCACCGACCTCGACGATGCGACCCTGATCCGCTACATCGACCGCTTCCTGATGTTCTACATCCGCACTGCCGACAAACTGCAGCGCACCTCGGTCTGGCGTGAAAGCCTGGAAGGCGGCCTGGACTACCTCAAGGACGTGATCATCCACGACAGCCTCGGCCTGGGCGCCGAACTCGAGTCGCAGATGCAGTTGGTGGTCAATCGTTATGAATGCGAATGGGCCAACGCCCTCCAGGACCCGGAAAAACTCAAGCGCTTTCGCACCTTCGTCAACGATAAACGCCCGGACCCGGACATCCACTTTGTCCAGGAACGCGGCCAGCGGCGTCCGATCATGGCCGCCGAACTCAACCTTATCCCTGTCATCGAGGAGATTGTCTGATGAGCCAGTCCACTACCCAGCGTGTCGCATCCCTGACCCACACCGATGTCTGGCAAACGGTGTGCGGGCAACAGGATCTGGTCAGCAACTCCGGCGTGGTCGTCTGGCTCGACGGCGCACAAGTGGCGCTGTTCTACCTGCCGAGCGTTCACGGCAAGACCTTGTACGCCATCGACAACCATGACCCGCAATCCGGCGCGAATGTGATCGGCCGCGGCCTGGTCGGCAGCATCAAGGGCGACCTGGTAGTGGCCTCGCCGATCTACAAGCAGCACTTCCGCCTGGAGGACGGCAGTTGCCTGGAGTACCCGCAACAGCGCCTGCGGGTGTGGCCGGTGCGCTTGAATGGCGGTGTGGTGGAGGTGGGGGTGGCTTGATGCCACGCTCCTTCGGGTCAGGGCGCAACAGAATCGGAGACTCTTATGAAAACAGCCGCACAGTTACTCAAGCTGAAGGTAGTGCAAAACCGCCAGGTGCATAGCGTCGCACCAGACGTGATGGTCCTTGAAGCGCTGAAGATCATGGCCGAAAAGAACGTCGGCGCGCTGCCGGTCATTGAAGACGGGCAGGTGGTGGGCGTGATCAGCGAGCGCGACTACGCACGCAAGGTGGTGCTGCTGGGACGCTCGTCGGTCGGCACCCCGGTCAGGGCCATCATGAGTGCGCCGGTAGTCACGGCGGACAGCCAGCACAGCATCGAGCGGTGCATGGCGGTCATGACCGACAGCCACCTGCGCCACCTGCCGGTGGTGGAGGGCGGGGAACTGATCGGACTGTTGTCGATCGGTGATCTGGTCAAGGAAGCCATCGTCGAGCAGGCCGATTTGATTCGGCAATTGGAGCATTACATTCGCGGGCATTGATTGGCGTGGCGGCAGGGTGCAAGGCTTTCTTGATCGGTGTCAACCGGGTGGGGTGTTCGGCTGTGTAGTCTGCAGAGACACCCCGCCAGTGGCGCTCATCATGATCTATCCGCTGATTCTGACCCTGCATCTGTTTGCCGCCCTGATCTTCATCGGCACGGTGTTCTTCGAAGTGCTGTTTCTGGAAAGCATCCGCAAACAGCTGCCCGCCAGAGTGATGCTGCTGGTCGAACAGGGGATCGGCCGCCGCGCCCGCAGCCTGATGCCGTGGGTGTTGCTGGTGTTGTTCGGCGCGGGGCTGGGCATGGTCTGGCTGCGTTACCTGCCAGCCCTCGCGGCGCCCCTGGCTTCATCGTTCGGCACCTTGCTGGCGTTGAAAATCGCGGTCGCCGCCAGCGTGCTCCTGCATTTCCTGACAGCCATGTTCCTGTTCAAGAGCGGCCGGATGAATGCGCGCTACTTGCGCTTCATCCACGCCAGCCTGTTCTGCCACATGGTCGTTATCGTGCTGTTGGCCAAAGGTATGTTCTACCTGACATGGTGATCGCCAGGGGCACAAACTCGGTGGGCTCCACCGATCCCCTGTAGGAGCTGGCTTGCCAGCGAAAGCGGTCTGTCAGCCAACAACTCTGCTGCATGTGACGCCGCCTTCGCCGGCAAGCCGGCTCCTACAGGGGATCGGTATGTGGCCACGAAATCGGCGAACGCCACCGATCCCCTGTAGGACCCGCCACTTCGCTCGAGCTTGATGCAAATCAAGGAGCATTGAGCGTCAAGCCCGGACACTGTGATTCGCAGCCCGTCACGGAGACCCGCCATGCTCGATTTCTTTCACGCCCCAGGCGAGAGCGCCCGGTGCGATCAGGGCGTACTCGACCCCAACTGCCATGCCGACACGCAAAAGTTTCATGCGGGCATCGGCTCGCTGGACCTGTTGCGGGCCTTGCGCGTCAGTCGCCAGAAGCGCCGCCCGCTGGCCCTGAACGTGCAACTGCCGTCCAGGCTCACGCCGTCGTTCTGTTCCCCACGTGAGATCGCTTGCGAGCACGGCGGTATCGAGCAGTATCTTCAGCGCCTGGAAAAGGAAATCGACCTCGTCGGCTGCCACCTGGGTGCAGAGCAGCGGGTCGAGCAGTTTCATCTGGGCGGCGCCACCCCCACCATCGTTCATCTGCAGCGGCTGATGGCGCATCTGCGTGGCCGGTTCAATTTTCTCGAACATGAGTGCGGCGACTACAGTGTCGAGGTGGATCTTCATCATACCGATTGGTCGACCATGGGCGCGTTGCGCGACCAGGGCTTCAACCACGTCAGCATCGGCGTTCCGGATATCGACCGCGACACTGACATGTCGGTGGCCTGCTACCAGAACCCGGCGCCGATTCATTCACTGATCGATGCTGCGCGCACCTTCGGCTTTCGCTCCGTCAACGTCGACCTGGGTTTCGGTCATGCCTGGCAGACCCCGGACAGCTTTGCGCAGAAACTGGCGACCATTATCGAGCTGGAACCAGACAGGCTGCTGGTGTTCGACTATGCCCGGCCACCTCGACGTTACCGGCCGATGCCCGGCGCCAGGGGCAGGGCGCTATGCAGCCAGGAGGATAAAGGCGCGATGCGCCAGATCTGCTTCGATCAGTTGATTGGCGCGGGTTATCACTACATCGGCCTGGGGCAATTCGTGCGGCCCGACGATGACCTGGCGATCGCCCAGGAGCGAGGCCGGCTACGGCGCACCTGCGACGGTTTCAGCCGTCACGGTTATTGCGATCATCTCGGGTTCGGCTTGGGGGCCATCGGTCAGATCGACGATCTGTATACGCAAAACGCCGAAGCAGTCGAGCCTTATCAGCAGCATCTGGACTGCGGGCAGTTGCCGACGTCCCGGGGCTGGCGCTTCGAGGCCGGGGATCAGATCAGGCAGTTGGTCATGGAGCGGCTGGCTTGTGACCAGGAACTGGATATCCACGCCATCGAGCGCCGTTACGGCCTGGTCTTCTCCAGGTATTTTTCCTCGATCTGGCCGTTGCTCGAGCAATTGGGTCATGATGGGTTGATCGAGCTGTCGGACCGTTTCATCAGCATTCTCCCCGCCGGTCGGCCGGACGTGGATGCCATCTGCAACTTGTTTGAAAAGGGGTCAAGCGCGGCATGGCATTGACCCACCTGCGAGTAGATTGATCATGAAGCCTGCATTCGATTTCAATCGAGCCCTGGTCGAGAAGTATGACCGCCCCGGGCCGCGCTATACGTCGTACCCCACCGCGCCGCAGTTTCACCAGGCGTTTGCCGTGGACGACTATCAAACGGCCGCGCGCGCCAGCAATCAGGTGGCGGTGCCCAAACCGCTGTCGGTGTACATCCACATCCCATTCTGCAAAAGCCTGTGTTATTACTGCGCCTGCAACAAAATCATTACCCAGAAAACCCATCGCGCCGTCGAGTACCTGACGTACCTCAAGCGTGAAATCGCGATGCAGGCGGCCTTGTTCGACAACACCCGCAAACTCACGCAGCTGCACCTGGGCGGCGGCACACCGACCTACCTGACCAGCGAACAGCTGGCGGACCTGATGGACTGCCTGCACCAGGCGTTCAACCTGGACGACAGCGACGACCATGAGTTTTCCATCGAGGTCGATCCGCGCACCATCAGCACCGAACAGATCCAGTCGCTGCGCCAACTGGGCTTCAATCGCCTGAGCTTCGGCGTGCAGGATTTCGATCCGGACGTGCAGGCTGCGGTCAATCGTACCCAAAGCGAAGAACAGATCTATGCGCTGGTCGCCGCTGCTCGCGAGGCGCGATTCAAGTCGGTCAGCGTCGATCTGATCTATGGGCTGCCGTTGCAGACCGTGGCCAGTTTCGATGTGACCCTGGGCAAGATCATTGCCCTGCGCCCGGACCGTATCGCCGCCTACAGCTACGCCCACCTGCCGCAGATGGTGCGTGCGCAACGCTTGATCCGCCAGGAAGACATGCCGCCGCCGGAGCGCAAGCTGGAATTGCTCGAGCTGACCATCCGCCGACTGACCGCGGCCGGTTACGTCTATATCGGCATGGACCACTTCGCCTTGCCGGACGACGAACTCGCCCTGGCCCGCGCCAACGGCACCCTGCAACGCAACTTCCAGGGCTACTCGACCCATGCCGACTGCGACCTTATCGGCCTCGGCGTATCGTCGATCGGCAATGTCGGCGACAGCTACAGCCAGAGCGTCAAGGAGCTTTCGCAGTACTACGCCCGAATCGATCAAGGTCTATTGCCGGTGCATCGGGGCTACCGCTTGAACGCCGACGACCTGCTGCGCCGAGAGGTGATCGGCGACCTGATGTGCCACGGCCGGATTGATTTCGGCAAGTTCGAGCGGCGTCATGGCATCTGTTTTACCGAGTATTTTGCCGAGGCGCTGGCACAGTTGGACGAACATGTACGGGACGGATTGCTGCTGGTTCACCGCGATGAACTGCTGCTGTTGCCACAGGGGCATCTGATGATGCGCAGTGCCGCGATGGCGTTTGACGCCTATCTGGGGGCTGAGCAAAAAGGCCTGTTTTCCCGCACTGTCTGAGGCGTTGGCGCGTGCCCCCGGCCGCTATTTTCTGAAGTTGATTTCAATCAAGGGCAGGGGGCGCAGCGCTCCCTAACATGACCGGAAGCCCTCTTGATTTCGGCCAACCATGACCCTCCATCAGCCATCGATCCATCGCCACCTGCGCAGCCTGCGCGAGTGGTGCGTCGTGCTGACGCTCGTACTGCTAGCCGCCACCATTGGCGCGGTTCAGGCCAAGGAATACGGGGGCATCGAGCAACAGCGCATCGAAAAAACCTTCCCCTTGACCGACTCGGTATCCGCCCCCGAAGGCCCGTTCAAGGTGCGTACCCTGTCAACGGCCGGCACCGTCACCGGTTATGTGTTCCAAAGCCTGGATGTGGTGGATATTCCGGCCTATTCGGGCAAGCCGATCAACACCCAGGTGATCCTCGACCCGGCGGGGGTGATCAAGGACGCCTATGTCCTGGAGCACCACGAACCGATCCTGCTGATCGGGATTCCCGAAGCAAAACTTCATGCCTTCAGTGCCAAATACAAGGACATCAAGGTCAGCCAGCGGGTGGTCGTCGGCCACTCCAGCGACCCGAATGCCGTCACCGTGGATGCCATCGCGGGGGCGACCGTCACGGCGATGGTGGTCAACGAGGTGATCATGCGCGCCGCCCACGAGGTGGCTGTATCGCTGAAACTGGTCGAGGACCAGACCGGCCACGCGCAGAAACCTGCCACCGTACGCCAGGACATTTTCGAAGCCGCCACCTGGGAGCAGCTGACCGGCAACGGCGCGATCCGCCGCCTGAACCTGACCCGTGGCCAGGTCGACGCCGCTTTCAAGGGCACCGAAGCCGAAGGCATCGACAACGCCAGTGCCGAACAGGTCGACGACACCTTCATCGAACTCTACGTCGCCGACCTGAACCCGCCGACCATCGGCCGCAACCTGCTGGGCGACAACCAGTACCGGTTTCTCATGCAGGAACTCAAGCCGGGCGAGCAGGCCATCGCCGTGCTGGGCCGTGGGCTGTTCTCCTACAAGGGTTCGGGTTATGTGCGCGGCGGGATCTTCGACCGGGTGCAACTGCGCCAGTTCGGCAACGTCATCAGCTTTCGCGACATGGACCATCAACGGCTCGACGACGTCTTCGCCGAGGGTATCCCCGAGTTCGATGAGATGTCGATTTTCATCGTGCGTGAACCGGCCAGGTTCGATCCGGGAGCCGCCTGGACCCTGGAATTGCTGGTGCGCCGTCAGACCGGTCCGGTCAGCGGCACCTTCAGCAGTTTCGAACTGCCATACCAGATGCCCGAGCCTTACCTGGAACGGCCATTGCCCAGCGCCGAAGAATTGGCAGCCATCGAAGAAGCCGGCCGGCCGATGTGGGTGACCATCTGGTACCAGAAACAGTTCCAGATCATGGTGCTCGGCGTGGCGCTGCTGCTGCTGACGACGATTCTGTTCCTGCAGGACACCTTCACTCGCCGGCCGCACTTTCTGCATTGGCTGCGCCGCGGCTACCTGGTGTTTACCGTGGTGTTCATCGGCTGGTACGCCCTGGGGCAGCTGTCGGTGGTCAACGTGCTGACCTTCGTCCATGCCCTGTTCGAGAACTTCCGCTGGGAACTGTTTCTCACCGATCCGCTGATCTTCATGCTCTGGGTGTTCACCGCCGCCAGCATTCTGCTGTGGGGCCGTGGCGTGTTCTGCGGCTGGCTGTGCCCGTTCGGCGCCTTGCAGGAATTGATCAACGAAGCCGCGCGCAAGCTGAAGATTCCCCAATATGAACTGCCGTTCGCGGTCCATGAGCGGCTGTGGGCGATCAAGTACATCATCCTGCTGGCGCTGTTCGGCGTCTCCCTGGAGTCGATGGCCACGGCCGAACTGTTCGCTGAAGTGGAACCCTTCAAGACCGCCATCACCTTAAGGTTCGACCGCCAGTGGTGGTTCGTGCTCTACGCGGTGGCGCTGCTGGTGATCAATATCTTCACGCGCAAAGTCTATTGCCGCTACATCTGCCCGTTGGGCGCGGCGCTGGCGATTCCCACCAAACTGCGGCTGTTCGACTGGCTCAAGCGCCGCAAGGAGTGCGGCGACCCTTGCCAGCTCTGCGCCAAAGAATGCGAGATCCAGGCAATCCATCCCGATGGCCGGATCAATGCCAACGAGTGCCACTACTGCCTCGATTGCCAGATGACCTGGAACAACGATCACAAATGCCCGCCGCTGATCAACAAACGCAAGAAACAACGCGGCAAGGCCGCACCGGTCAGCGCGCAACTCATACCTGTCGTGGAAGTGACGGCTGAACCCCGCGAATTCACGGCCCCTGTGACTGATTTTATTCCTCCAAGGAGCACCTCATGAACGACACAGAATCCACATTACCAGCCGAGGCAACGGAACCGACCGGCCTGAGCCGGCGTGGTTTCCTCGGCACCAGTGCAGTGACCGGTGCGGTGCTGGCCGGTGCCACGGCCATCGGCGGCGCAGTCTTCACTCGTGAATCCTGGGCGGCGGCAGCCAAGGAGTCGAAGTCGAAGATCCACGTGGGACCGGGGGATCTGGACGACTACTATGGTTTCTGGAGTGGCGGTCACCAGGGCGAGGTGCGGATCATGGGCATTCCGTCGATGCGTGAACTGTTGCGCATCCCGGTGTTCAACGTCGATTCCGCCACCGGCTGGGGCCTGACCAACGAAAGCAAGCGGATCATGGGCGACAGCGCCCACTTCCAGAACGGCGACTGCCACCACCCGCATTTGTCCATGACCGATGGCAAGTACGATGGCAAGTACCTGTTCATCAATGACAAGGCCAACAGCCGGGTCGCGCGCATCCGCCTGGATGTGATGAAGTGCGACAAGATGCTCACCGTGCCGAATGTGCAGGCCGTGCACGGTCTGCGCCTGCAGAAAATGCCCCACACAAAGTACGTGTTCGCCAACGCCGAGTTCGTGATTCCGCATCCTAATGACGGCAGCACCTTCGACCTGCAGGACAAGAACAGCTACACGATGTTCAACGCCATCGATGCCGAGAAGATGGAGATGGCCTTTCAGGTCATCGTTGACGGCAACCTGGACAACACCGATGCCGACTACACCGGCAAGTACGCGGCCTCGACCTGCTACAACTCGGAGAAGGCCTACGACCTCGGCGGCATGATGCGCAACGAGCGCGACTGGGTGGTGGTGTTCAACATCCCGCGCATCGAAGCGGCGATCAAGGCCGGCAAGTTCATCACCCTGGGCGACGCGAAAGTGCCGGTGGTCGACGGTCGAAAAACCGCAGGCAAGGACAGCGAATTCACCCGCTACATCCCGGTGCCGAAGAACCCTCACGGGATCAATATGACGCCCGATGGCAAGTATTTCATTGCTGCCGGCAAGCTTTCGCCGACCTGCACCATCATTGCCACCGCCAAGCTCGACGATCTGTTCAACGACAGGTTCAAGGACCCGCGCGAGGTGGTGGTCGGCGAGCCGGAACTGGGCCTGGGCCCGCTGCACACCACCTACGACGGTCGCGGCAACGCCTACACCACGCTGTTTATCGACAGCCAGGTGGTGAAGTGGAACGTGGAAGAAGCCGTTCGCGCCTACACCGGCGAGAAGGTCAACTACATCAAGCAGAAGCTCGATGTGCAGTACCAGCCGGGGCACAACCATGCATCGCTGACCGAAACCAGCGAGGCCGACGGCAAATGGCTGATGGTCCTGAGCAAATTCTCCAAGGACCGCTTCCTGCCGACCGGCCCGCTGCACCCGGAAAACGATCAGTTGATCGATATCTCCGGCGACGAGATGAAGCTGGTGCACGACGGCCCGGCCTTCGCCGAACCCCACGATTGCATCATGGCCCGGCGCGACCAGATCAAGACCAAGAAAATCTGGGACCGCAACGACCCGTTTTTTGCCGAAACCGTGGCCATCGCCGCCAAGGACGGGATCAAGCTGGAGACCGACAACAAGGTCATCCGCGACGGCAAGAAGGTCCGGGTCTACATGACCTCGATGGCCCCGGCCTACGGCTTGCCGGAGTTCACCGTCAAGCAGGGTGACGAAGTCACCGTGACCATCACCAACATCGACCAGATCGAAGACGTGACCCACGGTTTTGTCATGACCAATCACGGGGTGAGCATGGAGATCAGCCCGCAGCAGACGTCCTCGATCACCTTTGTCGCCGACAAACCGGGGTTGCACTGGTTCTACTGCAGCTGGTTCTGCCATGCGCTGCACATGGAAATGGTCGGCCGCATGCTGGTCGAGAAGGCCTGACGGTTGCCCATCGACAGGAGCGGGCCAATGACCTATTTCAAGCAAAGGTCGATGAAGGTCATTGCGCTGGCGCTCCTGTCCCTGGGCGGCAGCGCGCTGGCGGCGGTGCAACCCGTCACCAGCTTGCCGTTGAAGCAGGACGCCGGGCAACGCTGGCACCTGCCGGCGGGGGAGTACCGCGGCTCGTTCAGCGTCGATCAAACGATGCAGATTGTCTGTGAGCCGGGCGCGGTGTTCCAGGGCGAGGGGCAGGGCAACGGCCTGATCATCAGCGCCCCGGATGTCGGCATCGAGGGCTGCACCTTTCTCGACTGGGGGCACGACCTCACGGCCATGAACGCAGGGCTGTTCATCCAGCCCAAGGCCCGTGGCGCCGTGATCAAAAACAATCGCCTGCAAGGCCGGGGTTTCGGTATCTGGGTCGATGGCACGGCGGATGTGAGCCTGGTCGACAACCGCATCCAGGGTGATCCGACGGTGCGCTCCCAGGATCGCGGCAACGGTATCCATCTGTATGCGGTGCACGGGGCCAGGGTCATTGGCAACCAGGTCCGGGACACCCGCGACGGCATCTATATCGATACCTCCAACGGCAACCTGCTGCAGGGCAATACCCTGGAAGACCTGCGCTATGGCGTGCATTACATGTTCGCCAACGATAATCAACTGATCGGCAACACCACCCGCCGCACCCGTACCGGCTACGCCTTGATGCAAAGCCGCAAGCTCACGGTGATCGGCAATCGCTCCGAGCAGGATCAGAACTACGGCATCCTGATGAACTACATCACCTATTCAACCTTGCGCGACAACGTCGTCAGCGACGTGCGCGACGGTTCGACCGGCGACAGCATGATCAGCGGCGCCGAGGGCAAGGCGTTGTTCATCTACAACTCGCTGTTCAACAGCATCGAACACAATCGCTTCGAACACAGCGCCGTGGGCATCCACCTCACCGCCGGCTCCGAAGACAACCGCATCGCCGACAACGCCTTTGTCGGCAACCAGCGCCAGGTCAAGTACGTGGCCACCCGCTTGCAGGAATGGTCGGCGGATGGCCGGGGCAACTTCTGGAGCGATTACCTGGGCTGGGACCGCAACAACGATGGCCTGGGCGACATCGCCTACGAACCCAACGACAACGTCGACCGCCTGCTGTGGCTGTACCCGCAAGTGCGCCTGCTGATGAACAGCCCGGGTATCGAGTTGTTGCGCTGGGTCCAACGGGCCTTTCCGGTGATGAAGTCGCCGGGTGTGCAGGACAGTAATCCGCTGATGAAGTCACCCATTCAACCCCTGGCCCAGGAGCCTGCCGCATGAACGTCATCGACATCGAAGGTGTCAGCCAGCGCTACGGGCACAGCACCGTGCTGCATCAGCTGAACCTGAGCCTGGCCGAAGGGGAAGTGCTGGGCTTGTTCGGCCACAACGGCGCGGGCAAGACCACCTGCATGAAGCTGGTGCTGGGATTGCTCCAGGCCAGCGCAGGGCAGGTCAGGGTGTTCGGTCGATTGCCCAGTGATCCCCACGTTAGACGCCTGCTGGGTTACTTGCCGGAGAACGTGACCTTTTATCCGCAGCTCAGTGGCCTGGAGACCTTGCGGCATTTCGCCCGACTCAAGGGCGCAGCGTTCACCCAGGTGGACGGGCTGCTCGAGGAAGTCGGTCTGGCGGGTGTGGCGCATCGGCGGGTCAAGACTTACTCCAAGGGGATGCGCCAACGCCTGGGGCTGGCGCAAGCCTTGCTCGGGGCGCCGCGCTTGCTTTTGCTCGACGAGCCAACCGTCGGCCTCGATCCGATCGCCACTCGGGACCTGTACCGATTGCTCGATCGCCTGCGCAGCCAGGGCACCAGCGTGATTTTGTGTTCCCACGTGTTGCCCGGGGTCGAGGCGCATATCAACCGCGCGGCGATTCTGACCCAGGGCCGTCTGCTGGCCCTGGGCAGTCTGCACAGCCTGCGGGAGGAAGCCGGGCTGCCGACGTTGATTCGCGCCCACGGGCTCAAGCACGCCGGGCCCTTGCAGCAACGTTGGAACAATGCCGGGCATGTCACTCAACGCTGGGGCACGGAAGGTCTTGAAGTGGCTGCGCTCAATGGCAGCAAGCTCGGCCTGTTGCGCCAATTGCTCAATGACGATGAACCGGCTGACGTGGAGATCGACCCACCGTCGCTGGAAGATATCTACCGCTTCTACATGGGCCGCGCGGCTGCAACAGCGACCGGGGAGGTGGTATGAACCCGATCTGGAACATGGCACGCAAGGAGTTCAACGACGGTCTGCGCAATCGCTGGCTGTTGGCGATCAGCTTGTTGTTCGCGGTGCTGGCGACCGGTATTGCCTGGTTGGGCGCCGCGGCGTCCGGGCAAGTGGGCTTTACCTCGGTGCCCGCGACCATCGCCAGCCTGGCCAGCCTGGCGACCTTCCTGATGCCGTTGATTGCCTTGCTGCTGGCCTATGACGCCATCGTCGGCGAGGACGAGAGCGGCACCTTGCTGCTGTTACTGACGTATCCGCTGGGGCGCGGGCATATCCTGCTCGGCAAGTTCGTCGGCCACGGGTTGATCCTGGCACTGGCGACGTTGATCGGCTTCGGCTGCGCGATGCTGGCGATTGCGCTGCTGGTGGATGAGGTGGAACTGAGCCTGCTGCTCTGGGCCTTTGGTCGTTTCATGCTGTCGTCGACGTTGCTGGGCTGGGGCTTTCTCGGCCTGGCCTACGGGTTGAGCAGTGTGTCTGCGGAGAAGTCCACCGCCGCCGGGCTCGCCCTGGGGGTGTGGTTTTTCTTCGTGCTGGTGTTCGACCTGGCCCTGCTGGCGCTGCTGGTGCTCAGCGAAGGGCAATTCAATCCGAAGATCCTGCCCTGGTTGTTGCTGCTCAATCCTGCGGACATCTATCGCCTGATCAACCTCTCCGGATTTGAACCCGGCGCCAATACCGCCGGGGTGCTGACCCTGGGCAGTGAGTTGCCGATGCCGGGCGCGATGCTGTGGCTGTGTCTGTCGCTGTGGGTGGCGGCGCCGCTGGCCGCGGCCTGGCTGCTGTTCCGCCGTCGGGCGAGTTGATTTTCACTTTGAAATTCTGGAGTAATTGACGATGAGTGCGTTTTATCTGACGACGGTACGTGCCATGGCGGGCCTGATGGTCTGCCTGCTGTTGGCGGCCTGTGACAAGCCCGCACAAGCGTCCTTGAGTGAGGCCGCGGTAGCCTTTCACCCCAGCGATGAATGCCATGTCTGCGGGATGATCATCAATGGCTTCCCCGGGCCCAAGGGTGAAGTGGTCGAACGCAGCGGTGTCAGGAAATTCTGCTCCACGGCGGAAATGATCGGCTGGTGGTTGCAACCGGAAAACCAGCATCGCGCTGCCCGGTTGTATGTCCATGACATGGGCCGCAGTCCGTGGGACGCGCCGGATGACGCCCATCTGATCGATGCCCAAGACGCCTTTTACGTGGTCGGCATCTCGCTCAAGGGCGCGATGGGCGTGGTGTTGGCGTCCTTCTCCAGCCGCCAGGCTGCCGACAAGCTGGTGGCGGAACAGGGCGGGCGTGTGCTGCGCTTCAGCGAGATCGATCAGGCGCTGCTGCAGCAACAGTCCGCACCGTCGCACTCGAGCCATTGACCCGCTGCATCGCCCGGTTTCCCTGGTGAAAATCTGATCGCCGTCAAGTCGATATTGCTGCACTTGTTCAAAGATAGAGGCTGGCTACGTCCCCAGTGCTTGGCATCAGCGATGCCCAGGAGAACATGATGCAAACCGAGTTTCAGGATCGTCTGGCGGTGATCACCGGCGCCAGTTCCGGGATTGGCCTGGCGTTGTGCGCCGCGCTGTTGGCCCGTGGCGCCAAGGTGTTGGCAATGTCGCGTACCGCTGGTGAATTGCCGGCCTTGAAAGAGATACACGGTGAGCGACTGCAACGGTGCGCCGGGGACGTCACCTGCCAGGACGACCTGCAGCAGTTGGCGCGGCGAGCCGCGGTACTGGGCCCGGTGGCCTGGCTGGTGCCCTGCGCGGGCATTGCGGAAATGGCCGACAGCCTGGACATGTCGTCCTTTCAGCGCCAGTGGGCGGTCAACGGTGCCGGGGCGTTGAACACCCTGGCGGCGTTACGCGGTGAACTGGCGAGCCCGGCTTCGGTGGTGTTTGTCAGTAGTTTCCTCACGGGTTCGAGCTTTCCCGGCCTGGCGGCCTACATTGCCGGCAAGGCCGCCCTGGCGGCGCAAGCGCGCACCCTGGCGGTGGAGTTCGCGCGGTATGACGTGCGCATCAATCTGGTCTCCCCGGGACCCACCGCCACCTCGATGTGGGACCACCTGGGGTTGAGTGAAAGGGAGCTCGACGACGTCGCCGACACTCTCGGCAAACGTCTGCTGCCCGGGCATTTCCTCGATGCATCGGCGGTGGCCAATGTGATTGTCTTCCAGCTGTCGCAAGGCGCCCGGGGTGTCTATGGCCAGGACTGGAAGGTCGACAATGGCTACACCTTGAGCTGAGCATCGCAGGCGGCGTGTCAGCCAACATCAATGTCGACTATCAGACCGCTTTCGCCGGCAAGCCGGCTCCTACAGTTAATCGGGGCGTACACGAATAGTGTGCTCGACCTGCAACCCTGCAGGAGCTGGCTTGCCAGCGAAGGCGGCGTGTCAGCCAACATCCATGCCGTATATCAGACCGTCTTCGCCGGCAAGCCGGGCTCCTACAGGTAATCGGGGTGTACACGAATAGTGTGCCAAGGCTTAATGCGACATCCCCTCGACAAACTCAATCTTGTTGCCCACGTTGTACTTGCCCGACGGCTTGTTCATCGGAATGCGTTTGATCTCCTTGAGGGTATTGCTGTCGTACACGATCAGCGCGCCGTCGGTGACCCAGATGCTCAGCAGCAGGTAGCGGCCATCGCGGGTGAACTCGACATGGGCGGCGGTCTTGCCGGGCATCGGACGCAGGGTGCGGGCGATTTCCAGGGTCTGTTTGTCAATCAGGTGGATCGCATCGTTGTCGGGGCCGAAGAACACATCGGTCCAGGCATACCGTGAATTGACGTGGCCGCGCTAGACCACACTGACATGCAGGGATGCTCCTGTTGGCGAGGGGACATAGCGACCACCGCGCCGCGACGTGACGAACACCGGTTGGCCGGCGACCGGGATGACTGCAGTGCCAGTGCCGTGGGGGTCAGCTCGGGGCCCAGCCCGCCGGTCATGTGCAGCCCATGGCAGGCGCCACAGTCCAGGCTCGGCAGGTGTTTGAGTTGCGCCTGACACGTGGCGTCCGGTGTCGCAACCGCGGTGGTGCAAATGAGGAGGAGGGCCGCCACAATCACAGCGTGTCGATAGACCTTCATGACGCCCTCCAGGTGGTTATTTGAGCGTCAGTACCCAGGTCGCGAGAATTTTCGCTTCTTCATCCGTCACGGGGTTGGCGGGCATTGGCATCGGCCCCCAGTTGCCGGAGGTGCCGTTCTTGATGTGGCCTGCCAGGGTGTCCGCGGCTCCGGCCACGCCCGCATTCTTGGCCGCGACATCCTTGAGCGCGGGGCCCACCAGCTTGGTGTCGATGGTATGGCAGGCGGCGCAGGGTTTGCTCTTGAACAGCGTCGGCCCGTCCTCGGCAGCCATGGCCGGCTGCACGCTCAGCGCAGCGGTCAGGGCGAACAGTGAAAACAGTGTATTTTTCATGATGGTTCCTTGCATTGATGGAGCTCAATAGATGTCGTGTTGGGTGTTGTAGACGTTGAACTTCCCGGTGGGCATGATCAGTCGTTTGTCCTTGATGACTGCTTTACTCACCGCCAGGACCAGTGACGAACACACTGTGGCGAGGGTCAGGGCAAACGTTCTTCTGTTGCTGATCAGCATTCCATTTCTCCTCAGGCAAGCCCTTTGCGATGTGCTGAAACGGCAGCGCAGAACGCAGGTTCTTAGTGCATTGCAAGGCTATGCCCAAGGGGCCAATGCTCGCTTGACGGCGATCAAGTTTGCCGGCCACACCCCTTGCCAGGTTGTCGTAGGGGCCCGTAGCGTGTGGCTTGAATCCGCTTTTGGAGCAGGCAGCCCATGGACCGAATCCCGTCTAGCGCACATCCGATCGAACCCTTCTATCAACCACTGAATAATGAGGAGGCGCTGTTCGAACAAGCCTGGCGCCACGGCATGCCGGTGCTGATCAAAGGGCCGACGGGGTGCGGCAAGACCCGCTTCGTCCAGCACATGGCCCATCGGCTGCAACTGCCGCTGTATACCGTGGCCTGCCACGACGACCTGAGCGCCGCCGACCTGATCGGCCGCCATCTGATCGGCGCCCAGGGCACCTGGTGGCAGGACGGACCCTTGACCCGCGCGGTGCGTGAAGGCGGCATTTGCTATCTGGACGAAGTGGTCGAGGCGCGCCAGGACACCGTGGTCGTCCTGCATCCCCTGGCCGACGATCGGCGCGAGCTGTTTCTGGAACGCACCGGCGAAGTGCTCAAGGCTCCGCCTTCTTTCATGCTGGTGGTGTCGTACAACCCCGGTTACCAGAACCTGCTCAAAGGCATGAAACCCAGCACCCGGCAACGCTTCGTGGCGATGCGCTTCGGCTACCCGCCGGTGGCCGATGAAGAGCGCATCGTCGCCAGGGAGGCCCAGGTGGACAACGCGCTGGCGGCGCAAGTGGTCAGGCTGGGCCAGGCGCTGCGTCGGCTCGACCAGCACGATCTGGAGGAAGTCGCCTCGACCCGCCTGCTGATTTTTACCGCGCGCATGATCGGCGCCGGCATGAGCCCGCGGGAAGCGTGCATGGCCTGCCTGGCCGAGCCGCTGAGCGATGATCCGCTGACCGTGGCAGCGCTGATGGGCGTGGTCGATGTCCACTT
The DNA here is from genome assembly GCF_006094435.1 of Pseudomonas sp. MPC6. NCBI lineage: Bacteria > Pseudomonadati > Pseudomonadota > Gammaproteobacteria > Pseudomonadales > Pseudomonadaceae > Pseudomonas > Pseudomonas sp. MPC6. The sequence goes on along the minus strand of NZ_CP034783.1, from coordinate 3,798,458 downwards.
CGGCTGAGCTCACAGGGGTTAAGCGGGGCCATTTGCCGGGCGATCTGGCGATGTGGTTCTTCATCCTGGCCGAGTTGTCGGTGTTCGCGATCCTGATCCTGGCGTTCGCCGTGACCCAGGCCCTCAAGCCGCAGATGTTCAGTGACAGCCGGCTGTTGCTCGACACTTCTACCGGCCTGGCGATGACCCTGAGCCTGCTGACCGGCGGACTGTTCGCCGCGCTGGCCCAGGAACAGGTCAGGCGCTCACGATCCCGTCATGGCGCGGTCTACCTTCTGGCGGCGCTGCTCGCGGCCAGTGTCTATGTGCTGTTGAAGCTCACCGAGTACCACCACTTGCTGGGCTCGGGGCTGGGCATGGAGCACAACACCTTTTTCACCCTCTACTGGATCCTCACCGGGTTCCACTTTCTCCACGTAGTGCTCGGCATGGTCATCCTCGGCTGGCTGGCCGAGCGCTGCCGCCGTGGTTTGTACCACGCCGACAACCGCAGCGGCTTTGAATCCGGGGTGTTGTATTGGCACATGGTCGATCTGATCTGGGTCGTGCTGTTTCCGCTGGTCTACGTGTTGAGTTGACGAGGTGATCATGTCTGTATCCAGGGTTTTGCTCGTCTGCTGGGCGGCGTTGGCCGCGTTAAGCCTGTGCACCGTGCTGCTGGGGCGTGCCGAGGGCACCCGGCTATTGACGATCGCCATCCTGCTGGTGGCCGTCGGCAAGGCCTGGCTGATCGCCGACGGCTTCATGGAGATGCGTCACGCCCCGCGGCTGTGGCGCCGGTTGATGCTGAGCTGGGCGGTGGCCCTGGCGACCGTTGTAGGGCTGACGCTGGTGGAGTTCCGCTGAAGAAATACATTTCCAATGTGGGAGCGGGCTTGCTCGCGAAGGCGGTGTGTCAGTTGACATTGATGTTGGCTGACACACCGCCTTCGCGAGCAAGCCCGCTCCCACTTTGGATCTTCGTCAGCCATACGATCTATACCCGACTAAAACCATCTGCCTTTCTTGATCGCCATCAAGCAGTTTTCAACCCCTCGCTTCCTATCATGGACACGCCAAGCAAAGAGGAAGCGACCATGTCAGAGACCTTCACCAAAGGCATGGCCAGGAACATCTATTTTGGGGGGAGCGTGTTCTTCTTCCTGATATTCCTGGCCTTGACCTATCACACGGAACAGACCTTTCCAGAGCGCAGCAATGAGGCGCTATTAACCGAATCAGTCGAGCGCGGCAAGTTGGTCTGGGAGCAAAACAATTGCATCGGCTGCCACACGCTGCTGGGCGAGGGCGCCTACTTCGCGCCGGAGCTGGGCAACGTGTACAAGCGGCGCGGCGGCGAGGCGGGCTTCAAACCCTTCCTGCATGCCTGGATGAAAATGCAGCCACTGGGCGTACCGGGCCGGCGCGCGATGCCGCAGTTCAAGTTGAGTGACCAGGAGGTGGATGACATCGCCGAGTTCCTCAAATGGACCTCGAACATCAACACCAATGGCTGGCCGCCAAACAAGGAGGGCTAAGCGATGAGCATTGCTAATCCGCATCTGAAATTTGCCTCGCAAGCCGTGGCCAAACCGTACTTCGTGTTTGCCCTGATCCTGTTTCTCGGTCAGATCCTGTTCGGTTTGATCATGGGCCTGCAATACGTGGTAGGGGACTTTCTCTTTCCGATCATCCCGTTCAACGTGGCGCGGATGGTCCACACCAACCTGCTGATCGTCTGGATACTGTTCGGCTTCATGGGAGCGGCCTACTACCTGATTCCGGAAGAGGCCGACCGCGAACTGCACAGTCCGAAACTGGCGATCATCCTGTTCTGGGTATTCGCCGCCGCGGGCGTGCTGACGATCCTCGGCTACCTGCTGGTGCCTTATGCCGGCCTGGCCAAGCTGACCCACAATGAACTGCTGCCGACCATGGGCCGGGAGTTCCTGGAGCAGCCGACCATCAGCAAGATGGGGATCGTGGTGGTGTGCCTGGGCTTCCTCTACAACATCGGCATGACCCTGCTCAAAGGCCGCAAGACTACCGTCAGCATGGTGATGATGACCGGGCTGATCGGGCTCGCGGTGTTCTTCCTGTTCTCCTTCTACAACCCCGGCAACCTGGCCCGCGACAAGTTCTACTGGTGGTGGGTGGTGCATCTTTGGGTAGAAGGCGTGTGGGAACTGATCATGGGGTCGATGCTGGCCTTCGTGCTGATCAAGATCACCGGCGTGGACCGCGAGGTCGTGGAGAAATGGCTGTATGTGATCATCGCCATGGCGTTGATAACAGGGATCATCGGCACCGGGCACCACTTCTTCTGGATCGGTGCGCCAGAGGTCTGGTTGTGGGTCGGCTCGATCTTCTCCGCGCTCGAACCGCTGCCGTTCCTGGCGATGGTGATATTCGCCTTCAGCATGGTCAAGAACCGGCGCCGGGACCACCCGAACCGTGCGGCCACGCTGTGGGCCAAGGGCACCACGGTCACCGCGTTCTTCGGCGCTGGCGTCTGGGGCTTCCTGCATACCCTGGCACCGGTCAACTTCTACACCCATGGTTCGCAGTTGACGGCCGCTCACGGTCACCTGGCCTTCTACGGTGCCTACGCGATGATCGTGATGACTTTGATCAGCTACGCCATGCCGAAGCTGCGCGGGCTGGGCGAGGCGGCGGACGAGCGTTCGCAGCAACTGGAGATCTGGGGCTTCTGGCTGATGACCCTGTCGATGGTGATGATCACGCTGTTGCTCACCGCCGCCGGAGCCGTGCAGATCTACCTGCAACGCTGGCCGGTGGATGGGGTCGCGTTGCCGTTCATGGCCACTGTCGATCATCTGCAAGTGCTGTTCTGGGCCCGTCTGGGCGCCGGTCTCGGTTTCTTCGCAGGGCTGATCTGCTACCTGTTCAGCTTCAAGCGGCGTGTGCCTTTGACGATCGCCGATGCGAACGCTTCCGTCGTTAGCTCGTGAGTCAGGTAACACTTTAGAGGAGGGCGGCCCGGCTGGTACAGCGGGCCGTTTTACATTGGTTTTCAGAGGAAAAGAACCATGGCCTTTACCGTCGAACTGGAAGAGTGGGTCGGCAGTGTCTGGCATCGCTTCATCACCCGGCGCGCCAGCCCGGACTTCCCCGAAGCGCGGGTCGAACTGGCCAGCCGGCAACGTCCACTGGCAGTGTTGTTTCGCGCCATGGGCGGTGCCAATGGCATCGGTGTCGAAGCCGCCAGCGACCGCGAGCTGCTGCTGCGGCGCAACGTATTGCAGCAGATCGCCGGTACCTGCAAGCAGGTGCCACTGGCGTGGTGCGACGCGGCCAACCTGCGGCTGCCGTCGAGCCTTGCGGTGTTTCCCGAAGCGGCACTGAACGAGGAACTCTATCGCTGGCTCGCCTTGCTGGCGGCGCAGTCCGGCCCCATGCGCCACTGGGGGCAAGACAATCAACGCTGGACGCAACAGCTGTTGCGGCGTTATCCCGCGTTGCGAGCGCGTTACAAGCGCCTGGTCGATGCCCATCTGCCACTGCGCCCGGATCCGGCGACGCTGAACCCCGGCGAAGCCGCGCTGGAACGGGCGTTATGCCAGGCGTTGCGCGAGCCCGGCAGTGTCGAGCACTTTCCCCGCAGCGAACGGGCGGCCTGGCCGCTGCCGCTGTGGTTGTACCCGCCGCAAAACCTCGCCAGCCCCCAGGCTGCCGACCTCGGTGACGAGTCGGAAGAATCGCTGACGACCCCGCCCGGTGAGCACAAAGGCGCAAGCAAACGCGCCAAGCGCATCGATGAAGGCACCCGCGACGGCGGGTTGTTGATCGTGCGCCTGGAGAACCTGTTCAGCTGGACCGAACATGTGGACCTGGATCGCTGGTCCGACGACAGCGACAACCCGGACGCGGCCAGGGTCGCCGAAGACCTGGACGAATTGAGCCTGTCGCGCACCCGTCTGCGCAAGGGCGGCGGCCTCAAGCTGCACCTGGATTTGCCGCCGGCGGATGTCGACGACATTCCCCTGGGCGAGGGCATCAAGTTGCCGGAATGGGACTATCGCAAACAGCAGATGCAGGACGCCTTCGTCAACCTGCAAATGATGGTGCCCCGGGACTGTGAGGCACAGCCGCTGCCGCCACGGCTCAAGGCCTCGGCGCATCGTTTGCGGCGCCAGTTCGAGCATCTGCGCAATGACCGCCAGTGGTTACGCCAGCAACCCCAGGGCTCGGAGCTGGACCTGCAGGCCTGGCTGGATTTCCATGTCGAGCGCGCGCATGGCCAGTGTGCCGAACGCGGTCTGTTCATGGAGCAGCGCCAGACCCGCCGCGACCTGGCGTGCCTGTTGCTGGCCGACGTCTCGATGTCGACCGACGCGCACCTGAACGATGAACATCGGGTGATCGATGTGATCCGTGACACGCTGCTGCTGTTCGGCGAAACCCTGTCGGTGCTGGGTGATGATTTCGCCCTGTACGGGTTTTCCTCGCTGCGTCGCCACCAGGTACGGATGCAGGAACTCAAGTCCTTCACCCAGCGTTACGACGACAACACCCGCGGTCGCATCCAGGGGCTCAAGCCGGGTTACTACACGCGCATGGGCGCGGCCATACGCCAGGCCGCGCAACTGCTGGGCAAGAGCAAGCGCCGCAGCAAACTGTTGCTGCTGCTGACCGATGGCAAACCGAACGATCTGGATTTATACGAGGGGCGCTACGGTGTCGAGGACACCCGTGAGGCGGTGCTGGAAGCGCGGCGCCAGGGGTTGACACCGTTCTGCATCACGATTGATCGCGAAGCCGGGGATTACCTGCCGTACATGTTCGGCGCCAATGGCTATACCTTGATCCGCCAGCCGGAACAGCTACCCCTGCGGTTGCCGCAGTTGTACCGCCAGCTGACCCAACCTTGAGCCCCGGCTTGAGCAACGCAGCATCAGCCGGTGCTGCGCGGCAACCAGAAAAACATCGCCACGCAGAAGAGCGTCAGGCCCACGCAAAACCACATGAACCGGCGCTGCCGGCGTTCTGCGGCGTGGCCGGCCAAGGCTGGCAGGGGCATGCCGCATCGGCGGCATTCGGTTTCTCCAGAGGGGTTGGCGTGTTGGCAATACAGGCAGACGGGCATGTCACTCACTCGAACTGTTCCAGGCGCAGACGATCGAGAATGGCGATCTGTCGGCCGTCCTGGGTGATGATGTTTTCATCGATCAGGCGGCGGATGATCCGCGAAAAGGTTTCCGGCTGGATCGACAGATGCCCGGCAATCAGCTGCTTGGCCATCGGCAGTTCGAACTGGCTGTTAACGGTCTGCTGACGCACCAGCTGCGTCAGCAGATAGCGCACCACCCGGTGGGTGGCGTTTTTCAGGGACAGGGTTTCGATTTCGTTGACCCGCTGATGCAGGCGTACACACAGCTTGCCCAGCAGCGCAAAGGTCAGTCGGCTGTTGCTTTGCAGCAGGCGCATGTAAGTGTTGTTGGATAACCGGTACAACTGGGTGGGGCAGATCGCTTCGGCCGAGGCGACATAATTGGGGGTGTCCATCAGCATCATCGCCTCGGCGAAGGTTTGCCGATCGCCGATGACCTCGAACACCTTCTCCTGCCCGTCGGGCGTCAGGCGGTAGATCTTCACCGCGCCGGCGATCACGAAGTAGAACGAATCTGCCGGCTCACCCTGGCGGAACAGCGGTTCGCCCTTGTCGATGCTCAGCAAGTGGCTGGTACTCATCAATTCATCCAGCTGTTCTTCGTTCAACGGCTCGAACAAATGATGACTGCGCAGAATCTGGTGATGGACGCGGTGAAGCACCATGGGAATTCATCCTGAGAAATGAAGGAGGAGGGCAATCAAGTCAGACGAGGCCCAGGGAAACGCCGCTGGCCAGCGCCAGGACCGAGGTCAACACCACAAACCAGGCCAAGGGCTGGATGACTTTTTTCATGACGACTCCAAGGGGAGGTTTCTTTGATGTGCAAACGCTTGAGCAAGACCCGGGCCATAGGCGCAAGTCCTTGTTTATTAGGGTAGTCAAGGATTAGGGTGAAAAAGACCATGGGCATCAGGGTACTTAAAACCCTGTAATGGTCATTTATACCCTGAGGCGGATCACCCTGTGGCGAGGGAACTGCGCCTGGCTGTCGATCTGCACCTGGGGCACGCCCCTTGCACACTTGATCTGCGACAACGGTAATTGATCGCCAATACCCGATGATTGCCCCCGGACTTACCTCGACGTGTGCAGGTTGGCGTCAGGTCAGCAGCAAGGTAAAGGAGTGGCTTTATGCAAGTAATTGACCGCCGCAAAGCGATGGCTACTGCGCCGCTGTTACGACTGGCCTTTCGGCCATTTTTCCTCGCCGGCTGCCTGTTGGCCGTGCTGGCCATTCCGCTGTGGCTGGCAGCCTTCAGTGGTTCGGTGGGCGACTGGCAACCCGCCGGAGGTTGGCTGGGCTGGCATCGACATGAATTGCTGTTCGGTTTCGGCCTGGCGATTATCGCCGGCTTCCTGCTGACGGCCGTACAGACCTGGACCGGCCGCCCCGGCATCAGCGGCGCACCGCTGGCGGCGCTGGCACTGCTGTGGTTATTGGCGCGAGTGGCGTGGCTGGTCAACGCACCCTGGCCGGTACTGGCGTTGCTGGAATTGGCATTCCCGCTGGCGGTGGCCGCGCTCATGGGATTCACCCTGTGGCAGGTGCGGCAGAAACGTAACTACCCGATTGCCGTGGTACTGCTGTTATTGGCGGCAGCCGACGGCTTGTCCCTGTACGGCCTGCTAGAAGGTCATGAAGGCTGGCAGCGTCAAGGCGTGCTGACCGGCCTTTGGCTGGTGGCGGCGATGATGGGCTTGATCGGCGGGCGCGTGATTCCGTTCTTCATTCAGCGCGGCCTCGGCAAGGTTGAAGGCGTTACCCCCTGGCCGTGGCTGGATTGGCTGCTGCTGATCGGTTCGCCCCTGGTGGCGTTGTCCTATGCCGCAGGATTCTCTCTTGAGCCCAATCTGTGGGTGGGCCTGTTGTTCGCCGTGTTGGCAGCAGGGCATCTGGTGCGGCTGGTGCGCTGGCATGATCGCGCCCTCTGGCACGTGCCGTTGCTGTGGTCGTTGTACCTGGCGTATGGCTGGTTGGCGGTGGCCTGTCTGGGCATGGCGCTGTGGCATTTTGGCGTACCGGTCAATTCGAGCCTGGCGGTGCATTGCCTGACCATCGGCGCCATGGGCGGCCTGGTTCTGGCGATGATCGCGCGGGTCAGCCTGGGGCATACCGGCCGCGCGCTGGAGCCGCCACAGGGCATGACCCTGGCGTTCATTCTGCTCAACCTGGCCTGTCTGAGCCGGGTCGTGTTGGTCCTGTTCTTTCCCCTGCCTGCGTTGTGGCTGGCCGGCGTGTGTTGGGCGTTGGCGTTTGCGCTATACGCCTGGCGTTATGGGCCGATGCTGCTGCGGGCCCGGGTCGACGGTCATCCGGGATAAGCAAACGAACTAATGGAGGCTGCCGGTGATGTATCCCTTTTTACTGGTCACCCACTTGCTGGCGGCGATTGCCTTCATCGGCACGCTGTTTTTCGAAGTGGTGATCTGGCACCGCGCCCGCCAGCAGTTGGCGGATACCGCGCAAACGAGCGCAGATCAAGCGATTGCAGTGCGTTCACGCAAGGTGCTGCATGGCGTGGTGGTGCTGTTGTATGGCGCCGGCATCAGCCTGGCATGGCAGCATCGTGGGGTCTTGAGTCAGCCGCTGGCCAGCAGCTTTGGCACGTTGCTGAGCCTGAAGATCGTCCTGGCCCTGAGCATCATCGGCCATTACCTGTTGCTGGCGTACTGGCTGAAAAGCGAGCGGCTGACGGTTAGCCGTGCGAGCTGGATTCGCCGCAGCATCCTTGGGCACATGGTGATGATCGTGATCCTGGCCAAGGCGATGTTCTATTGGCAGGGTTGATCACGCTGAAAAACGTGTGGGTCAGTTCATACTGTAGGAGCGAGCTTGCTCGCGATGGTCGTTAACGATAACGCGTGTTTACTGGTTAAACGCGGCGCTCTTGAGTCCATCGCGAGCAAGCTCGCTCCTACAATTACGGCAAGCCGGCGAATGCGGTGTCATTGATTGTCGATCAATGACGGGGTTTGAGGGCGTTGATGAACAGCACGTTGTTTTCCAGATGGATGTGTTGCATCAGGTCGTCCTTGAACTCCAGCAACCCGCGATAGAGCGCGCGCCAGGTGTTGCAGGCTTCGACCGGCGGGATGATGTGGTTGGTCAGGAGTAGCAGCTGGTCCAGCGCCTGGCCATGTTGATCATGTTCGAAGCGCAGCACCTGGATCGGTGGCGCGGCCTGCGGGCCGATGCCCTGTTGCAGCATCGGGAACAGCACCTGCTCTTCCTTGAGCATGTGCCCTTCGAGTTCCTGTTGCATGTCGGTCAGCAGATCGGCCAGGCCATTGGGGCAGCTGCTGCGGGCACCGTGGACCTGCTCGACCCGACGGGCGAGGCGGATCAGTTCCGGCAGTTGCTCGCGATGGCGGGCGTGATAGCGCGCCAGGAGGTGGGCGATCAACGTCTCCGACGGTTCGTTGCGCCAGTCGTGCTGGGTGTCGCCGGCGTCTTGCAGGTCGTGCAGGGCATCGGCGATCAGCAGCGGATCGAGGTCCTTGCCAAGGGCCGCTTCGCGCAGGCTTTTATGCCCGCCGCAACAGAAGTCCAGTTTGAAGCTGTGAAAGATCCGGGTGGCGCCGGGAATGTCGCAGGCCAGTTGGCCGAGGCTTTGTTCCAATAGGGTCTGGCTCATCAGGGTTCCTTGTGTGGATTTCAACGGTTCCCCAGGCTCATTGCACCCCGCATGCCATAGTTAACTGATTGAAAAAAAACGATGTTTTTTTAGCTGTGGTGATAGTTACCCTGACGCTTTAGGGTGAATCCAACCAAAGAGGGTACTTACTACCATGTTGCGTGAAAGCCTGGCGGCCGACCTGATTGTCGAGTTGCCCAATGCCGTGCGGTTGCAACGACTGGTCCAGACCCTGCGCGAATACTTCAACAGTGGCGCGGTGGGATTGCTGCGCCTGGATGACGACAGCCTCCGGCCGGTGGCGACCGTGGGGCTGGTGCATGAAGCCCTGGGGCGGCGCTTCGTCATTGCCCAGCATCCCCGGCTGGCGGCGATCATGGCGTCCCGCGAGCCGGTCTGGTTCGAGCCCGACAGCCGCCTGCCGGATCCTTACGACGGCTTGCTCGACGGCCACGTCGGCGAACCGTTGCCGGTGCATGACTGCATGGGCGTGAGCCTGTACGTGGAAGGGCGGATCTGGGGGGCGATCACCCTCGATGCGCTGCACGCCGGAACCTTCGACAGCCAGGCCCGGGAGGAACTCAAGCGCTGCACCCTGCAGATCGAGGCCGCCGTACGGGTGACCCGACTCGAGCAGGAAAACCGCAGCTTGCGTTTGTCCCGCAGCGATACCCAGGACTTTCGCATGCCCGTCGAGGAGGGCGAGATCCTCGGTCAGAGCGAGGTCTTGCATCAGCTGCTCAATGAGCTGGATGTGCTGGCTGATTCCGAACTGCCGGTGTTGCTGTTGGGCGAGACCGGTGTCGGCAAAGAGCTGTTCGCCCGCCGCTTGCACCGGCTTTCACGGCGCAGCCACAAGCCGCTGATCCAGGTCAATTGCGCCGCCTTGCCGGAGTCGCTGGCGGAGAGTGAATTGTTCGGCCATGTCAAAGGCGCCTTTTCCGGCGCCACCAGTGACCGCGCCGGACGCTTCGATGCGGCCAACGGCGGCACGCTGTTTCTCGACGAAGTCGGTGAATTGCCCTTGGCGGTGCAGGCGAAGTTGTTGCGTACGTTGCAAAATGGCGAGATCCAGCGCCTGGGCGCCGACAAGCCGTTGCACGTCGATGTGCGCATCATCGCCGCCACCAACCGGCACCTGCCGGACAGCATTCGCGAAGGTCTGTTCCGGGCCGACCTGTATCACCGGCTCTCGGTGTACCCGGTGCCGATTCCGCCCCTGCGCGAGCGGGGCAACGATGTGTTGATGCTGGCCGGGCATTTCCTCGAGCTAAACCGGGCGCGGCTCGGCCTGCGCGGCTTGCGCCTGTCGCCGCCGGCCGAGCGCGCGCTGCTGGCGTACACCTGGCCAGGCAACGTGCGGGAACTGGAGCACGTGATCAGTCGCGCCGCGTTGAAGCAACTGAGTCGCGGCAGCAGTCGCACCTTGATCATGACGCTGGAGCCGGAAGTTCTCGATCTCGACAGTGCAATGGGTGCGCCCGGGGTAGTGGTCGAGCCAAATGAGGACGTGATGGCGGATGCGCCGTTCCAGCCCCTGGGGGAAGCCGTCGACGATTACCAACGCAAGAAAATCCTCCAGGCCCTGGCCCTGTCCGGGGAAAACTGGGCCAGTGCCGCGCGGATCCTGGAAGTCGATCCGAGCAATCTGCACAAACTGGCGCGGCGCCTGCGGCTCAAGTAATCGACAGTGTTGATGGCGGTCAAGGAGGTTTGACGCGGTGCCTCGCACACTGCGCAGAACCCACCGGAGATCAACGCCATGCCCCTGTCCCTGGCTCAACTGCGCCGTAACTACACCCTTCATGGCCTGCAAGACGAAGCGGCGCTGGAGGATCCGCTGGCGATGTTCCGACAATGGCTGCAACAGGCCCGCGACACCGAGAGCGCGCCGGTCGAGGCCAACAGCATGGTGCTGGCGACGGTCGACAGCGACGGCCGGCCGCACTGCCGGGTGCTGCTGCTCAAGGGGCTGAGCGATGAAGGCTTCACTTTTTTCGGCAATTACCAGAGCGACAAAGGGCAACAACTGGCGGCCAACCCCCATGCCGCGATGACGTTTTTCTGGCCGGGACTGGAACGGCAGGTGCGCATCGAAGGCCAGGTGTCCAGGCTCGACCCGCAGCTCTCTGACACGTACTTCGATTCCCGCCCGGTGGCCAGCCGCCTCGGCGCCTGGGCTTCACCGCAAAGCCGGCCGCTGGCGAGTCGCGCAGCCCTTGAATCCATGCTCGCGCACACCATCAAACGCTTCGTCGGCCACAGCATCCGGCGTCCTGAGCATTGGGGCGGCTACTGCCTGCAGCCGGACCGGCTGGAGTTCTGGCAGGGCCGCGCCGATCGGTTGCATGACCGGCTTGATTACCGGTCGCGTGATGGCGTGTGGCAACGGACCCGTTTGGCGCCTTGAGCTCCTTCGCGCAAAACGTGTAGCTATGAGGGACCTGTGGGAGCGGGCTTGCTCGTGAATGCGGTGTGTCATTCACAATTGATGTGCCTGACCCACCGTATTCGCGAGCAAGCCCGTTCCCACAGGTGTTGTGCCTGACGCATTATCCGTATTGCCCTGTGGAGGTACCTCCAACGAGGAATAGGCCCGCTCGCCATTCCGGTTCAGGCTTCGGGCCATACCCTCATCTACGGGAAGACCTGGACATGGCCCACCTGGCGCAACGCACTTTCGCCCCCCTGAACATCGCCGTGCTGACCATCAGCGATACGCGCACCGTCGAGACCGACACCTCGGGACAGACCCTGACCGATTTGCTGCAAACCGCCGGGCACGTGTTGATCGACCGCGACCTGGTCAAGGACGACATTTATCAGATCCGCGCCAAGGTCTCCCAGTGGATCGCCGACCCTCGGGTGCAAGTGATCCTGATGACCGGTGGCACCGGCTTCACCACCCGCGACAACACGCCACAAGCGGTGCTGCCGTTGCTGGACAAGCATGTGGAAGGCTTCGGTGAACTGTTCCGCCAGGTGTCCCTGGCGGAGATCGGCATGTCCAGCCTGCAGTCCCGGGCATTGGCCGGGATGAGCAATGGCGTGCTGGTGTGCTGCGTGCCGGGTTCGCCGGGCGCGTGTCGAACCGCCTGGAACCAGATCCTGCTCGAACAGCTGGACAGCCGCACCGGCCCGTGCAATTTCGCTCCGCATTTGAAAGCGCAAGCTCAGCGGGCCATCGATGCCTGCGAGACACGCTCATGACCGGCCGGGTGTGCGACCTCGGCAATCTGATGCCGGTGGATGAGGCCATCAGCCGTCTGCTGGATCAGGCACCGCCGCCGCCCCTGGCGCAAAAGATCGGCCTGGATCAAGCCTTGGGGCGGGTGCTGGCGGCGGACATTCATTCTTCTGTCAACCTGCCGGCCTGGGACAACAGCGCCATGGACGGGTACGCCCTGAGGGCCGCTGACCTGCCACCGGACGGTGGCTATTTGTCGATTGGCGGACGAATCGCGGCGGGTGATCCGGCGTGCTCGCCCTTGCTCGCGCAGCAGGCGGTGCAGATCTTTACCGGTGCGCCATTGCCTCCGGGTGCCGACACCGTGGTGCCGCAGGAGCGCTGCCGGATCGATGGCGAACGCGTCTGGTTTCCGCCCGTAAGCGCTGGCGATCACGTGCGCAAGGAAGGAGAGGAAGTCCGCCGCGGTGATCTGTTGCTCCAGGCCGGCAAGCGCCTGCGTGCCCAGGAAGTGGGCTTGCTCGCCGGTGCCGGTGTCGCACGAGTCGAAGTCTATCGGCCGCTGCAGGTGTGCCTGCTCAGCAGCGGCAATGAACTGCGTGAGCCCGGCGAGTCCTTGGCTCCGGGGCAGATCTACAACAGCAATCGCCATTGCCTGGCCGCGTTATTGCGCGGCTGGGGCGTCGAGGTGCACGACTATGGCGTCATGGCCGATGAGTTGGCGGCCAGTCGGCATGCCTTGAGCCTGGCGTCCTCGGAGTGCGACCTGCTGTTGAGTTCCGGTGGCGTCTCGGTCGGTGAGGAAGACCATCTCAAGCAGGCCATCGAGGAACTCGGCAGCCTGGATTTCTGGCGGCTGGCCATTCAACCGGGTAAGCCACTGGCCTTTGGCGAGTTGGCCGGCAAACCCTGGATCGGCATGCCGGGCAATCCGTCGGCGGCGCTGATTACCGCGTTGGTGGTGGTGCGTCCGTTCCTGCTCAGGGCCCAGGGCGTGAAAGACGTGTTGCCGGTGCCATTGGCCGTGCCCGCCGGGTTCGACTGGTTGCAGCGCAACAAGCGTCGGCAGTATCTGCGGGCTCGGCTGACCCCAGGCGCTGATGGCCAGTTGAGCCTGGCGCTGCACCCGCAGCAAAGCTCGGCGATGTTGACGGCCGCCTGTTGGGCCGATGGGTTGGCGGTGATCGAGTGCGAACAGCAAGTGCTAAAGCACGACAACGTGATGTTCCTGTCCTTCGCCGACCTGTTGCATTGAGGGCAATTGATTGCCGTCAAGGCCATGCCTGCCGGTCTCGCTAGACTGGCAGCGCCTTTTTCGCCCGGTGCGCCACAGGCGTCGATGGACGGGCGAGACGCGATTTCCCATGAGGATTACCCATGCAACTGGTCTGCCCGGCAGGCAACCTGCCTGCGCTGAAAGCGGCGGTGCGCCAAGGCGCCGATGCCGTCTATGTCGGCTTTCGCGATGACACCAATGCCCGGCATTTCGCCGGGCTGAACATGGACGACAAGCAGTTCGACGCTGCGGTCGCCCACATCCGCCAGCATCAGCGCAAGCTCTACGTCGCGGTGAACACCTACCCGCAGCCCAAGGGCTGGGAGCGCTGGCAACGGGCAGTGGATCGGGCCGCGGATTTCGGCGTCGACGCGTTGATTGCCGCCGACCCCGGGGTGCTCAACTATGCCAGCCAGCGCCATCCGCAACTGGCGTTGCACCTGTCGGTCCAGGGCTCGGCGACCCATGCCGCGGCGCTGCAATTCTATGCGCAACGCTACGGCATCCGGCGCGCGGTGCTGCCACGGGTGTTATCCCTGGCGCAGGTGCGCCAGGTCGCCGCCAGCAGCCCGGTGCCCATCGAAGTCTTTGGCTTCGGTAGCCTGTGCATCATGGCTGAAGGCCGTTGCCATCTGTCTTCCTACATTACCGGCGAGTCGCCGAACCTGTGCGGCGTCTGTTCGCCAGCCAAGGCGGTGCGCTGGAGCGACGACGCCGAAGGCTTGAGCGCGCGACTCAGTGAAGTGCTGATCGATCGCTACACCCCCGATGAACCGGCCGGTTACCCGACCTTGTGCAAGGGCCGTTTTCTGGTTGGCGGTAAACGCTTTCATGCGCTGGAGGAGCCCACCAGCCTCGACACCCTGGACTTGCTGCCGGAGTTGACGGCCATCGGCGTCGAGGCGGTCAAAATCGAGGGCCGGCAACGCAGTCCGGCCTATGTCGAGCAAGTCACCCGCGTCTGGCGCGCAGCACTGGATGCCCATCGTGGCTCGCCGGGCAGTTTTCGGGTCAAGGAGGAATGGCGTCGGGTGCTGGCCGGTTTGTCCGAAGGCAGCCAGACCACCCTGGGTGCTTACCATCGATCATGGCAATGAGGGAGGCGAGATGAAGCTCAGCCTTGGACCGGTCCTGTTTTATTGGGACAAAGAGCAACTCAGCAACTTTTACGCCGAGATGTCGGCCTTGCCCCTGGATGTGATTTACCTGGGGGAAACCGTGTGCTCCAAACGCCGGTCCTTTTCCCTGGATCAATGGCTGGGGCTGGGACGCGAGTTACAGGAATGCAGCCAGGCACAGTTGGTGATCTCCAGCCTGACACTGATCGAAGCGGCCTCCGAACTGTCCAGCCTGCGCCGGCTCTGCGACAACGGTCAATTGCTGGTGGAGGCCAACGACATGGGCGCGGTGCAGCTCCTCGCCGAGCGCAAGTTGCCGTTCGTGGGCGGTCCGGCGCTGAATTTGTACAACGGTCATGCGTTGGCGCAACTGTTGGACAGCGGCATGATCCGTTGGGTACCGCCGGTGGAATGCTCGGCGGCGCTGATTGGCGATGTGCTTGGCCAGGTGCGGGAACTGGGGCGTGAGGTGCCGGAAGTCGAGATCTTCGCCTATGGACATTTGCCCTTGGCCTATTCCGCACGCTGCTTCACGGCTCGGGCGGAAAACAAGCCCAAGGACGACTGCCAGTTTTGCTGCATCAACTACCCCGATGGCCTGGCGTTGACCAGTCAGGAAGGGCAGGCGTTGTTCACCATCAACGGCATTCAAACGATGTCGGCCGAGGTGACCAATCTGCTGGCGGATTACGCCGGGCTGGTGGCCTGCGGTGCCGATCTGTTGCGCCTGAGCCCCCGGGTTGAAGGCATGGCCGAGGTGGTTGCCGCCTACCAACGGGTTCGCCTCGGTGAGACTCCACCGCTGTACGTCGACGGTTGCAACGGCTACTGGCATGGCCAGGCCGGCATGTTGCGCGTCGAGGAGGTTGGCCTGTGTTGAATCGAAAAAAATGGCTGTTGAAGGGTGCCGACTGCTTGTTGCCGCTGGTGCGTCGAGTGCCGTTTGCGGTGCAGCGCCTGGCGTTGCAGCAGGCGCTCAATCGCTGCCTCGCCGAGCCGTTACGCGATGGCGAATTTGAAGTGTTACGCGGGCGTTGGCTATGCCTGCGGATCCCGGACCTGGGTTTGTCCTGGAACTTGACCCTCGGCCGTCAGGGTTTGCAGATTGCCGAGCGCGCCACGGCACACGTGACCATCAGCGGTAACTGGCGTGAGTTTCTGCTGCTGGCCAGCCGCCAGGAAGACCCGGACACGCTGTTCTTTCGCCGGCGCCTGGTGATCGAGGGCGATACCGAACTGGGACTGGCGCTGAAGAACCTGATCGACAGCCTGGATCCTGACGTATTGCCTGTCTGGCTATGGCGCAATCTGGAGCGGGCGGGGAAGGGCTTGGCGGCAGGATAACAACACAGATCATGTAGGAGCTGGCTTGTCGGATCGCCGCACCGCATCGAAGGCGGCTCAAGCCTTGCAGCGCCCATGAAGACGCCTTCGCCGGCAAGCCGGCTCCTACAGGGTTTAGCGTGTCCACAATTCAGCGGTTCGCAGCCGATCCTGTAGGAGCTGGCTTGCCAGCGAAAGCGGCCTTGAGCCTTGCAGCGCCCATGAAGACGCCTTCGCCGGCAAGCCGGCTCCTACAGGTTTTAACGTGTCCACCATTCAGCGGTTCGCAGCCGATCCTGTAGGAGCTGGCTTGCCAGCGAAAGCGGCCTTGAGCCTTGCAGCGCCCATGAAGACGCCTTCGCCGGCAAGCCGGCTCCTACAGGTTTTAACGTGTCCACGATTCAGCGGTTCGCAGCCGATCCTGTAGGAGCTGGCTTGCCAGCGAAAGCGGCCTTGAGCCTTGCAGCGCCCATGAAGACGCCTTCGCCGGCAAGCCGGCTCCTACAGGTTTTAACGTGTCCACCATTCAGCGGTTCGCAGCCGATCCTGTAGGAGCTGGCTTGCCAGCGAAAGCGGCCTCAAGCCTTGCAGCGCCCATGAAGACGCCTTCGCCGGCAAGCCGGCTCCTACAGGGTTTAGCGTGTCCACAATTCAGCGGTTCGCAGCCGATCCTGTAGGAGCTGGCTTGCCAGCGAAAGCGGCCTTGAGCCTTGCAGCGCCCATGAAGACGCCTTCGCCGGCAAGCCGGCTCCTACAGGTTTTAACGTGTCCACCATTCAGCGGTTCGCAGCCGATCCTGTAGGAGCTGGCTTGCCAGCGAAAGCGGCCTTGAGCCTTGCAGCGCCCATGAAGACGCCTTCGCCGGCAAGCCGGCTCCTACAGGTTTTAACGTGTCCACCATTCAGCGGTTCGCAGCCGATCCTGTAGGAGCTGGCTTGCCAGCGAAAGCGGCCTTGAGCCTTACAGCGCCCATGAAGACGCCTTCGCCGGCAAGCCGGCTCCTACAGGTTTTAACGTGTCCACGATTCAGCGGTTCGCAGCCGATCCTGTAGGAGCTGGCTTGCCAGCGAAAGCGGCCTTGAGCCTTACAGCGCCCATGAAGACGCCTTCGCCGGCAAGCCGGCTCCTACAGGTTTTAACGTGTCCACGATTCAGCGGTTCGCAGCCGATCCTGTAGGAGCTGGCTTGCCAGCGAAAGCGGCCTTGAGCCTTGCAGCGCCCATGAAGACGCCTTCGCCGGCAAGCCGGCTCCTACATTTAGATTTACGTTGTCCCTTAGGCCATCGTTTCCTGGCGGTTTTCTTCCTGCAGGGCATCAGTGGCAATCAACTGCCTGATCGCTTCAAACAACTCATCCCCCTGCGCCTGCGTGCAGTCTTCGCCATTGCGTTTGCGCAGGCCGTGTTGGTTGAGGATCAGGTGCACATCCGCGTGCAGTCCATGCTGTTTCAGGCAGTTCTCGACACATTCCAGCGCACAACCGTCCAGCGCGAAAATCCGCCGCCCCGAGCTCGCCTTGTTTACCAGCGCCGCCACGTGCCCGCCAACCCCGACGATGCAGGACATTTCCGCCAGGCCGCTGCGATCCAGACGCACGGCCAGGGTATTGGCCAGCTGGGCAACATTGGAACAGCCTGAGCAGGCGTAAACCAGAGGCAAGGTTGAACGGGGCATGAGCGCTCTCCATGGATGGACTTGTTCAGTGTGCAAGGCCGGCGGTATTGCGCATTGACTGCGGTCAATTCCGTCTATTGGAAGGCCGCGAGATCCTCTTCGGCGAGGATGCTGATATTGCGCCGTTCCATGGCGATCAGGCCACTGTCCACCAGGCGGTGCAAAATCCGCGAAAAGGTTTCCGGTTGAATACCCAGCTTCGAGGCCACCAGGCGTTTGGAGACCTGCAAGACAATCCGGTTGGTGAGCGGGTTGCGCTCCTGGAACAGGAAATGGATCACCCGCCGGCTCGCGCTGGCCATGGTCAAGGTATCGATATCGCGCAGACGCAGGTGCAGGTGCACGCTCATGCTCGCCAGGATCGCCAGGCAAACTTTCGGCTGGTCCTCCAGAACGTTGCGATAATGGCTGCCCTCGATGCTCACCAGCACGCTGTCCTTGAGCGCCGTGGCGCTCACCGGGTACAGCCGGGCCTGGCTGAACAGCAAGGCTTCGGCAAAAGTCTGGCCGGGCTGAATGATTTCCACCAGGTTTTCCTGGCCTTCACCGGTGAGCCGGTACAGCTTGATCTGCCCGCTGACCAACAGGAAAAAGCGCTTGGCCGGATCCCCTTGGTGCATGAGCGTGCTGTGGCAACTCAGACGCTTGAGCATCGCCAGCCCGCAGACTTCCTCGAAGACTTTCTCCGGCAGTTGGCTGAACAGATGGTGTCGGCGCAACGTTAAAACGATGGAAGGGTGGGTCAGCATGGCGTACCTCCGCTGACGATCATAGTAAAGAACACGAGGCAATTGCCCCATGCCTCTGCAGGTCTACCTCGAAAGAGGCATGCCCTTCAGCCCGCACTGCGCAAGTGCTCCATGGCCCACACCGCCGCCTCGACCCGCGAACGCAAGCCGAGTTTATGCAGCAGGTTCTTGACGTGAACCTTGACCGTACCTTCAGTAATGCCCAGCTTGTGCCCGATGACCTTGTTGCTGAAACCGCTGGCGATGGTTTTCAGTACCTGGCGTTCACGTTCGGTCAGTTCCACCACGGTTTGGCGTTGCGGTGAGCGCAGTGCCTGGGCCATGACCTGGGTCAGGCCCGGGCTGATCACCAATACACCGTTCAAGGCATCGCGGATGTACTGAATCAGGAGTTCGGGTTCCATGTCCTTGAGCAGGTAGCCGTCGGCATCCAGGCGCAGTGCGTCGCGAATATCGTCTTCGGCGTCCGAGACCGTGAACAGCAGCACCTTGCCGCTGTAGTGCATCGCGCGTAATTGACGCAGGGTTTCAATGCCGTTCATCTGCGGCATGTTGTTGTCGAGCAGCACCAGGTCCGGTCGCAACGGCTCGATCAAGGGGAGGGCTTCTTCGCCATGGCTGGCTTCGCCGACGATCTCGAAATCATCTTCAAGCTCGAGCATCTGGCGGATGCCGTGCCGCATCATCGGATGGTCGTCGACCAGCAGGATTCGGTGTCGCGGGGACGGGGTCATGTGACGCTACCTTCTGTTTGCTGTCCAAGAAACTCCGGGCGGAATTCCAGCTGGACGCGGGTGCCCTGGGGCGCCCTGGAAAAAATCTGCAACTGGCCGCGCAAGCTGCGGGCCCGCTCATCCATGATGTTCAGGCCGTGGTGTTCGCGCGGATCGACTTTGCCGCTGAACCCGCGTCCGTCGTCTTCGACGCTGAGCCTCACGGTTTCGCCTTCCTGACGCAGTTGCAGCCAGGCGCTTTGCGCATGGGCGTGGCGCAGGCAATTGGAGAGCGCCTCGCGGGTGATCTGCAGGATGTGGATTTGCTCGCTGGCCGATAGCTGAAAAGCCAATGCGTCGACGTGCAGGTGCACCTGGAATTCGCCGCGGCGAGAGAACTCCTCGGCGGTGTCCTTGAGTTCCTGCACCAGCCCCGCATCGTGAATCTGCAAGCGAAAGGTGGTCAGCAACTCGCGTAGCTGGCGGTAGGCATTGTTCAGCCCTTCGCGCAGTTCCGCTGTGACGTTTTCCAGGGTTTCCACCGGTTCGCCACGGCGCATCAGGGTCTGCAGGCGGCTGACTTGCAGTTTCATGTAGGACAGGGCCTGGGCCAGTGAATCGTGCAGCTCGCGGGCAATGATCGTGCGTTCGTCCAGCAGCAGCAGGCGATGATCCTGTTCCCGTTGACGCTTGAGCGACAGCGAGGTGCCAATCAGGTTGGCCAGGGCCTGGATCAGTTGGGTTTCCCAGGCTTGCGTGGGATGGCCGTCGACAAAATGCGCCTTGAGTTCGCCCAGTTCACTGCCCTGGTTGCTGATGCTGAAGGTTTGCGGACTGGTTTCATGGTGCTTCTGACACGTGGCGCAATCGCTGCTGGCGCAGACTTCGCGGATGTTTGCGCCGTGCAGGGCGAGCAACTGCTGGGCCGGTGCCTGCAATTGTCCTTGCAGGCACAGCGACAGGCGCAAACCGGGCAGGCGTTGCTGAAAGCGCCGGATCAACTCATCCAGGCCTTCGGCATTGGCCAGGCGTGTGGCCAGGCTGCGGCTGCTTTGGTACAGCAACTCGAGAGCCGCGTTGGCTTGTTGCAGGTTCAGGGTTTTTTGCCGGACCTGAGTCTCCAGGGTGCGGTGCGACTCTTCGATCGTCTCGGCCATGGCGTTGAAACTCATGGCCAACTGGCCCAGTTCATCCTGGGACTGATGATTGACCCGCACCTTGAAGTCACCGCGACGAAAGCGCTGGGTGGCGTCCACCAACTCTTTCAGGGGCATGACGACCCCATACTGCAATTCGTATAACCCGATCAGCAGGACGAACAGGGTGGTGAACAAGGCCATGCCCTGGATCACCTGTTGCCAGCCTTGCTTTTGTTCGCTTTGGCGCTGTAGCAGATGGACGAACTGGTTCAGTTGTTCAACGAAGGGCAGGGCTTTGGCTTGAAAAGCGGCCCCATCGCCGCGTTCCAGCGCCGGGCGCAACTCCTCGTTCCAGTAGTGCTGGATTTGCCCGTAGCTGATTTGCAGCGCGGTGGTCGGGCCATCCTCCAGCACCGCCTTGAGTGACTGGCTGTCGAGGCGATTCTGCAGGCTGTCGGCGACGTTGGCGATGTCTTCGCTGGAGGCGCCCGCCGCCAGTTTCCAGCTCAGGTGGTAGGTCTCCATGCGCACCGAGCCCGCGGTATTGATCGCGGCGGCATCGCCCTGGCTGAACCAGGCGATCAGCCCGGCGCTCAATGAGCTGGCGAGGGCGAGCACGGCGATCAGGATCACCGCCAGCCCGGCGCGAGCGGGCAGGGAGCTGCGCAACCAGCGAATCATCAACGCCGACTCGGGAAAAAATCAGGAAAACAGAGCATAGAGTGCACCAGAGCAGGTTTTGCCGCCGATCCCGGGCGCGCTACCTCTAAAGAGTTGTCGACTGATCCCTGTCAGCAAAAACCTTGGAAGAAAAGCCCAAGCCCCTGATAAACCTAGGGTTTCAAGCCTTTGCAGGACTACCTCCTTGGAGGTAGGCCGCGCAAGCATAGGCCTGTGCCCCCATGGGCTACGTTGATATGGATCAAGTTTTTGCGGGGTCGGCCTCTCTAGTCTGCAGCCGTGGCTAACTGACTGGAGAGCATCGTGACCCAACCCCGTGTACGACAAGGCCTAGTGCTGGGCATGAGCACATTGGCCTTCACTGTCTGTTTCATGGTCTGGATGATGTTTGCCGTGCTCGGGGTGCCGATCAAGGACCTTCTCCAGCTCAACGAAACCCAGTTCGGCCTGCTGGCCGCGACCCCGGTACTGACCGGCTCGCTGGTGCGGTTGCCCCTGGGCCTGCTGACCGACCGCTTTGGCGGGCGCAGCGTGTTCTTCCTGCTGATGCTGGCCTGCGTCGCGCCGCTGTACCTGATCAGTCACGCCACCGCCTACTGGCAGTTCCTGGTGCTGGGCTTGTTCGTCGGCCTGGCCGGTGGCTCGTTCTCGGTGGGGATTGCCTACGTCGCCAAATGGTTCGACAAGGAGAACCAGGGCTTCGCGATGGGCATCTTCGGTGCCGGTAACGCCGGGGCCGCGGTGACCAAGTTTCTCGCCCCGGCGCTGATCGCTGCCGGCAGTTGGCAGCTGGTGCCGAAAGTCTTCAGCGCAATCCTGTTTATTACTGCGCTGTTGTTCTGGTTCTTCAGCGCCGAAAACAAGGACCACCGCAGTGCCACTGGCGCGACTTTGCGGGAGCAATTGAGCTCGCTGAAGGATCCGGCGGTGTGGCGCTACTGCCAGTACTACTCGATCGTCTTCGGGGGGTATGTCGCCCTCGCGCTGTGGATGACCAAGTACTACGTGCAGGAATACGGTTTCAGCCTGCAAAGCGCGGCGTTGCTGGCGGCCTGTTTTTCTCTGCCCGGTGGCGTGCTGCGTGCGGTCGGCGGCTGGATGTCGGATCGCTGGGGTGCGCAAAGCGTGACCTGGTGGGTGTTGTGGGTCAGCTGGATTTGCCTGTTCCTGCTCTCGTATCCCCAGACCCAGCTGCAAGTGCAAACGATCAACGGCCCGGTGGATTTCCACATCGGCCTCAACCCCGCGCTGTTCACCGTGCTGCTGTTCGTCATGGGCATCGCCTTCGCGTTCGGCAAGGCTTCGGTCTTCAAATACATCGCCAACGACTACCCGAAAAACATGGGTGCGGTGTCCGGCATCGTCGGCCTCGCCGGTGGCCTGGGCGGGTTCGTGTTGCCCATCCTGTTCGGCGCCCTGGTGGACATCACCGGCGTGCGCTCTTCCTGCTTCATGTTGATGTACGGCGTGGTCTGGGTCTCCCTCACCTGGATGTACTTCAGCGAAATCCGCAAAAGCCCGGTGCTGGGTAAAGCGCCGCCGCTGACCCAGTCCCCGTTTTCCAGCATTGCCCTAGGAGAAGAACATGTCCGTTCTGCAAAAGCCTGACAAAGGCCCGGTCATTCATGACTGGCGCCCCGAGGACCCCGCGTTCTGGGGAAGTAGCGGCAAACAGACCGCCACGCGCAACCTGTGGATTTCCATTCCTGCGCTGCTGCTGGCCTTTGCGGTCTGGATGGTCTGGAGCACGGTGATCGTGCGGTTGAACGCCATCGGCTTCAGCTTCACCACCGACCAGCTGTTCTGGCTGGCCGCGTTGCCGGGGCTGTCCGGGGCGACCTTGCGCGTCTTCTATTCCTTTATGGTGCCGATCTTCGGTGGCCGGCGCTGGACCGCCCTGAGCACCGCGTCGCTGTTGCTGCCCTCGATCTGGATGGGCTTCGCCGTGCAGGACCCGAGCACCTCCTACAGCGTGTTCGTGTTGATTGCCTTGCTCTGCGGTTTCGGTGGCGGCAACTTCGCCTCGAGCATGTCCAACATCAGCTTCTTCTATCCCAAGTCGCAGCAGGGTACGGCGCTTGGCCTGAATGCCGGGCTGGGTAACCTGGGCGTCTCGGTGATGCAGTTCTGCGTGCCGCTGGTGATTACCTTCGGTGTGTTCGGCTTCATGGGCGGCTCGCCGCAAGCGTTGCCGGATGGCGGCCAGTTGTGGTTGCAGAACGCCGGCTTCATCTGGGTGCCGTTCATTGTCCTGGTGACGGTGCTGGCCTGGTTTGGCATGAATGATCTGTCCAGTGCCCGGGCCTCGTTCAGCGAGCAGGCGGTGATCTTCAAACGCAAACACAACTGGCTGATGTGCTGGTTGTACCTGGCGACCTTCGGTTCGTTCATCGGCTTCTCCGCCGCGTTTCCGCTGCTGATCAAAACCTCGTTCCCTGATGTCATCGCCTTGAAATTCGCCTTCCTCGGCCCGTTGGTTGGCGCCCTGGTGCGTCCATTGGGCGGCTGGCTGGCGGACAAGCTCGGTGGCGCGAAAGTGACCTTGTGGAACTTCGTCCTGATGATCGTGATGGTCTTCGGCGTATTGCACTTTTTGCCGCAGAACGGCTCGGGCGGCAACTTCTACGGCTTCCTCGGCATGTTCATGTTGCTGTTCATCACCACCGGTGTGGGCAACGGCTCCACCTTCCGCATGATCCCGATGATCTTCCGCACCCAGCATGAAAAAGCTTCGGCCGGCAAACCAACGGCAGTGCGCGAACAGGCGCTGAAAAATGCCGGCAAAGAGTCAGCCGCGGTCCTGGGCTTCAGTTCGGCCATGGGCGCCTTCGGCGCGTTCTTCATTCCCAAATCCTTCGGCACTTCGATGGCCCAGACCGGCGGCCCGGAGATGGCCTTCTACATGTTCGTCGGCTTTTACCTGAGCTGCATCGTGGTGACGTGGTGGTGGTACGCGCGCAAAGGCGCAGCGACTCCCTGCTGAGAAACCCGAATCCAACCATCGCGTGGGCGGGGCGCAGAACCCCGCAGCAAGCCTGAGAGGACTACACCGTGAGTCATTTACTGGATCAACTGAAGTTTTTCAATCGCAAGCAAAACGAGTTTTCCGACGGTCATGGCGAGACCCGCAAAGAGTCCCGCGACTGGGAGAACGTCTACCGTTCGCGCTGGCAGTACGACAAGATCGTGCGTTCCACCCACGGGGTGAACTGCACCGGCTCCTGCTCGTGGAAAATCTACGTCAAGAACGGCCTGATCACCTGGGAAACCCAGCAGACCGACTACCCGCGTACCCGTAACGACCTGCCGAACCATGAGCCCCGTGGCTGTCCGCGTGGTGCCAGCTACAGCTGGTACATCTACAGCGCCAACCGGCTCAAGTACCCGAAAATCCGCAAGCCGTTGCTCAAGCTCTGGCGCGATGCGCGGCAAACCATGGCGCCGGTCGAAGCCTGGGCCAGCATCGTCGAGGACAAGGCCAAGGCCGACTCCTATAAAAGCAAACGCGGCATGGGTGGCTTCATTCGCTCCAACTGGGAAGAAGTCAACGAGATCATCGCTGCCGCCAACGTCTATACGATCAAGCAATACGGCCCGGACCGGATCGTCGGGTTCTCGCCGATTCCAGCCATGTCGATGGTCAGCTATGCCGCAGGCTCGCGTTACCTGTCGCTGATCGGCGGCGCCTGCCTGAGTTTCTATGACTGGTACTGCGACTTGCCACCGGCCTCGCCCATGGTGTGGGGCGAGCAGACCGACGTGCCGGAATCGGCCGACTGGTACAACTCCAACTACATCATCGCCTGGGGCTCCAACGTCCCGCAGACCCGTACCCCGGACGCGCACTTCTTTACCGAAGTCCGCTACAAGGGTACCAAGACCGTTGCCATTACTCCGGATTACTCGGAAGTCGCCAAGCTCACCGACTTGTGGCTGAACCCGAAGCAGGGCACCGATGCGGCGCTGGCACAGGCCTTCAACCATGTGATCTTCAAAGAATTCCACCTGGACAAGCCGAGCGCCTATTTCACCGACTACGCCAAGCGCTTCACCGATTTGCCGGTGCTGGTGCTGCTCAAGCAAATGGTCGACAAGGCACCGGGCGCCGGTTACCAGCCGGACCGTTTTCTGCGCGCCAGTGACCTGACCGACAACCTCGGCCAGGAAAACAACCCGGAATGGAAAACCATCGCCCTCGACGTCAGCGGCGAACTGGTGTCCCCTCAGGGTTCCATCGGTTATCGCTGGGGCGAGAAGGGCAAGTGGAACATCCTGCCCCGTGAAGGCGGCGAAGGCCGTGAGATCGATCTGAAGCTGAGCCTGATCGGCGATGACGTGGCTGAAGTGGCGTTTCCGTATTTTGCCGGCGAGTCCCACGAGCACTTCCAGCACGTGGCCGGCGATGCCGTGCAATACCGCCGCGTGCCGGTGCATAACGTGGTGCTGGCGGACGGCAGCGTGGCCAAAGTCGCCACCGTGTTCGACCTGTCGGCCGCCAACCTGGCGATCGATCGCGGCCTCGGCGGCGAAAACGTCGCCAAGGATTACAACGACGCCTCGGTGCCCGGCACCCCGGCGTGGCAGGAACAGATCACCGGCGTCAGCCGCGAGAAAGCCATCCAGATTGCCCGTGAGTTCGCCGACAACGCCGACAAGACCAAGGGCCGCTCGATGATTATCGTCGGCGCGGCGATGAACCACTGGTACCACATGGACATGAACTACCGCGGGCTGATCAACATGCTCATGCTCTGCGGCTGTGTCGGCCAGACCGGTGGCGGTTGGGCGCACTACGTTGGCCAGGAAAAACTCCGTCCGCAATGCGGCTGGCTGCCCCTGGCGTTCGGCCTGGACTGGAACCGTCCGCCTCGCCAAATGAACGGCACCAGCTTCTTCTACGCCCACAGTTCGCAGTGGCGCCACGAGAAAATGAGCATGCACGACGTGCTCTCGCCATTGGCCGACAAATCGCAATTCCCCGAGCATGCGCTGGACTACAACATCCGCGCTGAACGTGCCGGCTGGTTGCCCAGCGCACCGCAACTCAACACTAACCCTTTGCACATCTGCCGCGACGCCGCTGCCGCCGGCATGGACCCGAAAGACTACGTGGTCAAGTCGTTGCAGGACGGTTCGCTGCGTTTCTCCTGCGAACAGCCGGACAGCCCGGTCAACTTCCCGCGCAACATGTTCATCTGGCGTTCCAACCTGCTGGGCTCCTCGGGCAAGGGCCACGAGTACATGCTCAAGTACCTGCTGGGCACCAAGAACGGCGTGATGAACGAAGACATCGGCCAGGTCGGCGACTGCAAACCCGAAGAAGCCGAATGGGTGGACGAGGGCGCGATCGGCAAGCTCGACCTGGTCACTACGCTGGACTTCCGCATGTCCTCGACCTGCGTCTATTCCGACATCGTGTTGCCGACCGCAACCTGGTACGAAAAAGACGACATGAACACCTCGGACATGCACCCGTTCATTCACCCGTTGTCGGCCGCCATCGACCCGGCGTGGGAATCGCGTTCCGACTGGGAAATCTACAAAGGCATCGCCAAGGCGTTTTCCAGCATGGCGGTCGGGCACTTGGGCGTTGAGAAGGACCTGGTGACCATCCCGCTGATGCACGATAGCGTCGGCGAACTGGCCCAACCCTTTGGCGGCACCGACTGGAAAAGCGCCGGCGTGGCACCCGTGCCGGGCAAGAACGCACCGAACCTGCACGTGGTGGAGCGTGACTACCCGAACATCTACAAGCAGTTCTCGTCCCTCGGGCCATTGCTGGAGAAACACGGCAACGGCGGCAAAGGCATCAACTGGAACACCGAAGACGAAGTGAAATTCCTCGGTGAGCTCAATCACAAGGAAGGCGATGCCGGTATCAGCCAGGGTCGGCCGAAAATCGACACGGCGATCGACGCCGCTGAAGTGATTCTGTCCCTGGCACCGGAAACCAACGGCCAGGTGGCCGTCAAGGCCTGGGCCGCGCTGTCGGAATTCACCGGTATCGACCATAGCCACCTGGCGCTGTCCAAGGCCCACGAGGCCATCCGTTTCCGCGACATTCAGGCACAGCCGCGCAAGATCATTTCCAGCCCGACCTGGTCGGGTCTCGAAGACGATCACGTCAGCTACAACGCCGGCTACACCAACGTTCACGAAGGGATCCCATGGCGCACCATCACCGGTCGCCAGCAGTTCTACCAGGATCACCCGTGGATGCAGGCGTTCGGCGAGCAACTGATGAGTTATCGGCCGCCGGTCAACACCCGCACCATCGAAGGGGTGAAAGGCAAGCGCAGCAACGGCCACAAGGAAATCGTCCTGAACTGGATCACTCCGCACCAGAAGTGGGGCATCCACAGCACCTACAGCGACAACTTGCTGATGCTGACCCTCAGCCGCGGCGGGCCGATTGTCTGGCTCTCGGAGAACGACGCGAAAAGCGCCGGCATCGAGGACAACGACTGGATCGAGTGCTTCAACATCAACGGCGCACTGACAGCGCGAGCGGTGGTCAGCCAGCGGGTCAAGGACGGCATGGTGATGATGTACCACGCCCAGGAACGGATCGTGAACGTGCCAGGTTCGGAAACCACCAAGACCCGTGGCGGCCACCACAACTCGGTCACCCGGGTAGTGCTCAAACCGACCCACATGATCGGCGGCTATGCGCAGCAAGCCTACGGTTTCAACTATTACGGCACGGTCGGTTGCAACCGCGATGAATTCGTCGTGGTGCGCAAAATGTCCAAAGTCGACTGGCTCGATGGTTCAAGTGGCGATGACCTGCCGCGTCCACTGCCGACCGATATCGAGGAGAACTGAGATGAAGATTCGCTCACAAATCGGGATGGTTCTGAACCTGGACAAGTGCATCGGTTGCCACACCTGTTCCATCACCTGCAAAAACGTCTGGACCAGTCGCGAAGGCATGGAATACGCCTGGTTCAACAACGTCGAATCGAAACCCGGGATCGGCTACCCGAAAGAATGGGAAAACCAGGACAAGTGGAAGGGCGGCTGGATCCGCAATGCCAACGGCACGATCAACCCGCGCATCGGCGGTAAATTCCGCGTGTTGGCGAACATTTTCGCCAACCCGGACCTGCCGAGCCTCGACGATTACTACGAACCGTTCGACTTCGATTACCAGCACCTGCACACCGCACCACTGGGCGAGCATCAACCTACCGCGCGTCCGCGTTCGCTGATCTCCGGCAAGCGCATGGAAAAAATCGAGTGGGGCCCGAACTGGGAGGAAATCCTCGGCACCGAATTCGCCAAGCGCCGCAAGGACAAGAACTTCGACAAGATCCAGGCGGACATTTACGGCGAGTACGAAAACACCTTCATGATGTATTTGCCGCGCCTGTGCGAGCACTGCCTCAACCCGACGTGCGCCGCGGCCTGCCCGAGCGGGGCGATCTACAAGCGTGAAGAAGATGGCATCGTTCTGATTGACCAGGAAAAATGCCGTGGCTGGCGGATGTGCATCAGCGGCTGCCCGTACAAGAAGATCTATTTCAACTGGAAGAGCGGCAAGTCCGAGAAATGCATCTTCTGCTACCCGCGTATCGAAGCCGGGATGCCGACCGTTTGCGCGGAAACCTGTGTCGGGCGTATCCGCTACCTCGGTGTGCTGCTGTATGACGCCGACCGCATCAGCGAAGTGGCGAGCACCGCCAATGAGCAGGACCTGTACGAGAAACAACTGGAGATCTTCCTCGATCCGAATGACCCGGCGGTGATTCGTCAGGCCTTGGCCGATGGCGTGCCGCAGTCGGTGATCGATTCAGCCCAGCGTTCGCCGGTCTACAAAATGGCCGTGGACTGGAAACTCGCACTGCCGCTGCACCCGGAATATCGCACCTTGCCGATGGTTTGGTACGTACCGCCGCTGTCGCCGATCCAGAACGCTGCCACTGCCGGCACCGTCGGTATGAACGGGGTGATCCCGGACGTCGACAGCCTGCGCATTCCCTTGAAGTACCTGGCCAACCTGCTGACCGCTGGCGATGAAAAACCGGTCAAGCGTGCACTGAAACGCTTGCTGGCGATGCGCGCCTACAAACGTTCCGAGCAAGTCGACGGCGTGCAGGACCTGCAGGTGCTGGCGGATGTCGGCCTGAGCGTGGCCCAGGTCGAGGAGATGTATCGCTACCTGGCAATCGCCAACTACGAAGACCGCTTTGTTGTACCGAGTGCCCACCGTGAAGACGCCATGAGCGATGCCTTCGCCGAGCGTTCCGGTTGCGGCTTCAGTTTCGGCAGCGGCTGTAGTGGTAGCTCCGACACCAACATGTTCGGCGCCAAGAAGGCCAACCGCCGCGACATCCTGAAAACCGTGCAGTTGTGGGAGGAATGAGCATGCAAATTCTCAAAGTGATTTCGCTGCTGCTCGATTACCCGACCGAGACGCTGATTGGCGGTCGCGACGAACTGGAGCAGGCCATCATCCAGTCCAGGGAAATCAGCCCGAAACAGCGCGGCGCCTTGTTCGAATTGCTCGAGCTGATCTGCGGCAATGACCTGATGGACGGGCAGGAGTACTACGGTGCCCTGTTCGGTCGGGGGCGCTCGTTGTCGCTGCTGTTATTCGAGCATGTGCACGGTGAGTCCCGCGACCGTGGCCAGGCGATGGTCGACATGATGGCGCAATACGAAGAAGCCGGTTTTGCCATCGGCGTCAAGGAGCTGCCCGATTACATCCCGCTGTACCTGGAATTCCTCTCCACCCGCGAAGACATCGAGGCCCGCGAGGGCCTGGCGGATGTTTCGCACTTGCTGGCCTTGCTCGCCGCACGTCTGGAAGAGCGTGAAAGCGCCTACGCCAGTTGCTTTCGAGCGCTGCTGCAAATTGCCGGGGCCGAACCGCATCAGGCGGTCGCCGACTTGCGGGCGCAGGTCGCGGCGGAACCGCGCGACGACTCCCTCGAAGCCCTCGACAAGATCTGGGAAGAGGAGGCGGTGGACTTTCTCCAGGCCGAACAGCAGGACCGTTGCAGTGGACTGCCGAGCGCACCGGGCAAGGTCCGTGAGGAAAGCGCAGTGCCGTTGCACTGGGTGGATTTTCAGCATGAAGGGTTGGCCGCCGTGCCGGCCAAGGAGGTGGGCAATGTCTAAATGGAACCTGTTGTTGTTCGGGGTCTATCCCTATGTCGCCCTGGCGATTTGCCTGATTGGCAGCTGGGCGCGCTTCGATCTGTCGCAGTACACCTGGAAGGCCGGCTCGAGCCAGATGCTCAACCAACGCGGCATGCGCGTGGCGAGCAACTTCTTCCACATCGGTGTGTTGTTCGTGCTGGCGGGGCATTTCGTCGGCCTGCTGACCCCGGCGTCGATTTATCACCACGTGATCAGCACTGAGAACAAGCAGTTGCTGGCGATGGTCTCCGGCGGCTTTTTCGGGCTGTTGTGCCTGATCGGCCTGCTGATGCTGGTCAACCGGCGGCTCAGCGACCCTCGGGTCCGTGCCACCTCCAGCCCTTCGGACATCCTGATTCTGCTGGTGCTGCTGGCGCAGTTGCTGCTCGGTCTGCTGACCATCGTCGCATCTACCGGGCACATGGACGGCTCGGTCATGGTGATGCTCGCCGATTGGGCGCAGAACACCGTGCTGTTGCGTCCGGTGGAAGCAGCGGCAGCCATTGCGCCGGTCGGGCTGATCTACAAGTTGCATGTGTTCCTCGGCTTGACCCTGTTCGTGCTGTTCCCCTTCACCCGTCTCGTACACATGATCAGCGCGCCGATCTGGTACCTGGGGCGTCGTTATCAAATCGTTCGTCAGAAGTACTGAGGAGAGAATCATGTCAGGTGGATGTGGATGTGGTGGCGGTAACGGGGGCAGCGGTGGCTGCGGTTCTTCCAAAAAAGCCGAGGACGTCCTCGACATCGCGCCGGTGGCGCAGGCGCAGTTTGAAGCGCTGCCGGTTGAACCCGCAGGGGCCGATGACGCCCCGGCGCAGTTGATCGCCAGCAGTGAGCAGGAGTGGCCGATCATCAGCGTCAACGAGGTGTCGATCACCCCCGAGGCGATGGCCCAGGAGCTGCAGTATCACCCGGCCGAAAGCCGCGAGGAGGCGGTCTATCTGGCTGCCAGGGCGCTGGTGATCCGCGAGTTGTTGCAGCAGCGCATCACCGAGCTCGGCGTGTCGCTGGAGATCGGCGCCGGTGAGAACGAAGAAGAGGCGGCCACACGCTTGCTGCTCGAACGTGAGGTGAAAGTGCCGCAGTGCGACGAGGAGTCGAGTCTGCGTTACTACGAAAACAATCGCGGACGCTTCCACAGCGCGCCGTTGCTGGCAGTGCGGCACATCCTGCTCGAGTGCGCGCCGGACGATGCCGAGGCGCGCTCCCTGGCGCAGGTCCAGGCGCAAATCCTGCTGGAGCGCCTGGCAGAGTTGCCCGGCAGTTTTGCCGAGCTGGCCGTGAAATATTCGGCCTGCCCGTCGAAGGCCCAAGGCGGTTCCCTGGGCCAGATCAGCAAGGGCCAGACCGTGCCCGAACTGGAGCGCCAGCTGTTTACCCTGGCTCCGGGTCTGGCCGGCAAACCGCTGGAAAGTCGCTATGGCTGGCATGTGATCAGTGTCGATCAGCGCATCGAAGGCAAGCCGTTGCCTTATGAAGTGGTGTCGACTGCGATTCGCACGCAGCTGCAGCAAGGCGTCTGGCAAAAAGCCCTGGTGCAGTACCTGCAAACCCTGATCGGTGCGGCGGACATTCGTGGCATCCACTTGCAGGGCGCCGACTCACCGCTGGTGCAGTGAAATCGGGCCAATCGGGAGATGTGATGAACGCTGTGATGCAGGATGGTTTTGGGCGCCAGATCGATTATCTGCGGATGTCGGTGACGGACCGGTGTGATTTTCGCTGTGTGTATTGCATGGCGAAAAACATGACCTTCCTGCCGCGTCAGCAGGTGCTCACCCTGGAGGAATTGCAGCGCCTGGCGACGCTGTTCGTCGGCCTGGGCGTTCGCAAGATCCGCCTCACCGGCGGTGAGCCGCTGATTCGCCCGGGCATTGTCGGATTGTGCCGCAACATCGCCGCCTTGCCCGGTTTGCGCGAACTGGTGATGACCAGCAACGGCTCGCAACTGGGGCGGCTGGCCGGGCCATTGGTGGAGGCCGGGGTCAAACGGATGAACATCAGCCTCGATAGCCTGGACGGGCAGAAGTTTCGGGCGATCACCCGCAACGGCGATCTCGACCAGGTGCTGGGCGGCATCGAAGCGGCGCGCGGCGCGGGGTTCGAGCGCGTCAAACTCAACTGCGTGGTGATGAAGGGGCGCAATTTCGATGAGGTCCCGGCGTTGGTGCAATACGCCATCGACCAGCGCATCGATATCAGCTTTATCGAGGAAATGCCCCTGGGCGACGTCGGGCGCTCCCGGGGCGAGTCGTTTTGTTCCAGCGATGAAGTGCGCACGCTGATCGCCGGGCGGCATCGCTTGCTCGACAGCACCGAAAACAGCGGTGGGCCGGCGCGTTATGTGCGCCTGGAGCGCCACCCCGAGACCCGCATCGGCTTCATTTCACCCAACAGCCACAACTTCTGTGGCAGCTGCAATCGGGTGCGGATGACTGTGGAGGGGAAGCTGTTGCTGTGCCTGGGGCAGGAGGATGCTCTGGATTTACGCGGATTGCTGCGGCGTTATCCGCTGGATGACCAGCCGGTGATCGATGCAATCCACAAAGCCTTGCGCGGCAAGCCCCTGCGCCATGATTTCAGCCCGGAGGGGGAGGTGCAGATCGTGCGGTTCATGAATATGAGTGGCGGGTAAGCCCGACCTCGGTTTTGTGTAGGAGCAAGCTTGCTCGCGATGGACTTGAATCTGGATGCGTTTCGTCAGGCAGCACGCGTAATCGTTAACGACCATCGCGAGCAAGCTTGCTCCTACAGGGGTGGCTGGCATTTCGGTCATTTCCCAGTTGTTTTTGTTCCCATATTCTTGATGTTGATCAATTGCAGATCAGCCCTTAGTCCGTAGTCTCCACTGCATGTTGTGTTTATTTAAGTTTAAACATCTATATGTAGTGTCTGGAGCCCCGAATGCAGAGCACGCTGATCGCAACAGGATTCAACCGCTTGCACAAACGCGATGGCAGTCTGGTCGCCTTCGATGCGGACAAGATCCGCCAGGCGTTGATCGCCGCCGGCAAGGCGACCGGGGAATACACCGAGGATGAAGTCGACGGCTTGCTGCAGGCGGTACTGGCCCGGCTGGAAGGGTTATCCCGGCTGCACGTCGAGCAGGTCCAGGATCGCGTCGAGCGCGTCTTGATGGACGCCGGGTTTTTCTTCGCCATGCGCGCCTACATCGTCTACCGCGAACAACACGGGCGCTTGCGCCGCGACCGCCGGACCCTGGTCGAAGTAGCGACCTCGATGAACGAATACCTGGACCGCGACGACTGGCGAGTCCAGGCCAACGCCAATCAAGGCTATTCCCTGGGCGGCCTGGTACTCAACGTATCGGGCAAGGTCACCGCCAACTACTGGCTGGACGAGGTGTACAGCGAGGCCATCGGCCAGGCCCACCGCGAGGCGGACCTGCATGTGCACGACCTCGACATGCTCGCCGGTTACTGCGCTGGCTGGTCGCTGCGCGTGCTGCTGCACGAGGGCCTCAACGGCGTGCCGGGGCGGGTCGAAGCCGGTCCGCCCAAGCACTTGAGCAGTGCCCTGGGGCAGATGGTGAATTTCCTCGGCACTCTGCAAAACGAATGGGCCGGCGCCCAGGCGTTCAGCTCGTTCGATACCTACCTGGCACCCTATGTACGCAAGGACCAGTTGAGTTTTGAGGAGGTGCGCCAGGCGATCCAGGAGTTCATCTACAACCTCAACGTGCCTTCGCGCTGGGGCACCCAGACGCCGTTCACCAACCTGACCTTTGACTGGGTCTGTCCGCAGGATTTGCGTGAGCAGATCCCCGTCATCGGCGGCGAGGAAATGCCGTTTGCCTATGGCGAGCTGCAAGTGGAAATGGACCTGCTCAACCGCGCCTACATCGAGGTGATGCAGGCCGGCGACGCAAAAGGGCGGGTGTTCACCTTTCCGATCCCGACCTACAACATCACCTATGACTTTCCCTGGGACAGTGAAAACGCCGACCGGCTGTTCGAGATGACCGCCCGTTACGGCCTGCCGTACTTCCAGAACTTCCTCAATTCGGACCTGCAGCCCAATCAGGTGCGCTCGATGTGCTGCCGCTTGCAGCTGGATGTCCGTGAGCTGCTCAAGCGGGGCGGCGGCCTGTTCGGCTCGGCGGAACAGACCGGATCGCTCGGTGTGGTAACGATCAACTGTGCGCGCCTGGGTCATGTGTTCAAGGGCAATGTCAGTGGTTTGTTGCAGCGCCTGGACACCCTGATGGAACTGGCGATGGAGAGCCTGGAGGTCAAGCGCAAAGTGATCCAGCACCACATGGATGCCGGTCTGTACCCCTACACCAAGCGTTACCTGGGGACCCTGCGCAACCATTTCTCCACCATCGGTCTCAACGGAATGCATGAAATGCTGCGCAATTTCACCGGTGACGAGGAGGGCATGCACACCGAGTACGGCCGCCAGTTTGCCCTGAACATGCTGGACCATGTGCGGGCCACCTTGCTGCGTTTCCAGGAGGAAACCGGGCATATGTACAACCTCGAAGCGACTCCGGCGGAAGGCACCACCTATCGCTTCGCCAAGGAGGACATCAAGCGCTACCCCGACATCCTCCAGGCCGGCAGCACCCAGGCGCCGTACTACACCAACTCGTCGCAACTGCCGGTGGGCTACACCGACGACCCCTTCGAAGCCCTGGAGCTGCAGGACGAACTGCAATGCAAATACACCGGCGGCACGGTCCTGCACCTGTACATGGCCGAGCGGATTTCCTCTACCGAAGCCTGCAAGCAACTGGTGCGCAAGGCCCTTGGCCGCTTCCGCCTGCCGTACCTGACCGTGACCCCGACGTTCTCCATCTGCCCGGTGCACGGCTACCTGGATGGCGAACACGAGTTCTGCCCCAAATGCGACGAGGTCCTGCTGCTCAAAGAACAGCAGACCGGCTCCCTTCACTGATGCTGATCACCCCCCTGTAGGAGCCGGCTTGCCGGCGAAGGCGTCTTCATGAGCGCTGCAAGACTCGAGGCCGCTTTCGCTGGCAAGCCAGCTCCTACAGGGTTTGGTATCGGCACCGTTCATTGAAGCCGATCACGCTCCTCTGTAGGAGCCGGCTTCATGAGCGCTGCAAGACTCGAGGCCGCTTTCGCTGGCAAGCCAGCTCCTACAGGGTTTGGTATCGGCACCGTTCATTGAAGCCGATCACGCTCCTCTGTAGGAGCCGGCTTGCCGGCGAAGGCGTCTTCATGAGCGCTGCAAGACTCGAGGCCGCTTTCGCTGGCAAGCCAGCTCCTACAGGGTTTGGTATCGGCACCGTTCATTGAAGCCGATCACGCTCCTCTGTAGGAGCCGGCTTCATGAGCGCTGCAAGACTCGAGGCCGCTTTCGCTGGCAAGCCAGCTCCTACAGGGTTTGGTATCGGCACCGTTCATTGAAGCCGATCACGCTCCTCTGTAGGAGCCGGCTTGCCGGCGAAGGCGTCTTCATGAGCGCTGCAAGACTCGAGGCCGCTTTCGCTGGCAAGCCAGCTCCTACAGGGGACCTCCGTACCGTTCGTTCATTTCAATCCACTCAACCGCAAGGAGCTTCACCATGACTGCATCGCAACCACTGCCCCAGGCTCAACGTCAACGCTGCGAAGTCTGGACCCGGGTGATGGGTTACCACCGTCCCGTGTCGGCGTTCAATCCAGGCAAACAGTCAGAGCACCGCGAGCGGGTGCATTTCACTGAAAGCGCGGCACTGGCCGGGCGCCAATGAGTCGAATGCTGCGGGTCGGGGGCATGGTGCCCCTGACCACTATCGACTACCCGGGACAGCTCGCGTGCGTGCTGTTCTGCCAGGGGTGCGCCTGGCGCTGTCGCTACTGTCATAACCCTCAGTTGATCCCTCCCCGTGGCACCGAGGAGGTGGACTGGCGGCGGGTGCTGGCGTTTCTGCAACGGCGCCAGGACCTGCTCGATGCCGTAGTGTTCAGCGGCGGAGAACCGACCCTGCAGGATGCCTTGCCCAACGCCATGGATGAAGTGCGGACGCTGGGTTTTCGCATCGGTTTGCACAGCGCAGGGATCAAGCCCGCGGCCTTTTCAAGGGCCCTGGCCGGGGCCGATTGGGTCGGTTTCGATGTCAAGGCGTTGCCCGAGGACTGCCAGGCCATCACCCGGGTCGAGGGCAGCGGCACCGCCAACTGGCGCAGCCTCGAGCATCTGCTGGCCAGTGGGGTCGCCTATGAATGTCGCACCACTGTCCACTGGCATTTGTTCGAGCCGGCGCGTCTATTGATCCTGGCGCAGCGTTTGAGCCAGCTCGGGGTCAAGCGCTTCGCCGTGCAACTGGTGCGTACCGAGCGGATGTTCGATCCGCTGTTGTCGAGCGTTTCGGCGCAAGCCTTGTTGCCTGAGCTTTGGGCCGAGATGCGCGAGCTGTTTCCCGCCTTTGTGTTGCGAGGTTGATCCAGGTTGCAACATCCGTACATCACGCGGATCAAGGCGCATAACGCTTGCGAAATCGCTCGGCACGATCGACGCTGTCATTCATCTGCGCCGCCGCATGAATCGTCAGCGGATGCTGGGTGAAGCCGGGGCGGGGGGAAATGTAGGCCGCCATTTCCCGGGCGATAGCCAACTGCTGAGCCGACCCCTGGGTCAGCAAGGCAATGACCAGGTTTTCCAGGGCGATCACCCGGACACGCAGATGTACCAGCTCGGCATTGGTCAAATCCGGTGGCGTGGTAAAGGCCTCTGCTTCGAGTGATTGTTCCGCGCCTATATCTTCCCAGGTCGACAATTGGACCGGGGATTGTTCGGTCGAGGGAGGGGTTTTATCAGGCATCAGCAGCATCTCCAGGTCAATTCATGTGGCTGTCGAAAGTCTAGCCTCAAGACTGCCATCAGGTACGCGCGCTCAATGTCGGCGCTTGATCCCTATCAAGGTCACCGTTGCGCGAACGATGTACGTTGGCGGTACACCCTGGATATAAACCGAGGGATCGACATGGCCAAGCCTTTTCCCATCAGCCCCAAACACCCCGAGCGCATTTGCTGGGGCTGCGACCGGTATTGCCCAGCCAGTTCATTAGCCTGTGGCAATGGCTCCGACCGGACGATGCATCCTGCCGAAATGATCGGGGACGACTGGTATCTGCACGGGGACTGGGGTATAGACCCGTTGATTGCCGTGGTACAAATAGCCGAAGATCCCGACCCGCAGGGCTGAACGGGCGCTCGAAAAACAGCCAATCCACCCGGCAGAATTTTTTTTGAAATCAAGGGGTTGCCAGCCTCGGGAAATCAGTACATAATTCACGCCATCGAAAGCACTGACCGCTCAAAAAGCTCAATGTTTTCAAGGAGTTAGATCAAGATCTTACTCCAAGTTTGTACGCGTTTGGTGTTGTGCTACATGACATCAGATGTTTGAGGCCGAGTAGCAAAATGGTTATGCAGTGGATTGCAAATCCACCTACGCCGGTTCGATTCCGACCTCGGCCTCCACTTTAAACAAGCTCCGTAGATCTATGATTTACGGAGCTTTTTTATTTGCATTGTCCGGCAAGATTTAGTCTTGAAATGGGCATTTGCGAACTTGCTTCACCGGGATGGGATGTATATATTTCCACCTCTGCTGCACAAGCGTCAGAATGGCCAGCTTGTTTAATTGGCACTGTTCAGACCGCTTCACCGCGCTACCGCCCGAATGGCGAAACTGGTAGACGCATGGGACTTAAAATCCCCCGCTCGTAAGGGCGTGCCGGTTCGATTCCGGCTTCGGGCACCATACATATCAAGGGCTTGCGTGAGATTTCTCATGCAGGCCCTTCGTGTTTTTGTTGCGCAATTTTTGATATGTTCCGCAATTCACATCGTTGACAAGACTTTTCCCCTTCCTTTCCGATGTACTGGTCAAGCATGACGACGATCGTATGCCCCACTCGATCTAGAAGCTGCTGAACAAGCAAGCAGGATTCACTTGGACGGAACTGGTCACGTTACTGGGTGGGCTTGGATATCGCCAGATCGAGCTGGAGTGAAATGCCAACGGTCAGTTACAGGCGATGGCGACGGCCTTTTCGGCGCGCTTGAGTTGCTGTTTGACGTCGGCGGGGATTCGCTGCTCTTTGAGCCGTTGCTCGAGAAACAGCTGATCGCCCCGGGAGTTTACCTCGGCATCGGACGCGGCAACCTGCGCTTGAACCGTGGCAGCGTGCGCCGCGA
This sequence comes from Pseudomonas sp. MPC6, assembly GCF_006094435.1. Classification (NCBI taxonomy): domain Bacteria; kingdom Pseudomonadati; phylum Pseudomonadota; class Gammaproteobacteria; order Pseudomonadales; family Pseudomonadaceae; genus Pseudomonas; species Pseudomonas sp. MPC6. Next base: position 3,760,529 of record NZ_CP034783.1, on the reverse strand, counting down.
TGACCGCCTCGACTTCTTGTTCATTCCTGGCCGTATCGAGCGCGAGAACCAGCTTGCCGACTTCGGCCTTCTCGGCCTCGGCGTAGCCATCGACCGAGAGCCCCGCGGCCAGTGCGCGTGCCTGGATTTCCAACACTTTCACACGCTGTCGGGCAATCTTGCACTGCTCATCCCGTTGCGGATTCTCGCTGGCTTCCCAAGTGCTCAACCCATAAGTCACGGCACCAATAATCGCCAAGGTGGCGGCGGCGCCCAATAATTTGCCTTTCACAACGCGCAACCTCTTTTTTGATCGCCAGGCCAGGAGCGTCACCAGACCCAATCGACACAGAATCTTGGGTTCTGGTCTGTGACAGGACGAGTATCGATACCGGTGTTTTACAAATTTATGGTCGACCTCCGCCAGGCGTCGGATCAGGCTTGCGGCGATCGCTCCCTGCAGGATTGCCGACATCCAGCAGCCTTCTCTCCACCAGCACGTTTTGCAAGGCCTGCCGGGCATCAGGATCCAGTTGATGCTCTCGCTCCTTGAGTTCGAGCAGGATCGGGCTGGACCAGCCACGATAGGTTTTTTCGGCGGCACGGATGGATGACATCTATCTCTCCCTGATTGGACGCAGTTATAAAAAACGACGCTGGATGCGCTAGGAATCCTAGTTGAGGAAATTCATTGTTGCCAACAAATTGACACGACAACGCCGCCCCTTGCTGGCAGCGACGCTATAGCACTAATAATCAAATAATATAGTGCGTAGTTTTGATTTTTCTAACCTTAAGCGCTGTGGTGCCCAACCAGGCGGGTCAGTTAAGTTCAGTATGCGTCAGTCACTATTTCTGTTTCCAGGTGCCACCGCCGGTTTCGCAATCGACCTTCGATTGCCCGAGATTTTCAGCCCCGTAGTAATAGGTAATGATCTGGGCATCTTTCGGGATGTTCAGTGCCTTGCTGTTCTTGTCCTTGCTGACGGACTGAGGGTTGGCCAGGGATTCGGGCGTCACGGTGCCCAGGCATGTGGCCTGGTAAAGGTCGTCGCACTGTTCGACTTTTTTCTTGGTGCTGGTCAGCATCTCCTTGCTCTCGTTGCTGCAGGACCAGTCGGTGGCGTCCACCGGCATGCCTTTGTACTCATAGCAGGTGTGGGTCTCGATGACGGGCACGGAAGGGCTCTGGGATCGGGTCAGGACATCGCACCCCTGGGCCATCGTCAGGGTAGGGCTCAGGCAGGCAAGCAGAAGCACAAGTCTACTGTTCATCGGGATTTCCTCTCCAGTAACGCCCCGCCTGCAAGGTCAGGGCATATACCTTTGGAAACATAACGAACAGCCTTGTTCCATCCGATTTTCTACTGAGTGCTGTGCAAGAGGCGGCCGGGCCGAATCAACGCAACCCGGCCGCCTGATGGCTTGGCTAAACGAATGGTTGGCCGGTAAAACCCCGAGGCAAGCGTTGCCGTCCGGCCATGGCGGTGAGCCGCTCGGTCCAGGCCGCGCGCCAGTCGTTGGCAGTGCGGGTGACTCTGGTTGTACGGGAGGCGCGGCGTGCAGCGTTGCGCTGGTCTTTGCGGGCTTGCTTGAAGGCGTCGGTGTTGCGACAGCTTCTGCATTTCACGCGGTTCAGTTCGCGGGTCGAGGTGAGATTGGAGCCTTTATGACCGCAGGCCAGATGCCCGCCGATCTTGAAGTGGGTGACCATCAGACGTCTCCTTGGTGACGTGTGATCGTTTGACCTTGCGCAGGTGATAATGTTCGTCGGCCGGGTCACGGGCAAAAAAAAAGGCTCGCATGCGGGCGGGCCAAGGGATGCTTCAAAAGGAGTGAGGCCACTGTAGGGGGTGAATTGTGAAAGCAATGTGAAAGGAAACTTCAGGTAAAAAAATCCCGACGCCAGGTCGGGTTGACGGGTGTAGTGGCAAGCACTCAGGCAAGGACGCACCCGGTAACTGATCGTTGCCGTTCATGCGTCCTGAATCAGGCCGTGCTCTCGAATCCGTTGACCAGATCCAATCATCTGAACCGCGGCAGGGGCGGGTCGACAGGTTTGAGCGAAGACAGCGTGTTGCGGATCAGTGGCGTGTCCTTCTCGATGTCATTCAGTCGATCACGAATTCTGAGTGCAGTCGGGTGCCCTCCTTGATGGTCGACCCAGTCGGCGATTTCCTTGCACGCCGCAGCCAAGCGAGCCTGGCGCGAGTCAAGCAGGGTGAGCAGGGTGGTGATGGACTCTTTTTCGGACATGGCAAACACCTCCGTTGAAGAAACCTTGTCAGTGGTAGCAAAAAGCCCGCTGGGAGCGAGCTTTCGACCGATGGGTCGCTGATCCTTCAGCATTTTTCAGTATAGACCCGGACTACAGCCTTGTCGGGCGGTGATCTGAGACCTGGCGCTCAACTGCGTCATTGCAGTGTCCAGAACAAGCATAGAAGCCATTTGCGATCATGCAAAAAATCAACGGGCAGTTCGTCGGTTGAATCGGCGGTGTGCCGCCAGTCAGGGATTGTCCGCGGCGGCGATCATCTTCTCGAGAAAAGTCGCCAGTCCGACTTCCTCGGCCCTGAGTCCTTTGCGTGTTCTGGGGCGCGGCAACTCGGCCAGGGCCCCCAGGAGAAATCCGTCGAGCACTGCCGGGTGGATGTAGCACTTGCGGCAGACCGCCGGGGTGTTGCCCAGTTGCCGGGCGACGTTCTTGACCATCTCCACCACATGGCGCTTGGCGTCCGACTCCGGCTCCCATTGCAATTGACGCAATACCGACAACGCCAGGACGCTGCCAGCCCAGGTGCGGTAATCCTTGGCGGTGAAGTCGGCGCCGGTCAGGGTTTGCAGGTAGGCGTTGACGTCGGAGGAGCTGATGTTATGCCGTTCGCCGTTTTCATCCAGATACTGAAACAGGTTTTGCCCGGGGATTTCCTGGCAGCGCTTGATGATCCGCGCCAGGCGTCGGTCTTTCACGGTGATCTGATGTTCAACGCCGCTTTTGCCGCGGAACTGGAACAGGATCGCACTGCCATTGATCTCGACGTGACGGCTGCGCAGGGTGGTCAGGCCGTATGAGCGGTTATCCCGCGCGTACTGCGTATTGCCGACCCGGATCAGTGTCGCGTCGAGCAAGGTGATGACCGTGGCCATGACTTTGTCCCGACTGAAACCCGGTGCCGCCAACAGCGTTTCCAGCTGTCGGCGCAGTTTGGGCAAGGCGCGTGCGAAGTCCCGCAGGCGCGAGTACTTATCGGCATCGCGCACTTCCCGCCAGCGTGCGTGATAACGGTATTGCTTGCGCCCCCGGGCATCGCGTCCGGTGGCCTGCAGGTGGCCGCGCGGGTCGGCGCAGATCCACACGGCGGTGTAGGCCGGGGGCACGGCGAGGGCGTTGATGCGCTTGATTTCGTCCGGGTCGGTGATGCGCTGGCCCGCGGGATCGAAGTAGCAGAACTTGCCGCGCAGTGTCCTGCGGGTGATGCCGGGCAGGGTGTCATCGACGTAATGCAGATCAGGCGGCAGTACGTCGGGCGGTACGGTATCGGACATGGCGGTAGTCCTTGCAACGAATCAGGGGCCGTTATTGCCATTGACCGCAGGCCGTTGCAGTGGTGCCGGCAAAGTTATTCCAGCCAGGCCATGCCAGCCAGATTATGCCAGCACGGCGACCGCCTTGATCTGGGCCCAGAGTTGCTGGCCGGGCTGCACGCGCAACTGGTCCCGGGAGTAGCGGGTGATTCGCGCCAGCAGCGGCGTGCCGGCGGCGTCCAGCCGGATCAGCACGTGAGCGGCATTGTCGGCGCCCATCTCACTGATCACGGTGACCGGCAGGCGATTGAGGATGCTGCTGTGCTCGACGTTGTGCAGGCTCAGGCTGACATCCCGGGCCTGAACCTTGCAGCGCAGTGCCTGGCCCGCGTCCATCGGCGTGTGCGCCACGCGAATGTTCAGGGCGGTGCCTGGCAGCTGCAGAGTCAGCAGTTGATACTCGGGGTCATAGGTACTGACATGCCCCTCGATCACCACGCCCGCGTCATCGCCCAATGCCAGGGGCAGATCGAGCCGGGCCAGGGTTTCGCCGATCGGACCGCTGGCCAGCGCCTTGCCATCGCTGAGCAGGACGATGTGGTCGGCCAGCCGTGCGACTTCGTCCTGGGAGTGACTGACGTACAGCACCGGGATGTCCAGTTCATCGTGCAGCCGTTGCAGGTAGGGCAGGATTTCGCTTTTGCGTTGGCTGTCCAGCGCCGCCAGCGGTTCGTCCATCAGCAGCAGTTTCGGGCTGGTGAGGAGGGCGCGGGCGATGCCGACCCGTTGCCGTTCGCCGCCCGAAAGGTGCTGCGGATGGCGGTCCAGCAGATGGCCGATCCCGAGCAGTTCGGTGGCGTGAGTCATGTCGACCCGGCGTTGTGGTTTCGGGATTCGCTTCAGGCCGAATTCCAGGTTGGCCAGCACCGACAGATGGGGAAACAGGCTGGCCTCCTGAAACACATAACCCAGTGCGCGTTTGTGCGGCGGGACGAAAATCTGCTGGTCGCTGTCCTGCCAGACCTCATCGTTGACCTGGACAAAGCCCTGTTCGGCCCGTTCCAGGCCGGCAATGCAGCGCAGGCAAGTGGTCTTGCCCGAGCCGGAGTGACCGTACAGCGCGGTGACGCCACGACCGGGCAATTGCAAGTCCACATTCAGGGCGAACCCCGAATATTTCAGTTTCAAGCGCATATGAATCATCGATCAGCTCCAGCCCGCTTTGGTTTTGCGGCTGGAGTAGAGCGCCAGCAACACGGCAAACGAGAACACCAGCATCGCCCCGGCCAGCCAATGGGCCTGGGCGTATTCCATGGCCTCGACGTGGTCGTAGATCTGTACCGAGACCACCCGGGTCTTGTCGGGAATGTTGCCGCCGATCATCAACACCACGCCGAACTCGCCGACGGTGTGGGCGAAACCGAGGATGGCCGCAGTGATGAAACCCGGCCGGGCCAGGGGCAGGATCACGCTGAAAAAAGTGTCCCAGGGATTGGCGCGCAAGGTCGCGGCCACTTCCAGGGGGCGGGTGCCGATGGCGGAAAAAGCGTTTTGCAGCGGCTGGACCACGAATGGCATCGAGTACAGCGCCGAGCCGATCACCAGCCCCGCAAAACTGAAGGTAAGGGTGCCGAGCCCCAGGGATTGGGTGAACTGGCCGACAAACCCGTGGGGGCCGAGGGCAAGCAACAAATAAAAGCCAATGACCGTAGGCGGCAGCACCAGGGGCAGGGCGACGATCGCCCCGACCGGACCGCGCAGCCAGGATTGGGTGCGCGACAGCCATAACGCAATCGGCGTGCCGATGATCAGCAGGATGACCGTGGTCAGCGACGCCAGTTTCAGGGTCAGCCAGATGGCGGAAAAGTCGGCACTCGATAGGGTCATTTAGAGTTGGTAACCGTAGGACTTGATGACGGCGGCGGCTTTCGGACCCTTGAGGTAGTCAACCAGCGCCTTGGCGGCCGGGTTGTCCTTGCCTTTGTTGAGGATCACCGCATCCTGTTTGATCGGGTCGTGCATCTCGGCCGGAACGATCCAGGCCGAACCGCCGGTGACTTTGCCGTCTTTATAGATCTGCGACAAGGCCACGAAGCCCAGTTCGGCGTTGCCGGTGGAGACGAACTGATAGGCCTGGGTGATGTTCTGGCCTTCGACGATCTTGGCTTTGACCTTGTCGGTCAGGCCCAGCTTGGCCAGCACCTGGGTCGCGGCCAGGCCATAAGGCGCGGTTTTTGGGTTGGCGATGGACAGATGCTGATACCGGGTGTCGCTGAGCACGTTGCCTTTGGCGTCGACGTAGCCTTCCTTGGCTGACCACAGCGCCAGGGTGCCGATGGCGTAGGTGAAGCGCGAGCCCTTGACGGTGTCGCCTTCGGTTTCAAGTTTTTGCGGGGTGGTGTCGTCGGCGGAGAGGAACACTTCGAAAGGTGCGCCGTTCTTGATCTGGGTGTAGAACTGGCCGGTTGCACCAAAGGAGGTGACCAGTTTGTGCCCGGTGTCTTTCTCGAAACCAGCCGCGATGGCCTGGATCGGCGCGGTGAAGTTGGCCGCGACGGCGACCTGGACTTCCTCCGCCTGGGCAGAACCCAAGGCGAACACAGCGATCAGGCTTGCAAGGCAGGTGGGGGCAAAGCGTGAGGCACGAATGGTCATGAAACGGCTCCGTTATAGGCAAGTACAGAGGGGTGAAACGCTATATAGCTGAATATATAGCGAAACGCCTGCAAACGGAACGCTGTAGATATGGCTGTGTAGGAGCTGGCTTGCCAGCGAAGGCGGCCTTGAGTCTTGCAGCGCCAATGGAAACGCCTTCGCCAGCAAGCCGGCTCCTACAGGGTATGGCGTTTTCCACAATTCAATCGTACACCGGTGATCCCCGCAGGAGCTGGCTTGCCAGCGAAGGCGACCTTGAGTCTTGCAGCGCCAATGGAAACGCCTTCGCCAGCAAGCCGGCTCCTACAGGGTATGGCGTTTTCCACAATTCAACCGTACACCGGTGATCCCCGTAGGAGCTGGCTTGCCAGCGAAGGCGGCCTTGAGTCTTGCAGCGCCAATGGAAACGCCCTCGCCAGCAAGCCGGCTCCTACAGGGTATGGCGTTTTCCACAATTCAACCGTACACCGGTGATCCCCGTAGGAGCTGGCTTGCCAGCGAAGGCGGCCTCATAAACGCTGCAAGTTTTGAACCCGGTTAATCAATCTAGCCAACCCTTCATCCGCCAGCTTGCGGGTCAGCTGCGCCGTGCTCATTTCAACCCCCAGGGTAAACGCTTGCCCGGCCCACAGGTTGCTGAAGTCCGCTTCCCCCTTGGCCCGCAACGGCATCAGCGCCCCCCCAGCCAGCGGGAAGGCCGGTGCTTTATCGCTCATCGGACCGAGTTCGCGCATGACCCGGTTGAGAATGCCCCGTGCCGGGCGACCGGTAAAAATGTTGGTCACGGCGGTCTCGCTGGCCCTGGCCGTGCGCAGGGACTTGTGGTGAGAGGCGCTGACCTTGGCCTCTGGCGTGAACAGATACGCGGTGCCCACTTGCACCGCCGATGCCCCGAGCACAAACGCCGCCGCGACGCCTCGCGCATCGGTTATGCCACCCGCGGCGATGACCGGCACTTTCACGGCGTCGACGATCTGCGGCACCAGGGCGAAGAGGCCGATCTGGCTGCTCAGATCGTCGCTGAGGAACATCCCGCGGTGACCACCCGCTTCATAACCCATGGCGATGATCGCATCACAACCCTGCTGCTCAAGCCAAATGGCTTCTTCGACGGTGGTGGCCGAAGACAGGACTTTGGCCCCGGTCGCTTTCACCCGATCCAGCAAGGATTTTTCCGGCAGGCCGAAGTGAAAACTCACGACTTCGGGACGTAGCGCTTCGATCACTTCGCAGGCCGCGTTATCGAACGGCGCGCGGTTGGACACCGGTGTCGGCGCGTCAAAGTCGACGCCCAGTTCGCGGTAATAAGGCGCCAGCAGATGTTTCCAGTCCCGGGCGCGTTGCTCATCGACCGCCGGAGATTGATGACAGAAGAAATTGACGTTGATCGGTCGCTGGCTGTGCTGACGAATCGTCTGCAGTTCTTCGCGCAACTGCTCGACGCTCAGCATGGCGGCGGGCATCGAGCCCAGTCCGCCGGCGTTGCTCGCCGCGATCACCATGGCCGAGGTCGTGGCGCCGGCCATGGGCGCCTGGATGATCGGCAGTTCGATTCCGAGCAGATCAAGAATGCGGGTATCTGGCCATTGGCTCATTGCACAATTCTCCAACGTGAATACAGGACAGGAACGACAAAACCGCTGTGTGTAAAAGGGGTGTGTAGAAGCTGTCGAGCGAAGCGAGGCTGCGATCTTTTGATCCTGATCTTTGCTCTAGAACCTTTGATCTTATGATCTACAGCCCCTCCCGCTCCAGCAACTGCCGCTTGCGCTCCACCCCCCATCGGTACCCCGACAAATTACCATCGCTGCGCACCACGCGGTGGCACGGAATCGCCACCGCCAGGCTGTTCGCGCCACACGCCTGCGCTACGGCGCGCACGGCTTTCGGTGCGCCGATGCGCTGGGCGATCTCGGCGTAGCTGGCGGTGCTGCCGACCGGAATCTCCCGCAGCGCTTGCCAGACCCGCTCCTGAAACACCGTACCGCGAACATCCAGCGGCAAGTCCAGGCCGATGGCCGGGGCTTCGATAAAACCGACGACCTTGGCAATCAGCTGTTCGAACTCGTGATCGGCACCGATCAGGTTGGCCCGCCGAAACTTGTCCTGCAGGTCACAGACCAGTTGGTGCGGATCATCGCCGAGCAGGATCGCGCACACCCCGCGGGTACTTTGCGCCACCAGAATCGCGCCCAGGGAACACTGGCCGACGGCAAAACGAATGTCGGTGTTCTGGCCGGCTGCGCGGTAATCGCCGGGTTTCATGCCCAGCAACTGATCCGCCGCCTCGTAAAATCGACTGTTGGAGTTGAAGCCGGCGTCATACAGCGCGTCGGTCACCGAACCGCCATCGGTCAAGCGCTCGCGGACCTTGCGGGAACGATGGGCCGTGGCATAACCCTTGGGTGTCAGCCCGGTCACGGTCTTGAACACCCGATGGAAGTGAAAACTGCTCAGGCCCGCAGCCAGCGCCAGTTCACCCAGCGCGGGCAGGTGTTCGGCGGTTTCGATCTGGCGGCAAGCGGCGGCCACGGTCAGGGCATGTCGTGCGGCGACCTCGCTCTGGTCCTTGACCGCCCGTTTGCTCGGACGATAACCCGCCGCCTCGGCTTGGGCGGCGGTGTCGAAGAATTCGACATTCTGCGGTTTCGGCAAGCGCGCCAGGCTGCTGGGGCGACAGTAGATACCGGTGGTTTTCACGGCATAGACAAACTGCCCGTCGGCGCGAGGATCACGCGCGACGACAGCGGCCCAGCGCGGGTCTAGCTCGGTGGCGATAATTGGCGAGTGACTGGTCATGGCGTCATATCCGTTGGTCCGTTCAACCCAGATTAACCAGGCGCCGGGGCGGCTGCACTCCGGGTCTTGCGGTCGAATTCGAGGGCGTCATCCGGCGGTGCGGAAGGTGAAATTGATGCGTTGCTCACCCAGGCGCGAATGTTGGCCGGCCTTGATCGGCAACACCCCGTGATAACGCAGGCGATCGACGCCGCCCCAGACCACGATATCGCCATGCAACAACGGTATTCGCTGGCTTTTGTCACTGCGCTCGAAGCCGCCGAACAGGAACATCGCCGGCAACCCCAGCGACACCGAGACAATCGGCGCCGCCAGGCAGGCTTCGTCCTTGTCCTGGTGCAACGACATCTTCGCGCCGGGGACATAACGGTTGACCAGGCAGGCATCGGGCACGAAACCGGCAAACCCTGCTTCACGCGCCGCCGCCTGGGCCAGTTCGAAAAACACCGCGGGCATCGCTGGCCAGGGTTGTCCGGTTTGCGGGTCATGGCGGGTGTAGCGGTAGCCGCTGCGGTCGGTGGTCCAGCCCCAGGTGCCGCAACTGCTCATGGCCGCCGACATGGTGAAGCCGCCCGGCGTGACCATCTGGCGCAACGGCGCCGCGGCCAGCACTGTGTCCAGCGCGGGCAGCAACCGGTCCAGCCAGGGCAGGGCAAAGCCCCTCAGGACGAAAGACTGTTCGCCAATCTGTTCGCGCCGGGGCTGCTGCTCGGGTTCGGCATCGGCAAACAGGTCGAAAGTGATCGGGGACATGGGCTCATGAGGCATCGTGAAAAATGATTCCAAGGGTATGCCGTTTTCCGCTGTGCAGGCGACTTACGCCGTGGCGCAGGGTCACGCGGTAATCGCCGCGAATGCCTTTGACCGGTCGTTGATTGACCGCAAAGATCACGCCGTCGCCTTTCTTCAGGCCGATGACCTGTGGCCGTGACTGCATTCGTGGCCGCTGTTCGGTCAGCACGAACTCGCCGCCGGTGAAATCTTCGTCCGGCGCTGACAGCAGAATCGCCACTTGCAGCGGGAACACCTGTTCACCGTACAAATCCTGATGCAAGCAGTTGTAATCCTGCGGCCCATATTGCAGCAACAACGGGGTCGGGCGCTCCTGACCGGCGGCATGGCAGCGTTCGAGAAAAGCTTCGTGCGTCTCGGGGAAACGGGTCGGCAGGGCCATGCGTTCGTACCAGCGATTGGCGATCGGCACCAGGCGAGGGTAGAGCGCACTGCGCAAGCGAGCGACGACATCGGGCAAAGGATATCTGAAGTATTTGTACTCGCCACGGCCAAAACCGTGACGAGCCATGATCACTTGCGAGCGGAACGGTGCTGACCGGGGGTACAGGGCGCTGACTGCATCGCACGTCTGGCCACTCAAGAGCGATCGGATGATCGCGCAGCCATCCTGATCCAGTTGCTGCTCCAGGGCTGGCCAGTCCAGTCCTTCGAGAAGTGGCTCGCTCATCGCCGTGCCTCGCGATCGGCAATGTCGCTGATAGGGCGAATCGAGGAAGTGGACATGTTCTGACGCCTTGACCTGGGTTGAGGTCGCCAGTCTAGGGAGCGCTGCCGGCGCGAACACTCCGGCGCTTGCGGTCGAATTCCTCGCTGCGGATTGCGTTACAGCGCTTTGCTGACGCTGATTTCACTGATGACATCGTCACCCTGGCCATGAATGGCGTCCAGCGCGACTTTGGCTTCTGCTTCGGTGCCGTTTTCAAGCTGGGCAAATTCGAAGCGGCGCTCGCCGTTGAGTTTGTATTTGATGACGTACTTGGTCGTTTGAGCCACGGTCATACCTGCTGGTCTGTGGGAGGTCGCGTCACTCAGCTCAGTTTCGAGCTGGAGCGGCGGATGATCTTGATCGAATGGGTCAGGGTCGGTTTGCGGGTCACGCTGATCGGCCGGCGGTTGACCGTGTCGATGGTGATGTTCCAGAAGCCGGTGCTCGGTGCAGTAATACGCGCCGGGAAGGTGTCGAACGCACCGCCGTGGTAAGTGTGACGACCGCCATTCTTGAAGCTGCGGAAATTGGCGTCGTTCATCAAGCGGATGTTGCAGGTTTGCGAGCATTGAATGACGACGATGTCGTCTTCGTTGAGGTGCTCGCGCTGGTGGATAAATTTCATGGGCGCCTCCAGAAGGGCTTTTTCTACAAAATCAAAACGATAGCATGGGCGATTGGCGCAGTTTATCAGCCCGAACAGGTTATTATCCGGTCGTCGAGGCGTGCTTTGGCAATTAAAAACAGTTATTCGCGATTCCATGCGCGATAAACGCAACGAGCCTCGGAGAAAAACCGCGTTTATGCGGTCGGAGGCTCTTTATCGGAGATTTAACATGAAATGGGGTATATGGATCCTGCCGTTGGTAGTGGCGATGAGTGGTTGTGCGAGTGTCTCGGATATCAGTCAGACGCTGCCTACCATGAGTGTGATTTCAGGCAAGAAACCCCATGAGTATGCGCAGTGCCTGAGCGAAAAACTGGCCGACAGCCGTGGCGCCCTGCAGGTCGAACCGCAGAAGGACGGTGTGCGGGTGATCGTGCCGCAGAAGCTATCCTCGGGCCCGGCGGCGGTATTCGACATCGAAGAGCGCTCCAGCGGCAGTAGCATCAAGTTGCACGAACGCATTTCCAATGTGCCGTTGCGCCCCCAGGATGTTCGCGATGCCGCCACCGCGTGCATTTCCGGCTGATGGACTCAAGAACGCCACGTTTATGTAGGAGCGAGCTTGCTCGCGATGGGCTCAAGAGCGCCGCGTTTAACCGGTAAACACGCGTTATCGTTAACGACCATCGCGAGCAAGCTTGCTCCTGCAGGGGCAGGGCCGCATTGTCATTTCTGGAGTCGAGCATGAAGCGAGAGCAGGTACGCAAGTGCCATGCAGAGGGTCATATCTCTGCCACCCACGTGATTCAGAACCCGGCGAACCCGGGAGAATGGATCGTGTTTTTCAAGAAAAGCGCCGGGCGCAGTTATTTCCTGGTGGATGACAACGATGAAGTCGAATCCTTCGCGCCTCTCGACGACTTGATCGAGACCGTGCGCGGCCTGGGGATCAAGTTCGCCGAGATCCACATGTAGGGCAGGGTGCCTTACTTGCAGACCACCACCACGCTGCGGTTCTTGTAATTGCCGACATCCACGCCCAGGGTCTTGTCGCTTTCCTTGGTCGAAGGTGTGCCATCCGTCCCGACGATGTTGTAACCGGTGCCCGCGCAGGAGGCGTCAGCCTTTTCGTAGCAGGTACCCCAGGAATTGGCTTCCCCGGAGCAGTCGATCGTCAGGCCCTGTTGGCCATTGTGCAGGTAAGTCGTTTCCGACGTGGCGCAACCGGTCAGGGCCAGAAGCGCAATCAGTGGCAAAAATCTATTCATGTAGTGGGGTCGTCGTCGGGATGATGGGGCTAAGCCTGTGACAGCGCTGGTTGCAAAAGGTTATAGCGATTGGCCACTTCGCCGCGGGTAATCACAAAAAAGCCCTGCGTGAAGCAGGGCTGTGTGGACAGGGCGGATCAGCTCTTGTCCTTGCCACGGCGTTTAGGGGCTGCAGGCTGGTCTTGCAACACCGATGCCACTTCGATCGCCAACGCTTCGCTGGGGAACGGCCCGGCGATATTCTCGCCGCCGACGCTGTCGACCCACCACTGGCCGTCTTTCGCCTGGTTGATCAGGTACCCGTTGACGCTCTTTGCTTCCGACATCTATCTGCCTCGTTGGCTGGTTCAATCGCGCAATGATAGCGCCAAATGCAGCCAACAGGTGCTGATGGGCGTATGGTGGTGCGGTTGCCTGTCCGGTCGATGACCGTGCAAGTCTGCCAACCTTGGCTATTTATAGAGGGCGGCGGAAGATCTGCAGAGCGTTATGCGGAACTATCCGCGAGAATATTTCTCTATGATGGCATTGGTTAGCCAGTGCGGGGCATTGTAAGGTGCGCGTCGCCTGACTTAGACTGCGCCGAAACTCGAACACACAGCCCTTTCAAGGACTTATATGATCAAGAAATGCTTGTTCCCAGCAGCCGGTTACGGCACTCGCTTCCTCCCAGCGACCAAGGCCATGCCCAAAGAAATGCTGCCGGTGGTGAACAAGCCACTGATCCAGTACGGCGTCGAAGAAGCACTGGACGCCGGGTTGACCGAAATCTCCATCGTCACCGGTCGCGGCAAGCGCGCCCTGGAAGACCACTTCGACATCAGCTACGAGCTGGAAAACCAGATCAAGGGCACCGACAAGGAAAAATACCTGGTCGGCATCCGCAAGCTGCTCGACAACTGCTCGTTCTCCTACACGCGCCAGACCGAAATGAAAGGCCTGGGCCACGCGATCCTGACCGGCCGCCCACTGATCGGCGACGAAGCTTTTGCCGTGGTCCTGGCCGATGACTTGTGCGTTAACCTCGAAGGCGACGGCGTACTGACCCAGATGGTCAAGCTGTACAAGCAGTTCCGCTGCTCGATCGTCGCCATCCAGGAAGTCGATCCGCAGGAAACCCACAAGTACGGCGTGATCGCCGGCGAAATGATCCGCGACGACATCTACCGCGTGCACAGCATGGTCGAGAAGCCAAAGCCGGAAGACGCGCCGTCGAACCTGGCGATCATCGGTCGCTACATCCTGACCCCGGACATCTTCGACCTGCTCGAAGATACGGAACCAGGCAAGGGCGGCGAAATCCAGATCACCGACGCCCTGATGAAGCAGGCGCAAAACGGCTGCGTGATGGCCTACAAGTTCAAGGGCAAGCGTTTCGACTGCGGTGGCGCCGAAGGCTACATCGACGCGACCAACTTCTGCTTCGAGAACTTCTACAAGACTGGCAAGGCTTACTGATAGCTTGAGCTGCTTGTAATGGAAGACCGCCCGCAGGCAGGGTGAAAACCTCTGCTTGGCGATCCACGAAAATGCTCCGTATCGAAAGATACGGGGCATTTTTCGTTATGGCCTGTTTGCAAAGAGCGTTGCGGCGCTGGGCCAAATTATCTCCATCCTCCTCTGAAAGAGTTGATCGTCGAGGAACATCTCGTGGATTGACGTCGCCTCGACGCTGGGTATCAGCGCAACATTAAAGAGATGTGGCTGTTCAACCGGCCATAAAACAGATTCTCCTGCCCGAATAACAACTCCATAACAGCACTGTTGTAGGAAAAAGAGTTTTTGTTTTGGCGAAATTTCCTAATCGTCTTTTTGAGCCTGCCTTGGGGGCCGCGACGCTGTTAGCGTTCGCCTTATCATTTATGACCACCCCCATATTTGTCCGGCTCAGCGCTCTTGCCGCGGGAAGAGGGGCAGGTAACCCAGAGCCCCAAGGATAAGGATCCTGCGAATGAATACACCCTTGCATCCCTTGTATACGAACGATGTCTCTCCTGAATTTCTCGACAGTCTGAACGATTCGCCTTTTACGGAGGAGCAAGTTGCGAAATTCGACGAAAAGGCCCAGGCGCTTATTCGTCAGCAGCAGGATTACGTTATCGCTCATCCCCCCATCGCTGTTTACCGGTGGGCAACCGAGGGCAGTCAAACCCGTAACGGCGGGTGGTCCAACAAGCGACAGCGCCGATGGAGTTCACGTTGGATAACGGTCAGCAAGTGCGCTTAGCGCAGAAAGGCGACTACGTCATGTATGCCGAAGGCTAACGGCCTCAGGGGAAGGATTTGGCCATCTAGCGCTGGTTGGCAGCCGTCTCAGCAACGACGACGAAATCATCAATACGCCGCAAGGCAGTGGCTTGGTCATTGCGCGGGAGAGGGTGCCGATGGCAGAGGACTTTCTGCCATCTATCAAGGGCTGAGTTATGAGGCGTGACGCTGCTCCTTTTATGTGTCGCGCTCTCACAAATATTCGCAACTCTGACGGTCGCAACCTACGGTCGAAAACATTCTGGACTCAGTCGCATAAAATGGAGAAGTCAATCGATGAATGAAGGCTATTACATTGGCTTGGATGACAAGACCACCTGTGGTGGCAAAGTCCTGGATGGTGATACCAGGCTCATGCTGTATGGCCTTGCCCATGCTCGCGAAGGTGATCGAGTCACTTGTGGAAAGGACGGGAAGATCTATCAGATCGTCGGTGGCGTTTCGCACTTTATCAGTCATGGCAAACACGTGGCTGGCACGCTGGACAGCTTCAGCAATTGCCCCTGTAAAGCGCAACTGATCCCTTCGGTGTTCACAGCCACCTATCAGAATGAAGCACGCCCTGCGCGGCATGCCACCCGTAGCGCTGCTCAACCGACTTCTCCTGCGGCTACCCGTCATTCGGTAGCGCCGCGTCAATCCGGTTTCGCTCCTTCGAACCCGCCAGCGCCAGCGATTTTTAATGGAGCAAAGCCCCAGGAGCCTGGCTTCTATGTCGTGCCCAAGAGCATGACTCGCGAAGCATTGGAAGCGACGCTTTTCCCTACGCGCGACCCGGCCGTGATGAGCAAGTTTCAGGCGCTCAACCCTCCGTCAGGCGATTTCAAAGCGGGTTCGATGATCGTGCTGAGCGATCCGGGCAACGCCTCCTGCACCTACCAGGAAGCGCTGCTGATGCAGGCCGCTGAACAGATCAAGGCGGACCTCGATCCCCTGACGGCGGAGGCCGCCGATTTCATGTTTCGCCACGCTGCTGAAATCGCCAGCTTTACCGGCCAGACCTCGACCTGGCTTGGCGTCAGCGCGGTGGTGATGGAAAAGCACCTGACCCGGCTGCGCGATACCCTTCAAGCCATGGAGCGCCTGCATCAGGACAACTATCGCCAGCACGGCCACCTCAGATCGCCGCAGTTCTTCGCCGAGCGCCAGCGCCTGCTCGCCCAGCTGGATGCACACTTGCTGAATTCCACTCGCCTGCGTGGGCAGACGACCTTGGGTGATCATCCCAAGTTGAAAACAGCTCTCGGTATCTCCAGTCGCAGCCTGGTCCATCACTGGGACAAGGCTGGTGCTCCGGGCCAGATACCGGGTTATGCCACTCATGTGGAGGCAACCAGTCGTGCTGCCAAATACATGCAGAGTGGTGGTTACATCGGCATTGGTATCGGCGGGGTGTCTTCGTTGCTGAGTATTAAGGAGGTTTGTAATACTGGCTCGGCGGAAGCTTGCGAGAAAATCAAGTTTACTGAAGGGGGTAAATTTTTTGGGTCTACTGCTGTTGGGCTTGCGGGGGGCGGGGGAGCTTCGTTGACTGCTGGTTCTATTTGTCTGGCGCTTGGGGTTTCCACGGGGATCGGAGGTGTTATCTGTGTTGCGACGGTGATAGGAGTGGGCTCATGGGGTGGGACAACTGTTGGCGGGATGGCTGGTGAGGGTGCGGGAGAAGTACTTTACGAGAGAATTCGACCGTGGTGACGGGAGGGTTTTGGAAATCTTGGCTAGCTTTCTGGTTATTGGCCGGCCCAATCCTGCTGAGCTATGTGAGTTTTGCATTCAGCCTGTACCTGAGCCGCCGTCATCTGGATGCCATGATGGAAGCCTTGAAAACCAGTCGTTACCTGTATGTTTGGGGCTCTGGGTTGCGGGGGCAAGGCTGGTTTGGGGGCGTTGTACTGGTCACAAAAATCGCCGGAATTGTGGTAATGCCAGGAATGTATATACGCCACGGCGAAGTGGATCCTGTCGAAATAAAAAACTTTCCTCCGCGCCTGAAGCGTCTACTTATCATCTACGTGGTGATGGTGGCTGTTGCAATAATTTGGATTGCGATTGGAGTCATGCTGTTGAAGTTTAAGTAACTTGATGAACGATTCCCCAAGTTGAAAACGCCCCTTGGCATTTCGAGCCGCAGCCTGGTGCGCCAGCATTCGGCCCGGCCATTTCGGCGTGATGCTTGCTCAATGGGCACCCGCAGGTATGCTGGTAGCCTGCCGAGGAGAAAGAAATGGCCTACGATTTTGACCTTTATGTGATTGGCGCCGGTTCCGGCGGTGTGCGGGCTGCGCGGTTTGCGGCGGGTTTTGGTGCGAAGGTGGCCGTGGCCGAGAGCCGCTACCTGGGTGGTACGTGCGTGAACGTCGGCTGCGTGCCGAAGAAGTTGCTGGTCTACGGCGCGCATTTTGCCGAAGACTTCGAGCAGTCTTCCGGTTTTGGCTGGACGCTGGGCGAGGCGAAGTTCGATTGGGCAACGCTGATCGCCAACAAGGATCGCGAGATCAATCGCCTGAATGGCATCTATCGCAACTTGCTGGTCAATAGCGGTGTGACCTTGCATGAAGGTCACGCCAAGATCGTCGGCCCGAATACGGTCGAGTTCAACGGCGAGCGCTTCACCGCCAAGAACATTCTGATTGCTACCGGCGGCTGGCCGCAGATTCCAGAGATTCCGGGGCACGAACACGCGATCAGTTCCAACCAGGCGTTCTTCCTCAAAGAGCTGCCCAAGCGGGTGCTGGTGGTGGGTGGCGGTTATATTGCCGTCGAGTTCGCCGGGATCTTCCACGGCCTGGGCGCCGACACTACCTTGCTCTATCGCGGTGAGTTGTTCCTGCGTGGCTTCGACGGTGCGGTGCGCAAACACCTGCAGGAAGAGCTGACCAAGCGTGGCATGAATCTGCAATTCAATGCCGACGTCGAGCGCATCGACAAGCAGGCTGATGGCAGCCTGAAAGTCACCCTCAAGGACGGTCGCGAGCTGGCAGCCGATTGCGTGTTCTACGCCACCGGGCGGCGTCCGATGCTGGACAACCTGGGGCTGGAAAACACCGGGGTCAAGCTCGACAAGAAGGGCTTCGTCGAGGTCGACGAGCAGTATCAGACTGCCGAGCCGTCGATCCTGGCGCTGGGCGATGTCATCGGTCGGGTGCAGCTGACGCCGGTCGCGCTGGCCGAAGGCATGGCGGTGGCGCGGCGTTTGTTCAAGCCTGAGCAGTATCGCCCGGTGGATTACAAGATGATCCCGACGGCGGTGTTCAGCCTGCCGAACATCGGTACCGTCGGTTTGACCGAGGAGGAGGCCCGGGAAGCCGGGCACGAGGTGCTGATTTTTGAAAGCCGTTTCCGGCCGATGAAGCTGACCCTGACCGAATGCCAGGAGCGCACGCTGATGAAGCTGGTGGTGGACGGCAAGACCGACAAGGTGCTGGGTTGCCACATGGTCGGCCCCGATGCCGGTGAAATCGTCCAGGGCCTGGCGATTGCCTTGAAGGCCGGCGCCACCAAGCGTGACTTCGACGAAACCATCGGCGTGCACCCCACTGCCGCCGAAGAGTTCGTCACCATGCGGTCGCCGGTCGCCGGTTAATCGTCCTTCTGCTGATCTGCTGCGTCTGGGGCTGTCGCAACGACGGCCGCCAGGCGCAGTTGCTCCAGGTGCGACTGGGTCTGGGTCAATTCCGCTTCCAGGGATTTATGGGCCTGGGCGTGTTCCTCGACACTCTGCTTGAGTGACTGACTTTCCAGCAGGGCCGTGCGCAAGCGTTCCTGGAGGAGGGTGCGCTCGCTGTCGATGCGATTGACCTGTTCCAGCAACTGGTCCTGGCGATGGTGGGTTTGCTTGAGCTGTTCCTGCAGCAGGCTCAGCTCGCGCAGCGTTCCGCGGTTCTCGGTCAGCAGGCGCTCATTGTCGCGGTGCAACTGGGTGATTTCATCCTGGCGTACCAGTGCGCTTTGCTGGGCCTGGCGCAATTCCATCTGAATCTGCTGCACCTGGCCTTCATGGCGACTTTGTTCCTGCTCGCGCTGCTCTTTGACGGCGGTGCGGTAGTGCTCCAGGGCGTCGCGGGTGTGCAGGTGTTTCTCTTCGAGGGAGCGGATCTGCTCGTCCTTGTCTTGCAAGCGTAATTCGAAATCGGTCAATGCCTGGTTCAGCCCGGCGTTGCGGGTTTGCTCGGTCTGCAACAGGGCGCGGGTGTTTTCCAGCGCGTCGGATTCCTGGGCGTAGGCCAGGCTTTGGATTTCGTATTGCTGCTGCAGCAGCGTGTTGGCTTGCCGGGCTTCAGTTAGCTGAGTTTCAAGCGCTGTGCGCTGTTGCTCGTACTGCGCGCGCGCCTGATCGATCGGTTCCTGCGCCTGCTCCCTGAGGCGCTGCGCCAGGTGCGAGACCAGCCCTGCCAGCTCGTCGTCGAGGGGCTCGGAAGAAGACTCGGCCGGTTCAGCGCCGTCATCCAGTTCTTTCAGATACCGGTGAATGGTGGTTTTCGAGCCGGTATTGCCCATTTCGATCCGTACCGCGTCGATGCTTGGGTTTTCGCCGCGGGCGAGGATTGCCAATCGGGCCGTTTGAACCACTGCTTTGTTGATGCCGCCACGGGCCATGTGCTCTCCTACGATTTCGTAATGTGGTACGTACCACTAAATACACATTGTACCACGCCATCTTGAAAGTTATATATGCCGTGTTTAATGACACGGGATATACTGGTATTACCCCGTGTGAGAGCGTTTCTGAAGCGTTCGTCGCTAGTGTTCGGTACGCAAACCCCCTGTAGGAGCTGGCTTGCCAGCGAAAGCGGTGTGTCAGTCGACCTATTTTTAACTGAACGGACGCCTTCGCTGGCAAGCCAGCTCCTACAGGGGGCGGTGTCAATTTCGGGATTGGCGCACAAAACCCGAGGGTGCCGCGCGGGCATTCAGGCAGGCAGCGTTATCGTTCACGTCCATCGCGAGCAAGCTCGCTCCTACAGGTACAGGTTATTTTCATGAGCGAGCTGGATCGTTACCTGCAAGCTGCCACCCGCGACAACACTCGCCGCAGCTATCGGGCGGCCATCGAGCACTTCGAGGTCAGTTGGGGCGGGTTTCTGCCAGCAACGGCGGACAGCATCGCGCGCTACCTGGTGGCGTATGCCGGTGAGCTGTCGATCAACACCTTGAAGCTGCGCTTGTCGGCACTGGCGCAATGGCACAACAGCCAGGGTTTTTCCGATCCGACCAAGGCGCCGGTGGTGCGCAAGGTGTTCAAGGGCATTCGCGCGCTGCATCCGGCGCAGGAGAAACAGGCCGAGCCGTTGCAGCTGCAACATCTCGAACAGGCGGTGACCTGGCTGGAGCAGGAGGCGCAATCGGCAAAATCTGCAGGCGATCAACCGGTGCTCTTGCGGGCAAGGCGTGACACCGCGCTGATCCTCCTGGGTTTCTGGCGTGGCTTTCGCAGCGATGAGTTGTGTCGCCTGCAGATTGAGCACGTGCAAGCGAGCGCCGGTGCCGGCATCACGCTGTACCTGCCGCGCAGCAAAAGCGATCGTGAGAACCTCGGCAAGACCTATCAGACGCCGGCCTTGCAGCGGTTGTGTCCGGTGCAGGCGTACATCGACTGGATCAGCGCGGCGGCGTTGGTCCGTGGTCCGGTGTTCCGCGCAATCGATCGCTGGGGCAACTTGAGCGAGGAGGGGTTGCACGCCAATAGCGTGATCCCGTTATTGCGCCAGGCGCTGGAGCGCGCGGGAATTGCCGCCGAACAGTACACCAGCCACTCCTTGCGGCGCGGCTTCGCCACTTGGGCGCATCAGAGCGGGTGGGATTTGAAATCGTTGATGAGTTACGTCGGCTGGAAGGACATGAAGTCGGCCATGCGCTACGTCGACGCCAATCCGTTTCCGGTGATGCCCCGGATCGTTGAAAAGCCCGTGAGCCCCTAGGAACGTCTCAAGCTATTTCCCCGTCTCGCAGAGGAATCCATTGAGAAAGGCTCCTAGGAGCGTTTTCTTCTATTAATACTGTCCGCTAATAGCGAAAACCAATCAGCTGCATGAGGTTTGCCAATGAGCTATCGGGGGATTGAATAGGTAGGATTCATTCCATCAACTTTTCAACCCTGACGGAGAGTCATCGATGCCTATCATCAACAGCCAAGTTAAACCGTTCAAAGCTGACGCCTTCAAAAATGGCGACTTCGTAAAAGTGTCGGACGCTGACCTGAAAGGCAAGTGGTCTGTCGTGTTCTTCTACCCAGCCGACTTCACCTTCGTTTGCCCGACTGAACTCGAAGACCTGGCTGACAACTACGACGCGTTCCAGAAACTGGGCGTCGAGATCTACAGCGTTTCCACCGATACCCATTTTGCCCACGCTGCCTGGCACAACACGTCGCCAGCCATCGGCAAAATCCAGTACACCATGATCGGTGACCCGACCCACGCCATCTCCCGCAACTTCGACGTGCTGATCGAAGACGCCGGTCTGGCTGACCGTGGCACCTTCGTGATCAACCCTGAAGGCCAGATCAAAATCGTCGAACTGAACGACGGTGGTGTGGGTCGTGACGCTTCCGAACTGCTGCGCAAAATCAAGGCAGCCCAGTACGTCGCCGCTCACCCGGGCCAGGTTTGCCCAGCCAAGTGGAAAGAAGGCGAGGCCACACTGGCTCCGTCCCTGGACCTGGTCGGCAAGATCTAAGTCTGTGACACGCTTGATCAGGGCGGAACTCCGCACCTCCTGAGTACGCTGCACCGCCCAATAAAAACGCCCGGGCGAGATTCGCTCGGGCGTTTTTTTTTACACATTCAAAAAGGAAATCGCCCGTATGTTGGACGCCAATCTTAAAACCCAGTTGAAGTCATACCTGGAACGGGTCACCCAGCCGATCGAGATCGTTGCCTCCCTCGACGACGGTGCGAAATCCAGGGAAATGCTCGAATTGCTGAAAGACGTTGCCAGTCTATCCAGCCAGATTACCTTGCTCGACAACGGTGATGATGCACGCAAACCATCGTTCTCGATCAATCGCCCGGGTGCCGATATCAGCCTGCGTTTCGCCGGCATCCCCATGGGCCACGAATTCACGTCCCTGGTGCTGGCCTTGCTGCAAGTCGGCGGCCACCCCTCGAAAGCCAGTGTCGAGGTGATCGAACAGATCCGCTCGCTCAAGGGCGAATTCAATTTCGAGACCTACTTCTCGCTGTCGTGCCAGAACTGCCCGGACGTGGTCCAGGCGCTGAACCTGATGGCCGTGTTGAACCCGAACATCCGCCACGTCGCCATCGACGGCGCGCTGTTCCAGGCCGAAGTCGACGAGCGCCAGATCATGGCCGTGCCCAGTCTCTACCTCAACGGCGTGAACTTCGGCCAGGGCCGCATGGGCCTGGAAGAAATCCTCGCGAAGATCGACACCAGCGGTATCGAGCGTCAGGCCGAGAAAATCAGTGCCAAAGCAGCCTTTGACGTACTGGTTGTCGGCGGTGGCCCGGCCGGTGCTGCGGCAGCGATCTACGCCGCCCGTAAAGGCATTCGCACCGGTGTCGCGGCCGAGCGTTTTGGTGGGCAGGTGCTGGACACCATGGCCATCGAAAACTTCATCTCCGTGCAGGAAACCGAAGGGCCGAAACTGGCCGTGGCCCTGGAAGAGCACGTCAAGCAGTACGACGTCGACATCATGAACCTGCAACGCGCCGACAAACTGGTGCCGGGCAAGAACGGTGAATTGAACGAAGTCCACTTCGCCAGCGGCGCGACATTGAAAGCCAAGACCGTGATCCTCGCGACCGGTGCGCGGTGGCGTGAAATGAACGTCCCCGGTGAGCAGCAATACCGCAACAAGGGCGTGGCGTACTGCCCGCACTGTGACGGTCCGCTGTTCAAAGGCAAGCGGGTGGCGGTGATTGGCGGCGGCAACTCCGGCGTCGAAGCAGCCATTGACCTGGCCGGCATCGTATCCCATGTGACGCTGCTCGAGTTCGACGTGCAACTGCGCGCCGATGCGGTCCTGCAGCGCAAATTGCACAGCCTGCCGAACGTCACCGTGATCACCCATGCGCAAACCACTGAAGTGACTGGCGATGGTCAGAAGGTCAATGGCCTGCGCTACAAGGATCGTCAGTCGGATGAATTGCGGACGGTGGAGCTGGAAGGGATCTTCGTGCAGATCGGTCTGCTGCCCAACACCGATTGGCTTAAAGGAACTATCGAGTTGTCGCCGCGCGGCGAGATCATTGTCGATGCCCGTGGTGAGACGTCGGTGCCGGGCGTGTTTGCGGCCGGTGATGTGACGACTGTGCCATACAAGCAGATCGTGATTGCGGTGGGCGAGGGGGCCAAGGCTTCCCTGAGCGCATTCGATCACCTGATCCGGACTTCGGCCCCGGCGTAAGCCCGGACGCTGAAAACACAAAACCCATGCGCGATCATGGGTTTTTTTGTGCGCGCCGTTGCAAGCTTTTTGTAGGAGCCAACTTGCTGGCGAAGGCGTTTGCATGGGCGCCGCAAGGCTTGAGGCCGCCTTCGCTGGCAAGCCAGCTCCTACAGGGGTGTACGTCAGAGTGGCGCGGGCTGGATGATTTCGACCCAGTAGGCATCCGGATCCTTGATGAACGCCAGGCTCTTCATGCGGCCGTCGTTCAGGCGTTTCTGGAAATCGCAGCCCAGTGCCTCGAAGCGCTCGCAGGCGGCGACGATGTCCGGCACCGAGATGCAGATGTGGCCGAAACCGCGCGGGTCGGTGTTGCCGTTGTGGTAGGCGAAATCCGCGTCGTTTTCGGTGCCGTGGTTATGGGTCAGTTCGAGGATGCCGGGGATCGATTTCATCCATTCGGTGCGCGCCGCGGCGTCGGCCGGGATCTGGTCTTTATCGACCAGCGCCAGGAAGTACAGGCTGAATTCGGCTTCCGGGAAGTCGCGTTTTTCCACCAGCGAGAAACCCAGGATCCGGGTGTAGAAATCCAGGGATCTGGTGATGTCCTTGACCCGCAGCATGGTGTGGTTGAACACGAACTTGTGGGTCGCGGTATCAGGCTGGGCGGTCACGCCGGGGAAGGTATTCAATTCGTGCAGGCTCATGGGCCCTCCGGACAATAAGTGGGGCTAGCGATGGCGACCATGATACGCAAGGGCGCGGGCATCACCAAATTTCAGCTATTGCCTGGCCGACGGGCGAGGCTCAGACTTTGCGGATCAAACCCTGAGTATTCATTGCAATGATTCGGTTCTTTCCATCGATTTTCGTCCTGCTGGGTGTGCTCCTGGCTGCAAATACTGCTCACGCCGATGCACCCGTCATGACCTGGCCTGCCGGTTGGGAGGTCGAAGCTGTTCCCCAGGAAGCCGCCAATGCCCAGGTGTCCCGCCAGCGCGCAGTGAAACACGATCAGGGCGGAACGCCGGTGATGGTGATGGAGGTGACCATGACGGAGATACAAGGTGACCATCAGGTGAATCTGCAGGGTGTGTTGCTGGAGATGCGCAAGTCGGTGCAGAAAGACTTCTTTCAAGGCGGCTATCAAAGTGTCTGCAACAAGATTCACCCCGCTCGCTTGAGCCGCCTGGAAGCGCTGGAAACTACCTGCACCATTACCCAGAACGGTCGTCATGTGCTGTCTCAACTATTGGTAGCGGCCGTGGATGCCGATAAGGCCTATGTTTTTTCTTGCGCGGGGCAGGCTGAGGTTTATAAGGCAAGCCAGGCTGAGATAGACGCTGCCCGTAACAGCTTGAAACTTTAGTTGAAGATTTCAATGTGCTGCAGGCGTAAGTACTTACGGACATTTTTAGATAGCCGAAGGGACTAAGCACACTGTAGGAGCGAGCTTGCTCGCGATGGATTCCAGAACACCGCGTA
Source organism: Pseudomonas sp. MPC6 (assembly GCF_006094435.1). NCBI lineage: Bacteria > Pseudomonadati > Pseudomonadota > Gammaproteobacteria > Pseudomonadales > Pseudomonadaceae > Pseudomonas > Pseudomonas sp. MPC6. The sequence goes on along the minus strand of NZ_CP034783.1, from coordinate 3,736,098 downwards.
CTATCCAGAAAATACGCGTTATCGTTGGCGACCATCGCGAGCAAGCTCGCTCCTACAACAACATTGCCTGCATTGGCAGGGTTTTTATTACCGCGGGTACTTAACCACGCAGCCAGGAATCCACGGTGTCGACACCGTATTGTTCCTTCCAGGCTTTCAGGCCGCGGTGGTTGCCGCCTTTGGTTTCAATCAGTTCACCGGTGTGCGGATTCTGATAGACCTTGACCACGCGAGCACGGCGGGTTTTAGGCGCTGCGGCCTGTTGCAGACCGGATTTGCCCGGGTTCGGATCGAGAATGGCGATGACGTCGCGCAGGCTCTTGCCATAGGTTTTCATCAGTCCCTGAAGCTTTTCTTCGAATTCGATTTCTTTCTTGAGCCCGGCATCGTTCTTCAGCGCTTCGAGCTGCTTGAGCTGTTCCTGAAGGGCCTTTTCAGCTGCACGAAATTCAGCGAGTCTGGACAATATCTTTACTCCAATAGTGTATTTGGCTGATACCAACCGCAAACAAGGCTAAAAGCCAGGCGCCTTGTAGCGACTCGGTGATAGTGGCTCACCTGCCAATTTTTGCGCATGCATGAAAAATTGTAGTGCAGGCATGAAAAATTGTAGTAGTTAATGAGCCAAGAGTAAATCCTGTCTTTTTCGTCATGTAACTAGACTAATATTTTGATTCAAATGGCTGCGCGCCGCTCTGTCTCGTCACTTTTAGCGATTAGTTAATGGTGACTTAATGCATTAATGAATTCCGCGCCGGGCATTGGTCGGCCAAACAGATAACCTTGCAGGAAGTTCACCCCGTGGGCGGTCAGGTAATCACTTTGCTCCAGGGTTTCCACGCCCTCGGCGACAATGCCCAGATCGAGCTTGGCCGAGAGCTCGATGATGGTGTCAAGAATGTGCCTTGAGAGGGCGTCGACTCCGATCATGGCGACGAAGCTCTGGTCGATTTTCAGGAAGTCCACATTGAATTGACGCAGATAGCCCAGGCTCGAGTGGCCGGTGCCAAAATCGTCGATCGCGATCATCACGCCCAAACCGTGCAGCTGTTCGAACAATTGATGGGTCATGGCCGTGGGCTCAATGAGCTCGCGCTCGGTCAACTCCAGCACCAGGTTGATCGAGCCCGGGTCGAAGGCCTTGATGAACTCGCGACAATCCTCGACCAGATCCAGGTTCTTGCAGTGGCTGGCGGTTATGTTGATGCCTATATGAAAGGGTTCTGTGAACGACGGGGACAGGGGCGCCAGCAACGCGGCGGTCTGTTGCATCAATGAGCGGGTCATCGGCACGATCAGCCCGGAATATTCGGCAAACGGGATGAACAGATCCGGGCGCACCAGACCTTCCTTTGGATGATTCCAGCGCATCAGCACCTCGCAACCGGACCACCGCTTGCTGTCGCCATGGACCACCGGCTGGAAGTAGGGAATGAACTCCGCGGCTTCCATCGCGCGTTGCATTTCATGGCTGGGGGACATGGCGCGTTTTTGCAGAACATGCCCGATCGAGCCGGATACCACGCCGAAAAATATCAGCAAGCTGAACAGAGGCGGATATTCGCTTTTCATATAGCGCCAGGTTTCGCCCTCGGGGAAACCGGCTGCCACGGTAAAAGCGTATCGCGAGGAGGCCAGTTCGTTTTGCGCTACCGGAAAGAGCGGCAGGGCTCCATCGTGGAACTGACCGTCGGCGGCCAGCCAATGTGGGCCGACTTGCAGCGCCAATAAGGTGTTGCGGCCGATCAGACGCAATACATTGCTCAGGTGATAACCGTCCAGAGCGCTCAGGGCGCTCCGTTGTCCTTCACTGAGTCGATACACCAGCAGCGCGCTATCGGGCGTGACCGGATTGCTCTTCATCAACAACAACTGGCCATGGGCGTAGTCGCCAGCATTGATCCTTTCCTGATAGTCACCGAACAGGGAACTGCAGTAAATACTGTCGTCCCAGACCAGATTGGCCGAGCGCACGAAGGGGCGGCGGGTGACCTGTTCACGCAAGGCCAGTTTGACATCGTTGCAGCGTTGGCCCGCCAGCGGCAGCAACTCGCGCGCGGCCTCGGCAGTGTTGTCGAACATCAATTCGAACTGGCTCACGGCTTGTTCCGCCGTTAACCGGGAACTTTGTTGCAGTGTGCGTTCAGCCTGCATATACAGAATGGCGAACCCCAACGATACCGGGAGTAAACCGCTCAAGACGGTCACAGCAATCCTGATCCCGCGTTTGCGGCGGTTTTTGACGTTCAGTGGCATTCATGGGACCTGTTGCGGTGAAAAAGAGGGCTCTCAAATGCAGGCAGGACGACAGCGGGCCTCCCAAAAAGAGTTCAGCTAACGGGCATGATAGAACGACTTGGGGTTTCTTGCCGATCAACGGTAGTACAGGGCCTTTTGACAAACCCCTTGCGCGCGCAGGGAAAAAGGCGATTTGATACAGAAGGCGGACAAAACGATTTACGCTGTGTAGAATCGGGTTACGCATATAAGAATAATCGTCTTCTGGCAGCAGAAGCCTCGCCCGTCATAGCCTTGGGTCGACCATGAAGATATTTGGGTTTCAATTGATCTACGGTGACTTCCTCGCCCGCAGCGTGCGGGGCATCTCCTGCGCGCCACCCGCCGGTCTCAGCATTGCCAGCAACTAACGATCCGTTACTTTCAGCTGTTGATTCTAAAAGCATGATGAGGCGCCAAAATGGCAGATTTATACGAAAACCCAATGGGCCTGATGGGCTTTGAATTCATCGAATTCGCATCGCCAACCCCCAACACCCTGGAGCCGATCTTCCAGATCATGGGCTTCACCAAGGTCGCGACCCATCGCTCCAAAGACGTGCATCTGTATCGCCAGGGCGCGATCAACCTGATCCTCAACAACGAACCCAACAGCGTTGCGTCGTACTTCGCGGCGGAACACGGCCCGTCGGTGTGCGGCATGGCCTTCCGGGTCAAGGATTCGCAGAAGGCCTACAAGCGCGCCCTGGAACTCGGCGCCCAGCCGATCCACATCGAGACCGGCCCGATGGAGCTGCACCTGCCGGCGATCAAAGGCATCGGCGGTGCGCCGCTGTACCTGATCGACCGTTTCGGCGAAGGCAGCTCGATCTACGACATCGACTTCGTGTTCATCGAAGGCGTTGACCGCAACCCGGTCGGGGCCGGCCTGAAGATCATCGACCACCTGACCCACAACGTGTACCGCGGGCGCATGGCCTACTGGGCCAACTTCTACGAGAAGCTGTTCAACTTCCGCGAGATCCGCTACTTCGACATCAAGGGTGAATACACCGGCCTGACGTCCAAGGCGATGACCGCGCCGGACGGCATGATCCGCATCCCGTTGAACGAAGAGTCGTCCAAGGGCGCCGGGCAGATCGAAGAGTTCCTGATGCAGTTCAACGGCGAGGGCATCCAGCACGTGGCTTTCCTCAGCGAGGACCTGCTCAAGACCTGGGATCACTTGAAAAGCATTGGCATGCGCTTTATGACCGCGCCGCCGGAAACCTACTACGAGATGCTCGAAGGCCGTTTGCCGAACCACGGCGAACCGGTCAACGAACTGCAGGCGCGGGGCATCTTGCTGGACGGTTCGTCCGAGTCGGGCGACAAGCGCCTGCTGCTGCAGATCTTCTCGGAAACCCTGATGGGCCCGGTGTTCTTCGAGTTCATCCAGCGTAAAGGCGACGATGGCTTCGGTGAAGGCAATTTCAAGGCGTTGTTTGAATCGATCGAGCGTGATCAGGTTCGTCGTGGTGTGCTCGCCACCGAATAAACCGCTACTGCTGTAAAAACTGTGGGAGCGGGCTTGCTCGCGAAAGCGGTGTGTCAGACAACGTTTTTGTTGACTGATTCGACGCCTTCGCGAGCAAGCCCGCTCCCACAATTGGTTTTGCGCGACCTTAAGGTCTGCGGTTACGGACCATGTGCTTGAACCCTTCAAACACCAACACCACCACCGCCAGCCAGATCGGAATATAGGTCAGCCATTCCCCGGGCTTGATGCTTTCCCCCAGCAACAACGCCACCCCGAGCAGCAGCACCGGTTCGACATAGCTCAACAACCCGAACAGGCTGAACGGCAGCAACCGGCTGGCGATGATGTAGACCACCAGCGCCGAAGCACTGATCACCCCGAGCAACGGGATCAGCAGCGACAGCCATGGATGTTGATCGAACACGCCGAAGCCTTGTTCGCCGCTTTGAACGAACCACAGCGCCACGGGCAGCATAATGGCCATGTCCATCCACAAACCGCCGAGGTTGTCGGTCGCCAGGCGCTTGCGCAGAATGAAGTACAGCGGATAACCGATGACGACCAACAAGGTCGCCCAGGAAAAACCGCCGATCTGATACAGCTCGTTGAGCACGCCGAGGGAAGCAAAAAACACCGCGACCTTCTGCAGGTAGGACAAGCGCTCGCCATAGGCGAACCGCCCGGTCAGGACCATGGACAGCGGCAACAGGAAGTAGCCCAGGGACACGTCGAGGCTATAGCCGTTGAGCGGAGCCCACATGAACAGCCAGAGTTGCAGGCCGAGCAGCGTTGCGGAGAGGGCCATGCCGGCAAGCAGTCTGGGTTGGCCGACCAGCCGCCGAAACAGCGCGATCACCCGTTTCCATTCGCCGGAGACCACCATGAACACGGTCATGCAGGGCAGGGTCAGCAGCATGCGCCAGCCGAAGATTTCCACGCCGCTCAGGGGGGAGAGCAACGAGGTGAAGTAATACATGACGGCAAACAGCACCGAGGCCGAGACCGATAAAACGATACCTTTAGACAAACTGCCCTCGCGAGGTTGAACGTGAAACGGGGCGCAGAGGATACGTGGTTTTCGAGCCGAATATTGACCGATCAATCAACACCGGCCCAATCATTGTAGGAGCAAGCTTGCTCGTGATGGTCGTCAACGATAACGCTGGAAACCTGACACCCCGCGGCGCTCTCTGGTTCATCGCGAGCAAGCTCGCTCCTACAGGGGCAAGAGTTTGCGCCCGGACACAAAATGGCTCACATCATTGAACCCCGGCGTCGACGCATGCCCCGGCGTCACCAGCGAGTCGATAAAGGCTTCATCCTCAGCCGTGATCTTCACCGCCTGTGCCTTGGTGTAGGCGTCCCACTGTTCCTCGGTCCGCGGGCCGACAATCGCCGACGTCACCGCGCTGTTGTTCAACACCCAGGCAATCGCAAACTCGACGATCCCCACCTCGCGGCTCTGGGTGTACGCCTGGATCTGCTGGGCGATACGCAGGGATTCCACCCGCCACTCGGTTTCCAGAATGCGTTTGTCGGCACGCCCGGCACGGCTGTTGGCGTCGGGCTGCACATCCGGCGCGTACTTGCCGCTGAGCACCCCGCGCGCCAACGGGCTGTAAGGCACCACCCCCAGACCATAGGTGTGTGCGGCAGTGATCTGCTCGGTTTCGGCCTGGCGATTGACGATGTTGTACAGCGGCTGACTGATCACCGGTCGGTCGACCCCCAGTTTATCCGCCACGCGAATCACCTCGGCAATGCGCCAGCCACGGTAGTTCGACACACCCCAATAGCGGATCTTGCCCTGGCGAATCAGGTCGCCGATGGCCGACACCGTGACCTCCAGCGGCGTGTTGTGGTCCTCGCGGTGCAGGTAATAAATGTCCAGATAGTCGGTGCCCAGGCGCGTCAGGCTGGCGTCGATGCCGTTGAAAATATGTTTGCGGTTCAGGCCGCTGCGGTTCGGCACGCCGTCCACCGGGCCGAACCCGACCTTGGTCGCGAGCACCCATTCCTGACGGCGACTGGCGATGGCTTCGCCGACGATTTCTTCGGAGCGGCCGTTGGTGTAGACGTCGGCGGTGTCGATGAAGTTGATGCCCTGGTCCCAGGCCTTGTCGATGATCCGCAGGGAATCCTCGGTGCTGGTCTGTTCGCCGAACATCATGGTGCCCAGGGTCAGGGTCGACACCTGCAGGCCCGAATGACCCAGCGTGCGGTAGCTCATGAAGAAATCCTTTTGCCAGTGGGAAAGGCTCAATCAAATACCAGAACGACCGCAGGGATCAAACTGAAATATCGAATACCCCGGACCGCAGAAGGCGGGGCACTCTCTTTATTATGTTTTTTCGCAAAGCGAGGTTAACGTTGATCGCCGAATGAAGCTCGGCCAGCCCCATCCCGCTTGCAAGGATCACCGCTATGTTTGAACTCGATCACGATCTGGCCCAGGACATCGTCGACCGGGCGATGGCCATCCTCCCGTACAACGTCAACGTCATGGACAGCCAGGGACTGATTCTCGGCAGCGGCGAAGCGGAGCGGGTCAACACTCGCCATGAAGGCGCGCAATTGGTACTGGCCAATGCTCGAGTAGTGGAGATCGACGCCCAGACAGCGATGCACCTCAAGGGCGTGCAGCCGGGCATCAACCTGCCGCTGTTGCTCGACCAGCGCCTGATTGGCGTGCTCGGTATCACCGGCGACCCCGAGCAACTGCGGACCTATGCCGAACTGGTGCGCATGACCGCCGAGATGCTGGTGGCCCAGCGCAATCAACAAGCCGACCAGCAATGGCGACGCCAGCGTTGCGATGACCTGCTGGCGTTGCTGCTCAGCGAGGCCGGGGATTCGCCGCGACTGATCGACGAAGCACAGCAACTGGGGCTCAAGCCACAGATGAACCGGGTACCCTATCTGTTCGAGTTGGGTGTGGAACAGGGGCCGGGGCAAACCGTCGAAGCGCTCGGCGCCTGGCTCACCTCGCGCTACCCGGACAGTTGGTGCATAAGCTCGGCCAAGTCTTCGTTGCTGTGGTGCCGACCGGCCAGCCAGACAGTCGAGAACCAGCGGCTGCTGGAAAAGCTCGACGGCCTCGGCTGGAGCATCCTGCGCATTGCCGTGGGCGGGCAGGGCGATGGGTTGTCGGGTTTACGTCGTTGCAATCGGCAGGTCTCAGACTTGCTGGCCTACGGGCGCGATGTAGTGCCCCGCACCCGTGTGCTGACGTTGAACCGCTATCGACTGCCGGTGATGCTCTGGCGCCATCGCAACGACGACGCACTGGACGAGTTGCTCAAACCGTTGCGCCAAGTCATCGCCAAGGACGGTAACGGCCAACTGCTGGCAACCTTGCGCAGCTGGTGCGACCACGACGGCCAGAGCCAGGCCTGTGCCGATGCACTGGGCATCCACCGCAACAGCCTGCGCTACCGAATGGAACGCATCGCCGAACTCAGCGGCGTCGATCCCTTGCGCCTGGACGGCATGCTGGCACTTTATCTGGGCGTTCAGCTATTGCCCGACACCGACGCAAAACCCTAAACGACACAACCCCCCTGTAGGAGCGAGCTTGCTCGCGATGGACGTGAACGATAACCCGTTCCTCCCGTTGGATCGCGTCAGCTTCAAGTCCATCGCGAGCAAGCTCGCTCCTACAGGGCGGCACGGGTTTTGTGACAATGAACAACAAACCCGGTCGTAATTTGTGCCGCGGCCTGGCGTCATTGTCGATGCCAACTGGCAGCATGAAGTCATTGGAACTGGAGAACACCCATGAAAATCGTGATCGCCCCCGATTCGTTCAAAGACAGCCTCAGCGCCCAAGGCGTAGCCGACGCCATTGCTCTGGGCCTGGCAGATGTCTGGCCTGATGCTCAACTGGTCAAATGCCCGATGGCCGACGGCGGGGAGGGGACGATTGAATCGGTTCTGGCTGCTTGCAAGGGCGAGCTTCGCCGGATCGAGGTCCGCGGCCCGCTGGGTGCAACGGTCAATGCCGCCTGGGGCTGGTTGCCCCACAGCCACACCGCAATCATCGAAATGGCCGAAGCCAGCGGGCTGCAGTTGGTGCCGGTCGATCAGCGCGATGCCTGCCTGAGCAGCACCTTTGGCACGGGGCAATTGATCCGCGCGGCACTGGATGCCGGAGCGCAACGGGTGATCCTGGCGATTGGCGGCAGCGCCACCAACGATGGCGGCGCGGGAGCGATGCAGGCGTTGGGCGTGAAATTGCTCGACGCACACGACAAGGTGTTGGAACCAGGCGGTTTGGCGCTCGCGCAACTGGCCCGCATTGACATGACTGACATCGATCCTCGTCTGGCCGACGCGCGCTTCGACATCGCCGCCGACGTCAACAATCCACTGTGCGGTCCCCACGGCGCCTCCGCGATTTTCGGCCCGCAAAAAGGTGCCTCGCCCGAACAGGTCGAACAGCTGGATCGCGCCCTCGGGCACTTCGCCGAACTGTGCGCCCAAACCCTGAAAACAGAGGTGCGCGACGAGCCCGGCAGCGGTGCGGCAGGCGGCCTGGGGTTTGCCGCCAAGGCGTTTCTGGGAGCGCAATTCCAAGCCGGCGTTGAAGTGGTCGCCGAACTGGTTGGCCTGGCCGAAGCGGTCAAAAACGCCGATCTGGTGATCACTGGCGAGGGGCGTTTCGATGCGCAGACTCTGCGTGGAAAGACGCCGTTTGGCGTCGCGCGGATCGCCAGGCAACAAGGTGTGCCGGTGATCGTCATCGCCGGCACGCTGGGCGAGGGGTACCAGCAACTGTATGCCCATGGCATCGATGCCGCGTTTGCCCTGGCGAGCGGGCCGATGACATTGGCCCAGGCCTGTGCCGAGGCTCCGCGATTGTTGCGTGAACGGGCGAGCGATATAGCGCGGGTCTGGCGGATAGCCGCGCGCAGGGTCTGACACTTCCTTCACCACAGAGATCGCGCGACTCCCGCGCCCGCCAACCCTCTGTATGCATCGCCACCTGTCAACTCTGACAGTATCGGAGCAATAAAATCTCGTGCCTAATTCGGTCAGGCTTCGCAAGCCTGGCAGAACGATGAAGCGTCGTATGCAGTGCGCAAATGGATCGAACTGCCAGACGGGTTCCACAGCCATGGCGAGGGTCATGGCTGAATTTGAACGGTACGGGAGAAGTGAACATGGCAAGTTCAGACAAACAGAAAAACGCGGAGCGGGTACGTTGGGCGGAACGCGAGCGCATGGCCCAGCGTGACCACGCAACGGCAGATTCCGAAGCGCTCGATCCCCTTACCATGGATGGCCTGATCCCTGGAGATACCGAAGGGTTGCGCCCGGCCTCGAGCAATGACTTGCCATTAGTCGTCAACATTCCCGCATGGAAAAATCTTCCACCTTTTCCCAACGCGGACGCCACCGTCCGGATTGAATGGGCGCGGGTGGGCGAGAGTACCTATAAGAAACTCAAGGACGAACCCTTTCCTTACCCGCAAGATAGAGACGATTTCCCCAAGCCGGTCACACTTGACCCTTTCGATAAAGACATTCAGGGTCGATTCAATCTCAGATGGACGTTGAAGCTCTACAGCGACCCGGATTTCGTCAGTCAATCAACGACCTCGCCGCTGCGTATCGACCGAACGCCGCCGTACGATCTGCTCAATCCTGCGGAATTCATTCTGGCTGCGGATGAAATAAACGACGCTTACCTGACGGCCAACGGCAATAAAGTAATGGTCGAGATCCCCGCTTACGCTGATTACGAGCTGGGGGACACGATCTCTTACGGCTGGCAAAAAGTCGAACCGATCAATCCGGAAGACATCGTGCCGATTACCCCGGTACCGATAGACATTCCGGTAGATCGAAAACTCGAAATCCCACTGTCGTTGCTGGAGGATGGTCCGGCCTTTTGTGCTTACCGTTTGTTTGACAAGGCCGGCAATCCCAGCCGTTTGTCCCTCATGCGGCTGCGCAACGTTGCGCTCGGGAAGCTCCCCATCGAACCTTTGCCTATACCCCATGTACCGCTGGCAGACGATAACGGCCTGATCGATCAGCTCGATGCTGCCAGCCGGGAGGTGACAGTGGTGATCCCCGAGGTGACTAATGGCAAGTCGACCGATGATATTTATGTCACTTGGGGAACAAAGGAGCTGCAGCCGCATCCGTTAGTGCCTCGGTCTGAAACCCGGATCAAGGTCCCGCTGGAAGTTTTAAAGGCCCAATACACCCAAGCCACCGGTGAACAGACAACGCCGGTGAAATACGAGGTCCGTCGTGGATCGCGGCCTTTCACAGCACCTGGCATTACGGTTCAGGTGGATTTTTCCAGGGTAGGGCCGGTCAACCCCGATTGGCCGGACATTACCAACCCCAACCTGGATGAGGTGGAGGTGCGGGGCAGGTCGGACCTTGAAAACCAACTGATACTGAGCGATGCGGAAGAAGACGCCAAAGTCTTGTTTACGCTTTACGACCCACCGGTGCCGGGGGATGAAATTCACGTGATGTGGGGTGGGTTGCCGGTGTTACCCGTGACCACCATCACCACCGAGACAGCGGGCACCCCTATGGAAATTCCAATCCCGTGGGACGTCATCGATGAACGCAGTAATGATCCCGCGTTGCCAGTGTTCTACTGGCTTCGTCGCCCCGGTGTTATCAACGCAGAGCGTTCAAAACCTACGCCAGTCGACGTGAATGTCCATACCGTCGTCCCCGACGCCGTACAGTTCCCGGACAAGGCCCCCGGCGATTTCATGTTTTGCCACTTGTTGGATTGGGATCCGGTCGAAGGCCTCGGAATCAAAGTGCATATCCCGGCCAACCCTCGCTACCTGAAAAAGGACGTAGTGGTCACGGTCAAGTGGCAAGGTCATAAAGGCTATGATCCGAGCGGCCCTCTTCCTGCCGACCCTATTGGCGGCACCGATCTGGAACACATATTTGACCCTCTGACCAAGGACCAGGAGCGTACTGGCCTTGACTGGATCGTGCGGCCTTACGATACAAAAATTCTGCCGTTGTATGGCGGTGAGTCGGATCAGGTTGGCCGGGGTATCGTCAGTTACACCGTCAGCGGCGTGACATCGCCGTCGCCGGACGCAACGCTCAATGTCGCGTTGGGGACAGGGACAGGCGTTTGCCCGATAACACGCCCTTGAGCTGAGGGCGCCGCTTTTTTTGACGGAACGGAAAGGGGGGCAGCGGCAGCGGCACCCCTTTTTTTTGCACCGGTGGTGAGTGGGATTTCCATTCCGGGATAACACCCGCCACTGCTTAGGATTTTTCCTACATCCGCTGGAACTTTATCTCAATATTATTCGCCGCCTTTGTAGGTTCGAGCCGAGTTCGTTGTGGGAAATGACGGACTCATTCTGGTGAAACATTATATAGAGGTGGCTTTTCATGATTTCGATAAAACCCTTTGCTTGTTGCCGGCTGTTTTGTGCCATGAACCTTATGTCCATGGCCGCATTGCTGCTGGTCAGCCCACACGTGACGGCGCGGGTCATTGACAATACGAGTGAAACCATAGGTTCGGGAAATTCTGAAGATCGCTACCAGCTGCAGAACGGGGCGACTCTGACCGCCATCGACGCACGCACGTTCGATATCAGGGTCAGGAGCGGTTCTACCCTGACTCTCGACCGCAGCCACGTAACGGGCGATGGTTTTGACGATGGAGTCGGGGTCAGCGGCGGCACCGCGAATATTACCGCCAGCCAGATCAATGGCGGCACCAACGCAACGGGATTGTCCGTGGGCGACGGCCCGGACGGCACCACGAGCTCGAAGGTAACAGTGCTCGACAGCACCATCACCGGTGGGCGCAATGGCGGGTTGGTCAATGGTCGTAGCCAGTTGAATCTGGAGCGATCCTCCCTCGCCGGTACGAACCCCGAGGGTGCCGGGCTACTCATGTCCAGCGGTAACGCCACCGCCAGTTCCAGTTCCATTACCGGCGGCAAGAACGGCGTATGGATAGCGGTCAATCCCGGGATATCGGCGCCCAGCACATTGATACTGGACAACCAATCGAGCGTTATCGGGCAAAACGGGTCGGCCATCCTCGTCGATGGATTCAACGTCAGTACGCCATCGGCCAACATTGAAGTGCGCAACAAATCCACGCTGGAGGGCAGCAACGGCACGCTGCTTGAAGTCAATGGCGGGGGCTCGGCCAATCTGCTCGTCAGCAACAGCTCACTCGTTGGCAATGTCATTGTCGAGGCCGGCAGCGTCGGCACCGTACAGCTGGAAAACGCTGCGACACTCACCGGGCGCCTGGATAATCTCGAACAGCTGACGATCAACAGCGATGCCACCTGGGTGATGGTGGGCGATGGCGATATCGCCAGGCTGTCGATGGACGGCGGTGCAATCAAGCTCGGTGATCCGAGTGAGTTTTACACCTTGTCGGTAGGCTCCTTGTCCGGAAACGGCACCTTCATCATGGATGCCGACTTCGGCACCGGCAATGTCGACTTCCTTGACGTGACCGGTACTGCGACCGGTGATCACCGCCTGTTGATCGGCAGCAGCGGCACCGACCCGACCGCCACCAGCAGCTTGCATGTGGTGCATGCCGGCAGCGGTGACGCCCGCTTTTCGCTGCTGGGCGGGGCGGTGGATCTGGGAGCGTTCTCTTACGATCTGATTCAACGCGACAGCAACAACTGGTACCTGGATACCACCACTCGCGTCGTCAGCCCCGGCACGCGTTCGGTGTTGGCACTGTTCAACACGGCACCGACCGTCTGGTACGGCGAACTCAGTACCCTGCGCAGCCGCATGGGCGAAGTACGAATGGATGAAGGCAAGGCCGGTGGCTGGGTTCGCGCTTATGGCAACAGATTCGATGTGAGTGCCAGCGCAGGCGTCAGCTACCGGCAAGCCCAGCAAGGCCTGTCGTTCGGTGCCGACGCGCCGTTGCCGATCGGTGACGGACAGTGGCTGGTCGGTCTGTTGGGCGGTTACAGCAAATCCGACCTGGACTTGGGCCGCGGCACTGACGGTACGGTCGACAGCTACTACGTTGGCGCTTACACCACATGGCTGGATCGCGAAAACGGTTACTACCTCGACGGCGTGCTCAAGTTCAACCGCTTCCAGAACAAGTCGGACGTTCAGCTCAGCGATGGCAAGAAAACCAAGGGCAACTACGACAACAATGGCATTGGCGCGTCCCTGGAGTTCGGTCGGCACATCACGCTGGACGACGGCTACTTTGTCGAGCCTTACACTCAACTGTCGGGCCTGATCGTCGAGGGTAAGGACTACGACCTGGATAATGGCCTGTCTGCCGAAGGCGACCGCACTCGCTCATTATTGGGCAAGGTCGGTGCGACGGTCGGGCGCAATTTCAATCTCAGCGCCGACACCGTGGTGCAGCCGTATATCCGTGCCGCCTATGCTCATGAGTTTGCAAAAAACAACCAGGTCAAAGTCAACCAGAACTCGTTCAACAATGACCTGTCCGGTAGCCGTGGCGAGTTGGGTGCGGGTGTGGCGATGACAGTCACCGACAAGGTATCGATCCATGTCGACCTCGATTACAGCAACGGCGACAAGATCGAGCAGCCGTGGGGGGCCAACGTCGGCGTTCGCTACAGCTGGTAACGGGACGATCACACCGGGGGCTCAATTGCGACTTCACGTTGCAATCGAACCCCGGGAAAACCCCGGTTTTTATCGTCCAACTGTCAGTTCTGTCAGTATCGAAAATCGACACCCAAGCGTTTAATGGCCATTCATGCCAACTGCGTGAAGAGGCCAGCGTTGCTGGTTCATTCTGCCTCTTCGCTGCCACGTGAGGGAGAACACCGATGCCTGGATCCGCACCCGAAACATCCCCTGAAAACGCCAGAGAACTCGTCGCGCCCCATGTGCCGGCTGCACTACCCGATGTCCCCGGTGGCGACATCAACCTCATACCCGCCAGCGCTCTGGTTCAACCGTTGAAGGTCACCTTTCCCCTCTGGCAGAACTCGCTGCCCTCTGTAGCGTTTCCAGAGCGTGTCCGTATCTTTCTGGACGATGACGAGGTTGCCGCCAAACATTGGACGGTACACCCCATCCAGCCTGAGGATCTGTTCGTCAATATTCCCAGCGATAAGTGGGCGAACAGACAAGGCCCGCTGGTCTTGCGTTACGACGCAAAGAACTGGTCCGGCGATCCGGATAATCCGACGCAATCGTACCCTGTGACCATTACCATCGACACCCGCCCACCGATTTTGGCGGCGACCAGCAAGTTGCAATTTCCCCCTGACATTCTCCCTCCCCAGCAACTCACCGCTTACTACCTTGAAGATGAAGACAAGGTAAGGGCTCATCTCCCTGCTTACACGACACCCAAGGTGGGCGACGTCATTGCCTGGTACTGGGACCGGAGCCTGTCCGGAACAACTCTCGGCGGCACCAAAGAGTTGAATGCCCAGGACTATGATCAGCCACTGTTCATTGATATCGGTGGTGACTGGATTCGCAGTCAGGATGACGGTGAACGATACGTCTGGTACACGATTACCGATCGTGCAGGCAATCCCCCCAGTGGCCTGTCACAGGTGCAAATGCTGATCGTCAAGGCTCAACCTCACCCGCGCAGTCTACCTCCCGCGAAAGTCGTTGAAGCCTCGGGCACTGGCTGGCCAGTGAGGGGCACGCTCGAACCCACCGATGCAACAGGCGGCGTTAACGTCATCTTGAATCCGGCGTCGGAGCTCTACCCGGGCGAAATACCCCAGGTGCAATGGGGGGTGGCACGTCAACTGGGTGCTTACCTTGCAGACCCGATCAGTGTCGACGAATGGAAGTACAAAATCCCGAAAGAGTACATGGCACCGCATTTTGGCAAGGCTATACCGGTTGTTTATCACTTTAAGGATAAGTTCGGCAAACCCCATGAATCAGTCCCCTACACCTTGACCGTTCTTAACTATCCGGCTAACAGGCTGCCGGCGCCTGAAAGCGCGGATGGTTTGCCTTTGAGTCTGGACAAGGTCCCACCGGAAGGTGCCAGTATCGTTCTCAGGCGTTGGCCATTCAGTGCGGGCCAGCAGCGTATCTCGATTTTTGTCGAGGGCATCGAAGACTCAAGCGGGAAGACTATCCGGTATGCTGCGCTGGATAAGCATGAGGTCACGCCAGCCCAGGCGATTGCGGGTATCGCCCGGGGTGAGGCACTGATGGCGAAAGCAGACTTCCTGTCCCGCATCAGGCTTGGATCGCAACTGACGGTAAAAGCCTATATCAGTTTCGACAACGGCCAGACCTGGAATGGGCAAGCCGCGCCCAATCCGGCATCAGCGCATTTGCCTTGGCTCAAAGTGACGCTGGTTGCCTGAAATCCCGTTGACGCAAGCCCTTGGCAGGGCTTGCGCAGGGTTATTGATAGGTGACAGTAAAGCTCAGGGCACCCTTGGCTACACCCCCCCGAATATCGACACTGTTTTCGGTTTGAAAGAACCGCGCGGTAAATGGCAGTTTTGTGGCCCCAGTAGGTTCGATTCTCTTTAACGATACTTGGGTGCCCAGTGGAACCGGGGTTATGCCGTCCTCGAGCATTATTTGAATGCCCATGCCGCTTGCCGTGGAGCCATTGCCCAATGTGAACACCCCGTTACTGCCGTCGTCCACGTGCACCGAACCTTTTGCCCCGTCCAGACGAATGTGTGCGGTGGCGACGTTACCGCCGTTGGGGTCCGACTCGCAGTCGCTGAGGGTGATGTCAAAGGGTATTGGGGTGGTGCCGTAGTTTTTGTGAGTGAAGTCCGATGCGGGCCAGGTGCCCAGATCTACAGGGTTTGCACTCACCGGATTGCCCAGCACGGTACATTGCGACTGTATGACGGTACCCCGGATCTGGTAATTGAAGATGGTGTTGAGGCCCGTCACACTGCCGCTGAATAATCTGCTGTTGAACACCTGCGTCCCCGGGGCAATAGGCCCGATTTTGATCAGCGTCACGTGGCTGGTCAATGAATTCAGGGGGATCGAGCTAGGAACGCTGTGGTTGACTTCAGCCGCAAAAGGCACGACAGGCGGCCCAATTGGCCTGAATTCGTTTTCGTAATCGCCCGAGTAAGGGAACCCTAACCGGATGCGGGCGCCGATGCCATTGTTGATGCCCGTTTCCAGGACCTTTCCATTAACATCTTCGCCATTTATCGGCGGCAAGGTACCCGAAAAAACCGGCGCGATGGAGCTTGCCTCGAATCTCAGCCGGTGGTTGCCGTCGTTGAAGCACTCTAGGCTCAAGCCTTCCGCATTTCTGGTAAAGGCATATCTGTCGAATGTACCGATCAGACTCCCGGACCGCGCATCACGTGGCACATAGACTGTGCCCACATCAACGTTGAATGTCATGGGGCCGGGTGCGGTTCCCCAGTGGCAACCATTGGCTTCGTCCGACGCCGCTACAGCCGACTGCGCCATGGGGCCGACAGCAAGGGCCGTCAGGACGGTCAGATGTCGTATCGTCGCGTTCATGTTTTTTTTCCTGGGTATGAGGAGAATATTGCTCTGATCTAGAGGCACGACACTTCTTGCAGGCGATAACCCTGAGCCTGCTCCATCGTTTGAGGGTCGATGCTCATTTGGCAGCGCTGCTCGCCTTCTTCGCCCCAACGCACCTCAAGTCGTTGCGGTTCGGCGCTGGTCGCCAGCATGACTTGTCCTGCCTGACCGACGACGCCGATGGTCTCGCCCTGAACGTTGCTGATTTGTGCGCCGAACGGCAGTGGAAGACCGGTCGCCGTGCGTCCGGTGATGATCAGTCGACTGATCTTGCGCGCGGTAAAACTGGCTTTCACTATCGCGCCGCGCCGGGGCACAACCTGGGTCGCGCCATTGTCGATTTCCACTTCGGGACCCATTTGGTCAGTCTCCAGTGCAATCTGATTCGCCCGATAGGGCCGCAGGTAAGGCACAAGCGCATAACCGCGGGCATTGGTGCGCACTCCGGCGGCATTGGCGACGCCGACTCCGGCGATATCCGGAACTTCGATCAGTCCGGCCGTTTCGCCCAGGTACGGACCCAGTTCGAGGCCGTCGGCGTGGAGCAGAATCGCACCACTGGCATTGAGTGAGAGGCTGCGATGGTCGCGGCCCTGGGTCAGGCCTGCACCCAGATTCCCGTGGGGTGTCTGGTAACCAGCGGCGAGCGTGGCGGATTGCTGTTGCAGATTATCGCGGGCCACGGAGGCCTGATAGCTGAGGCGGCTGTCATCGGTGTTGCCACTGAGACTGGCTCGCTGACTGTATGTATCGCCGCTTTTGAGCAAATCAAAGGTTGCGGTACTCGCACTGCCGAAGTCCAGAGGCATCGAAACGCTCAGACCTAATTGTCGATCACTGACATTGTCGCGGTCTGTGAGCGATTGGCTGGCAAACAGGTTATAGCTGACGCCCCGATGAAGGGTGTTGAAGTTGAACTGAAATTGCCTGCGCTCATAATCGCTGCGCCAGTAATCTTCCTGAGACAGTGTCAGGCCGAGAGAGCTCTGCTTGCCGATATTCTGGTAAACCGTTGCCTCCAGGCGACTGCGTCGGCTGCCGTGAAAAGCGGAATCGCGACTGCGCTGGCGCACGGCTTCGTCGAAGTCGCGGTAACCTTCCGTCGAGTAGCGATACCCGGCGAAACGCAGGTTGGTCCGGCTCTGAAACGACTTTCCGTACTTGATCGCGTAGCTCATGCCCTGCGTCGAATCGGTGTCCGAAGTATCAACCTCTGCACTGGAGTGAGTGACGTCGAAGGACAGAGCCCCCAAGGCGCCGATATCCTTGGCGACGCCGGCGTTGCCGGCCCGGTAAAACTCGCTGGCCATCAGGCCACCGTACAGGGTCGAGCCCCAACCGGTCCCCATGGCCAAGGTTCCCTGCCAAAGCAGAGGGTCTTCGAGCTTGGTTGACGCGTTGTAGCGTCCGACACTGGCGCTGTATCGCCAGGTCCCTTCGCGCAGGAGGTTGCCGAGGGTGGCGTAGGGTTGGGTGAAACGGCGGACCTGCCCGTCGGCCTCCGTCACGACGATCTCGAGTTCGCCGCTGCCGCCGGCCGTACTCAGGTCATCGATTTCGTAAGGGCCGGCGCTGACATAGGTGGAGTAGATCGGATAGCCGTTCTGCAGCACCTCGACTTTGGCCCGGCTTAGCGCGACGCCACGGATGATCGGCGCATAGCTTTGCAGCACATCGGGCAGCATGCTTTGGTCCGAGCGGATAATCACGCCCTTGAGCGGCAAAGACTTGAATGCGTCACCCGGGGTGGATGTTTCGCCCAGGGTCAGGTTGGCGTTCATCCCCGGCAGATCCCGTTGTGCGTAGGCGTAGGCTCTACTCCAGCTGCGCTGCCCTTGGTCATCCTGGCGCAGGCTCTGGTTGGTGCGCAAGCGCCAGGGTCCCAGGTTCACGCCGCTGTTGAGGTACAGGTCCTGGCTGCTGGAATTGCCTGCGTAGCTGCTCCTGCCTTGTTGGGCCGAGGTCTGGTAATTGACGAAGGCGGCATTGATGCCGTAGTCCCACAGTTCGGGGTCAACCTGGCCGATCATGTCTCGCCGCATGGCGATTTGCGGGATTGAAACATCGAGGCGCAAGTCGTTGCCATGGAATTCGGTGGTGGCACTCGGGATAAGCGTCTTCAAATCGACGCAGGCGTTTTGCATCAGCGCCGGATCGGCCAGGCTCTCCAGCCGCACGCCGAACGCCTCCAACAGTTCCGCCGACAGGCAGGGCAGGAGTCGATCGCCTTCGGGGCTGAGTTCGAAATCTATATCGCGGCGGCCGAAATAGCGAAAATTGACCTGGATGTCGACCGCATACTGCCCCGGTCCAAGGTCTGCGCCGTTAGCCAGTGCATCCAAGGCCAGCGCACCCGCATCGCTGGCGTGGCTTGGGCTCTGGTGCATGAACCCGGCTTGAAACCCGGTGCCCGGAACGGCGTGCGCGGGCTTGATTTCCAATAAGGCGGTGCTGCTGCCGAGAACAAATAGCTGGATAAACCGCAGGCGAGTGAGCGCCAGTCGATGTCCGGGGAATAGGGTCATAAACGTTATCCTGACGGAAAAAGGCCGTGGGCAGCCCTCAAGGGCTCAACTGGATTGGCTGCAGCAGCGGTGTGCTGTAGCCGCCGTAGTCGTTGATCGCCGCAAACTCCACTTGCAGGCCTGAAGCCGCCTTGATTCCGTCCAGGGCATAACGCTGGCTGGCGAATGGCCCGACCATCTCGGCGCTCGTAAGCTTTTGGCTCTGACCGGCGCCGCTTACATCGATACGGCTGAAGGAAACATGGAACGGGGAAGGGTTGTGGACCTGTAGTTGCGCTTGACCATCAACCTGGCGGATAGACCATTGCAGGTCTTTGAGGTGGATGATGGAATGGCCTTTTAGTTGAGCGGGTCGATAAAACAGTTTGATCCGGGTGCGCAGGGCGATATTGAGTACGTTGCCTTCGTTGGCTGTGACCTGCGGAATTTCCTGGACATTGAAGTAGAAGACCGACTCCCGATCCGACGGCAAGCTGTTGGGCAGCCCGTTGATTTGCACCTGTTGCTGTTTGCCGGGATTGAGCCGGAACAAGGGTGGCGAGGGTATGAACGGCACAGCGGTAGTCGTATCGTCGGCCGCGGTATTGACCCAGGTTTGCACGGCGAAAGGCCTGTCGCTTGGGTTGGCGACGATTAATGAAACGCTGCGCTTGTCGCTCTCGAATACCACTCGGGTACTGCTGATGGTCAGAGCCGCCTGGCTGGCGGGAATATGGGCCGCCAACATGAACAAGGTCATGCAGGCGCCCATGGCTGGCCGGCAAGCGGCAACCTGTTTGATCAAGCCGAACATGGGAAATACCTTTTGCCTGGACGTGGAGCACGTATCCGAGCGATTGTCAGAGTGCCCCCGCCAGCGGTTACAGGCTGTATGTCGACGGGGGCCAGGGGTGTATCAGTTCACGGCGACGCTGAACTGGATGTCTGCGGAGGCTGCGCCTGGAGTCACTGCAGTCGCAATGGAGCGATAGGTGGCGTAGAATCGCAGGTCGGTCGGACGGTCAGCGTTTATCGAGTATTCGTCGCTTTCCGAGCCGGGAGCCAGCAGCTTGTTGTTAGCATCCCTCAGTGCGATTGCAACGCCTTGGGCTTCCGAGACTGCAAAATAAGTGTCGCTATCATCCGGAAGGCCGGAGAAAGTCACCGTGGCGACGTTAGGGTTATCTGGATCCAGAGCACAACCGGAGCCCCCATGGACACGCAAGTCGAAGATTTTCCCACCGTATTCTTGACCGATGGCAGTGAAGCGGCTGGCATCGACCCCGACCATTTTGACCAGGTTGCCGGGGCTACCGTCACCAGGGTTGATCACCTCGATCGAGCAGGTGCTGCTGGTAATCATGCCTTCGAAGTTGATCGTGCCAGTGTTGGCGAGTGCCGAAGTGCCGGCGAGGCCGGCGGCCAGGCCGATGGAGATAGCGAGAAGCGCTTTTTTCATGTCAATAAATCCTGTTATGACAGCGGTCGTAGTTTGAAGCGCGAGACATGACCGGGTAGTGTGTAGAGGGTAGGGGTAAAGTGTCAGGTGTCTCGGCGGGAGGGATGTTAGGGGGCAGGGCGGGGGCGGTATATGAGAGAACTCTCAATATTATTTGCACATGAATGGAAGGCGCAAATGCGAGCGCCAAGTGCTATTCAAATGAATAGCACTTGGCGTCAAAGTTAAATTGCGTGTGTTCGTCAAAGTTAGACTGTGCGAATCGTTAATGCCGCTTTATTGTACTCTGGAAGGTACATTCCGTCAGGCCAGAACCGTTTAGAACTCATTGTCCAGTTGTCGTTGGGTTGGCTGGTTAAAAGTTCTTTTGGAACGCGCAGGTCTGGAATGTTGCGTTCAAGTGCATTTATCGTATTTTCAGAAAACGGCCTCGCCGTAGCTCTCGGCAAATTAAAATCGGTTTGTGGAAGCGCGTTCATCGTGTTTGGCGAAAAAGGCGCAACCGTGGCTCGCGGCAAACTAATGTCGGAATTTTGAAGCGCGCTCATTGTGTTTTTCGAATAAGGCTTAGCCTTGAATCGCGGCAAACTAATGTCGGCATTTTTAAGCGCGTCCATCGTCCTTTGTGAAAAAGGACTGCCAGCCAAAGGATTAGTGGCGTCTTCGGCTCTTTGCAACAGATGCCGGGAAGCCTTCTGTCCCACCCCCCTGGTCAACATTCCGACCCCCATCTCGGCAAACCCGGCAATCAACGCTACGGTTCTCGCGTCATTCGCAGTTTTTTGATCGCCTATGATGCCTGCGGTCAACGCCGTTTGCCCTGCTAACATGCCAATAACGCCAAAAAACACCAGCAGTGGGTTACCGCTGAACAGGGACATCGCGGAAAAGCCAATTCCAGCAATATCCCAAGCGACACTATGTCCGGTCGGATCACTGAAATTAATCGGATCGCCCAGGCAGTACTGATACGGATTGATCCCGCCAGCACCAAATGGGCTTTCGTTGTCCGGGCTGTGAAAACGCATCAGGACCGGGTTATAGGCTCTATAGCCACGGCCGAGCATGTACCAGCCGCCGGTTTCTTCGCAGACTTCACCATTGAAAGCCAGCAGGCTCTGCAGCGAACTGTCGCCGCTGCGTTCGCCATAGGCATTATAGGTAGCGGTGCGCAGTTCGGTTCCCTGGCTTTCACCCACTACACTGTGTTTACCGTCGGTCATTAACAGCAAGGTCTGCCCGGCATCACCTGATTGTTGTTGAGCCAGCGGATGATCCTGGTTGTAGAGATATTGCCGGTGGATATCACCTGTTACGGTATTGCTCAGGCGATCGTTCTGATAAAAGCGCAGGGTTTCTTCACCCGAACGCGTAACGCCGAAGAGGTGGTTGTGGCTGTCGTAGCGATAGGTCGTCTCGGCAACTCCCAGCGCAGGGCTGACGTCAAGTAAGCGCCCCTGGCTGTCATAGTGCAGGTGACGGCCTTGTTCGTCGTTGAGCATGTTGCCGTTCAGATCGTATTTGAATTCAATACACTGTGGGACGTAGGAGGGGTGGCTGTGGCTTACGCTTTTCAACTGGCAGGAATCGTCAGGCCCATAAGTGAATTCGGCGTGGTCAAGGGTGCCGTCTTTAAAAACGGTCTGGCATTCCAGGATATTGTCCAAGGCATCAAAGATGAATATTTGTTGGGTGATCTCATGACCGTAACGGTCCTGGGGCAATTCATCTCCTGAATAAATATGAATATTCAGGCGGCCCCGCGCGTCATAGAAGAACTCTTCGAGGAGCAGGCTTTGACTGTCTGTTTTCAGATGGCGAGTGGACAGTCGATCGTCGGTTTGCCAAGTCTGGCTGATGGTTCGGGTCGGCTTGTCGCTCACCTTCAAGGTACGCAGGATTTCGCGACCTTGATCGTCGAATTCAAGTTCTGTGGTCAGTGTTGTGTTGGCTAGGGTATCGGTGCAGAGGGTGCGGCACAGACGGCCGCAAGGGTCGTACTCGAATTCGGCCAGCAAGCTCTCCTGACAGATATTTTCAAGTCGCGCCGTAAACTTCCCATAGGTATATTGACACTGGATATTGTTGACATCCGAGCGTGCCAATTGTCGCCCCTTCAATGAGTGGCTGTACCCGGTAGTCCAGGTTTTGCCATCCAGCTTCCAGCGATGTTCAGTTAAATTGGCCGCACTGTCGTAATCGAACCCATGGCTACCCTCGCTGTTTTGCGAAGCATCCAGGCGGGCGGTCTTGACGTCATAGTCAAATAGCGATTGTTCACCCTCATGGGAGTTGACTGCGATGGGTTGATCTGGCAGCCCTGGTGTATAGACGTACTCGATAGCCTGTTTCGCGGGAGTAATGCGTCTACTGACCCGCCGCTGACTGGCGTTGTATTCATATTCCTCGATACGCGGGCCGACGATGAGTCGGGTCAGCCGTTCGAGGCCATCGAACGCCTGGACGCCAGCGAGCACGGGAAGTTGCTGCGAGTCGACGGGTGTCACCTTCAACGTGATGGGGAGTTCCCCGCTGCTATGCGGCGCATAGGTCCGCTCGATCACATCGTCATTGGGTAACGTTGTCTTGATCATGCGGTTAAACATGTCATACACATAGGCTGTCTTGTAGCCCAGGGCATCGAACTCATGGGCCGTACGCCCCAGGCCATCATAGTGATAGCGGTGCTCGCTGTACGGCTCGGCTAGCGGGTCGCTCGGTTCGTCGCCTTGTTTGTAACGCTTGACGTTGTCGGGCTTGTCAAACAGGTTGTTGTGGGTGACGGTCTTGCCCATGCCCTCGATCCAGGTCGTGGTGGTCTGTGTGATCGGGTCGCTGACCTCGTGCTCCTCGACCCCGTCCGGACGCACCACGCTGCGCTGCTCGCCCCAGTCGTCATAACGGTACTGGCTGCGCAGTTGCAGATCGTCCTCTTCGTCGGCGCTGCGCCAGTCCAGCTCGATGTCCTCCACCCGTTGGCCCAGGGCGTCATAGGTGGCGTAATAGGTGTCGCGAAACGCCTGCGCCAGGGCGCCGGTACGGTGGTCGGGGTCCTGGCGCTGTTCCTTGATCACCCGGTTCAAGCCATCGAACAGGGTTAGGGTTCGCACGCCCTTGACGTCGGTGGCCTCCTGGCAGGCCTGTTGGCCATCAGCGTTGGTCAGGACGTAGCGGTAAGTGCGCGACGCCACGTAGTCGGTGTCCGGGGCCACGGTTTCGCAGGTGACCCGCAGCAACGCGTCATAGGTGTAGCGAATTTCCACGTCGCTGTCGTCGCGGGTGAGCAAGGGTTCGCCGTGCAGCAGCGAGTGTTCCAGGGTCACTGTCTTTTTCGTGTCCGTGCCGTCGACTCCGTGGTCGAAACCCTTCAGGATTTCGGTGGTTTGCAGCACGGTTTCGCCGGCAAAGGCACTGGGCAGCTTTCGGTAGGCGTAGTCGGTGGTGGTGGTCCGGCCGTTGAGGGTGATGGCCTGCTGTTCGCGCCGGCCATGCTGCAAGGGGTCGCGCGGTTGGTTGAAGGTGAGGTAGGCGCTGTGTTGCAACGCGTGCTCCTGGTCGCCCTCGACCTGCAACAGGGTCTCTTCGGTCAGCACCAGCCAGGCGTCCTCGGCAGTGCCCTGGACGGGAGGCATCAGGTCGTAGCGGTTGCGCGTGCGCAGCACCGGGGCACCCTTTTCCCGATCGGAGGCAGGGGTCACGGTTTGCTCGTGCAGGTGGCGGACAAAACCGTGCGGGTCAGGCGGGCACTCCCCGGGGATGCCTGCGGCCGGGAAGTAGCTGTAGCGCTCCTTGACGCCATTGGCCTGGGTCTGTTCCGTCAGGTTGCCGTGGGTGTCGTAGGCCGTGAGCACGTTCTCGGGGCGCCACGTCCCCCCTTCGAGGCCCCAGCGGCTTTCGACACGTCTGGGCAGTTGGCACTGCGGAGCCTGGTTGCTGAACGGCTCCTCGAGTTTGTCATCGGCGTAATAGGTGGTGAGGACCTGATGAATGTTTTGGCCCTGGGTGGTTTTTTCTTCGCTGATCAGGTGAAAGCGGTTGAAGGTGCGCTCGATGCGGCGCACCGGCACCTCGTCGGCATAGTGGGTTTCGGTGGTGCCGTACTGATAGCGCCCGGCGGCTTTGTAGAGGTTGTCCAGCCCATTGTCATCCCAGCCGATCGGGGCGTTGTTACCCAGGAAGTTGTTGCTGCTGCCGGGCAGTTCGCTGTTGTCATAGGCGTAATGCACCTCGAGCATCGGCTGCTTGAAACCGGGGCGAATCTGGTGTTTCCAGACCCTGGGCAGGGGGGCGCGCGCATTGCCCGGAAAACTGTGGCCGACGCCGGCGTATACAATGGTTTCATGGCCGCCTACCGGGGTCTTGACCTCGGTGATGCACAGCAGGCCATTGACCTTCTGGTAGGTGAACCGCCAGGACGCGTCTGCGGTGGGCAGGACCACTTCATACACCTCATTGCCCGAGCCGCTGTTGCGCAGTTTCATCTCAAACCGCGCCAGGCCCCCGCCCGGCGTCCCGTCAGGGCGCAACAGGATTTCCACGGCGCTGGTGGGCAGGTTGATCTCCAGCAGGGTGCTGCCCTGGGCATCGGTCACCGTGTGCAGCCGGCTGATGCCGTTGTTGAACGGCAAGTACCGCAGGCTGACCTCGTGGCCTTCGACGCTGTAAATGCTTTGCGGCAGGAAGAGGTCGCCTTCGCGCCCCAGTATTTCAACGACCCCGGATTTGTGCACGATCCGATAGCGGTTCGGCGTATCTCGATGGAAGTGGAAGCTCTCGATTTTCTGCTCGGCCATGAGCAGGCGGGTGGGATCGGTGCTGCTGGAACCGGTGACTTTGAAGGTTTCCCCGGAGGACAGGGCGATCACCTGTTTATCGGCGTCGTATTGCGACAATCGCAGTTCCCAGCCCACGCCAAACCCGCTGTCGCGGGTATTGTACGGGTTGAAACTCAGACTGGCGGGCACGACCGGGCCGCTGAGGTCATTGGCTTTGATTTCCGGCAAGGCGAGGTTGACGGTGTACTGGCCGGTGCGGGGGTCGACACCGGACTGCACGAAACTGAGGAAGTTGAAGGCGTTGGAGTGGACCGCGGTCTTGGCGCTCATGGATAGGTCTCTGGTCTGTTTCGAAAAGCTGCTCACTGGGATGTCAGTGAAGTCGTGTATAAATAAGCCGAGACTGAGTTAGTCATAAATCACTTGGACGCAACTTAAGTTTTTGTCGATCTTGTTGGCGTCTTTTATATATTTATTTGTTAGCGTAACGCCAGGCTGGATAGGGGTGTTTAATGGGTAGTCTGCAAGGTTTCTCAGATCTATAATCTGGGTGTTGGTTGGATTTTTAATAGTTCTTAGATATAGCGTAAAATTATGGGTCTCGCTGGATTGGCAGCCGCCGGGTTTACCACCGCGTAAGTAACTCCAGAGGCGGATAGTGACGGCTGAGCGCACGCCATCTAATTTAATAAAGCGAACCCGGCTATGATCGCAAGGACGAATTCCAGGTCCGCCAGCATAATAACTAATCTCGAACACTTGGGGTGATGCGTCGACGCCACATTGCTCAATGCCGTTTTCGTAGATGAATGTTATTCTTCCAGGGTTCGTATCGGTTGTGCTTTCCGTACCTGCCAGCGATGGCGTCGCGTGCAAGAAAAAAATAGCCAGGAATGTATTGAGTACAGCTGAGTTTAAATTGTTCATGGAAGGCCTCGATCATAAAATTTATAGGTCGGGCAATAAAATGCCCGCTGAAGTGAAGTCAGACGTAAAGCCGAAGAACGTGAGGTATGTTTGCTCGGCGAGTAAATTACAACATGAATTTTGGATGTCGAAAGTTGGTATTTCTAGCCGTTGAAAAATGTGAGCGTTCGTGGCTATTTGTTTAATTGTATTCCAATTTGACTAAGGCGGCGGCTAACGAAAAGAGGATTTTCTACGCCCTGGAAAATAAGCCCAGGCACATAGACTTTTCCGGCAGGGGCATTCATTAAATATCTAAACGTCATGCTTGGCGTGTTGACATTATCTTTGATGGTCCTGAGGTTGATGGCGCCGTACTTTTGAGAATCAACCTCTGTCGTAATTCTAATCGAGACGGCTGAGCGAACCCCTTCAAGCGAAAATGTGTCATCGATGGTAACGCCTCGGCAACCGCTAGCGTCTCCTCTGCCTATCGAATATATGGTTTCTTGTATTAGCAAGCGACAATTTTCGAATACCAAAAATCCAGTACTGGTCGCAGATGCAACTGGCGTAGGATCAACGGGCGCGGCGAAAATTTGTCCTGCCATCAATAAGCTCCCCGCAAATATTAATGCGCGATGCCAAACTCGAATGATGTTCATATATTGATCTCCCTAAGTAGTAATGCACTTGGCTCATAAAATAGAAGCCCGGTTGGAGTTAACCATAGAGTATTTTTCAGGTCTGTAAACCTAGCAGTTCTGTTAGGTAGGCAAGTCGAAAATTAAAGCGTAAAAACACCTCCGTCGAAGCAATTATTTTTACGGGTCGGGTGACTGCCCACTGATCAACGATGGAGTTCCGAACATGACAGCGGTTACGTATCCCGCACCGAAAGTCCCTTTTCTGGATGCCGATAATGCGCTAGACCTTGCACAGTTGGACACGGGAAGCCTGGTTACCCATGTCTGGTTTCCGGACATAGAAACATACGTGGGACATTTCATTCTTGTGAACTGGCGAGGTTGTACGGCACAAGGTGACGCTATTGATAGCGTGGCAGGTGTTGCCTATCCCATTGATGACACCCTGACGCCTGAAGGGCTACCGATTAGCTTCCCCAATGACTCGCTACAAAGATTGGATCAGGGCTGGGTGTTTTATTCATACTCAGTCAAGGACCCCATGGCGCCCACACCGGGACCCGAATCAAAACGATTGTTTTTTTACGTCGGAATACGTCCTTCGCTCACGTCGCACTTGCCTGTTCCACTGGTTCGCGAATCCCATGATCTGGCATTGGATCCTGACATAAGAGTATTACCCGCCATTGGCGTCACGGTAGCCGTACCGCCGTATGCGGCTATAGCGAAGGGCGATAAAGTCACACTGCAATGGCGCGGCTTCGACAGGAACGGTAACGCAAGGCCGCCCTTGAATCCCGTCTGGGAGGTGACAGACGCGCAGGTCGGTCGGCCATTGACGCGACTGGTGGACAGAACTCAAGTCCTGCTGATTTCAGGCGGCCGGTTGGAGTTGAGTTATCGCATCGACTACGCGGGGGGAGGCGAACCTAGCGTTTCTGCGCTGCAAACCCTGCAGATTTTGGCGCCGGCTCTGCCGCGTCTACCTGAACTGGCGATCGATGGCCACGGCGCAGGCCCTATCGATCCCGTGCGTTTTCCAGAGGGCGTGACGTTGCGGGTTGCGTTACACCCCCAGGCTCGGGTGGGTGACACTGTACTGGTGAATGCGACTGTGAGCACCGGCACCAATGCGGCTGTCTCGGTGCGCCTCGACCCCTCGACATTCGACAGCGGTACCCTGACATTGCAGCTGGAGCATTCTTGGCTGGTGGCCAACAATCGCAAGAATGCGGAGCTCACCTACCAATATGCGCGCCCAGGTAGCGTCTTGTCCGGTGAACCCCTGCGTTTGCTGATAAGCCAGCCGCTGGATATTCCAATGCCGAGCCTCGAGGACGCTGGACCGGAGCCAGGTGACGAGCCGAATGAAGGCCGAATGAACGCGGCAGATACCACAAGCGGCAGTCGGGCGAATGTGCGCCCCGAGGCGATTGTCGATGAAGCCGACACCATCCATTTGTATTGGGGTGAACCTGGTACGGCGGGCCATAGCGTGGTGACGACGCCGGTTGCAGGCAACTGGCGAGCATTCGATATTCCAAAGAATGCCATTGCAATGAACATGGGGGCGGGTGTCAATTCGCGTGAGCGGTTGAAAGTGTTCTGGCGGGTTGTTCCCAATGGCGAACCGCCGGAAAACTGGCAGGACTCCGACCCCTTCTGGTTGAAGATCGTGCCATTCCCCCTGGATCGTTTCCCGACCATTCAGTGTGTACCGGCAGCAGGCACCTCTGAGCTTTCTCTTGAACGGATCACCGATCCCAAGGGGGCCGAGTTCAAGCTAGGACGTTGGGCGTATATGGCGCAAGACCAAATCCTCAATATCAAGGTCGTAGGGACGGATTATTATTTAATCAAGAATCATCCCCTTACCGAAACCGAGGCACTAGCGCCGCACATTTCTTCGTGGCTGCCCGAATCGTTTCTTCGGACTGAAATCGGGATCGGTAACAAGTTCAAGGTGGCGGTCACAGTCAGCTTTGATGAAGGGCGAACACATACTGCCTTCAGGGACTCTTCCGAGCTGACATTGCGTGCCTGACACCTGATGTTGAACCTTGCATTGTAAATTCTGCGGTTCTGTATTGAATCGTTCGGGCGATCGAAATAATAAACTCATTGAAAGGGATGCATCATGGCCAACTCAAAAAAAGAACTGCTGGAATGGCTGGCACTTAAACCGAGGACAGCCGGTTGGGGCGCAGTGGTCGCTTATGATCGCAGCAAGTGCAATACCTTGTTGCTGCAGGACTACATTAACAAATTCACCGTCAATAGTTATCTGGAGCCGATCAATGAGCCAGTTGCCGTTGGCGATGCCAACTGGCAGCACCTCAGCGACTGGGTTACCGATGTGCCACGACTGTCTTTTGAAGACAGTTCGAAGGCGGCGGGCGGCGAGGCCAATATGAAAATGGCGGTCATCGGCGGGACACAGGTTTCTATCGACAATACAGTCGGTCACAAGCGCGCGATTGCGGTGCACTCTATCGATGCGCTCGATCATCCCGACCTCATTGCCGAAAACGTAGTGTTGTCGAAAATCAGTGGCCAGGTCGGTAAGGACACCGGACAAGTGGTTCTCGATCTCGGCGCCGCCGAGGCAGCAAAAGGGGAGTGGCAGTTGACGTTTGCCAACTCTTCATATGAACGCCGTATCGGCGGTGAATTCTTCAAGCAATACTTCAAGGGCGCAGACAAGGAAAAAAGGCTCTATCACCTTGGAAAGATTGCCTATACCGATCAGCAATACCTGAAGCCGGCATCCTTCAGGCTGCGGACCATCACGGCGCAAGGCGCAGAGCTCAATACGGCAGATAATTTTGGTGACGGTGCGGTGGAGCTGTTTATCTGCATGGAGGGTGATCAGGAAGGCGGGACACCGCCTACTGACGACTGGAGGAGCTTGATTCCGAATAATGGGGGCGGGGAGTATGACTCGGCCATGTTGCTGAGTAATTATCTGCTGATGCGTAGAATTATTGCTGAAGGCATGAATGGCATGTTCTCTCATGGCGTAAAGTTTTCTGAAACCTATGATGATAGAAATTTTCTAAATGTGCTCAAAGCTCAGCCGAGCATTGGCGTATTCTTTTTACCCGGGTTTGTGGGGCATACGGATTCTTATATCGTTGAGGTTTTGAAATTTGCTTTTCCTGCTGCGAATAACGACAGCGATGGACTCTCTATAACAGTGCAGGATGATCGTACAATTCGATTTGGCTGGGGGGACAGCAGCGTTTATCGTCAGCAGAAGTGTTTGGTTAAAAGGAGGGGTGGGGAAGAGGATTCAGACGAGTATACGATGAATATCGCATTGCAGGTGAACGCGGACATCGAGTTTGTTGTTGATGCGGATGCTGGAGGTGTAGTGGCGAAAGTAAAAAATCTACTGGTGGATATGAA
The DNA here is from genome assembly GCF_006094435.1 of Pseudomonas sp. MPC6. NCBI lineage: Bacteria > Pseudomonadati > Pseudomonadota > Gammaproteobacteria > Pseudomonadales > Pseudomonadaceae > Pseudomonas > Pseudomonas sp. MPC6. The sequence goes on along the minus strand of NZ_CP034783.1, from coordinate 3,706,138 downwards.
ACTCAGTGCGCGATATGTGCCGATTCCGGAGGTGGCAATCTATCTTGAATCCGCTCGAGGAGAGTATGCAACGACGATAAAAAGAGCACTTGACGATACCACTGGACTGCTTTTCGGTAAAACTATTGAGTTTAATACGTTTGTGCTCAACAGTATTCTGTTCGCCGGTCATGAAACTATAAAACAAAAGAGTGCGGAATTTCCCGGCGATATGGTTGTTTTTGGCAAGGTCGTCAACCCTTTTACTGTTGCCCCCCTGGAACATTTGATGGGCCACGGTGCCACGCATCCATTCACCGTCTCAGGAGACTTCGCCGGCAAAGTCAAATGGAGTGTGGCAGCCATTCCCGGCAGCACTGGCGAGATCGGGAGCATTGACGAGGACACTGGACTGTACTCGTCGCCCGCCCTCGCTGACATTTCTGGCACTTTCACCCGAGTCAGGGTCACGGCCACTGCGTCCAATCACAGCAGTTCGGCCCTGGTGACCGTGGTCGCCCGGGACATCACCGTCAACCCGGTCGTGCAGATTTGCAGCGCCTCCACCTCCGAAGCGTCCGTGACTCGAGTATTGTCGGCCCATACTCTGGGCGAGGGTATCCTGGAATGGAAGGTCAAACGAGGCACTGGCACCATCCCGGCCAGGGGCGGGAGCGACGGTAAAAACACTTATACCGCAGGCCTGAAAGACCCGACATTGGAAGGTTCTTTCCTCATCGATGAAATCGAGGTCATGAACCTCGCGACCCGTAAAACCCAAACGGCCTATGTCGTTGTTACTCATTATCAAGCGGATTTGACTATTACTGTCGATTTGGACAACTCATCTTTCCCGCAGGGTAAGGCGAAATTGATAGCCCGGGATAATCGTGAGAACCCCGTGACTGCCATCTGGGAAGTTTCAGCGGGGAACGAGGGCATCGACAGCGACGGTTTATACACGGGCGATCCGGACGGGCAGCAACGATTTGTACTCATCACCGCACGCAAGGCCAATGATGCCAGCAAAGAGGGCTGGATTATTTTGCCGTGGCCACTCTTTGAACTCCCCAATAAACCGGAACCAATCGACAATCTGTAAGTTGAATTGAACATCAAGCTACAGTCTTCAATATACGCTGATTATACTACTTGGGAGCATTATCATGGCTGGTAACTCGCGTGCCGATATTGTGCGGCAGATGAAACAAGGTTCGATTACGCAAGGGTGGGGCGCTATTACCGTGTTCAACCGCACTCGTCTCAATCGGATATTGCTACAACAATGGATCGACAAGTACGATGGCTCTGGCTACATGCCGCCGTTCTCCGGTAAAGCATTCACTAATGATCTAAACACCGAATATGCTGAGCTGCGCGACATTGTTTTAGCCTCGCCGCGATTGTCGTTTGAAACTGCAGATTTCACCAATTCCATTGCCACACTCACGTTGAACATCCTGTCAGGCAGTTATACCGCGTATAGTGTCGGTGATGGGTTCGACTCAGTGCTGTACAGTTATACCATCAGTGAAGCCCATGGTTTTACCGTGACGATCGACGTCGATCTGGCAATTGTAACCGGTGAAATCGACGATCTTGGACGGGTTATTCTGGATCTGTCCCGGGTGCAGAAAATCGAATGTAACCTGGCCAGTACCCCGGCGGCTCGCAAATGTCTCGGCGAGTACTTCCAGCAACGTTTCGACGAACTGCCTCCTCACCGGCGAGTCTTTGAATTGGGCATGCTCGATTTGCGAGGCTACAACCCGCTGACGCCGAAGCGATTCGAGATGCGGACCCAGCCGGCTCCAGGTGGCAATGACGTCAAGTCCTCGACGTATCGCGATGGAGCGGTGGTGGTGTTTATCCAGCTCAAGGCCAGTGAGCATGGTGGTGGAATCCCCCCCCGGGATTTTCCCTATCTGATTCCGGATGACCAGGACGCCCAGGGTGACATGTATTCGGCGACCTTGATCCTTTCAAAGGAATTCGTGCCCTACGCGGATGAGGACAAACTGGTACTGATACACAGCCTGTTGTTCCCGGGCGAAGATAACGTTTTTATCGAACGGGATCGGGAAGTACCTTATGACCTGGCGGTGTTTGGCAATATTGATCCTTCGCGTACGGCCATTACCATCAATCCACAGTTGCATAGTCTGCAGGCTGGCAGCAAACCATTCCAATACCAGGCCTTGCGAGACGGCAAGCCTCTGACGGGTGTGCGCTGGAGTGTGCGCAGCCTGAATACGCATAAGTCTGCCGGCGAAATCGGGCTGACCAGTGGTTTATACACGCCTGTGGCGTTCGATCAGGCAGGCCGGGAAACGGTTCGTATCGTGGTGACGGCCTCATATACCGATCCGGCCACCGCTCAGGGTCATCAGGTCTGCGCCTTACTGCTGGTAACGTCCGAGGCAATGGCCATTTCCCCTTCGGCCGTGCGGCGTTTTGTGCGCGGTGAACCGCAACCTGTGACCTTCGTGGCATCGGCGTTGAATGGCGCCGCGTTGTCCTGGAGTGTCCCGCAGCACGGTTCACTGGTGGCTGCTGGCAATACGGCCATTTATACGCCGCCAACCGACCCCTTGGCGGAAGATGTGGTGGTGCAATGTATTGAAGCCAGGGACACCGTGACCGGAGAGAGCGTCCAGGCCTCGGTCTTGCTGCTCAGGTTTGTCCCTGATTTTGATGTCTCGCCCGGGTTTACTCGAAGTGTCAACCGCGGGGCAGATCTGCAGTTGAAAGAGAACCACAGAAATACGCAGCTCAAGCGCCGCTGGACGGTTCTGGGTGAGGGCGACGTTTTGCAAAGTGGACTTTATAAGGCACCGGCGATATTTTCCAATCCTGTTTCGGTTGTTGTATGTGAACTGCTCGATGACATGGAAGAAGTCCAGTATTACGGCTACAGCATCGTGCAGCTGACAAATGCCGTTACGGAACCGACCTGGAGAAACTTGAGCAAGTTCAACATCAGTAAGGTAGTCGGTCGTGCGTATGCCAATGGTATGCAACAAATGCAGGTCAGAATCGAGGTAGTGACCGAGCCCGTGGGTGGTACGACTTACCCATTGAGCGGCGATGAAGAAGCCAGCTTGAGGTTGGTTTCGAAGGCAACCCCCAGTCACATGCCCTTTATCGAAGAGGCAGGGATCGAGTACGGTAGTCCGCTACGTTGGGCGTGCAGGTTGGAACCGAATCGATTCCATCAGCAAGAGAAGGAACCTGTTTCCCGCGACGACCTGTTCAACCACGTAGATAAAAGCCTCTATGTGCATGTTCGGGGCCAGGGTCCAACGGACACCCCTGGTAGCGAACGATATGTCGCCATGTTTGTCGCTGACAATGACAAGGGTGATTTTCGCTCGGATTTGTATCCGAGCCCGAACGAAACAGAGGACGAGGGCCATGTCACGCTGACGCCGATGCCAATCCCGACCAAGATAGCTGATCATTACAGTTTCAAGGATGTGCGTGTGGCAGGCGGTGGAGCAGGCGGCGTCGGTCGGCCGACGGGGCCTGGCTGGGATCCGCTGCCACCGGGGGACAATGACTTCGATTATTTCCTGCGTACTACCGATTACTGGCGTGTGGGATATCAGCGTGAGGGACGTATTCCCCTTTTGTTTACCCGGTGCATTTTCGAGGGCCCTCGCTCTCTTGTGCAGTGGGAGAGTACCTATGGCAACGAGACGATGTTCAGCTATACCGGCTATTCTTTTAACGAGTTCAACGCCGGCGATGAAGGAAAGCCGGAGAACAGAGTTATAAAATTCGACGATGCTCTTGATAAACGAAATGCGCCAGTGCTGAAGCGGGAGTATGAATCCGACCAGAATCCGGTATCGGGTGAATTACTCATCACATTAAGTCGTGTCGATGATCTGCGTCGTTCAACTGCAACTGATCTCGAAAAGTTAGACAACACGGCGATGATCGTGGATTTGGTGGATCTTGAGGGGAACCGTCATCGTCTTAACATACATTTGATTCGTGGAAATCGAAACAAGTTGGAATTGAACGTTTTGACCTGATTAACGCATTAACAGGGTGCGTGGCAATTTTATTGCGGCGCACTTTCCTGACTGCCATTTTTCAACAACTATTGTTGTCCAGTTGAGGTACACCTCATGAGCGCCAAGACCGCGGTCCACTCCAACGCCTTCAACTTCCTCAGTTTCGTGCAGTCCGGTGTCGACCCCCGCACCGGCCAGTACACCGTCAACCTCGCCTTGCCGGAAATCAAAGCCAATGACCTCAGCGGCCCGGTCGTGCCCGCCAGTCTGAGTTTCAACCCGTACAATACCCGCGACAGCGGGTTTGGCGTGGGCTGGGAACTGCGATTGTCGCAATACGACGCCGATAAACAGGTGATCGCCCTGTCCTCCGGGGAAACCTTCAAAGTCACCGGTTCCAGCAGCACCGATCCCACCCGCCTGCTCATGGCCGAGCAGAAAATCGAGAGCTTCCACTTCCATCGAGATACGCCGAACCGCTATCGGATCGTGCACAAATCCGGGGTCGTTGAAATACTGGGGCGCGAAGGCGACCTCTTCCTGCCGCAAAGCATTTACAGCGTCGAAGGCCACGAGGTCAGCCTGCGGTACTTGCCGTTCAACAACGGCATCAGCCGGCTGCACACGGTGACCGATGCCCAGGGCAGCACCCTGCTGGAGATCAACCTGCCCACCAGCGCCGTGGAAATCCTGTTGCGCCCTGACGGGACGCCGGGCGGGGGCCTGGCGCGGTTTGAGATGAAACTGCGCAACAGCGGCTCGGGCAATGAGGTGTATGAAGTGGTCCTGCCCACCGCAGACGCGTCCTGGCGGTTCACCTACCAGAAGGTCAATGGCCTGCTGTGCATCACCGAGGTCAAGACCCCGGTAGGCGGCCATGAAACCATTGTATACGCCGGCGTCGGCCACAGTTTTCCGGGCAATGCGCGCGCCCCCCTGCCCAGGGTCTGGAAACACCAGATTCGCCCCGGTTTCAAGCAGCCGATGCTCGAGGTGCATTACGCCTATGACAACAGCGAACTGCCCGGCAGCAGCAACAACTTCCTGGGTAACAACGCCCCGATCGGCTGGGATGACAATGGGCTGGACAACCTCTACAAAGCCGCCGGGCGCTATCAGTACGGCACCACCGAAACCCACTATGCCGACGAGGTGCCGGTGCGCCGCATCGAGCGCACCTTCAACCGCTTTCACCTGATCAGCGAAGAAAAAACCACCCAGGGCCAAAACATTCATCAGGTCCTCACCACCTATTACGCCGATGACAAACTCGAGGAGCCGTTCAGCAACCAGGCTCCGCAGTGCCAACTGCCCAGACGTGTCGAAAGCCGCTGGGGCCTCGAAGGGGGGACGTGGCGCCCCGAGAACGTGCTCACGGCCTACGACACCCACGGCAACCTGACGGAACAGACCCAGGCCAATGGCGTCAAGGAGCGCTACAGCTACTTCCCGGCCGCAGGCATCCCCGGGGAGTGCCCGCCTGACCCGCACGGTTTTGTCCGCCACCTGCACGAGCAAACCGTGACCCCTGCCTCCGATCGGGAAAAGGGTGCCCCGGTGCTGCGCACGCGCAACCGCTACGACCTGATGCCTCCCGTCCAGGGCACTGCCGAGGACGCCTGGCTGGTGCTGACCGAAGAGACCCTGTTGCAGGTCGAGGGCGACCAGGAGCACGCGTTGCAACACAGCGCCTACCTCACCTTCAACCAACCGCGCGACCCCTTGCAGCATGGCCGGCGCGAACAGCAGGCCATCACCCTCAACGGCCGGACCACCACCACCGACTACGCCTACCGAAAGCTGCCCAGTGCCTTTGCCGGCGAAACCGTGCTGCAAACCACCGAAATCCTGAAGGGTTTCGACCACGGAGTCGACGGCACGGACACGAAAAAGACAGTGACCCTGGAACACTCGCTGCTGCACGGCGAACCCTTGCTCACCCGCGACGACAGCGACGTGGAAATTCGCTACACCTATGACGCGTTGCTGCGGGTCACCTGCGAAACCGTGGCCCCGGACACCGACTACGTGGCGTCGCGCACTTACCGCTACGTCCTGACCAACGCTGATGGCCAACAGGCCTGCCAGGAGGCCACCGACGTCAAGGGCGTGCGAACCCTAACCCTGTTCGATGGCTTGAACCGGGTGATCAAGGAACAGCGCCAGGACCCCGACCACCGTACCGGCGCCCTGGCGCAGGCGTTTCGCGACACCTATTACGCCACCTATGACGCCCTGGGCCAACGGGTGGAGGACATCGAGCTGGACTGGCGCAGCGCCGACGAAGAGGACGATCTGCAACTGCGCAGCCAGTACCGTTATGACGACTGGGGCGAGCAGCGCAGCGTGGTGCGTCCGGACGGGGTCGAGGAGCACGAGGTCAGCGACCCGATCACACAGACCACCACGACCTGGATCGAGGGCATGGGCAAGACCGTCACCCACAACAACCTGTTTGACAAGCCCGACAACGTCAAGCGTTACAAACAAGGCGACGAACCGAGCGACCCGCTAGCCGAGCCGTACAGCGAGCACCGCTATCACTATGATGGCCTGGGGCGTACGGCCCATGAGTTCGATGCCCTGGGCTACAAGACAGCCTATGTGTATGACGTTTTTGACCGCATGGTCGAGAGCACCTTGCCAGATGGGGCCGTGGTTGAACGTCGTTATGCACCTCATAGCAGCGAGGACCTGCCCATCTGGATAGGCGTCAACGCGAAAGAGTTGGGCCAGCAAGCGTTCGACGGTCTCGATCGTATGATCAAATCGATCACCGGGGGCCGTGTCACTGTCTATGGTTTCAAACCGGGCGAGACTCAACCCTGTAAAGTCAAGCGCCCATCGCTCGTGGAAGTCGACTACGAATATGTGCCGGCCTTGGGTGAGGAGCCGACTAAACGTAGCACCGCCAGTATCGCAGGCAGTGCGGCGGGCATTGCTGCAACCTACAACTACGATCTGCAAAACGCCCGCCTGGACTGGAGTGAAGAAAGCGGGTTGAAACTTTCTCGCACGTACTACTCCACCGGGGAGATAAGGAGCGAAACCCGGGAACAGCCAGGCCACGAGCCAGCCACGATGGAATATCACTACAGCAGGCAAGCCCGACTGTTGAAGTACGTTGACGTACTTGAACAGGATCAAGTCTATGACTACAAAAAATCCAGCGGCCAGTTGATGGGCACGACATTGGGCACTACCGCTGCCACGTTCGCCTACAACGCCCAAGGCCAGACCGAGCGTATCGAAACCACGGACGGCCCACTGAGCCTGAAGATCAAGTTGACGTACGACGATCAGGGGCGCGAAATATTACGCGAGTTCGATTTTGGCGAGGGTAGAACGCAACAACTGAGCCAGGCTTACAACGTCGTCGATCAATTGATCCACCGCGCCTTGACCGAAGGCGAGACAGTCTTGCGCGACGAAACCTATGACTACGACGCTCGCGGGCGTCTTCAATTGTACATCTGCACGGGCACGCAACAACCTCTGGACCCTTACAACAAACCTATCGATATGCAGATTTTCATCTTCGACGAACTGGATAACCTGATACAGGTGCAAACCACTTCTCCTGATGGCACCAACTTTGCCGAATATTCCTATGACAACCCGCTGGATCCCACGCAGTTGAGTACTGTGCTCAATGATCATGAGGATTACCTACCCAAGGAAATCAAGCTGGTTTACAACGACGACGGCGATATGGTGAGCGATGAAGCAGGGCGCACACTCGGGTATGACGACCTGGGCCGTTTGATCAGTGTCAGCGGGCTGCCTGGTGAAACGCCGAGTGGTTACACCTACGACCCTCTGGATGTGCTTGCCAGCCAGAGCAGCGGTACCGATCAACAGCGCCGTTTTTACCGGGACGGTGAGATTCACACACTGCAGCAGGGCTCCAACAGCAGCACATTCATGCAAGCCGACGGCAGGGTGCTCGCCGAGCATCAGGAAGGTGCTGGCCCAAAGTCCTGATGCTGGCCGGCGATGACAAGAACAGCGTGCTGCGTGAAGCAGGGTCCGGCACGGACAATGACTTCGCTTATTCGGCCTACGGTCATCGCAGTGGCGAACACCCGGCAAGTACTCATCTGGGGTACAACGGTGAATTGCGGGAGGCGCACACCGGCGGTTATTTACTGGGGAATGGGTATCGGGCGTTTAGTCCGTTGTTGATGAGGTTTAACAGTCCGGATAGCTGGAGTCCGTTTGGGGCGGGGGGGTTGAATGCGTATATGTATGTAATGGGGGATCCGATTCAACATACGGATAAGACGGGGCATATGGTTCCGTTCAACCAACTTGCCAGGGGTGTTTCGAGGGTAGGGGACACTGTTGTCGACTTGGGGCGCAACGCTGGCGGAGCAATAGGGTCTGGTGGTGCTGGTATGGAAGGCGCATCTCGTATTGTCACGAAAGTCGATGATGTTCTTGCCGGTTACACGATGACCGGGGGAAATCAGACAGTGAAGTACACGGCTGCAGCACCATCCGGGATCTCCGTTGGACACGGTGGAGGCGTAGGTTCTTCTGCACCACGTGAACCGCGCTCAGTGAGTTTTGCGCCGGATGTGCATCCTGAGGTACCACCGGCAGCGGTGCCTAAAACGGCTCCAAAGCTGCCTGGAGCGGCAAAAACGCCTAAGCCGCTCACACAAAAGGAATTTGATAACCTGGGGCATGTCAAGCGGTACGACTACCTAAGTCGAGGAGGTATTGATCCATCAGGTACGCGGATTCATCGCGCACCGAAACGGACCGTGCTTGATGTGCGTAGACCTAACCCTAGATTTGAAGGGGACCGGTGACGAAGACGATGAAAAATTCGTAGACCCAATCATTTTGAAGTATCCCCGTGGTGTAGTGCGGTGCGCTTCGCGCTGACTTCGGTACTCCTTATTGGGGCTTTCATTATCTCAACCCGCTCACCCGCGCAAACTCCACCAACCCACCGTCATGGCCAAGTCCCAACTTGTCCATGGCGGTACGTTTTTGTCGGCTGATGGTTTTCTCGCTGCGGTTCAGTTGCGCGGCAATCTGTCGTCCGGACAGCCCCTGCACGAACAACCGCACCACTTCCAGCTCGCGCTGGGAAAGGCTGACCAAAGGCTCGGCGATGCCTGACGAGGGCAACGCCTGGGCATCGAGGATTCTACTGAAGGCAGGGCACAGATATCGACGCCCTCTTGCCACCGTGTATACCGCCTGCTTCAACTCGCTCAAGGGGCTGCGTTTGTCGAACAGACCGCGAACCCCTGAATTAAGCAACGCCTGCAGCAGGGAAGGGTTGCGCAGCATGGTCATCACAATCAAGGGTATCTGTCCGAAATGGCGTTTCAGGTAACCCGTTAATGCCAAACCATCCGGCAAGCGCCCGTAGGGCATCGAGTAATCGCTGATCAACAGATCGCAGGGCGTGCAATGCAGATGAGCGATCAACTCATCGGCGTCGTGGGCTCGGGCGACAATGGAAAATGTGTTGCCGAGGGCCATTTCAACCCCCAGCAGTACCACGGGGTGGTCGTCGGCGAGGATGATGCGCAGTGTTTTGTCCGGCTGTTGCCTGTGCGATACCGGCATATCGTCACAGGCTGTTTCGCGCAGCGGGGTCAACCGTGTGGCGTGTTCCATATTCATGAATTGTCTCTACAGGGGCATGTAACGCTGACCGCTGCAGAGGGGCTGGTTCAAGACGATTGGATCAAGCCTTGTTCCAGCGCCATGACCATGGCGATCCAGCGCGATCTCACGCCGAATTTTCGGCGGATGTTACAAAAGTGGTAATTCACACCGGCCTCGGTGCAGTCGATTATCTGGGCGATTTCCCAGGACGATTTTCCAATGGCGCTCCATTGCAAGACTTCCTTTTCCCTGGCGGTGAGCTTGATGGCCTGGGGTTGGTTGCACTCCGGTGGCTGGAAGCTTGCCCGGGCAGGTGATGACCGGACTGAGTCGGTAGTGGAACGGTACATAATTGAATCTCCCATTCATCATCATTGACGGCGTGGGCGCGGCAGAATCTTCCTATTTCATAAAAGGCATGGTTCGCGCGGCCGTCCTTCAGACCTCGGTGGCGGGGCTGTAGGCACGGTTTCGTTATAGCGCGATTGGCGCGTCTTGGAACCTGTCACAAATTACAGGTGCGGACTTTAAAGAGGCTTTGAGGAAAGAGCTGTCAGCCGATGCTATTCCGCATGTAGGAATTTTCCTTTCATTCCATCGCCCGCAGCTTTGGAAATCAACTTCTTGATTTGCGGGGCTTTTTGAACGAGGGCAGCAGGAGGCACAGTGCAAGCGATGCCGCTGGAAAAAGACCGGTTCGGCCATCCCCCAGCCAAGGATAAAAATCCTGGGTACTCGCTCAACTGCTGGCTGCGCTGGCGAATTAGCTGCCAGGGTGGCGCGTTTGGTGATTTGATATAGGGTTGAATCAGGATTTCGCGCGACTGGAGAACTACATGCGCTATTCAGGCTTGACCCAACGCATCGCCGGTGAAGGCGCCGCGGCCTGGCACATTCATAACCGCGCGCTGGAATTGCGCGAACAGGGCGTCGATGTACTGCTGTTGTCAGTCGGCGATCCGGACTTCGATACACCTTTACCCATCGTTCATGCGGCCATCGACAGCCTGTTGGCCGGCGATACCCATTATTCCCAGGTGCGCGGCAGTCGAGGCTTGCGTGACAGCATCGCCCGTCGTCATCGCCAGCGCAGTGGTCAGGCGGTGGAGGCCGATCATGTGATCGTGTTGCCCGGCGCCCAGTGCGCGGTATATTCGGTGGCGCAGTGCCTGCTTGATCCGGGCGATGAAGTGATCGTCGCCGAACCGATGTACGTCACCTATGAAGGCGTGTTTGGTGCCATCGGGGCCACCGTGGTGCCGGTGGCGGTGCGTCCCGAGAATGGCTTCAGGGTCGACCCGGCGGATGTCGCAGCGCGGATTACGGCTAAAACCCGGGCGATTTTGCTCAACAGCCCGAACAATCCCTCTGGCGCCAGTTTATCGCTGCCGATCTGGCAGAAACTGGCAGCGCTCTGCGTTCGTCATGACCTGTGGTTGATCAGCGACGAGGTCTACAGCGACCTGTTGTACGAGGGCGAGCACATTAGCCCGGCTAGCCTGCCGGGGATGGCCGAGCGCACGGCGACGATCAACAGCCTGTCCAAATCCCATGCCATGAGCGGCTGGCGAGTGGGTTGGGTGATCGGGCCGAAACGCCTGGCCGATCACCTGGAGCACCTGTCGCTGTGCATGCTGTTCGGCATTCCGGATTTCATTCAGAACGCGGCGCAATTGGCGCTGGATAAGGACTTGCCAGAGGTGGCGTTGATGCGCGACGAGTATCGCCGGCGTCGCGACCTGGTGTGCGCGAGCCTGGGCGAGTGTCCGGGGCTGCGGCCGATCCGCCCCGATGGCGGGATGTTCGTGATGGTCGATGTGCGCCAGACCGGGTTATGCGCCCAGGGCTTCGCCGAGCGGCTGCTGGAGGGATACGGCGTGTCGGTGCTGGCCGGGGAGGCGTTCGGGCCGAGTGCGGCGGGGCATATCCGGATCGGGTTGGTGGTGGATCGGCTGAAGCTGGCGGATGCTTGTCGGCGGATCGCGCTGTGTGCGGCGGATCTGCTGGAGGCTCGGCGGGCCTGATAGATGTGTGTCGGGTTTGTCGGCCCCTTCGCTGGCAAGCCCGCTCCCACAGGGATCCACGGCGTACACAATATCTGTGTTCGGTGCAGATCCCTGTAGGAGCTGGCTTGCCAGCGAAGACTATCTCATAAACGCTAGATCCATCAGGCCTTCCACGCTTGCACATTCACCAAATTAGCCGGCCGCTCCCCAGCCAGCGCCGCCAGCAGATTATCCACCGCACAACGAGCCATGGCCTCGCGCGTCTCATGGGTCGCCGAACCAATATGCGGCGTCGCCACCACATTGTTCAATTGCAACAACGGCGAGTCGGGATTCAACGGCTCGCGCTCGAACACATCAAGCCCCGCCGCGCGAATCTGCCCCTCACGCAATGCCTCGATCAACGCCGCTTCATCCACCACCTTGCCCCGGGAAATGTTGATGAAGATCGTCTCGGGCCCCATCAGCGCAAACTGTTCGGCGCCAATCAGCCCCTCGGTTTCAGCCGTCAGCGGCAGCGTCAGGCAGACGAAATCCGCCTGCTGCAACAGCGCCGGCAAGCTGCGGTATTGCGCATCGAAACGCTGTTCCACCGCCGGTTTCGGCGAATGGCTGTGGTAGATGACCGGCATGCCAAAACCAAAGTGTCCACGCTGCGCCAGCGCCTCGCCGATGCGCCCCATGCCGATGATACCCAGGACCTTGCCGTGCACGTCGGTGCCGAACTGCGCAGGGCCGACATTGCGCGTCCACTCGCCGGCGCGAACCACGTTGGCCAGTTCCACGACACGCCGGGCCGTCGCCAGGATCAGTGCGAAACCGGTGTCGGCGGTGGTTTCGGTGAGCACGTCCGGGGTGTTGCTGAGCAGGATTCGCCGCTCGGTCAGGTAATCGATGTCGTAGTTGTCGACGCCCACGGAAACGCTGGCGATCGCTTCAAGGTGAGGCGCCAGGTCCAACAGCGCGGCATCCAGTTTCAGGCTGGCACCGAGCAAGCCGTGAGCCCGGGGCAGGGCTTCGCGCAATTGCGCCAGGCCGGTGGCGTCGAGGCTTTCGATCAGGGTCACTTCAGCCTGTGCCTGCAGGCGCGCCATCAGCAGCGGTGACAGCTTCTTGTATAGAACAACCTGCTTTTTCATGGTGGTCATCTCAATCTAGATTCAGGAGTGGGCCGCGGTACGGCGTGTCAGCGCGACTCCGGGCCGCTCCCGGTCACTGGCGCCGGGCTTGAGGAAAAGCGTCAGCACCACCGACAGCATTAGCGCACCGCTCATCAACAGGTAGGACGCGCCGGGCGAACCGGTGGAGCTGTTCAGGTAACCGACCAGATAGGAGCCGCCGAACGAACCGAGCGCTCCCATGCTGTTGATCAGTGCCATGGCGCCACCGGCGACGTTGGCGGGAAGGATTTCCGGGACGATGGCAAAAAACGGCCCGTAAGGCGCGTACATGCACGCGCCGGCAATCACCAGCAGGGTGTAGGACCACCAGAAATGTTCAGCGCCCAGGGCGTATGAGCCGTAGAACGCAATCGAGGCGATCAGCAGCGGCGGCCAGACGAAGCGTTTACGTTTTTGCAGTTTGTCCGAGCCCCAGGACACCAGCAGCATGCCGATCACGGCGGCCAGGTATGGCAGCGCCGAGAGCCAGCCGGCCTCGATCATGTCCATTTGCGCACCGGCCTTGAGGATCGACGGCAACCAGAGCACGAAGCCGTAGACGCCGATGCTCCAGCAGAAAAACTGCAGGGCGAGGATGATCACTTTGGGCGAGCGGAAGGCTTCAGCGTAGTTCTTCACGGCCTTGATGCCCACCTGTTCGGCGGCCAGGGCGCTTTCCAGATCCTGTTTTTCCTGATCGGTCAGCCACTTGGCTTGGGCCGGACGGTCATCGGCCAGGCGCCACCAGATAAACGCCCAGAGCACTGCCGGCAAGCCTTCGATGATGAACATCCAGCGCCAGCTGTAATGCTGCACCAGATAGCCCGACACCACCGACATCCAGAGCATGGTCACCGGGTTGCCGAGGATCAGGAAGGTATTGGCGCGCGAGCGTTCGGCACGGGTGAACCAGTGGCACAGGTACACCAGCATCGCCGGCATGACCGCGGCTTCGACCACGCCGAGCATGAAGCGGATGACGATCAGCCAGTAGGCGTTGGAGACGATCCCGGTCAAGGTGGCCAGGCTGCCCCAGAGGATCAGGCTGACGAAAATCAGTTTTTTCACGCTGTGTTTCTGTGCGTAGATCGCACCGGGCACCTGGAAGAAAAAGTAGCCGAGGAAGAACAGCGCGCCGAGCATGGATGACAGGCCGGGGGTGATCATCAGGTCCGCCGCCATGCCGGAGGCGGCGGCGAATCCGTAGTTGGCGCGGTCCAGATACGCCAGGCTGTAGGTGATGAACACGATGGGCATGATGTACCACCAGCGGCGGGCGGCGAGGGTTGCGGTTTTCATGGTGGTGCTCCTGAGCTTGTTGTTTTTGTCGCAGCAGGTAACGGGTTAAAAATTTTCAGTGACTGTGCGGGCCTCTTCGCGGGCAAGCCCGCTCCCGCAGGGGTTGTGTGAACACTGCAGATCCCCGGTGGGAGCGAGCCTGCTCGCGAAGGCGGCCTCGAATTCGACGGACATTTCGGACCGAGTAGGCAACCCCTCCATATCCCCCCGACTCTGCACCGCCCGGCTGCCAATCCAGTTGGCGCGCTTTACGGCGTCGGCAAAGCTGTGGTTTTCCAGGAGGGCGCTGATCATGCCGACGGCAAACCCGTCGCCGGCACCGACCGTATCGACCACCGTTGCTACGGGCACGCCAGCGACAAAACCCTGATCCAGACGGGTGCGGTAATACGCTCCATGCGGCCCCAGCTTGATCGCCACGGCTTCGGCGCCCTGGTCGAGGTAAAACGCCGCGATGTCGGCCGGGTCTTCGAAACCGGTCAGCAGGCGACCTTCGCTCAAGCCCGGCAGCACCCAATGGGCGAGGGCGGCGAGGCGATTGATTTCGCCGATCATCTGTTGCGTGCTGGCCCACAGGCTCGGGCGCAGGTTCGGGTCGAAGGACACACTGCGCCCGGCGTCGCGCATGCGGGTCATCAATTCAAAGGACATTTCCCGGGCACTGGCAGACAGCGCCGGGGGAATGCCGGTGGCGTGCAGGTGCCGGGCCTTGAGCAACTCGGGCATGATGGACTGCGGCGACAAATGACTCGCCGCCGATCCGCGCCGGAAGTACTCGACCACCGGATCGCCGCCATCATCGGTGCGAGACTTGAGCTGAAAACCGGTCGGGTGCGCGCTATCGATGGCGACGTTGCTGCAGTCCAGGCCTTCTTTCTCCAGGGTGTCGACGACGAAGCGACCCAGGGAATCGGCACCGACGCGGCTCAGCCACGCCACCTTGAACCCCAGACGCGACAACCCGATGGCGACGTTGCTGTCGGCGCCGGCAATGCGTTTGTGGAAATGACCGACCTCGGCCAGTTCACCGCTCTGCTCGGCAACGAACATCGCCATGGTTTCGCCAAACGACAGGATATCGAATTCAGACATGAGCGCGCTCCAGGCGGTGTTGGCCGAGGCGGGCAAGCGTCGCGACGTGGTCGGTGGTGAGTTGCAGCAAATCCTCGCCTTGCAGCGGATATTCCGCCGCCCGCATCACACCTTGGGCCATGTGCCGCAGCAGTTGTTCCCACAGTTGCAGGTCGCTGGCGGTCGGTGGGATAGCGACCAGTTTGCCGTCGGCGCGGCGCGACACGGCCTTGCAGTGCACATAACCGACGTGGCGACCGAGCAGCCGCGCGGCGTTGGCGGCCGGCTGGTCCTGCCAGTGCCAGTTGCCGATGTCGAAGGTCATTTTGATCGGCAGGTGGTGTTGCTCGACGGCGGCGAAAAAGCGCTGGAAGGGTTCGATGCGCCCGCCGTGCAGGGTCTGGTCGTTTTCCACCAGCAACTGCACGGTACTCTTGCCCAGCAGTTGATTCAGGGTTTGAAGGTCGCAGGTGTCGGTGAAATAGCCCAGGGAAACCTTCAGCCATTTGGCGCCGAAGGCCTGGGCGCGTTGCAGGGCCTCGGCCAGTTCGGGATTGGGTTTCGACTGGCCGGCCAGCCACAGCTCCATCGGCGAGGAATACACGCTTTCGAGGCCTTGGGCGCGGGTGGCGTCGGCCAGCTGTAACGGGTCTTCGACGGTCAACAGTTCTTCGCGCCACTCGATGCGGGTGGCGCCGGCGGCGGCCAGGATGTCGATGAAGCTGCCTTGGCCACGTTGGCGCACCAGGTCGGCGCCGTAGCTGGAGAGGCTGATGGAGACGGGTGGTTTATTCATTGTTATTGACCTCTGAAACCGGTTTCATTTTTGTTCGAAAAAAGGGTGTTCAATTGAATTCGGTGGTGATTGTTCGGGTGACTTCGCTGGCAACCAGCTCCTACAGGAGACCGCGGTGCCTGTGTAGGAGCTGGCTTGCCAGCGAAGGCGTCGTCACGTTGGAACACTGGTCGACCCCCTTACAATCAACCGCGCCGAAAAATCCACAGTCCGCACCGGCCCGTCATCCCCGCGCAACCGCTTGAGCAAACACTCGAACGCACTGGCGCCGATCTCTGCCGTCGGCTGGGCGAGGGCGGTGATGCCGCTGCCCACCAGCGGGTACCAATCCAGGTCATCAAGGGCGATCAGGCCGACATCCTCGAACAGGTTGCACTGCAATTCGCGCAGTGAATGGGTGCTGGCCAGCGCCGCAATACCGTTCGCGCAGAACAGTGCTTTCGGCCCGGGGCCAGGGTTATCGAGGAAAGTTTTCAGCTGCGCCGTCAGTCCGCTGCCGGTTTCGATCAGGGTGCCGCGAAGGGCCGGACGCTGGGCAATCTGCGCCCTGAAGCTGCTGACCCGCTCGATTCGCGAACTGGTGCCGTCGAACGGTTCGGTGACCAGCAGCACGTCGCGATAGCCGCGGTCTTCAAGGTGGGCGACGGCCATTTCGACCGCCGCCGGGTTGTCCAGCCCGACCAGATCGCTCTCGAGTTGCTCGACTTTACGGTCTACCAGCACCAGCGGCATTTCCCGATGCAGCTCGCGCAATTCATCGCGGTGGTGGCCGAGGGTATTCACGATCAGGCCTTCGATGTTGTAGGAGCGCAGCAGGGCCAGGTGCTGGCGTTCCTGCTCGTCATCGCGGTCGGTGTTGCACACCACCAGGCTGTAGCCATGCTGACGGCAGGCGGTTTCCACCCCGTGCATCACGGCAATCGAATAAGGGTTGCGGATATCGGCCACCAGCATGCCGATCAGGCGCGTGCGGCCGCGCTTCAGGCCGCGGGCCATCTGGTTCGGGCGGTAGCCCAGTTCGGCAATTGCCTGCTCGATGCGCAATGCGATCGCATCGGAGAGCAGGGCGCGGTCTTCGCCGATGAACCGCGAGACGCTGGCCTTGGAAACCTTGGCATGTTCAGCCACGTCGAGCATGGTCACGCGGCTGCGTTGGGCGGCGGAAAAATCGTTCACGGTCTGAAACCTTTTATTGGATTTATTAGGTTTGCGTGCCTGGCACTGAAACCGGTTTCAGAAGACACCAGAAACGAATCCGCCGTCAAGTGCCGGATTGATCGAACAACGAAAAAAGTCGACGGGTGGTGCTCAGGTCAACACGCCCAACCAGGTCGATCCCAGCAGTAACAGGGCCATGCAGCGATTGAAACCTTGTATCGCCCGCGGCGAGCGCAACCAGCCCGTTGAGCCCGCGCCGAGCAAGGCCCAGACGCCGAGGCACGGCAGGGATATCAGGAAAAAGGCCAGCGACAAATACACCACCTGGCCCAGGCGTTGCTCGCCACCGCCAGCAAACACGCTGACAACGGCCAGCGCCATCATCCAGGTTTTCGGGTTGATCAATTGCAGGCTGGCGGCCCCCACCCATCCGAGGCGAGCGTCGCTGTCATTGGGTTTGAGGCCTGCAGCGGGTGCGCTGAATATCTGCCACGCCAGGTAACTCAACCAGGTCACGCCTACCCACTGCATGGTGGATTGCACCATGGGCAGCGCGGTCAACGACGAACCGGCCCCGGTGCCGACCAGCAGCACAATGGTCGCGGCGCTGGCACAGGCGCCGAAGATGATCGGGACCGCAGCCGCCAAGCCATATCGGGCACTGTTGCTCAACACCAGGATATTGGTCGGGCCGGGGGTGATCGAGGCCACGAACGCAAATAACAGGAAGGGCAAGAACGTCGGGAAAGAAGACAACATGGCAGGCAACTCCGTTGAAAATCGTTGAATACGATCTTCACAATTGCCGGGTTACCTGTCTGGAAGATTTGAGCAGCGCTTGCGATACAGTGCGGGCGTCAGGCCGTAGGCGCGCACGAACCAACGGCCCAGATGGCTCTGATCGGCAAACCCCAGCTCCATGGCCACCGTCGCCGGTTGCTCACCGCGGGCCAGCATTCGACGAGCTGTCGCCAGGCGCAGTTGCACCAGATAGGCGTGGGGTGCGATACCAAAAGCCGCCTTGAACGCGCGGGTCAGGCGGAAGCGATCGACGCCCGTTGCGCTGGCCAGTTGATCGAGGCCGATGTCGTATCGAGCGTTGGCGTGCAGATACTCCCGCGCCTGCTTCGCCACCAGCGGCAGACGTGGATCCTCGCCATAACGCGCCCGCCAGTGCAGATGGCCGGTAAGGCGCTCGAGCAAGCCGTCGAGTGCGGTCTGGCGCACGATCTTCAGCTCGCCCTGATGCAGGGCCTGAAATGCCAGGCTTGTGGCGTGGGCCAGCCGCACGTCAGTGGCCAGGGTATTGGCGAAACTCAATTGACTGTTTTGCGCAGCGTTGTCGAACACCGCACTGAGTTCACGCTGCAACCACTGCGGATCGAGGTACAGCATGCGATAGGTGAAGCCATCCTCGGTCGGTGCTTCGCCGTCATGGATATCACCGGGTTCGAGCAGGAACACCTTGCCCGGCGTGCTTTGATGTTTCGCCCGCCGACAGTGGAACTGCTGAACCCCTTGCTCGGTAACGCCCACCAGATAGCTGTCATGCCAATGCGGGTCGTAGGCGTGGCCCCTGAAATGCGCGCGCAGCGTCTCGATGCCGGTGTCGGCATCCTGGGCCAGGTCGATCCAGTTGTGAGTGGTCATGCTGCACCTGCGAAACGGGTTGCCGAGCTATTGAACGCCGGTGTCGAGGGTGGCGACTAGAACGTTTGTGCACGGATCAGTTGAACAGGCCTGCCGCGATGTTGATCGAGAAGCCGAGAATGGCCGTATTGAACACAAAGCCGATCAGCGACTGTGCCAGCACGATCTTGCGCAACTCCCGGGTCGCCACCCCGACATCCGAGGTCTGCACCGCCACGCCGATGGTGAACGAGAAGTACAGGAAGTCCCAGTAATCGGGGTTCGTCAAACCTTCGGCAAAACGCAGTGCCGGGTCCTTGCCGTGCCAGGTGTAGAACAGTCGTGCGTAGTGCACGCTGAAGATTACCCCGATCAGCAGCCAGGAGCCAATCACGGTCAGGGCAGTGAAGCCGTAGTGCAGCAGCTTGCGGGTGGTTTCCAGGTCCCGGCTGCCGGCCAGCTCGAAAGCGATGGTCGCCAGGCTGGCGATCGCGGCGATGCACACGACGAACAGCACCAGCCCGGCGTTTTCATCCTCGATCTCGGCGATGCGTTTCACGTCCGGCGCCTTGGCGCGCACGGTGAGCCAGAACATCAGTACCAGGTAAGTCCAGACACCGGCATTCCAGCCGAAGAGGATTTTGCTGATGATCGAATCGGCCGGAGCCAGGATGCCCACGGCAATGCCGAGCGTGGCGGCGGCGGACAGGCGCGGGTGGGTGCGGGCGAGGAGGGGCATGTGTACTCGAAGGGCCAGGGTGTGCAAACACCATAGCACCCTGTAGGAACTGGCTTGCCAGCGCCTACAGGGGGATGTGTTGTTGGCTAGATATCGTCAGGGCGCGTGCGCACCAGCTTCATCACCACCACGAAAAACACCGGCACGAACAGCACCGCCAGGGTCGCGGTGATCATCCCGCCGATCACCCCGGTGCCGATGGCTTGCTGGCTCGCCGAACTGGCGCCCGTGGCAATCGCCAGCGGCACCACGCCGAGGATGAACGCCAGTGAGGTCATGACAATCGGCCGCAATCGCAGGCGTGCGGCTTGCAGGGTGGCGTCGATCAGGTCGTGACCTTCGTCGACCAGGCTCTTGGCGAATTCGATGATCAGGATCGCATTCTTCGCCGACAGGCCGATGATGGTGATCAGCCCGACCTTGAAGAACACGTCGTTGGGCATCCCGCGCAGGGTCACGGCCAACACCGCGCCGAGTACGCCGAGCGGCACCACCAGCAACACCGAAGTCGGGATCGACCAGCTTTCATACAACGCCGCCAGGCACAGGAACACGATCAGCAACGACAACCCGAGCAGGATCGGCGCCTGGCTGCCCGACAGGCGTTCCTGCAGCGACAAGCCGGTCCATTCCTGGCCCAGTCCCGCCGGACCAAGCGCCACCAGCCGCTCGATTTCCGCCATGGCTTCACCGGTGCTGTAACCCGGTTTCGGTTCGCCGGAAATACTGATCGCCGGGTAACCGTTGTAACGGGTCAGCTGCGCCGGGCCCTGGGTCCATTTGGCCTGGACGAAGGCCGACAGCGGCACCATGTTTCCAGCGCTGTTGCGCACATGCATGTGCAACAGATCGGCGACCTGGCTGCGCTGATCGCCTTCGGCCTGCACCACCACCCGCTGCATCCGCCCCTGGTTGGGGAAGTCGTTGATGTAGGCCGAACCGACCGCGGTGGACAGCACGCTGCCGATGTCGGCAAAGGACACCCCCAGCGCGTTGGCCTGTTTGCGGTCGACTTCCAGCTGCACCTGCGGCGCTTCAGCCAGGGCGCTTTCGCGGACGTTCATCAGGATCGGGCTTTTTTCGGCGGCCTCGAGCAGTTCGGTGCGCGCCTGCATCAGCGTGGCATGGCCGAGGCCACCACGATCCTGCAGGCGGAACTCGAAACCGCTGGAGGTGCCGAGGCCGTCCACGGGCGGCGGCAGGATGGCGAAGGCCACCGCGTCCTTGATCTGGCTCAATGCGATATTGGCGCGGTCGGCAATTGAACTGGCGGAGTCCTCGCTGCCGCGATCGGACCAGTCCTTGAGCGTGGTGAATGCCAATGCCGCGTTCTGGCCGCTGCCGGAAAAGCTGAAACCGAGAATCACTGTGCTGTCGCCCACCCCGGGTTCAGTGGCGTTGTGCGCTTCGATCTGTTCGACCACCTGCACTGTGCGGTGCTTGCTCGCACCCGGCGGCAGTTGCACGTCGGTGATGGTATAGCCCTGGTCTTCCACCGGCAGGAACGAGGAGGGCAGGCGACTGAAGCAAATCCCCAGGCCGATCAACAGCACGCCGTAGATCAACAGGTAGCGACCGGTGCGCTTCAACGCGTAGGCGACCCAGCCCTGATAACTTACGGTCAGTTGCTCGAAGCGGCGGTTGAACCAGCCAAAGAACCCGCGTTTCTCATGATGCTCGCCTTTGGCGATCGGCTTGAGCAACGTCGCGCAGAGTGCCGGGGTCAAGGTCAGGGCGAGCAACGCCGAGAACAGGATCGAGGTCGCCATCGACAAGGAGAACTGTCGGTAGATCACCCCGACCGAGCCCTGCATGAATGCCATGGGAATGAACACCGCCACCAGCACCAGGGTGATGCCGATGATCGCACCGGTGATCTGCTGCATCGCCTTGCGCGTCGCCTCCTTGGGCGACAGGCCTTCGCTGACCATGATCCGTTCGACGTTTTCCAC
This sequence comes from Pseudomonas sp. MPC6, assembly GCF_006094435.1. Classification (NCBI taxonomy): domain Bacteria; kingdom Pseudomonadati; phylum Pseudomonadota; class Gammaproteobacteria; order Pseudomonadales; family Pseudomonadaceae; genus Pseudomonas; species Pseudomonas sp. MPC6. The sequence continues at coordinate 3,684,696 of NZ_CP034783.1, read as the reverse complement.
CACCACAATCGCGTCGTCGACCAGGATGCCGATGGCCAGGACCATGCCGAACATGGTCAGCACGTTGATTGAAAAGCCCAGGGCCAACATGGTCGCGAAGGTGCCCATCAGCGCCACCGGCACCACCAGGGTCGGAATCAGCGTGTAGCGGATGTTTTGCAGGAACAGAAACATCACCGCGAACACCAGCACCATCGCCTCGACGAGGGTGTAGACCACCTTGGTGATCGAGACCTTGACGAAAGGCGAGGTGTCGTACGGGATCTTGTATTCGACATTGGCGGGGAAGTAGCGCGCCAGTTCGTCCATCTTCGCCCGCACCAGGGTCGCGGTGCTCAGGGCATTGGCGCCGGGGGACAATTGCACGCCGACCGCGGTCGATGGCTTGCCGTTCAGGCGGGTGCCGAACTGGTATTCCTGACTGCCGATCTCGACCCGCGCCACATCGCCGATGCGCACAGTGGAGCCGTCGGGGTTGGCCTTGAGCACGATGTCGGCGAATTCTTCCGGGGTCGACAACTGACCCTTGACCAGAATGGTCGCGGTGATTTCCTGGGTGCCGCGGGTCGGCAAGTCGCCGATGCTGCCAGCTGAAATCTGGGCGTTCTGCGCGACGATGGCGGCGTTGACGTCGGCCGGGGTCAGGTTGAATCCGATGAGCTTGCGCGGGTCGATCCAGATGCGCATCGCCCGTTCCGCGCCGTACAGCTGGGCCTTGCCAACCCCGTCCAGGCGCTTGATCTCGTTCATCACATTGCGCGCCAGGTAATCGCTGAGCGCCACGTCGTCGAGCTTGCCGTCGCTGGAGGTCAGGGTGATCAGCAGCAGGAAACCGGCGGAGACTTTCTCCACTTGCAAACCCTGCTGGTTGACCGCTTGCGGCAGGCGCGACTCGATGACTTTCAGGCGGTTCTGCACATCGACCTGGGCCATTTCCGGGTTGGTGCCCGGCTGGAAGGTGGCTTTGATCGTCGCACTGCCGAGGCTGCTTTGCGATTCGAAATACAGCAGATGATCGGCGCCGTTGAGCTCTTCCTCGATCAGGCTGACCACGCTTTCGTCCACGGTCTGCGCCGAAGCGCCGGGGTACACGGCGTAGATCTCGATCTGCGGCGGGGCGACGTCGGGGTACTGCGCCACCGGCAGCTGCGGAATGGCCAGGGCCCCGGCCAGCAGGATAAACAGGGCGACCACCCAGGCGAACACCGGGCGATCGATAAAGAACTGCGGCATAAAAAAGCGTCCTGCTTACTGACCAGAAGCCTGGGCAAGGGGAAGAGGGGTGTCGTCGATCTGCACTTTCTCGCCGGGCTTGGCGTGTTGCAGGCCTTCGATGACGATGCGGTCGCCGGCCTTGAGGCCGCCGGTGACGATCCAGCGATCGTTCTGCACCGGGCCCAGCTCCACCGGCTGTTGGCCGACCCGTTGTTCGGCGTCGAGCAACAGCACCTGGGCGATGCCGGCGCTGTCGCGCTGGATGGCCCGTTGCGGCACGCTGATGCCCTGTTGGTTGACCGCTTGTTCCAGGCGCACGCGCACGAAACTGCCGGGCAACAGGTCGAGGTCCGGGTTGGGGAACTCGCTGCGCAGGATGATCTGGCCGGTGCCCGGGTCGACAGTGATGTCGGTGAACAGCAGCTTGCCCGGCAACGGGTAGAGGCTGCCGTCGTCCTGGATCAACGTGGCCTTGGCCTGGTCCTGGCCGACCTGCTGCAACTGCCCGGAGCGAAAGGCGCGGCGCAGGTCGTTGAGTTCGCGGGTCGACTGGGTGAGGTCGGCGTGAATCGGGTTGAGCTGTTGGATCAAGGCCAGTGGCGTGGTTTCGTTCTGCCCGACCAGGGCGCCTTCGGTCACTAGCGCGCGGCCGATGCGCCCGGAAATCGGCGCGGTGACGGTGGCGTAGCCCAGGTTCAGTTTCGCCCGCTGCACCGCGGCCTGGTTGGCGGCGACGTCGGCCGCGGTCTGGCGTACGGCCGCCCGGGCGTTGTCGTAGTCCTGGCCGCTGATCGCATTGCCTTCGATCAACTGGGCGTAACGGTGCTCCTGCAAGCGCGCCTGGAAGGCATTGGCCTCGGCTTTGCGTAACGCAGCCTCGGCGCTGTCCAGGTCGGCCTTGAACGGTGCCGGGTCGATGCGAAACAGCACATCGCCCTGTTTCACGTCGCTGCCTTCACGGAAGGTCCGTTGCAGCACCACGCCGGCCACCCGGGCGCGGACTTCGGCGATGCGCGGCGCGGCGATGCGACCGCTCAGTTCGCTGCTGATCGACAGCGGCCGGGCTGACAGGGTCTCGATGCGAACCGTGGCCAGCGGCGCCTGCTCTTCGGCAGTCGGGGCCTTGTCGCAAGCGCTCAGCGTCAACGCCAGTGCGATCAGGCTGAGCTTGGCAAGCAGGTTGTTTGACATGTAATAACCCCAATAATGACCCCGGCATCCTACGGGGAGGCGGGGAAGGTATCGGTTAAGCTTTGTAGGTGCTGTGTGAAATTGTGTAAGGGTTTTGCACGGGGGTGGGTGAGGGCGTATATCCTTTGCAGCTTGATTCTTTTTGCGCCTGTTCCGGCCTCTTCGCGGGCAAGCCCGCTCCCACAGTCGTCGGCGGAGTTCACAAAATCTGTGTTCCCATCAGATCCCTGTGGGAGCGGGCTTGCCCGCGAAGAGGCCGGAACAGACGCCACAGCAACTTCTGGAAACACCCCATGCCCAACATCCTCCTGGTCGAAGACGACACCGCCCTCGCCGAACTGATCGCCAGCTACCTGGAACGCAACGGCTATTGCGTCAGCGTGATCGGCCGCGGCGACCACGTGCGCGAACGGGCGCGGGTCGATCCGCCGGACCTGGTGATCCTCGACCTGATGCTGCCGGGGCTGGACGGCCTGCAAGTCTGTCGGTTGCTGCGCGCCGATTCGGCCACGTTGCCGATCCTGATGCTCACCGCCCGCGACGACAGCCACGACCAGGTGCTGGGCCTGGAGATGGGGGCCGACGACTACGTCACCAAACCCTGCGAGCCGCGGGTGCTGCTGGCCCGGGTGCGGACCTTGCTGCGGCGCAGCAGCCTCGGCGAGCCGCAGACCGCCAACGACCGCATCCTCATGGGCAACCTGTGCATCGACCTGTCCGAACGCACCGTGACCTGGCGCGGACAACCTGTCGAACTGTCCAGCGGCGAATACAACCTGCTGGTGGTGCTGGCCCGGCATGCCGGCGAAGTGCTCAGCCGCGACCAGATCCTGCAGCGCTTGCGCGGCATCGAGTTCAACGGCACCGACCGCTCGGTGGACGTGGCGATTTCCAAGTTGCGGCGCAAGTTCGGCGATTGCGCCGGCGAGGCGCGCAAGATCAAGACGGTCTGGGGCAAGGGCTACCTGTTCAGCCGTTCCGAGTGGGAATGCTGAGCCGATGTTCAGAATCCTGTTTCGCCTGTACCTGGTGACCATCGTCTCGTTCAGCGCGGCGATCTACCTGGTGCCGGACCTGGTGATCAAGGTCTTTCACGAGCGTTTTCTCACCTATAACCTCGACTATTCCCGCGGCCTGCAGACCCTCATCGTCAAACAGTTCCATTCTGTGCCCCCGGCGCAATGGCCGGCCCTGGCGGCTGAGATGGATAAAGAGTTCCAGCCGCTGCACATCGTGCTGAGCGGCAACGACGATGCCGACTTCACCCTCGATGAACGGCAACGTCTGCAGCGCGGCGAGAACATCGTGCGCATTGGCGACTGGGGCTGGCGCACCCTGGCGGCGTCGCCGCTGAACGAACGCACGGTGGTGCAAATGGTGGTGCCGCCGGACCCGACGGACGTCAGTTTGCTGTACTGGAGCATCAACGTGCTGATCGGCGCGACCATGCTCGCCTGCCTGTTGCTGTGGCTGCGCCCGCACTGGCGTGATCTGGAGCGCCTCAAGGGCACGGCGGAGCGCTTCGGCAAGGGCCAGTTGGGCGAGCGCACGCGAATCTCCGCCAGCTCCAACATCGGCAGCCTGGCCAACGTGTTCGACACCATGGCCGGCGACATCGAGAACCTGCTCAACCAGCAGCGGGACCTGCTCAATGCCGTCTCCCACGAATTGCGCACGCCCCTGACGCGCCTGGATTTCGGCCTGGCCCTGGCGCTGTCGGATGACCTGCCGGCCGCCAGCCGCGAGCGCCTGCAAGGTCTGGTGGCACACATCCGCGAACTCGATGAACTGGTGCTGGAGTTACTGTCCTACAGCCGCCTGCAAAACCCGGCGCAGCTGCCCGAACAGGTCGAAGTCTCGCTGGATGAATTCATCGACAGCATCCTCGGCAGCGTCGACGAAGAACTTGAATCCCCCGACATCGTCATCGACGTGTTGCTCCACGGCCAGCTCGAACGCTTCAGCCTCGACCCGCGCCTGACCGCCCGCGCCATTCAGAACCTGCTGCGCAACGCCATGCGCTACTGCGAAAAAAGGATTCAGATCGGCGTACAGGTTGGCCCGAAGGGTTGTGAGATCTGGGTCGACGACGATGGCATCGGCATTCCCGATGATGAGCGTGAGCGGATATTCGAGCCGTTCTATCGCCTGGATCGCAGCCGGGATCGAGCCACGGGCGGGTTTGGCCTGGGGTTGGCGATCAGTCGTCGGGCGCTGGAGGCTCAGGGTGGCACGCTGACCGTCGAGGCATCGCCGCTGGGCGGAGCGCGGTTCAGGTTGTGGTTGCCGATGCCTGGCTGATCCCTGGACCCTGTGGGAGCGGGCTTGCTCGCGAAGACGGCGGCCCAGTCAATATTGATGTCGCCTGACACACCGCCTTCGTCGGATCGCCGCCCGGAGCAAGCCCGCTCCCACATTGGACTTCCTGTGTGTCATGAATTTCATGAACACAGTCGATCCAATGTGGGAAATTCTATTTTTTGGGGGGAACCCCGAAGCATAGAATTTGGCTAGTACTCGCTGCGATCTTTTGATCTGCGCTCGGCAACCATAAAAAAGCCCGGCCATCAAAACGATGGCCGGGCTTTTTTTGCGCAAAAGGAACTGTGTCGTCAGATCAAACCTTGACGATCCAGCCTGCTGGAGCTTCGACGTCACCGGTCTGCACGCCCGTCAGCTCTTTGTAGAGCTTCTGGGTGATCGGGCCGACGTCGGTTTCGCTGTGGAACACGTGCAGCTTGTCGTTATAGCTGATGCCGCCGATCGGCGTGATCACCGCGGCAGTGCCGCAGGCGCCGGCTTCCTTGAAGTCGGACAGCTTGTCGATGAACACGTCGCCTTCGATCACTTCCAGGCCCAGACGGGACTTGGCCAGTTCGATCAACGACAGGCGGGTGATGCCCGGCAGCACCGACGGCGAGTTCGGGGTGACGAACTTGTCGTCGTGGGTGATCCCGAAGAAGTTGGCCGAACCGACTTCCTCGATTTTGGTGTGGGTCATCGGGTCCAGGTAGATGCAGTCGGCAAAGTGCGCCTTTTTGGCCAGGGAGTTCGGCATCAGGCTGGCGGCGTAGTTGCCACCGACCTTGGCCGCACCGGTGCCTTGTGGAGCTGCGCGGTCGTAGCTGGAGATCAGGAAATTGTGCGGGGTCAGGCCGCCCTTGAAGTAGGCGCCGACCGGGATGCAGAAGATCGAGAAGATGAACTCGGGGGCGGTACGCACGCCGATGTTGTCACCCACGCCGATCACGAACGGACGCAGGTACAGCGCGCCGCCGGTGCCGTAAGGCGGGATGAAACGCTCGTTGGCGCGGACCACGTCCTTGCAGGCTTCGATGAACTGCTCGGTGGACACCTGCGGCATCAGCAGGCGCGCGCAGCTGCGTTGCATGCGGGCGGCGTTCTGGTCCGGGCGGAACAGGTTGATCGAGCCGTCCTTGCACCGATAGGCCTTCAGGCCTTCGAAGCATTGCTGGCCATAGTGAAGGGCAGTGGAGCCTTCGCTGATGTGCAGCACATTGTCTTCGGTCAGGGTGCCTGCGTCCCACTCGCCATTACGCCAGTGCGACAAATAGCGCTTGTCTGTCTTGATGTAGTCAAAACCCAACTTGTCCCAATTGATGCTTTCGTTACCCATGACACCCTCTATCGCTTAACAACCGCCGAAACGGTTCAAGGCTTCTGACGTTTTTTCTGGATGGGGACAACAATACTTCATTCCGGGCCCTTTTCGCAGCCCGGAATGCGATCCTTTGTAGGCGCGAGCTTGCTCGCGATGAACTCGAGAACACTGCGGGGTATCAGGCCTGCCGCGTTATCGTTGACGACCATCGCGAGCAAGCTCGCTCCTACAGGGGTTCGGCTAGAGATGCAACGCGTGGCCGAGGGCCCGCAACGCCGCTTCCTGCACCGCTTCGCCGAGTGTCGGATGCGCATGGATCGTCCCGGCGATGTCTTCCAGCCGTGCGCCCATTTCCAGGCTCTGGCCAAACGCCGTCGACAATTCCGAAACACCCACACCCACCGCCTGCCAGCCGACAATCACATGATTGTCACGCCGCGCCACGACCCGCACGAAGCCGCTTTTCGACTCCAGGGTCATCGCCCGGCCATTGGCCGCAAACGGGAAGCTCGACACGATGCAGTCCAGCCCTGCAGCCTTGGCCTCGTCCGGCGTCTTGCCGACCACCACCAGTTCCGGGTCGGTAAAGCACACGGCAGCGATGGCGGTGGGGTTGAACTCGCGGGATTTACCGCTGATCAGCTCGGCCACCATATCGCCCTGGGCCATGGCCCGGTGCGCGAGCATCGGTTCGCCGCTCAGGTCGCCGATGGCGTACACGTTGCGCATGCTGGTCTGGCAGCGGTTGTCGATCTTGATCGCCGACCCGTTCATGTCCAGGTTCAGCGCTTCGAGGTTCCAGCCCTGGGTATTGGGTTTGCGCCCGACAGCCACCAATACCTGATCGGTTTCCAGGTTCAGGGTGTCGCCGCCCGGCGCAAGTACTTGCAGTGTATTATTAATAGAATCAAAGCCTTGAACGCTATGCTTCAAGTAAAGCCTGACTCCGAGTTTTTTCAGTTCATCATGCACTGGCTGCGTCAGCTCGGCATCGTAGGCTGGCAGGATGCGGTCTTGCGCTTCGACCACGCTGACTTCGGCGCCGAGCTTGCGATAGGCGATTCCCAGCTCCAGACCGATGTAACCGCCACCGACCACGACCAGCCGTTTCGGCACGGACGTCGGCGCCAGGGCTTCGGTGGAAGAGATGATCGGCCCGCCAATCGGCAGCATCGGCAGGTTCACACTGTTTGAGCCGGTGGCCAGCACCAGGTGCTCGCACTGAATGCGCGTGTCGCCGACGTCGACCGTCTTGCCGTCGATGACCTTGGCCCAGCCCTGAATGACCTGGATCTTGTGCTTCTTCATCAGCGCCGAGACGCCGGTGGTCAGGCGATCGACGATGCCGTCCTTCCACTCGACGCTCTTGCCGATGTCGAGGGTCGGCGCCGAAACGCTGATGCCCAACGCCGAATGCTGGCTGTGGTGCTGCGTCTGATGAAACTGTTCGGCGACATGGATCAGCGCCTTTGAAGGAATGCAGCCGATGTTCAGGCAGGTGCCGCCCAACGAAGCGCCTTCCACCAGAATGGTCGGAATGCCCAGCTGGCCGGCACGAATCGCCGTCACATAACCGCCAGGGCCGCCGCCGATGATCAGCAGCGTGGTGTTCAAATTCTGCATGTCTTACTCCACGAACAAGGTGGCGGGTTGTTCGAGCAAGCCACGAACCGCCTGGATGAATTGCGCCGCGTCCATGCCGTCGACCACGCGGTGATCGAAAGAGCTGGAGAGGTTCATCATCTTGCGAATCACGATCTGGCCTTTGACCACCATCGGCCGTTCGACGATTTTGTTCACGCCGACGATCGCCACTTCCGGCAGGTTCAACACCGGGGTACTGACGATGCCGCCCAACGCGCCGAGGCTGGTCAGGGTGATGCTGGAGCCGGACAGCTCGTCGCGGCTGGCCTTGCCAATGCGTGCGGCGGTGGCCAGACGGGAGATTTCCGTGGCGCTGTCCCACAGGCTGCGCGCTTCGGCGTGACGCACCACTGGCACCATCAAACCGATGTCGGCCTGGGTGGCGATGCCTACGTGCACCGCGCCGAGGCGAGTGATGACCTGGGCTTCGTCGTCGTAACGGGCGTTGATCTGCGGGAAATCGCGCAGGGCGACAACCAGGGCGCGGACCAGAAATGGCAACAGCGTCAGCTTGCCACGGGTCGCACCGTGCTTTTCATTGAGGTGCGCGCGCAACTCTTCCACGGCGGTAACGTCGATTTCTTCCACATAGCTGAAATGGGCGGCGCGCTGGGTGGCGTCCTGCATGCGCTGGGCGATCTTGCGGCGCATGCCGATCACCGGGATCTGTTCTTCGTCGTTACGCTGGGCGTAAGCGGCAGTCGCCGATGACTGGGCTTGCTGACCTTGGGCCAGATAGGTCTCGAGGTCTTCGTGCAACACGCGACCGGCTGGGCCGGTGCCCCGCACCAGACGCAGCTGGATGCCCAGGTCCAGTGCATGTTTGCGCACGGCCGGGGAGGCCAGCGGGCGTTCGCCGGCTTCGCGGGCCACCATCGGGCCTTGGCAAACGGCGGCTCGTGGCGCTGCAGCCTCGACTGGTTTGCTGGCCACCACGGCTTCAGCTTTCGGAGCCGCAACCGTAGCTTCTTTAACTGGTGCAGGCTGGGCCGACTCTTTAACGTTGCCCGCGCCTTCGACTTCAATGCTGATCAAGATGCTGCCCACCGCCATGACTTCGCCAGGCTGTCCGCCCAGCGCAATCACCTTGCCATGCACCGGGGACGGGATGTCGACCATCGCCTTGTCGGTCATGACATCGGCCAACACCTGATCTTCGACGACCATGTCGCCGACCTTGACGTGCCACACCGACAATTCAACTTCTGCAATGCCTTCGCCAATGTCCGGCATTTTAATAACGTGCGTGCCCATTCAGACCTCCATGACCCGTTTCAACGCCGCGCCCACTCGGGACGGACCTGGGAAATACGCCCACTCTTGCGCGTGCGGGTAGGGGGTGTCCCAGCCGGTGACGCGCTCGATCGGCGCTTCCAGGTAGTGGAAGCAGTGCTCCTGCACCAGGGCCACCAGTTCGGCACCGAAACCGCAGGTGCGGGTCGCTTCGTGAACGATGACGCAACGTCCGGTTTTCTTCACCGACTTGACGATGGTGTCCAGGTCCAGCGGCCACAGGCTGCGCAGGTCGATGACTTCCGCGTCGATGCCGGTTTCTTCGGCGGCGACTTGCGAGACGTAGACGGTGGTGCCGTAGGTCAGGATGGTCACTTCCTTGCCCGGACGGGTGATGGCGGCGACGTCCAGCGGCACGGTGTAGTAACCGTCCGGCACTTGGGCGGCCGGGTGTTTCGACCACGGGGTCACAGGGCGATCGTGGTGACCGTCGAACGGGCCGTTGTACAGGCGCTTTGGCTCGAGAAAGATCACCGGGTCATCGTTTTCGATGGAGGCGATCAGCAGGCCCTTGGCGTCGTAAGGGTTTGACGGCATGACCGTGCGCAGGCCGCAGACCTGGGTGAACATCGCCTCGATGCTCTGGCTGTGGGTCTGGCCGCCATAGATGCCGCCGCCGCAAGGCATGCGCAGGGTCATCGGCGCGGTGAACTCGCCGGCCGAGCGATAACGCAGGCGGGCGGCTTCGGAAATGATCTGGTCCGAGGCCGGGTAGACGTAGTCGGCGAACTGGATCTCGGCCACCGGCCGCAAACCGTAGGCGCCCATGCCCACGGCGACGCCGACGATGCCGCTTTCAGAGATCGGCGCGTCGAACACCCGGGAGGTGCCGTACTTGGTCTGCAGGCCTTCGGTGCAACGGAACACGCCGCCGAAGTAGCCCACGTCCTGGCCGAATACGACGACGTTGTCATCACGCTCAAGCATCACATCCATGGCCGAGCGCAGGGCCTGGATCATGGTCATGGTGGTCGTGGTCATGGCGGTATCCAACTGAATATTGCTGTTGTGATCGTTCATGTCAGATCCCCAACTCTTGACGCTGGCGCTTCAAGTGCTCCGGCATCTCTTTATAGACGTCTTCGAACATGGTCGCGGCGCTCGGGATCTGGCCGCCGGCGAGGGTGCCGTACTGCTCGGCCTGTTTCTGCGCGGCGATCACTTCGGCTTCCAGTTCGGCGCTGACGGCGAGGTGTTCCTCTTCGGACCACTGGCCGATTTTCACCAGGTGCTGCTTGAGGCGCGCAATCGGGTCGCCCAACGGGAAATAGCTCCAGTCGTCGGCAGGCCGGTATTTGGACGGATCATCGGAGGTCGAGTGCGGGCCGGCGCGGTAGGTGACCCATTCGATCATGGTCGGGCCGAGGTTGCGGCGCGCACGTTCGGCGGCCCACGCGGAGGCGGCGTACACGGCGTAGAAGTCGTTGCCGTCGACTCGCAGGGAGGCGATGCCGCAGCCGACGCCACGACCGGCGAAGGTGGTGGCTTCACCACCGGCAATCGCCTGGAACGTGGAAATCGCCCACTGGTTGTTGACCACGTTGAGGATCACCGGCGCCCGGTAGACGTGGGCAAAGGTGAGGGCGGTGTGGAAGTCCGATTCGGCGGTGGCGCCGTCGCCGATCCAGGCCGAGGCGATTTTGGTGTCGCCCTTGATCGCCGAGGCCATGCCCCAACCCACGCCTTGGATGAACTGGGTGGCGAGGTTGCCGGAAATGGTGAAGAACCCCGCGTCCTTGACCGAGTACATGATCGGTAACTGACGGCCCTTGAGCGGATCGCGCTCGTTGGACAACAGTTGGCAGATCAGGTCCACCAGCGGCACATCCCGCGCCATCAGGATGCTTTGCTGGCGGTAGGTCGGAAAGCACATGTCGTCGATGTTCAAGGCCAGGGCCTGGCCGCTGCCGATGGCTTCTTCGCCGAGGCTCTGCATGTAGAACGACATTTTTTTCTGGCGCTGGGCGACGACCATGCGGTTGTCATAGATCCGCGTCTTGAGCATGGCGCGCATGCCTTTACGCAGGATCTCCACCGGCACGCCTTCGGCCCACTCGCCAAGGGCATTGCCCTGGTCGTCGAGCACCCGGATCAGGCCCTTGGCCAGGTCCGCGGTTTCGGCGGGTTCAACATCGATTGGGGGTTTGCGCGCCAGACCGGCGTCGGTCAGACGCAGGTAGGAGAAGTCGGTTTTGCACCCTGGACGGCCCGAAGGTTCCGGAACGTGCAGGCGCAGCGGTTCGTACGCTTGGTTCATGGCTTCTACGCTCGATCTTGTGGATTTTCTTGTAGTGAGCTGACAGTCATTCTTCTGTCGGAGAATTCTTGTCCTACAACAATCATAGGCCGGACCCAGGAGAATATTTCTCTGTGTTTCATTGCGCTGGAAGCCATTTGAGGATAAAAAATCTGCATAAACATAAAATCACAGGTGTTTTTGTCTCATGCGCAAACTGGACCGTACCGATATCGGCATTTTGAACAGCCTTCAGGAGAATGCGCGGATCACCAACGCCGACCTCGCACGCTCGGTCAACCTGTCGCCGACCCCCTGTTTCAACCGGGTCAAGGCCATGGAGGAACTGGGGCTGATTCGCGAACAGGTCACCCTGCTGGATGCCGATCTGTTGGGGCTGCACGTGAATGTGTTCATTCATGTCAGCCTGGAGAAACAGGTGGAGGAGGCGCTGCAGCATTTCGAAGAGGCGATCTCGGATCGCCCGGAAGTCATGGAGTGCTACCTGATGGCCGGCGACCCGGACTACCTGATCCGGGTGCTGGTGCCAACCATTCAGTCGCTGGAGCGCTTCATGATGGACTTTTTGACCAAGGTGCCGGGGGTGGCGAATATCCGGTCGAGCTTCGCGCTCAAGCAGGTGAGGTACAAGACGGCGCTGCCGTTGCCGGCCAACGGCCTGACCCTCGGCAATTGACCTGTAAACCGCCGGTTTATGCAACACCGCAACCCTGTAGGGGCTGGCTTGCCAGCGAACGCGCCCTCAAGTCTTGCAGCGCCCATGACGACGCCTTCGCCAGCAAGCCGGCTCCTACACAGGGTCAGAGTGTGTTCAGGGGGATTTTCAGGTAGGTGATGCCGTTGTCTTCTGCCGGCGGCAAATTCCCCGCACGCACATTCACCTGGATCGCCGGCAGCAACAGCGTCGGCATGCCCAACCCGGCGTCGCGCCGGTTGCGCATGGCGACGAACGCGGGTTCGTCGACGCCGTCGTGGACGTGGATATTGCTTTTACGTTGCTCGCCCACCGTCGTCATGCACCGCGGTTCACGCCCCCCGGTAGGGTAATCGTGGCAAACGTAAAGACTGACGCCAGCGGGGAAGGCCAGCAGTTTGTGGATCGATGTGAACATCTGGCTGGCATTGCCACCGGGGAAGTCGCAACGGGCGGTACCGACGTCCGGCATGAACAGCGTATCGCCCACCAGGATCTGCTCGCCATCGACCAGATAGGCCATGTCCGCCGGGGTGTGGCCGGGCACATGCAGGGCCGTGGCCTTGAGGTTGCCGATCATGAACGACTCGTCCGGCGCGAACAGGTGATCGAACTGCGAACCGTCGACGGCAAATTCGGGCTCAAGGTTGAACAGGGTCTTGAACACGTCCTGAACCTTGCCGATGGACTGACCGATCGCGATCTTGCCGCCCAGTTGCCGGCGCAGATAGGGCGCGGCGGACAGATGATCGGCGTGGGCGTGGGTTTCCAGCAACCATTGCACCTGCAAGCGATGCTGGCGGACAAAAGCGATGAGCCGGTCAGCCTGAGTGGTCGCGGTGCGCCCGGCGGCGGGGTCGTAGTCGAGCACTGGATCGACGATCGCGCATTGACTGCCATCGGCTTCGTAGATGACGTAGCTGTAAGTGGACGAAGCGGGGTCGAGGAAAGCTTCAATCAAGGCGGACATGGTGGCTTATTTTCGGGGGGACAGACCATGAGGGTAGTTTCATTTTCCCCGGGTTGACCACCCCCCTATCAATTCTGTTAATGAAAAAACCTGTACGGGCTCTATCCTGTCACTCAATCGATACCGGGCGTTCCCGGCTTTTTTTCGCGGATCATGAGTGTTTTATGTTGCTGGCAGGTTTTTTTGGCGTGGTGATGGGCCTGGTCCTTGGATTGACCGGTGCCGGTGGCGGGATTCTTGCGGTGCCGGCCCTGGTGCTGGGGTTGGGGCTGACCATGACCCAGGCGGCACCGATCGCTCTGTTTGCGGTGGGCAGCGCGGCGGCGGTCGGGGCCATCGATGGTTTGCGTCACGGTCTGGTGCGCTACCGCGCGGCGCTGTTGATCGCCTTGTTGGGGGCGATTTTTTCGCCGGTGGGCATCTTCTTCGCCCATCAGTTGCCGGAAAAGATCCTGATGATCCTGTTCAGCCTGCTGATGGTGATGGTCGCCTGGCGCATGCTGCGCCGTGAGCGCCGGGAGCCAGGACCGAGCGACCATGGCCACGCCAACTGGGGCCAGAAGAACTGCATGCTCGATCAGCAGACCGGGCGCTTTTCATGGACCGCCAAATGCACCGCGACCCTGGCGGCACTCGGTGCGGTGACCGGGGTAGTCTCCGGGCTGCTCGGGGTGGGCGGCGGTTTCCTGATCGTCCCGGCCTTCAAGCAACTGACCGACGTGCAGATGCGCGGGATCGTCGCCACCTCCCTGATGGTGATCAGCCTGATCTCGGCGATCGGCGTCATCGGCGCGTTTCACGCCGGGGTGCGCATCGACGGTGTGGGCGTGGTGTTCATTGTCGCGAGCATCGTCGGCATGGTCATCGGCCGCAAGCTGTGCGCGCGCGTACCGGCCCGGGTCTTGCAGATCGGCTTCGCCAGCATCTGCGTGGTGGTCGCCGCCTACATGCTCTACAGAGCGGGCGCCTAGCGGGTACCGGTGCCTGTGGATGCCAGTCGCATCCACAGGCGTACACCCTAAGTGGCGAGCCTTGCCCGCGGGTGGTCTTACATCGTATTCGCCGCGCGCTACCCGCCACTCCAAAGCAGCTGAAAACCAGCGCCAAGGCAGCGTATGCCGCCGCCGGTCCGCTTTCGATAATCGCCTCCGACATCAAGTCCCCCGTTGCGGAGCGCGCCATGCACAACAATAAGAACTTCAAGCATCGTTATTTGCCTGCCTTTTTCGCCAGCCTGTCGACCCTCGGTTTGAGTGGCATGGCCGAGGCCGAGATCATGCTGTACGACAAGGACCAGACCACGTTTTCCACCGATGGCTACGTCAACGCCTTCTACGTCAACAGCGATGTCGACCGTGCCGGCGAGCAGTACGACCGTCGGCAGTCGCGGGTCAAGATGGGGTTTCTGCCCAACTACCTGGGCTTCAACATGGGCAAGCAGGTCGATGACCTCAAGCTCGGCGCCCGCGCCTCGTTCTGGGTCACCATCAACGACAGCGAAACCAACGGCACCGACACCGCCATCGATGTGCGGCAGTTCTACGGCACGGTGGCCAACCCGCAATGGGGCGAAGTGCTGATCGGCAAGGACTTCGGCCTGTTTGCCCGTTCCAACATCCTGCTCGATGAATTGCTCGCCGGTTATGGCCAGGTCAGCGATACCCTGGGATTGGTGGACGGTGGCGGCGTGTCGTTCGGCAACATCGGCACCGGTTACCCGTATCCGTTCCCCACTTCGCAGATCACCTACCGCACGCCGGTGATGGACGGCCTGCGGGTGGCGGTCGGGATCATGGACCCGGTGGACACCAACGACAGCAGCCCGACGGGCAAGGCGTACCAGGAGAACCCGCGCACCGAGAGCGAGATCACTTATCAGTTCGACCTCGCGGGGGCGAAGATCTACAGCTGGGTCAACGGCAGCTACCAGACTTCGGACAACACCGATTCCAGCGTCGAATCGATCACTTCCAAAGGCGTCGGCTACGGCGTACAGGCGAAAATGGGCGGCTTGTCGCTGACCGGGTCCGGTTTCCAGGCCAAGGGCATCAACCCGTTCTTCACCAACAACGCCGGCGAACCGACCCTGCGCAATGTCGACAGCGACGGCTACCTGCTGCAGGGTTCGTACAAACTGGGCAAGAATCGCCTGGCCTTGTCGTATGGCAAGACCAACGATGACGGCAATGGCGTGGTCGGCAGCGGCGCGGATTACGAGACCCGCGGGGTTGCGCTGTTCCATGACGTCAATGACAACCTGAAATTGGTGGCCGAGTACAACCAGTTCGAGATCAACGGGCATGACACCAGTGCGCAGAATGAAGACACCGACACCTTTGCGGTGGGGGCGGTGTTGACCTGGTAACGCCGGAACCGGCATCACGCAGGTCCCCTGTAGGAGCTGGCTTGCCAGCGAAGACGGTGTGTCAGTCAACGAAGATGTTGAATGTTAAGCCGCCTTCGCTGGCAAGCCAGCTCCTACAGGGGATTTGCGTTGCCTTGGATATCCCGAACACTTCTCTCATCCCATCGAACCCCCAGACCGCTACCCAAGTAGCATAGGTCGCCCCCCATAGCCTTCGTACACTCATCCCTCATACACACGCACCTGCGGGAGGCGACGATGCAGCAGGTCCAGAGTGAAGGTGTGGTCAGTGCCATGTCCCAGGCCACCGATGCGGGGCAGGTGGCGCAAGAGTTGGCGCGGCAGTTGTTGCATCCGCACCTGGGCTTCGTGTTGTTCTTCTGCTCCGCCGAGTACGACTTGCAGGCGCTGGGCCAGGCCTTGCAGCAAAGCTTCGGCGGCATCCGCCTGGTGGGCTGCACCAGCGCCGGGGAAATCACCCCCCTGGGTTATGGTCGCAATTGCGTGACCGCGGTGGGCTTCGATCATCGGCATTTTTCCATCGACGCCGAACTGATCTGCGAGATGGAACGCTTCAGCCTGATCGACGCCCAGCAGATGGTCGAGCGCCTGGTCAGTGGCTGTCGCAGCAATACCCTGGCGCCGATCAAGGGCAACAGCTTTGCCCTGACCCTGCTCGATGGCCTGTCCAGCCGCGAAGAAATGGTCCTCGCCGCCTTGAGCGCGGCGTTGGGCGACATCCCGCATTTCGGTGGTTCGGCCGGTGATGACAACTACCTGACCCACACCCACGTCTATTTCAATGGCGAGTTTCACAGCGGCGCGGCGGTGGTGGTGCTGGTCAACACCTGGCTCGATTTCGAGGTCTTCACGACCCACCACATCCTGCCCCGGGCGGAAAAACTGGTGGTCACCGGGGCCGACAGCGGCTCGCGCCGGGTGTTCGAACTCAATGCCGAACCCGCCGCCGAGGAGTACGCCCGGCACATTGGCGTGCCGGTGGCCGACCTCGATCACCGGATTTTCGCCGCGCACCCGCTGGCGGTGCGGATCAACGATCAGTATTACGTGCGGGCGATCCAGCAGGTGCATCCGGACCTGAGCCTGAGTTTCTACTGCGCGGTGGAAAACGGCATCGTCCTCACGGTCATGACCCCGGGCCCGATGCTGCCCAATCTGCAACACCTGTTCGAGGGCTTGCAGGAACGTCTCGGCGAGCTGTTGCTGACCATCGGCTGCGACTGTTTTCTCAGGCGCCTGGAGCTGGAAGACGGCGGGCACCTGGAGCAGATCGGTGGTTTTTTGCGTGACCAGCGGGTGATGGGTTTCAACACCTACGGAGAACAGTTCAATGGCATGCACATCAACCAGACCTTCACCGGGGTTGCCATTGCCCGAGGCCGGTCCCCTGGACAGCGCTGAGCTGCAGGCCGAACTCGCCAGCCTGCGCCACGACAATCACAAACTGCAGCGGATCAACAGTGCGCTGATCGAACGGATCGAGTCCGGCATCACCCGCGGCAACGACCCGTACGCGGCGTTCCAGCATTCGGTGGTGCTGGCCGAACAGGTGCGCGAGCGCACCGACGCCCTGAACCAGGCCATGGCCGAACTCAAGTCGGGCAATCACTTGCTCAGCGAAGCGCGCCTGCGGGCGGAAACCGCGCATCGGCATCTGATCGATGCCATCGAGAGTATCTCCGACGCCTTCGTGCTGTTCGATGCCGAGCAGCGGATCGTCCTGTTCAACAGCCGCTTCAAGGCGTTCTGGGGCCACAGCCGGGTGCGGATCAACGCCGGCATGCGCCTGGCCGAGGTCAAGCGGCTGATGTCCGCCACCGGGCTGTTCACCGAAGAGCCCCGGGGGCATGCCGACGAGAACCTGCTCTATCGCCTGCAGGACGGCCGTTGGCTGCAAGTCAGCGAACGGCCGACCCAGGAAGGCGGACGGGTGATCCTGTTCACCGACATTACCGACGTCAAACTCAGCGAGACCGTGCGCCGCGAACAAGCCGTGGCGCAGAAATCCCATTTGCTGCAACGGGCGGTCGACAACCTGTCCCAGGGCGTGGCCATGGTCAACGCCGAGGGCATCCTCGAACTGTGGAACCGGCGCTTCCTCGAACTGAGCGGCCTGGCCCCGGTGGCGGCCCATCGGCCGTTCGCCGAAGTGATTGCCGACAGCGAGCTGAACCTGCTGACCCCGGCCAGCCGCGATGGCAACGGGCGGCCGGTGCAGGAATGCGAGCAGCGCCTTGATGATGGCCGGGTCCTGGAAATCCGCACCCATCCGTTGCCCACCGGTGGCTTCGTCAACACCTTCACCGACATCACCGAGCGCTACCAGCACGCCGAGGCCCTCAGTGAAAGCGAGCGCTGGATCCGCCTGATCACCGACCATGTACCGGCGTTGATCGCTTACCTCAATGCCGACCTGGTGTACGAGTTCACCAACAAGGTCTACGAAGAATGGTACTGCTGGCCCCGGGGCGTGATGCTCGGCCAGAGCCTGCGCGAAGTGCACAGCGAGCAGCATTACCAACGCCTGGAAGCCTACGTGGCCCGGGCGCTGGCCGGCGAGAGCGTGACCTTCGAATTTGCCGAAATCAACATCAACAATCAGGAGCGCTACATGCTGCGCTCCTACGTGCCCAATCGCCTGGCCAGCGGCGAAGTGGTGGGGATCTTCGTGCTGATCCGCGACATCACCGAACGCCGGCGCACGGCCGAGGCCTTGCACCAGGCTTATCAGAACCTTGAGTTGCGGGTGCGCGAACGCACGGCGGAATTGACCACCCTCAATGATCAGTTGCTGCGGGAAATCGACGAGCGTCGGCGGGTGGAATCACGCCTGCGCGAGGCCAAGCTCGACGCCGAGCAGGCCAATCTGTCGAAGACCAAGTTTCTCGCTGCCGTCAGCCACGACCTGTTGCAACCGTTGAATGCCGCCCGGCTGTTTACCAGTGCGCTGCTGGAACGCCGTGATCCGGTAGCCAATGCGGTGCTGGTGCGCAATGTCAGCAATTCCCTGGAAGACGTGGAAAACCTGTTGTGTACCCTGGTGGACATTTCCAAGCTGGATGCCGGGGTCATCAAGGCCGACATTGCGCCGTTCGCCCTGAGCGAGCTGCTGGACACCCTCGCGGCCGAGTACACCCAGGTTGCCCTTAGTGAAGGCCTGGAGCTGCATTTCATCGGGTGTTCGGCGCTGGTGCGCAGCGACATCCAACTGCTGGCGCGGATCCTGCGCAATCTGCTGAGCAATGCGATTCGCTACACCTACAGTGGTCGGGTGGTGCTCGGTTGCCGGCGTCATCATCAACGGTTGTCGATCGAGGTCTGGGACAGCGGCATGGGCATTGCGGAGAATCGACTGGAGGAGATTTTCCAGGAGTTCAAGCGCGGCGATGTGCAGCGTCCGGACCAGGATCGCGGCCTGGGCCTGGGGCTGGCAATTGTCGAGAAGATTGCCGGGATTCTCGGGCACCGGATTCACGTGCGTTCTTGGCCGGGCAAGGGCTCGATGTTCTCCGTGGAAGTGCCGTTGAGCGCCACGGCGCCCAAGGCGTTGCCGAGCCTGCTGATGAGCGAGCCGATGCTGGAACGATTGCGCGGGGCGCGGGTGTGGGTGCTGGACAACGACGCGGCCATTTGCGCCGGCATGCGCACCTTGCTGGAAGGCTGGGGGTGCCTGGTGGTGACGGCGCTGTCGGAACAGGATCTGGCGCGGCAGGTGGACAACTATCATGCCGAAGCGGATCTGCTGATTGCCGACTATCACCTGGATGACGACAAGAACGGTGTCGATGCCGTGGCCCGGATCAACGCCCGGCGTGCTTCAGCGATTCCGGCGATGATGATCACCGCCAACTACAGCAACGAACTCAAGCAGCAGATCCGTGAACTGGGGCATACCCTGATGCACAAGCCGGTGCGGCCGATGAAGCTCAAGACGGCGATGAGTCATTTGCTCGGCAGGCCTTGAGTGTTGCGGCGTGTTTGCCGGCCTCTTCGCTGGCAAGCCAGCTCCTACAGGGGATCTTCAGTGAACGCCAAGTCGGAGAGCGGCAGCGATCCCGTGTAGGAGCCGGCTTGCCGGCGAAGACGGCGGCACATTCAGTAGAGGTGTCGACTGACAGACCGCTTTCGCTGGCAAGCCAGCTCCTACAGGGGATCTTCAGTGAACGCCAAGTCGGAGAGCGGCAGCGATCCCGTGTAGGAGCCGGCTTGCCGGCGAAGACGGCGGCACATTCAGCAGAGGTGTTGACTGACAGACCGCTTTCGCTGGCAAGCCAGCTCCTACAGGGGATCTTCAGTGGACACAGAATCTGTGGCAAAAGATCACCCTGTGGGAGCGGGCTTGCCAGCGATGGGGGCGACCCGGTCTAACAGTTGTCCCCGGAATCAGCGCCGCAGATACGACCCGAAATCAATATCCCCGGCACTCAAAATCGCCTGCACCCGATTATGCACATTGAGTTTGCGCAGAATCGCCGAGACATGCGCCTTGACCGTGGTTTCGGCGATTTCCAGGGTGTAGGCGATCTGCTTGTTCGACTCACCCTTGGTCATGCGCTCCAGCACCAGCAGTTGCTTGCGGGTCAGGGCCTGGAGCAGTTCCGGAGGAAAGCTCGGGGTATCGTTCATCCGGCGATGGGTAGCGCTTTTTTGCGTGCGGATGATGTCCGGCGGCAGGTACACGTTGCCGTTGAGGATCTGCTGGATGGCCTCGGTCATCTGCACCCGTGGCGAGGACTTGGTGATGAACCCCACCGCGCCATAGGTGATGGCCTGCAGCACGATCTGTTTGTCCTGCTCGGCGGAGACGATCACCACCGGAATGGTCGGCGCCTCGTTGCGCAGGTTGATCAGGCCGTTGAGCCCGTGCATGCCGGGCATGTTCAGGTCGAGCAGGATCAGGTCCAGGTCGTCGTGGTCCTGGGTCAGCGCCAGGGCGCTGTCGAGGTCGGCGGTTTCCATCACCTCGGTGCCCGGGAAACCATCGCTGATGACGTTATGAATGGCTTCGCGAAACAGCGGGTGATCGTCGGCAATCAGAATTTTGTACATAGCCTTTCACCTCGTTATTTTGATTAGGGTGGGGCAACAACACGCAAGCGTAAAGATCAGGGAAAAGGCTCGGGTTGGGCCGGTGTCACGGGCAGGTTCGCCGCTTGCCAGGCGTCCAGGCCATCGCGGTACCAATACAGTGTCTTATAGCCCATGGCGGCGGCGCGCCTGACCGCGTTCCAGCTCAGCCAGCAATCGGAGCGGCAGTAGAAGACCAGCGGTCGCGCAGAATCGCCTGCGGTCAATGTATTCAGGTTACGCGCAAAATAGTCCTGCCAGGCGGGTGGCAGATCACCGTCACCGGTATTGGCCAGCCAATGGCTGCCGGGCAGGTTCTCGTGCGGCTGGTCTTCGATGAAACGGCCTTGCAGCCATTGGCGGCGGTAGACGTCGATCAGTAGCGGACGCGGCGTTTGGCTGAGCAGGGTTTGCAGGGCCGGCGTATCGATGATGGACGCGCCCGGCAGTTGATTCGGGGTCGGGCTGCGGTAGAGACCGATGCGATAGCCGTCGGCGGAGAACAGCGGGGTGTCGGCCTGGGCGACGCCCAGCAACAGGCTCAGGGACAGCACGGCGAGAGAAGGGCGCAGCAGAACACGTCGGGCACGCGGCATGGGGTTCAATCCTTATAATTATGAACCCATTACATGCCAGTCGCGGTGCGATTGGAATGCGACGATAGACAGGTAAAGCAGTACTAAAGTAGTAATTTTCACTGCTGTGCTCAACGTACCCCTGTAGGAGCTGGCTTGCCAGCGAAGGCGGCTTAACATTCAACATCTTTGTTGGCTGACACACCGCCTTCGCTGGCAAGCCAGCTCCTACACAGGGGATTTGTGGGGTCAGGTGGCTTTGCGCAGGGCGGCGTGTTGCGGGTTGAAGGTGAGCACGGCGAGCAGGGCGAACACCAGCGTCAGCCCCACGCACACCGCCAGCGCCAACGGATTGAAGCGCTCATACAACGCAAACCGCACCAGTTCCACCGCATGGGTAAACGGGTTCAACGCACACAACCAGTACAACCACTCGCTGGACTCGCGCATCTTCCACAGCGGATACAGTGCCGACGACAGGAAAAACAGCGGGAAGATCACGAAGTTCATCACCCCGGCAAAGTTCTCCAGCTGGCGGATCGCATTGGACAGCAGCAAACCCAGCGCGCTGAGCATCAACGCCACCAGCAACAGCGCCGGCAAGGCGATCAACAGCCCCATGGCCGGCGGCTGCACGCCGTACACCCAGGCGATCGCCAGAAAGGCGTACACCTGCATCAACGAAATCAACGAAGTCGCCAACAATTTGCTGCACAACAGGAAGGTCCGGGGCAGGGGGCTGGTAAGCAGCACGCGCATACTGCCCATTTCCCGGTCGTAGACCATTGACAGTGATCCCTGCATACCGTTGAACAGCAGGATCATGCAGGCGAGGCCGGGGATGATGTAGACCTCATAGGGAATGTAGGTGTCGTAGGGCTCGATGATCGCAATGCCAAGTGCCGCGCGAAAGCCTGCAGCGAACACCAGCAGCCACAGTAGCGGCCGCACCAGGGCGCTGAGAAACCGCGTGCGCTGCAACACAAATCGCAGCCATTCGCGCAACACGATGCCGCTGAAACACTGCCAGTAAGCATTCATCGGACGGCTCCTGCAGGGGCAGCGGTAGTCAGGCGGGCGAAGGCCGAACCGAGGTCGCCGCCGTGTTCCAGGCTCAGGGCGTGGGCTTGTCCGCTGGCCACCAGGCGGCCTTGATGGAGAATCAGCAAGTCGTCGCTGGCTTGCACTTCATCGAGCAAATGGGTGGTCCAGAGTACGCTGATGTTGCGCTCGCGGCACAGGCTGCGGATGTGTTGGTTAAGGGCCAGGCGGCTGGCCGGGTCGAGGCCGACACTGGCCTCGTCGAGCAATAACAGGCGTGGCTCATGCAGCAAGGCCCGGGCGATTTCCACCCGGCGCCGATGGCCGCCATTGAGTTCGCGCACCCGCTCGCGACGGCGTTCGGTTAGGGTCTGCCGGGCCAGTTCGGCCTCGACTCGCAGGCCGGTCTGGCGCCGCGACATTCCATGCAACGCGGCGTGATAACGCAGGTTCTGTTCGACGCTGAGATCAAGATCCAGCGTGCTTTGCTGGAACACCACGCCCACTTGCTTGAGTGCCGGCCGCGGCGCGTTGCGCAACGAACAACCGCCAACCCGAATATCACCGCGCTGCAAATCATAGAGCCGGGTCAGCAGGGCGATCAGCGTCGATTTGCCCGCGCCGTTCGGCCCCAGCAACGCCGCGAAACGCCCCGGTGCCAGATTGAAGCTCACCTGGCGCAATGCTTCCCGCACCCCATAGGCGAAACTCAGGTCGCTGACTTCCAGGGCGCTCATGGGGTCACCACCACGCCCCACGGATAACGGCCGACCTTGACCGATTTGACCACCTTGAGGCTGTCGACATCGATCACCGACACATCGCCGCTGACGCCATTGGTGGCCAGCAGTTGCTTTTGATCCGGGGTAAACGCCATCTGCCAGACCCGTCGTCCGACCAACAGATAATCGAGAATTTCAAAGGTCTTGGCATCGATCACCGCGACATGATTGGCCGGGCCGAGCGCGACGAAACCGTACTTGCCGTCAGCGCTGAGCTTGATCCCCACCGGTTGCACTTTATCCGGGTGCACGCCCTTGATCTTGAAGGTCAGGGTCTTGAGAACCTGGCGGCTCGCAACATCGAGAATCGTCACCGTGCCGCCGATCTCCGCCGAGGCCCAGAGCCTGGAGCCATCCGGCGTGAACTCGACGAACCGCGGACGCTGATCCACCAGGGTGCTGTCGGCCAGCGTCTGGGTCGCGGTGTCGATCCAGTGCAGCATGTTAGTGGTTTCGCTGGTGTTCACCGCCCACTTGCCGTCGGGGCTGACGGCCATGCCTTCGGGTTCGACGCCGACGCTGATCTGGCTCAGCACCTTGGAGGTTTCGGTGTCGATCACTGTCACCAGCGCGTCGTCTTCATTGGAGACATACAGCCAGCGATTGTTCGGGTGCAGGGCGAACTGCTCGGGGTCCTTGCCGGAGGGCAGTTCCTTGATGATCTTGCGCGTGGCGACATCCATCACCTGGACCCGGTCAGAATCACTGGCGCAGATGTACAGCAGCTTGTTGTCGTGGGACAGCAGCAGGCCGCGCGGGCGTTGGCCGACGGGCAGGGTGTCGGTGACTTGCAGGGTCTGCAGGTCAATCAGGCTCAGGCTGTTGTCCTTTTCGTTGGACACCCAGGCGGTGCTGGCAGCGGCATGCCCGGCGGCGAGCAGCAAGGCGCAAGAAAGCAGGGAACGGTAAAGCAGAGAGCGGCAGAGCAGGGTGCGGCGCATGGCGGATTCCTTATTGTTGTGGTTTTTGTGGAAAGTCGAATCAGGGAAAGCGGCAACTGACCTCGGGCTTGTCATACCCAAGGCTGTCCATTTCGTTGAAGGGGTGCAGGAAACCGTCTTGCGGCGACGTGCTGACCAGCGCCCGGGGTTGCACGATGGGGATCGGCTGGCGCAACTGACCGTTCCATGGGCGATAACTGAGCTTGCGCCCCTTGAAGCCGTCCAGCGGCAACTGATCGCCGGTCTCAAGCGTTCGGATCGCCAGCGGATCGACCTGGCGCAGTTTGCTCACCGCGCTGGCGATGCTGCGCACGGCGATCCACGCGGCGAAATCGCGGTCGTTCATCCAGCGTCCGGCCAGGGCTTCGAAGCGTTTCTGCAACTGAGCGGCACCGTAGGTTTCCACGGTCTTGTGCCAACCCACCGGGGTCAGGCCCTGGGTACCGGCAACCGGTCGCGGGTACCAGGTCTGGTACGGCACGTATTCGCCGAAATCGCCACGCTCATCGGCCACCAGCACCACGTCGTACTCGGCGGTCTGGGTGAACAGCGGCATGTCGGCCTGGGCGCTGCGGCGCTGATCGTTATCGAAGCTCCAGGCTTTCTCCGCCACCAGTTGCAGGCCGAAGCGCTTGGCGGCGCGGCGCAGGGCCGCGGCATAGGCCTGATCGTCCGCGGTCGGGCCGACGATCAGCAGCGCCCGTTGCCATTTGCGCACCACCAGAAATTGCGCCAGGGCGTCGGCGAGCATCGCCCGGCTCGGCAGGCTGTGCAGTACGTTGGGCAAGCAGTCGGTGCTGCGCAAACTGTCGTCAGGACTGCCGGCGTTGAACAGCAGGCTATCGGGCAGGGCGGCGCTGAGTTCGCGCAGGCTGGTGGCCGGCGCGTTCACCACGAACAACCGCAGGCCTTGCTCATGTTGGGCTTTTGCGGCATCGAGCAAGGCCGCGGGGCTGTCGGCGTTGATACTGACCAAGGTGTAGCCGTGGTTGAGAAAACGCCCGGTGCTGTTGCTGTCGGTGATCGCCAGCTCGGCGCCACGCAACCCGGCATCGACCGGCTCGGGAATGATGTTCGACAGCAGCGGGCCCGGGTCGGGGCGATAGCCCAGGTAGCCGATCTGCACCTGCAACGGCGCGTCCGCGGCCTGGCTTTGCGTGGCCAGCCCGGCTGCGCAGGCAATCGCCAGCAGGTAGATCAGGGCGTACGGGGCAAGCTGGCGCATAGGGCACTCCTTTACAGGTAGCGCCAGCATAGGAACCCTGGGACGGGGATGAAATATGCAGAAAGTACCAGTCAGCCAGTACCAAGGTAGTAACTCGCCCCGGGCGGCGCGGTTTTAGCATGGCAACAACGGCCATCACCTGGGAGGCGATCGATCATGCGAATTCTCAAAGCGCTGCTTTTGCCGTTGCTGCTGATTCTCACCCTGATCGGTGTCGACAAGCTTCACGGCCCGCGCCCGGCACCGTTGCTGGTGACGCCCGCGGCGCCGGGGCGCTAGGCGTGTCGGCCCTGTGGCGGATCAACCTGTGGGTGTGCGGATTTTTCGCCCTGGTGACCCTGGCGTGCATGGGCTTGCTGGTGCACCAGGCGCTGGCGGACGTGGAGCGTGAGTTGCAATCGGCCGAAGCGGTGGTGGAATACTTGAGCGAAACCGCCGAGCGCGATCCCGCCAGCCTGCAGCCAAGGCTGACCGGCAGCTTGCGTCATGTGCGGGTGCGTTGGCTGGAAGCCGGCGAACAGGCACGATTGCCGGTGCAGGATGGACTTGATGCCTGGCTTGGACGCCTGTTGTTTGCCGAGGCTCGCCACAGTCCGCGGGTGCTGGATTTGCAGGATGGGCGGCGGGTGCAGATCGGCGTCGATCCACGGGATGAAATCGATGAAGTCTGGGACTCGCTGCAACAACTGCTGAGCCTGTGCGGGCTGGCATTGGTGTTGAGTCTGTTGACCATTCGCTGGGCCGTGCGCCGGGGCATGGGGCTGCTCGACGACTTGCTGCGGGCGTTGCAACAGGTGTCCGCAGGCCGACTGAACGTGCGTTTACGCGCCGAAGGCATGCCCGAGGCGCGGCAACTGGCGCGGCATTTCAACCGCATGACCCAGGCGCTGGAGCAGGCGCGTGTCGACAACACCCGACTGACCCGGACCTTGCTGGCGGTACAGGAGCAGGAACGCACTCATCTGGCGCAAACCCTGCACGATGACCTCGGTCAATACCTGGCAGGCATTCGCGCCCAGGCCTGTCTGTTGCGACTGGTGGCGGATCAACCGGTGGTGGTGGAGCGCACGGTGCGCGAGCTTGAGCACAATTGCGAACACCTGCAACAGGGCTTTCGGGCGCTGGTGCACGACCTCTATCCGGTGGTGTTGCAGCACCTGCCCCTGGCCGAAGCGTTCGGCTTGCTGGTGGAGCAATGGAAAGGGCGGCAGGGGATCGATTGCCAGTTGCGTGTCAGCCCACACTTGCCGCCGTTGTCCGGGCCGGACAAGACCCATCTCTACCGCCTGTTGCAGGAGGCGCTGACCAACATCGCCCGTCATGCCGGCGCCAGCCAGGTGCGGGTGCGCCTGCAACATCGCGGCGGGCATTTGCGCTTGCTGATTCGCGACAACGGTTGCGGCGCACAACAGCCCCAGCGGCCGGGCGTCGGTCTGTATTCGATGTTCGAGCGCGCCCGCAGCCTGGGCGGCGAGCTGCGGATCATCAGCCATCCCGGTGCCGGTTGGGCACTGGCCTTGAGCATGCCTTTGGAGGCGTCATGAATATTTTGCTGGTCGATGACCATGCGGTGGTCCGTCAGGGCTATGCCAGTCTGTTGCGGGCGCTGCTGCCAGCGATGGAGGTGCGTGAGGCGGCCACCGGTGAAGAAGCGCTGACGCGGGTTCAAGAGGCCGTGCCGAACCTGGTGATCATGGATTTCGGCTTGCCGGGGATCAGTGGCCTGGAGACCACCCGCCGATTGCGTCAGCGCCTGCCGCAATTGCGGGTGCTGTTTTTCAGCATGCACGATGAGTTGCCGCTGGTGCGTCAGGCGCTGGATGCGGGGGCTTCGGGTTACCTGACGAAAAATTCGGCGCCCGAAGTGCTGATCGAGGCCGTGCGCCGCATCCTCGCGGGCCATGCCTATATCGAACAGCCCCTGGCCACCCAACTGGCCTGTCATCCGCAACAGGACGCCAGTGATCCGCGGTTGCAGAGCATGACCCAGCGCGAACTGGAGATTTTCGTGATGCTCGCCAAGGGGACGCCAGCGCGGGTGATTGCCGAGCAGTTGAGCATCAGCAGCAAGACGGTTTCAAACCACCTGACGTTGCTCAAGAGCAAATTGCAGGTGACCTCCCATGCCGAGCTGGTGCATCTGGGGATTGATATGGGGGTGGTGCGGGTGGCGAATTTATTCAATCAATCCACCGCAAGACCCTGTAGGAGCGAGCTTGCTCGCGATGGTCGCCAACGATAACGCGGGTAACCTGACAACCCGTGGCGTTCTCAGGTTCATCGCTGGCAAGCCAGCTCCTACATGAATGCATTTTGCCCTGGCTCACTTGTTCCAGGTCGTCGGGCACCCCGTACACCCCTCCATATTCGCATCCTGGAAATTCGCATAATGCTGGCGCGAGCCGCTGAGGTTGGCCTGCTGCAGATTGCTCTCACCGAACTTGGCTTCCTGCAGGTTGGCATCGCCGAGGTTGGCGCCCTTGAGATCGGCCTTGCTCAACCAGGTCATTTCCAGATCCGCCGCCCGCAAATCGGCGTTGTGCAATTTAGCCCCGGAGAGGCGGGCGAATTGCAGGTAGGCGCCACTGAGGTTGGCGTCCTGGAATTGCGCACCCTGGGCAAACATCCCCCAGCCTTGAATCGCCATCAGCGTCGCACCGCTGAAATCGGCCAGGCGCAGGTTGCTTTGTTGCAGGCTGGCGCGGGTCAGGTTGGCGCCCTGCAGTTGGGCTTTTTCAAGGTTGGCAAGGTCGAGGCGGGCGTGACGCAGGTCGGCACCGCGCAGGTCGGCGCCACTGAGGTTCATGTTGCGCAGGTCCTGATTGCTCAGGTTGGCGCCTTTGAGATTGGCGCCGGGGCATTGGCTGTGGTCGGCGATGGTGCAGCCGTTGATGACCAGCGGGGTGTCTTCGCCGGCGTCGTCGGCGAATGCCGGGAGGGTGGTCAGCAAAAGCACAAGAGGCAAGTATTTCATGGTGGGTTCTCGTCGTGTGGGTGGGCGCTTTCGCTGTAGGAGCCAGGCTTGCCGGCGAAGAACGGTAACGCGGTGCAACAGATACACCGCGGCGTCCCGTTCGCCGGCAAGCCTGGCTCCTACAGCGAAGGGGGGTTCAACGTTTCGCGGTCTGGTTATCCCAACTCGGAATCTTGAACACCCAGAACGACCCGCCCTGAGCCACCGGCTTGGTCAGTTCGGCCATGTCACCACCCCACAACGGCACCGCGCCGCCGTAACCGACGGTCACGCCGACGTACTGTTCGCCATCCTGTTCCCAAGTGATCGGCGGCGAGACGATGCCGCTGCCGGTCTGGAACTTCCACAGCTCAGCACCGGTTTTCGCGTCGAAGGCCTTGAGGAAACCGTCGCCGGTGCCGGTGAACACCAGGTTGCCCTTGGTCGCGAGTACCCCGGCCCACAGTGGCAGCGCTTCCTTGTGCTCCCAGACCACTTTGCCCGTGGTCGGGTTCATCGCCCGCAGGCTGCCGACGTGATCGTCGTACATGCGCTTGATGCGAAAACCCATGCCCAGGTAGGCCGATCCTTTCTTGTAGTTGACTTCCTCGGTCCAGTACTCCTCTTTCCAATGATTGCCGGGAATGTAGAACAGCCCGGTGTCCTGGCTGTACGCCATCGGGTTCCAGTTCTTGCCGCCGAGGAACGGCGGCGACACTTCCACGGATTTGCCCTTGGTTTCGCCCGGCAACGGTTTGGCCGGACGCTGGCCCGGATTCTCCACCGGTTTGCCGGTCTTGAGGTCGATGTGGCTGGCCCAGGTGATGTTGTCGACGAAGGGGAAGGCGTTCTGCAATTTGCCGTTGTTGCGATCGACCACGTAGAAGAAGCCGTTGCGGTCGGCATGGCCGGTGGCCTTGACCGTCTTGCCGTCCTTGTCCTTGTAGTCGAACAGCACCAGTTCGTTGTTGCCGGAGAAATCCCAGGCGTCGTTCGGCGTGTGCTGGTAGAACCACTTCACCTCGCCACTGCTCGGGTCGACGCCGACCTGGCCGGAGGTGTAGAGGCTGTCGTAGTCGTGCGGATTGCCGTCCTTGGAAGTACGGGCCCAGGTATTCCAAGGGCCGGGGTTGCCGGCGCCGACGATGATGGTGTTGCTTTCCGGATCGAAACTGGCGCTCTGCCAAGGGGCACCGCCGCCATGGCTCCAGGCTTCGACCTTGCCGGTTTCGGTGGTCGGGTCATCCGGCCAGGACGGCGCCTTGACGTCACCGGTGGTGGTGCTGTCCTTGCCGTTCAAGCGGCCCATGTGCCCTTCGACAAAGGGCCGCATCCAGACTTCTTCACCGGTGTCCGGATCGCGCGCAAAGAGCTGCCCGACCACCCCGAACTCGTCGCCGGAGCTGCCATGGATCAGCAGCACCTTGCCGCTGGTCTTGTCCTTGATCAGCACCGGGGCGCCGGTCATGGTGTAGCCGGCGGCGTGGTCGCCGAACTTCTTGTTCCACACCACTTTGCCGGTGTTCTTGTCGAGGGCGACCAGCCGCGCGTCGAGGGTGCCGAAATAGATCTTGTCGCCATAAATGGCGGCACCGCGATTGACCACGTCGCAGCACGGGCGAATGTTGTCCGGCAGGCGATGGTTGTAGGTCCACAGGCGCTTGCCGGTCTTGGCGTCCAGGGCAAAAACCCGGGAATAGGAACCGGTGACGTACACCACGCCGTCGCTGACGATGGCCTGGGATTCCTGGCCGCGCTGCTTCTCATCGCCGAACGAGTAGGACCAGGCCGGGGTCAGCTTGAACACGTTCTTGTCGTTGACCTGGGCCAGCGGGCTCCAGCGCTGGGCATTGGTGCCCATGCCATATTGCAGCACGTCCTTGGTAGTCAGGTGATCGTTGGCGATGTCTTCCCAGGTCACGTTGCGAGTGGGGGTCGCAGGGGCGGTTGCGGCGTAGCTGGCAGCGCCCAGGGACAAAGTGCCCACCAGCAAAAATGCCTGCAAGGCAAGGGTCAGCGGGGAAAGGGCGGGTAGCGATCTTATTGTCATGGTTGCAGTTCCCAGTGGAGGTTTTGGCCTGCACAGGGTGGTGCGCCGGGCGGGTCGCCGGATACGGAAAAAGTCCCGCTGGTGCCGGGAAAACTTCCCATGGGGCACCTGATTTGGGCGTGCGCCACAAGCCCTACTACCAAGGTACCGGGTGGCGGACACCAAAGCAGCATGGGGCTGGCGCGAAGCCGTTCTTAAGATGGGTGCCATAGCCTCTTCAAAGAGGTTTTGCGTGCAATCTCGAGGGCATAACAATGACAACAAAACGCAACGCCTTGCTTGTTGCCGGACTGCTGGCCGGTTTTATCAGCGCAGGTTCCGTCTGGGCCCACGGCAACGTGGTACCGCAGGCCATCGCCACGCCGGGCCTGACCCCGATCAAGGACGCCGGGGTGCCGGTCGATGCCGATGGATGGGCGTCGGTGAACCCTTACCGCACCTCACCGGAACATGATAAAGCCGTGGAAATCGGTTCGTCCGCCTACAACCAGAACTGCGCGGCGTGTCATGGCCTGGAAGCCAAGTCCGGTGGCATTGCCCCCGATTTGCGCATGCTCGATGTCGCTGAGGCCGGTGATGAATGGTTCGTCGAGCGGGTCCGCCACGGCGCCGTGCGCGATGGCCGGGTGTACATGCCGAAGATGGCCGACTACCTGAGCCAGGAAGCCTTGTGGGCGGTGCGCACGTACCTGGATAGCGTCCACGTCGAGGAATGACCCATGCGCCTGCTCGCTGTGTTGATCAGCGCTGTGTTGCTGTGCTGCCAGGTGGCGCAGGCGCAGGTCCGCACCTATGACGAAATGATCTCCGCCGGGGAGCTGAAAGTGGCGGTCTACAAGGACTTCGCCCCCTACAGTTTCGAAGACGCCGGCCAGCCACGGGGTGTCGACGTCGAACTTGCCCAGGCCTTGGCCAAGGCGCTTGGCGTGCGCCTGGCACTGATCTGGGCGCCGGCCGGCGAGAAGCTCGACGACGACCTGCGCGATTACATCTGGCGGGCCAGCCAGTTGCACGACCTGCAACTGGCCGACCTGATGATGCGGGTGCCTTATGACCAGGACTACGCGCGTAAACGCAACGAATTGGGCGAGCTGGAAAACGGCCATGTGGTGATGTTCGGGCCGTACCAGAACGAACATTGGCAAGTCGCCTTCGACCGCCGCCGCCTGGACAAGGTCGGCAGCGTCGCGGTGTTCGAGCACCACCCGATCGGCGTCGAGGTCGACAGCGTGCCGTCGTTCTACCTGACTTCAGTGTTCAGCGGCATGCTCGCCGGCAAGACTCATCATTACCCTGGCGTGTCCCAGGCGTTCGCGGCCATGAAGGCCGGTGAAGTCGACGCGGTGATGGCCATGCGCGGCGAGATCGACTGGCAGGTTCACCTGGCGGCGGACCCGCAAGTGGCACTGGCGGAAAACGCCTACCCGAACATGGGCAAGCAACTCTGGGAGATCGGCATGGCGGTGCATGAAAGCAACCGGCAGTTGGCCTATGCCGTGGAAGAGGCGCTGGAGGCGTTGATTCGCGACGGCTCGGTCAACGCCATTTATGGCCATTACGGCCTGCGCTATGACGTACCCGAGATGTATCAGCAGTGAACTGGCGAGCGAGTTGTCTGCTGGCCTGCTGGCTGCCGATGGCCGCGCACGCGGTGGCCATCGACCCGGGCAAGGACCCGGTGCCCTCGGTGATGTGGGCCTTCTATCACAAGCAGATGCTCGGTGATGCGCCGTTCGTGTTCGATGAGCGGGTCAAGCTGCTCGCGCCGCCGTTCGCTGAAGACGCCCGGCAAGTGCCGCTGGAGATCGACGCCAGGGCCTTCAAGGGCGAGGTGGTGAAAATCCTCGCCTGGGCCGAGCTTAATCCGTTGCCGAAAATCGTCGATTTCCAACCGCTGGACCGGGTGCTGCCGTGGCTGTCGCTGCGCATCCGTATCGAGCAAGCCACACCCCTGCGCGCGGCGGTGCTGACCCGTGATGGACTGTGGCATGTCGGCTCGACCCTGATCGATGCCGCGGGCGGCGGGTGCACGGCGCCAAGCGTGGTGCGCACCCAGCCGGGCTGGGAGGAGCACATCGGCGAAGTGCTCGGCGGGCGTTA
Source organism: Pseudomonas sp. MPC6 (assembly GCF_006094435.1). Lineage (NCBI taxonomy): Bacteria > Pseudomonadati > Pseudomonadota > Gammaproteobacteria > Pseudomonadales > Pseudomonadaceae > Pseudomonas > Pseudomonas sp. MPC6. The sequence goes on along the minus strand of NZ_CP034783.1, from coordinate 3,652,690 downwards.
TCCCCGCGGCGAATTCAGTCGTTTGCGCTTGCAAGTGGCGCACCCGATGGACAATGGCATGGTCAGCGGCATCCCGGAGTTCTTCATCAACCATGCCGAACTGCGCGACCGCAACGACCAGTTGCTGGCCCGTCTTGAGCTGTTTCCCGCCGTCAGCGAAAACCCCAACCTGGCCTTTGATATCGAAGGGGCAGGGCAGACGCGCCTGTTGCTGCGCGACAACAGCGGCAATCAATTCGATGCGGCCATACCCTGACCCAAGGAGCGCGTCATGCGCTGGATGTTGCTGTTGTTCATGAGCCTGAGCCTGCCGGCCCTGGCCGACCTCGACTACTCACTCAAGCCCCGGCAGATTGCCGAAGACACCTGGCTGCTCGAAGGCAGCACCGACAATTTCGCCAAGGCCAACGGCGGCAACATCGTCAACACCGCGTTCATCGTCACCGAAACCGGGGTGGTGGTGATCGATACCGGGCCATCGAAGCGTTATGGCGAAGCGATGCGCAAGGCCATTGCCGCGATCACCGATAAACCGGTGATCCAGGTGCTGCTGACCCATCATCATCCCGACCATGTGCTGGGCAACCAGGCCTTCGGCGACGTGCCGATCGGCGCGTTGGCCGGCACCACCGAGCTGTTGCGGCAGCAGGGCGATGCGATGGCCGAGAATATGTATCGACTGGTGGGCGACTGGATGCGCGGCACCGAGGTGGTGTTGCCCACTCAGGCGCTGACGCCTGGCCTATCGAGTTTTGGGAATCACGATTTGCGCCTGCTGAGCCTGGGTGGGCACACCGGCGCGGATCTGGCTATTCTCGACCGGAAAACCGGCGTGCTGTTTGCCGGGGATCTGGTGTTTTACCAACGGGCGCTGACCACGCCCAACAGTCCGGGGCTGGCGGTATGGCTGGCGGACATTGCGACCCTGCAAGGCTTGCCCTGGACGCTGATCGTGCCGGGGCATGGCCCGGTGGCCACGGATGCAAAGCCGTTCGAGCAAATGCGCGACTACCTCACCTGGCTCGATCAACTGATGCGCGATGGCGCGGCCAATGGCAGCGACATGGCGGAGATGATCCGCAGCCCGATTCCCGAACGGTTTGCCGGGATCAGCCTGAGCCGCTATGAACTGATCCGCAGTGTCAGTCATCTGTATTCACGCTATGAACGCACGCAGATGACCCGAGTCGATTCCGCCGCAATCAAATGACCAACACCGGCCCCCTGTAGGAGCTGGCTTGCCAGCGAAGGAGGTCAACGATGACGAGGGTTGGCTGGAGGAATGCGGCGCTCTCAGGTTCTTCGCGAGCAAGCTCGCTCCTACAGGGGGCGGTGTTGATCGCAAAATCCGGTGTTCATGCCCTGCGACCCGGTACTAAGGGATTAGCAATCTAGACACTGCGGGCAATTGTTACCAGGGCGGCGGCGCCCAAGAATCTGCACCAGACCGGGAAAATTTCCCGGGTATAACAAAAACCGCAGAGGCAGCCGTCATGACCCAACCCTTACGTCGCCAACCCTTCGTCTTGAGCCTGTTGCTCAGTGCCATGCTGTTGTCCGGCAGTGCCCTGGCCGGCGTCACCGATCAGGAAATCCTTCAGGACCCCAAGAACCCTGAGCAGATCGTGACCAACGGTCTGGGCGTCCAGGGTCAGCGCTACAGTCCGCTCGACACCCTCAACGTCAGCAACGTGAAGGACCTGCGACCCGTCTGGGCGTTCTCCTTCGGTGGCGAAAAGCAACGCGGTCAGCAAGCACAGCCGATGATCAAGGACGGCGTGATGTACATGACCGGCTCCTATTCGCGGGTGTTCGCGGTGGATGCGCGCACCGGCAAGAAACTCTGGCAATACGATGCGCGCCTGCCCGATGACATCCGTCCGTGCTGCGACGTGATCAACCGTGGCGTCGCGCTGTACGGCGACCTGGTGTTCTTCGGCACCCTCGACGCCAAGCTGGTGGCGCTGAACAAGGACACCGGCAAGGTGGTCTGGAGCAAGAAGGTCGCCGATCACAAAGAAGGCTACTCCATCAGCGCCGCCCCCATGGTGATCAACGGCAAACTGATTACCGGCGTGGCCGGTGGCGAGTTCGGCGTGGTCGGCAAGATCGAAGCCTACGACCCGAAAAACGGCGACCTGCTGTGGACACGTCCGACTGTCGAAGGCCACATGGGCTACGTCTACAAGGACGGCAAGGCCATCGAAAATGGTATTTCCGGTGGCGAAGCGGGCAAGACCTGGCCCGGCGACCTGTGGAAAACCGGCGGTGCCGCGCCCTGGCTCGGCGGCTACTACGACCCGGAAACCAATCTGCTGCTGTTCGGCACCGGCAACCCGGCGCCGTGGAACTCGCACCTGCGCCCTGGCGACAACCTTTACTCCTCGTCGCGCCTGGCGCTCAACCCGGACGACGGCACCATCAAGTGGCACTTCCAGAGCACGCCCCACGATGGCTGGGACTATGACGGCGTGAATGAGCTGGTGTCGTTCAACTACACCGAAGGCGGCAAAGAGATCAAGGCCGCCGCCACTGCCGACCGTAACGGGTTCTTCTACGTGCTGGACCGCACCAACGGCAAATTCATCCGCGGCTTCCCGTTCGTGGACAAGATCACCTGGGCCACCGGCCTGGATAAGGATGGCCGGCCGATCTACAACGAAGCCAGCCGCCCGGGCGCGCCCGGCACTGAAGCCAAAGGCAGTTCGGTATTCGTCGCCCCGGCGTTCCTTGGCGCGAAAAACTGGATGCCGATGGCGTACAACAAGGACACCGGTCTTTTCTATGTGCCGTCCAACGAGTGGGGCATGGACATCTGGAACGAAGGCATCGCCTACAAGAAAGGCGCGGCGTTCCTCGGTGCCGGGTTCACCATCAAGCCGTTGAATGAAGACTACATCGGCGTGCTGCGCGCCATTGACCCGAAAACCGGCAAGGAAGTCTGGCGCCACAAGAACTTCGCGCCGCTGTGGGGCGGGGTACTGACCACCAAGGGCAACCTGGTGTTCACCGGCACGCCGGAAGGTTTCCTGCAGGCGTTCAATGCCAAGACCGGCGAAAAAGTCTGGGAGTTCCAGACCGGTTCCGGTGTACTCGGCTCGCCTGTGACCTGGGAAATGGACGGCGAACAGTACGTCTCGGTGCTCTCGGGCTGGGGCGGTGCGGTACCGTTGTGGGGTGGCGAAGTGGCCAAGCGGATCAAGGATTTCAACCAGGGCGGCATGCTCTGGACCTTCAAGTTGCCTAAAGACCTGGTCGTGGCCAAACACTAACCCCGAATCCACCGCACAACCCTGTAGGAGCTGGCTTGCCAGCGAAGGCGGTGTATCTGACCCACCGAGCCGCTCCCTTCGCCAGCAAGCCGGCTCCTACGACCAAATAACGAGAATCCCCCTGCCAACGGCGCATTCGTCTGGCACGCGGGGCTCTCTACTATCGCTCTATCGCCTGTTTGTCCAACAGGCATCGACCCAGACAGAGGCCCACCATGATCTACGCACAACCCGGAACACCAGGCGCCGTCGTGACGTTCAAGGCGCGCTACGGCAACTTCATCGGCGGTGAATTCGTCGCGCCGGTCAACGGTGAATACTTCACCAATTCCTCGCCGGTCACCGGCGAAGTGATCGCCGAATTTCCTCGCTCCAGCGCCGCCGACATCGAAAAAGCCCTCGACGCCGCCCATGCCGCTGCGGACGCCTGGGGCAAGACCTCGGCCCAGGACCGCTCCCTGGTGCTGCTGAAAATCGCCGACCGCATCGAACAGAATCTGGAAATCCTCGCCGTCACCGAAACCTGGGACAACGGCAAGGCCGTGCGCGAAACCCTCAACGCCGACGTGCCGCTGGCTGCCGACCATTTCCGCTACTTCGCCGGTTGCATCCGCGCGCAAGAGGGCGGCGCCGCCGAGATCAACGAGCTGACCACCGCCTATCACTTCCACGAGCCATTGGGCGTAGTCGGGCAGATCATCCCGTGGAACTTCCCGCTGCTGATGGCCGCCTGGAAACTCGCCCCGGCCCTGGCCGCCGGTAACTGCGTGGTACTCAAACCCGCCGAGCAGACCCCGCTGTCGATCATGGTCTTCGCCGAGCTGATCGCCGACCTGCTGCCGGCCGGCGTGCTGAACATCGTCCAGGGTTTCGGTCGCGAAGCCGGTGAAGCGCTGGCCACCAGCAAGCGCATCGCCAAGATCGCCTTCACCGGTTCCACCCCGATCGGCGCGCACATCATGAAGTGCGCGGCCGAGAACATCATTCCGAGCACTGTCGAACTGGGTGGCAAGTCGCCGAACATCTTCTTCGAAGACATCATGCAAGCCGAGCCACAGTTCATCGAGAAGGCCGCCGAAGGCCTGGTGCTGGCGTTCTTCAACCAGGGCGAAGTCTGCACCTGTCCCTCCCGAGCACTGGTGCAAGAGTCGATCTACGACGACTTCATGAAAGTGGTGATGAAAAAGATCGTCAAGATCAAGCGCGGCAACCCGCTGGACACCGAGACCATGGTCGGCGCCCAGGCGTCCGAGCAGCAATACGACAAGATCCTCTCCTACCTGAAGATCGCTCAGGAGGAGGGTGCCGAACTGCTCACCGGCGGCGCGGCCGAGCGTCTTGAGGGGGACTTGTCGACGGGTTATTACATCCAGCCGACCCTGCTCAAGGGCCACAACAAAATGCGCGTGTTCCAGGAAGAAATCTTCGGCCCGGTGGTGGGCATCACCACCTTCAAGGACGAAGCCGAAGCCCTGGCCATTGCCAACGACAGCGAGTTCGGCCTCGGTGCCGGCCTGTGGACCCGCGACATCAACCGCGCCTACCGCATGGGCCGGGCGATCAAGGCCGGGCGCGTGTGGACCAACTGCTACCACCTGTACCCGGCGCATGCGGCGTTTGGCGGCTACAAGAAGTCCGGTGTCGGCCGTGAGAATCACAAGATGATGCTCGACCATTATCAGCAGACCAAAAACTTGCTGGTGAGCTATGACATCAATCCGCTGGGGTTCTTCTAACCCCCGCAAGAACACCACAAGACCCTGTAGGAGCGAGCTTGCTCGCGATGGACGTCAACGATAACGCGTACTGCCTGTATGTACGCGGTGCCTTGGCGTCCTTCGCGAGCAAGCTCGCTCCTACGTGGGGGGCGTGTATATGAAGACCTCGTTACACCCCCTACCAACGCACGCCGCCACCTCCTTCGAAAGTAGCATTCGATCGCCCCGCACACCGTGCATTAATGGCTTTACCGGAATCGTCCGGCACAAGAAGAGGATTGACCCATGTGGACTAAACCCGCGTTTACCGATCTGCGCATTGGCTTCGAAGTGACGATGTATTTCGCCAACCGCTGATTGTCCGCCCGGCCAGCCGTGGCGTTGGCCGGGCCTGCCTCGGCCGAGCGGGCGTAGCTGGAGCGGCGGGGGATAGAGGCCAGGTCAGACACCGCAGAACCCCGGAGAACCGCAATGACCGACACCCCGATGACCCCCACCGAATTCGAACAGGCCCTGCGCGCGAAGGGCGCCTTCTACCATATCCACCACCCCTTCCACCAAGCCATGTACGCCGGCCGCGCCAGCCGCGAGCAGATCCAGGGCTGGGTCGCCAATCGCTTCTATTACCAGGTGAACATCCCGCTCAAGGATGCCGCGATCCTCGCCAACTGCCCCGACCGCGAGGTACGCCGGGAATGGCTGCAACGGATTCTCGATCACGATGGCGTGCCCGGCAGCGAAGGCGGCATCGAAGCCTGGCTACGCCTGGGCGAAGCCGTGGGGCTGGATCGCGAACAAATCCTCTCCCAAGAGCTGGTGCTGCCGGGTGTACGGTTCGCCGTGGACGCCTACGTCAACTTCGCCCGCCGCGCCTGTTGGCAGGAAGCGGCCAGCAGTTCCCTGACGGAACTGTTCGCGCCACAGATCCATCAATCCCGTCTCGACGCCTGGCCGACCCATTACCCGTGGATCGATGCCGCCGGCTACGACTACTTCCGCACTCGCCTGAGCCAGGCGCGGCGCGATGTCGAGCATGGTTTGCGCATCACCCTGGCGCACTACATCACTGCCGAGGCCCAACAACGCATGCTGGAAATTCTGCAGTTCAAGCTCGACGTGCTCTGGAGCATGCTCGACGCCATGAGCATGGCCTATGAGCTTGAGCGCCCGCCATTTCACACGGTGACGAGCGAGAAGGTCTGGCACCGGGGGATCGCCCTGTGAGCCTGATCAAACGCGAGCAGGCACCGTCCCTGCGCCAGGGTTTTCGTCTGCAATGGGAACCGCGCCAGGGCTGTCACGTGCTGCTGTACCCCGAAGGCATGATCAAGCTCAACGTCAGCGCCGGGCAGATCCTCGACCTGCTGGACGGGCGGCGCAGCGTGGCGGCGATCATTGACCTGCTGTCCGCGAGTTTCCCCGGGGTGCCGGGGGTTGACGAGGACGTGCTGGCGTTCCTGGAGGTGGCCCATGCGCAATTCTGGATCGAGTGACGCGCCGCCCGGGCCGCCGCTGTGGTTGCTGGCGGAGCTGACCTATCGGTGTCCGCTGCAATGCCCGTATTGCTCCAATCCATTGGACTTTGCCAAATCAGGTGAAGAGCTGAGCACTGCAGAATGGATTCGGGTGTTCCGCGAAGCCCGGGACATGGGAGCTGCGCAATTGGGCTTTTCCGGCGGCGAGCCGTTGGTGCGCCAAGACCTGGCCGAGTTGATCAAGGCCGCCCGGGACATGGGCTACTACACTAATCTGATCACCTCCGGGATCGGCCTGACCGAGCAAAAAGTGCGGGACTTCAAGGTCGCCGGGCTGGACCACATCCAGATCAGCTTCCAGGCCGCCGACGAGGCGGTGAACAACATGCTCGCCGGCTCGCGCAAGGCGTTCGCCCAGAAGCTGGCGATGGCCCGGGCGGTGAAAGCCCACGGCTATCCGATGGTGCTGAACTTCGTCACCCATCGGCACAACATCGACCAGATCGCGAAGATCATCGACCTGTGCCTGGAACTGGAAGCGGATTTCGTCGAGCTGGCCACTTGTCAGTTCTACGGTTGGGCCGAGCTCAACCGCGTCGGCCTGCTACCGACCCGCGAACAACTGCAGCGTGCCGAGCGCATCACCAACGAGTACCGCGAGCGTCTGGAGGCCCAGGGTCATCCGTGCAAGCTGATTTTCGTTACCCCGGATTATTACGAAGAACGCCCCAAGACCTGCATGAACGGCTGGGCCAACCTGTTTCTCGACATCACCCCGGACGGCACCGCGCTGCCTTGCCACAGCGCGCGGCAGTTGCCGGTGCAGTTTCCCAACGTGCGCGAGCACAGTATCGAGCACATCTGGACCGATTCGTTTGGTTTCAACCGCTTTCGCGGCGATGACTGGATGAAAGAGCCGTGCCGCTCCTGCGACGAAAAGCACAAGGACCTGGGCGGTTGCCGCTGCCAGGCGTTCATGCTCACCGGCGATGCGGCCAATGCCGACCCGGTCTGCAGCAAGTCGCCGCATCATGGGGTGATCCTCAAGGCCCGGGAGGAGGCTGATGCGCCGGGGTTGGGCATGGAACACCTGACGTTGCGCAATGAAAAGGCTTCGCGGCTGATCTATCGCGGATGAATATGCGCGTGGCGATGCTGTAGGAGCCGGCTTGCTGGCGAACAGGGCGACATAGTGTGTCAGTTACGCCGCTTTCGCTGGCAAGCCAGCTCCTACAGGGGTTGTGCCATTCCCGCAATCTGTAGGAGCCGGCTTGCTGGCGAAGGGCAGACGACGCGGTTTGAGATATGGCGCTACCCCATTGGTCTGATTGCATTCACCGCCGGATGCGTTAGTGTGGCTTTACCTTCCAAAACAATAAAAAACAGGCTTTCCAATGAGCCAGAGTCTCAGCCAGCTGCGTAAATTCGTTTCGCCTGAAATCATCTTTGGTGCCGGTTGCCGGCACAACGTCGGCAACTGCGCCAAGACCTTCGGTGCCCGCAAGGTGCTGGTGGTCAGCGATCCCGGGGTGATTGCCGCCGGATGGGTGGCCGATGTCGAAGCCAGCCTGCAAGCCCAGGGCATCGATTACTTCCTGTACAGCGACGTGTCGCCCAACCCGCGGGTCGAAGAAGTCATGCTCGGCGCCGAGCTGTACCGGGAAAACCACTGTGATGTGATCGTCGCCGTCGGCGGCGGCAGCCCGATGGATTGCGGCAAGGGCATCGGCATCGTCGTCGCCCACGGGCGCAGCATCCTCGAGTTCGAGGGCGTGGACACCATCCGCGTGCCCAGCCCGCCGCTGATCCTGATTCCGACCACTGCCGGTACTTCGGCGGACGTCTCGCAATTCGTGATCATTTCCAATCAGCAGGAACGGATGAAATTCTCCATCGTCAGCAAGGCCGTGGTGCCGGACGTGTCGCTGATCGACCCGGAAACCACCCTGAGCATGGACCCGTTCCTGTCGGCCTGTACCGGCATCGACGCTCTGGTGCATGCCATCGAAGCCTTTGTCTCTACCGGTCACGGCCCCTTGACCGATCCCCATGCACTGGAAGCCATGCGCCTGATCAACGGCAACCTGGTGCAGATGATCGCCAACCCCGGCGACATCGCCCTGCGCGAGAAGATCATGCTCGGCAGCATGCAGGCCGGGCTGGCGTTCTCCAACGCGATCCTCGGTGCGGTGCACGCGATGTCCCACAGCCTCGGTGGTTTTCTCGACCTGCCACACGGCCTGTGCAACGCGGTACTGGTGGAACACGTGGTGGCCTTCAACTACAACTCGGCGCCTGACCGTTTCAAGGTGATCGCCGAGACCTTCGGCATTGACTGCCGGGGCCTCAATCACCGGCAGATCTGCGGGCGCCTGGTGGAGCACCTGATTGCCCTCAAGCATGCGATCGGCTTCCATGAAACCCTCGGCTTGCACGGGGTCAGCACCGCGGACATTCCGTTCCTCTCGCAGCACGCCATGCACGACCCGTGCATCCTCACCAACCCGCGCCAGTCCAGCCAGCGTGATGTCGAGGTCGTCTATGGCGAAGCCCTCTGAGGAGCAACAACGGGCGCTGGCCGGACTGCTCGGGTTAGGCAGCCATTCGGCGCGCAAGAGTCATTACCCGGAACTGGCCGCGCGCCTGGACGAGCTGGAAGCCGAACGCAATCGCTACAAGTGGCTGTTCGAAAACGCGGTGCACGGGATCTTCCAGGCCAGCCTGCTCGAGGGCATGCGCGCCGCCAACCCGGCGCTGGCGCGGATGCTCGGCTATCAGGATCCGCAGGAGGTGCTGTTCTCGCTGGCGGACCTGGCCAGCAACCTGTTTGTCGGCGGGGCGCGGGAGCTGGAAAACATCGGCGAAATCCTCAGGCACCAAGGCAGCCTGCATGGCTACGAAACCCAATTGCGGCGCAAGGACGGCAGCAGCCTCGACGTGCTGATGAACCTGTTGCTCAAGCCCGATCAGGAAGGGCTGGTCGAAGGTTTCGTGGCGGATATCACCGAGCGCAAACTCGCCCAACAGCGCCTGCAACAGCTCAACGACCAACTGGAGCAGCGGGTCACGGCGCGCACTAACGAATTGCTCGAAGCCAACCGCAACCTGCAGCAGCAGATCACCCAGCGCAAACAGATCGCCGAAGCCCTGCGCGATGCCCGGGACGCCGCCGAGGCCGCCAATCGCAGCAAGGACAAATACCTCGCCGCCGCCAGTCATGACCTGCTGCAACCGCTCAACGCCGCGCGCCTGCTGATCTCGACCTTGCGCGAGCGCAAACTGCCCGAGGTCGAGCAGGTGCTGGTGGAACGTACTCACCAGGCCCTGGAAGGGGCCGAAGATTTGCTCACCGATCTGCTCGACATTTCCCGGCTCGATCAGGCCGCGGTCAAACCGGACGTCGCGCTGTATCGCCTCGACGAGTTGCTCGGACCGCTGGTGTCGGAATTCCGCTCGGTGGCCGAAGCCGCCGGCTTGGAATTGCGCGCGCATATGGGCGACTACGCCATCAGCACTGACTTGCGCCTGATGACGCGGATCCTGCGCAACTTTCTCAGCAACGCCTGCCGCTACACCGACGCCGGCAGCATCCTGCTGGGTGCCCGGCGGCGCGGGGCAATGCTGCGCCTGGAAGTCTGGGACACCGGACGCGGGATTGCCGCGGACCGGCTGGACTCGATCTTCCTCGAGTTCAACCAGCTGGACGTCGGCCGCGCCGCCGATCGCAAGGGCGTCGGCCTGGGGCTGGCGATTGTCGAGCGCATCGCAAAAATCCTCGACTACAGGATCCAGGTGCATTCGCGGCCGGGGCGCGGATCGATGTTCAGCATCGACGTGCCGATTTCCCACGAGGTCCCGTTGCCGATCAGTCAGGCCGTGCCTCTGCCGGGCACGGGCAATCCCTTGCCGGGGCGGCGTTTGCTGGTGCTGGATAATGAAGTGAGCATCCTCGAAAGCATGAGCGCGCTACTCGGGCAGTGGGGCTGCGAAGTGGTGATCGCCACCGATCAAGCCTCCGCGCTGTCGGCCTTGCAGGGCCAGGCGCCGGAACTGATCCTGGCCGACTATCACCTCGATCACGGGGTGGTGGGCTGTGAGGTGGTCCGGCATTTGCGCGAGCATTTCGGCCAGGCGATTCCCGCAGTCATCATCACCGCGGACCGCACCGACCAGTGCCGCAGTGCGTTGCAAAAACTCGAGGCACCGCTGCTGAACAAACCGGTGAAACCCGGCAAGTTGCGCGCGGTGCTGAGTCAGATGCTGGGTTAGCCGAGTTCGCGATACTGCAGGCTGAAACCCAGTTCGGTGGCCTGGCCTTGCTCGAGCAACACCAGTCCCGGCCGCCCCGGAAGGTGATGTGCGTTGACCGGGTGGCTCACCGGCTCGATGCAGAAAAATTCCAGGCCCACCGGGCAATAGAGCAGGTAGTAATCGCTGCCGGTGGCCTGGCATTGCAGTTCATAACCGAGGTCCGGTTGCTGGATCAGGCAGTGGCCGTCCCACTCGCAGAAGCCGTTGTCGACCAGGGTGTCGGGCAAGCCTTTGAGTTGCTGGAAATCCCATTCGCCGGGCAGCGAAGTCAGTGTTGTCGGCAATTTTACCGCATCGCATAACCACACTTGTCGGGCCTGCGCCTGCAATCGAGTGCCCGCCGTGCGCGGCAGATAGGGATGAAACCCCAGGCCATGCCAGGCGGCGAGTTCGGCCAGGTGGGTGACGTGCAAATCGATGCTCAGCTTGCCCTCGCTCAGGCGCAAACGTTGCCGGGCGCGATAGGCGAAGGGCGTCGTGCTGTCGAGTTGCAGGACCACTTCATCCCGGGTCTGCGATACCACCTGCCACGGCTGTTGCCAGGCGCTGCCGTGGATCGGCAGGGGATCGGTGTGGCTGTTGGGCGTCAATGCCAGCCAGCCGTCGGGGCGGTCGAAACCCCCTTCGGAAATACGGTTTGACCATGGTGCCAGGGGAAAGCAACCGAGCTTGCCCGGCAGGCCGGTGTTCAGCGCGTGGGCGTCGCTGTGGCGCAGTAGCGGTTGGCCGGTGCTGCGTACGGTCCAGTTGACGAGGCTGCCGCCGAGTTCGGGGGCGAGGGTGAGGTGGGTGAGGTCGTCTTTGAGTTCGAGGAGTGTTGGTGTCATGTTGCCCCGCGATATGAATGAGTACCTGTAGGAGCCCGGCTTGCCGGCGAAGGCGATCTCAAATGCGCCTTCATCTGTAGGAGCCCGGCTTGCCGGCGAAGGCGATCTCAAATACGCCTTCATCTGTAGGAGCCCGGCTTGCCGGCGAAGGCGATCTCAAATGCGCCTTCGCCGGCAAGCCTGGCTCCTACAGGTATTGCGTTTTACAGTTGCGAATGTTTTTGCCAAGGCCGGGACCCGCGTTCTACAACACCAAATGCGGCAACCACAGCGACAGCGCCGGAATGTAGGTCACGGCTATCAGCACCAGGAACAGCACCCCATAGAACGGAAGCAGCGCCTTCACGGTTTTTTCGATACTGACTTTCCCCACCGCCGACCCCACGAACAGCACCGCACCCACCGGCGGGGTGATCAAACCAATTCCCAGGTTGACCAGCATGATCATGCCGAACTGCACCGGGTCCACGCCAATGCCCAGGATCACCGGCATCAGGATCGGTGTCAGGATCAGGATCAGCGGCGCCATGTCCATCACCGTACCGAGCAACAGCAGCATGACGTTGATGCACATCAGGATCACATAGCGGTTGTCCGACAGGGTCAGGAACATCGTGGTGATCTTCGACGGGATCTGCATCAGGGTCATGATGTAGCCGAAGCTGGCAGCGAAACCGATCAGGATCATCACGATCGAAATCGTCCGTACCGTGCGGTGCATCAGTTTCGGCAGCTCGCTCCACTTGTAGTCGCGGTAGATGAACATGGTGACGAAGAACGACCACAGCACGGCAATCGCCGCCGATTCAGTCGCGGTGAAAATACCCGAGAGAATGCCGCCGAGGATGATCACCATGGCCATCAGGCCCCACATCGCTTCGCCGCAGATCTTCAGCGCCTGCCGCATGGGGATGACTTCGCCCTTGGGGTAGTTGCGTTTTTTGGCGAAGATCAGGCACAGCACCATCAGGCAGGCGCTCATCAACAGGCCCGGGACCACGCCGGCCATGAACAGCGAGGCGATCGACACCGTACCGCCGGCGGCCAGCGAGTAGAGCACCGAGTTGTGGCTGGGCGGAGTCAGCAGCGCTTGCACCGAGCCGCTGACGGTGACCGCCGTGGCGAATTCCCGGGGATAGCCGCGCCGTTCCATTTCTGGAATCAGCACCGAACCCACCGAGGCGGTATCCGCCACCGAGGACCCGGAGATCGCACCGAAGAAAGTCGAGGCCATGATGTTGACCAGCGACAACCCGCCACGCACGAAACCCACCAGCACCCCGGCAAACGCCACCAGCCGCCGGGACATGCCGCCCTCGGCCATGATCGCGCCCGCCAGGACGAAGAACGGGATCGCCAACAGGGAGAACTTGTTGACGCCACCGGCGACCTGAATCATCAGCGCCTGGAACGGAATGTCGATCCACCAGGCGCCGATCAGGGCGGAAAGGCCCAGGGCATAGGCGACCGGCATGCCGATCAGGATCAAAGCGATAAAACTGCCGAGCAGAATCAGAGCGTCCATTCAGGCGGCACCTTCGTTTTCTTCAACCAGGTCGAATCGCACGACCCGACGGTTGCTCTGGTCACCGAGCAAGAGTTTTTCCAGGACAAAGATCAGCGTCAGCAGACCGCCGACGGGAATCGGCATGTAGGTAATGCCGACTCGCAGAGTGGGCAGGGCGCTCATGAACTGGTTCCAGGTGGAGATGCACAGCTTGGTGCCCCAGACCGTCATGAACAGGCAGATCGTTGCCATCAGCAGTTGCGAGACGATGCTCATGGTCTTGCGCAGTTGCGGCGTCATGCGGTCCGTCAGCATGGCCACGGCCATGTGCGCGCCGGCGCGATAACTGGCGGCGGCACCGATGAAGGTGAAGACCATCATCAAGAGGATTGCGGTGGGCTCCGGCCAGCTCGACCCCGTGCCGAGAATGTAGCGGGCAAACACGCCCCAGGGAATGATCAGGGCAATGGCCAGGACTGACAGGCCGGCGACCCAGATACAGGTCATGTAAATCCTGTCGTTGATACGCAGCAGCAGATTCTTCATCGGGTTCCACCGTAACCGGGCGCGCGCTGACCTATACCCGCGTCAGCGGCGCCGGGCCTTTCATGAATGCAGGGAGGGTTACTGAACGGCTTCGATGCGCTTGATCAGATCGGCGTAGGGCGCGCCGTATTTTTCCCTGACCGAGGCGGTGGCCTCATAGAAAGGTTTCTTGTCGACGGTGATGAACTCGACGCCGGCCGCCTTGAGTTTCTCTTCGCTGCTGGCGGATTTGGCGTCCCACAGGGTGCGTTCCTGGGCCTGTGCGGCCCTGGCGGTGTTCTTCACCAGCACTTGCTGCTCGGGGGTGAGTTTGTCCCAGGTGATTTTCGACATCACGATCGGCTCGGGCAGGATCAGGTGCCCGGTCAGGCTGTAGAACTTGGCGTTCTGGTAGTGGTTGTGTTCGAGCAGGGTCGGCGGGTTGTTTTCCGCACCGTCGATCACCCCGGTCTGCAACGCACTGAAGATCTCGCCGGTGTCCATCGCAATGCCGTTGCCACCCATGGCGTTGATGGTTTCGATGAACATCGGGTTGCCTTGCACGCGGATCTTCATGCCCTTGAGGTCGGCGAGGCTGCGCACCGGTTTCTTGGTGTAGATGTTGCGCGTGCCGCCGTCCATCCAGGCCAGGGCGACCAGGCCGAATTCGGAGTCGGTGATCTTCGCCAGGATCTCGTCGCCGACTTCACCGTCGATGACCTTGCGCATGTGCGCCTGGTCGCGGAATACAAACGGCATGTTGAACACGTTCACGTCCGGCACCACCGGCCCGACGATGCCCAGGCTGACCCGGGCCATCTGGATGGCGCCGACCTGGGCCTGTTCCACCACTTCTTTTTCCGAGCCGAGCACACCGCCGGCGAACATCTTGAATGTCAACTTGCCGTTACTGTCGGCCACCAGGGTCTTGCCCAACTGTTCTTCCGCCACCACGGTCGGGTAACCGGCGGGATGGATGTCGGCAAATTTGATTTCCAGCGCGTGGGCGGTACTGCTGAGGGTGAACACGAAAGGGAGTGCAGCGGCGAGCAAGGTGCGTTTGAAGTCCATGGGGTGTGTCTCCAGTCTTGTTATTGTTGTTTTCAAGGCGCAGCGGTGCAGCACAAGCGGTTACGGCAATGGGTTGAACGCAGGTTCCGGCAAACCTTTCACACCGGGATTGAGGGCAAATACGCCACCGGCCAGTGACTGTGCGTCCTGGTCGTCACCGGGGCGGATCGAGGTCACGAACAGCGTGTCCAGTCGACTGCCGCCGAAGGCGCACATGGTGGGTTTTTTCACCGGGACCGCGAGGGAGCGGTCCAGTCGGCCATCGGGGGTGAAACGATGGATCAGCCCGGCGTCGTTGGCGCAGATCCAGTAGCAGCCATCGGCATCCACCGCGGCGCCGTCGGGACGCCCGGGGAACTGATGCATGTCGACGAACAGCCGGCGATTGGACGGCGTGCCGTTGTCGATGTCGTAGTCGAAGGCCCAGATCTGCTGGACCAGGGGATGGGAGTCCGACAGGTACATCGTGCGGCCATCCGGGCTGAAGCCCAGGCCGTTGGGCACGATGAACCCGCCGAGTTGTGCATCCAGCGGCCCCGGTTGCCCGGCGCCGTAGCGATAAAGCGTGCCCTCGGCGGCGTTGGCGCCCATGTTCAGCACCATGCTGCCCGCCCAGAAGCGTCCTTGGCGATCGCAACGACCGTCGTTGAGGCGCATGTCGGCACGGGCGTGATTCACCTCGGCCAGCAGTTCGCTGTCGAGACTGCTGTCGTTATGCGGGTGCAGCTCAAAGAAGCCGCTCTCCATGCCGGCCACCCAGCGTCCATTACTTTGACGCGCGATGCAGGCGAGCATTTGCGGGGCTTTCCAGGCCTCGACATGCCCGCTGTCGGCGCTCCAGCGTTGCAGGCCTCCGGCGGGAATATCGACCCAGTACAGGGCGTTTTCCTCGGCGACCCAGACCGGGCTTTCACCCACCGCGTTACGGGCATCGACAATCAATTCGGCGTGCATGGCGACTCATTCCCTTGGGCTTTAAATGTGGGGATCGGTTTGGGTTCAGTCGCCGAACGGGCCGGCCGCGCAGAAAGCGCCACCTTGATAGACCCGCGCCGGATCATCGGCGGCCGGCATCGGCTGGGCTTCGACTTTGTCGCGGAACACTTCGGAGCTGTCCTTGGGGGAATAGCCCAGGGCCGTCGCGAAACGGTTATCCCACCAGACATCCTTGTTATCGGACATGCCGTACACCACGGTGTGGCCGACGCCAGGGGTGAGCAATGCACGTTCGAGCAATTGCGTGAGGTCGCCGAAGCTCAGCCAGGTGCTCATCATCCGGCGGTTTTGCGGTTCCGGGAACGAGGAGCCGATGCGGATGCTGACGGTCTCGATCCCATAACGATCGAAGTAGAACGTGGCCATGTCTTCGCCGTAGGACTTGGACAAGCCGTAGTAACTGTCCGGGCGACGCGGGGAGTGTGCGTCGATGACCTGGTCCTGCTGGTAGAAGCCGATCACATGGTTGGAGCTGGCGAAAATCACGCGCTTGACGCCATGCCGGCGCGCGGCTTCGTAGATATGGAACACGCCGCAGATGTTGGCGCCGAGGATCTCTTCGAACGAGCGTTCCACCGACACGCCGCCGAAGTGCAGGATGGCGTCCACGCCTTCGACCAGTCGATGCACGGCTTGCTTGTCGGACAGGTCGCAGGTGACGACCTCTTCGCGATCATCGATGGCCGGGGCGATGTCGGCGATGTCCGACAGGCGAATAACCTTGGCATAAGGCCGCAGCGTTTCGCGCAGCACTTTGCCCAGGCCACCGGCGGCACCGGTCAGCAGAAGGCGGTTGAAAGGGGCTGTTTGAGTTGTAGTCATGGGAGTCCCTGGACAGCAATTATTATTGAGGTTTGTTGTAGGTTGTCGTACGACTTGCTTGGAGTATCGTTAGGCTTCCCCGGTTTTGTCAACGCGGCGCTGGTGGAAATTGACAGAGGGTCATGCCTCTGCTGATACACACCGAACACTGTAGGAGCGAGCTTGCTCGCGATGGGCTCGGGAGCGGCGCATTCATTCAGGAAAAACGCGTCATCGTTAACGTTCATCGCGAGCAAGCTTGCTCCTACAACAACGAAAGCGGATAGCTGATGAAAATCCGGTTCTCATCGAATTCGTTGGTACTGAAATCCCGGCGGATGCTCGCGTTGCGCCATTTGACGTTGAGGTTTTTCAGCGCGCCGCTCTGCACGGTGTAGGCCAGCTCCGATTCGCGGCCCCATTCCTTGCCGTCGGTGATCGTGCCGGTGTGCACGTTATCGCCGCTGATGTAGCGGTTCATCATGGTCAGTCCGGGAACACCGAGGGCGACGAAGTTGTAGTCGTGGCGCAGTTGCCAGGATTTTTCCTTGGCGTTGTCATAGCTGGCGTTGTAACTATCGTTGGCCAGGGTGCCGCCGCTGGTGCCGTTGACCCGCATCCAGACATCGTCGCCGCTGAGCTTTTGCAGGCCGACATAGAAGGTGTTGCCGCCGTACTTGGCCGAGAGCAGGGCGAATGCGGTTTTGTTGTCGAGGTCGCCGGCCAGGGCGCTGCCGTCTTCCTTGCCGATGAAGTACCCGAGGTTGGCGCCGAGGGTCCAGTCGCCGAGGGGCTGGCTGTGGCTCAGGTTGAAATACTGCTGCTGATAGATGTCGCTGAGTTCCGCATACCAGACACCGACCTGGGTGCGCTTGTCGTTGAACGCGTATTCACCGCCGCCGAAGTTGAAGCGGTCTGACGTGAAGGCGGCCTTGCCGTTCATGAACATGTCTTCCATGCTCGCGTCGTTGCGCGGGCTGTTGGCACGGAACTGACCGCCGTAGAGCGTCAGGCCGCTGATCTCGGTCGAGGTCACCTGGCCACCGCGAAAGGTCTGCGGCAGGGAACGGCCGTCGTCGGCGCGCAGGATCGGCAGCACCGGCATCCATTCGCCGACCTTCACTTCGGTCTTCGAGATTTTGCCTTTCAGCGCCACACCCAGTCGCCCGAAATTGTCAGCAGGGCGACCGTCGTCATGGATCGGCAACAACTGCGTGCCGCCGGTGCCTTGGCCACCGTCAAGCTTCTGCGAGTACATACCGAGCACGTCTACGCCAAAACCGACAGGTCCCGGGGTGAACCCTGACTTCGCGTCGAGGATGAAGCTTTGCGTCCACTCTTCAGCCTTGCCCTGGGCGTTGGCCGGGTTGGTGAAGTTGCGATTGAAGTAGGCGTTGCGCAGGTTCAGCGTGGCCTTGGCGTCATCGACGAAGCCCTCGGCGTTGCCGGTCAGGGGCAGGGCGAAAGCCAGGCTGCTGAAGCTGATCAGGCTCAGGGCATGACGGCGTGCGAAGGCAGGACGAGGGGTGCTGACGGAGGAATTGCGGACGAGCTTGGTCACTGTGACGCTCCCTTTACTTTTTGTTTTTATTGTCGTCATACGTCGTCGTACAACATGGGGCGATTATTTGCGAGGGCTTCGGGGAAAGTCAATCAGAAGTTATACGATGACTTAACGACTTTGGTCGTATGTCGATGGACCCCGGTAGGAGCTGGCTTGCCAGCGAAGGCGTCCGTTCAGTCGATAAATATGTCGGCTGACACACCGCCTTCGCTGGCAAGCCAGCTTGTATGTTTAGACTTGTAGGGGTGGTGGGACTAAAAGCCAGCATCTGACTCTAGCCAGTACAGACCGTGGGAGACTTCGCCCCACCCCTTCACCAAAGCGCCGATAAGGAATGCATCGGCCATGACCGACGATAGAAGCAAGCCAGCGCAATGGTGAAGCCCCGACAAGCCTTTAAACCCTAACCCGGAGCTTTCTTTGTGGCAATGAGTGTCTCGCGTTCTGTAGTCGGAGTGGATGTCGCCAAGGCCGAAGTGGTGGTCTATCAGGCCGACACGGATCTGCTGTTGGCCGTGTCAAACGATAAACCGTCTCTTACAAAGTGGCTGAAAACGTTACCTGCAAACAGCGCCATCGCTATTGAAGCCACCAATATCTATCACCTGGATACGGTTGAGCTGGCTCATGCAATGGGACATACCGTCTATGTCATCGACGGCTTCCGTTTGAGTAATTACCGCAAAGGAGTGGGTGGCCGCGCCAAAACAGATGCCAGCGACGCCCGTTTACTGGCGCGTTACTTGAAGAACGAAGAGGAAGAGCTACGTCCTTGGAGCCCGCCGCCGAAGGTCTATACCAAGCTTCAAAGCCTGCTTCGAAGACGAGCGACATTGGTCCAGGCGCGTGTCAGTTTGACTCAAAGCTGGAACGACGAACCGCTGCTGAAAGCGGCATTCAAACAACAGATCGCTGCCATGGGCCGATTGGATTTACTCATCCAGAAGAAGCTGTTGGACGTCGTAAAAGAGGCGGGTCTGCTCGAGCAAGTCAAACGCTGCCAGGCCGTAGAGGGGGTCGGTTTTCTTACCGCCACCGCACTGACGATGGCATTTCAACGTGGCGACTTCGCCAGTGGTGACGCCTATATCGCGTTTCTTGGAATGGATTTGAGAGTCTCTGATTCGGGGCAGATGAACGGACGTCGAAAGCTGACCAAGAAAGGTGACTCAGAGATACGGCGCCTGCTGCATAACGCGGCGATGGCTGCCAGTCGCTCAAAGACCTGGAAGCCGTTTTACGAACGCTATCTGGAGCGGGGATTAAAGACGACTCAAGTGCTGGTCATCCTGGCTCGCAAGCTGGCACGGGTGGCATTCGCCCTGATGAAGAACCAGAGCGAATATCAGCCAAATCCAGTTTTTGGGGCTTCCCCCCAAACATAGAATCTCCTACAGGGGGGCGTATTTCAGTTGATGATCATTGGCGGCAAGGTACCGAGCAGCGAAACCGCAGCCACCGCCCCAATCCCCAGCAACCACTCCAGCATCACACTGGCACGCAACGCCGTCATGCGCCGCTCGCAATCCCTGATCCGCAACCGATTGAACAGCGCCAACCCCAGCATCGCGCCCACCAGCACCACCTTGATCAACAGAATCAAAGCAAATCCACTCAACAATGGCGTTGGCCAGAACGCCCCGGTCAATACCCGCACATTAATCAAGCCGGTGATGAGCAACCCGGCCACCAACGCATAACCGACACCGCTGAAGCGCTGCAATAGCGCTTTGACGGAGTGTGTGTCTGGTCGCAGCAGGATCATCACCAACACCATCAACCCGCCGAGCCAGGCGCCGACGCAGGTCAGGTGAATGACCTGGTTGAAGATCAGTAACCGGCCTGCGTTGCCGTCGAGCATGGCGCCATGGCCAACCGGGGCCAATGTCGCCAGCAACAGGCCGCTCAAGACTATCCGCCAGGGCAGGCTGCTATGCAGCGGCGTGAACAGCAACGCCAGCAACAGCAGATTGAGCAGCAAATGCCAGCGCCAGACCTGACCGAAAAACGTCTTGTCCAACACCAGCTCCAGGGTCGACGGATCGAATGCCGCCGTCCAGGAGCCGGCCATGCTGGCGGTGATCAGCAACAACCAGCCGACGCCACTGAGCAACGCCACCCCTGCCAGCCACCGGCTGATCCGCGCCAGAGGCCGGTCCAAAGCAGTTTCGCGGCCCAACAGCAAAGGCTTGAAAATCCAGGCTCCAAACAGCATCAACACCACGGTGAAATGCAGGAAACGGCACAGCACCATCGCACTCGTCATGAATTACTGGCCAACCTTGAAGCTGTAGGCGCCTTCGCTTTTGTGGGTATCGACCGACACCGCATGCCACTCGACTTTGTACGAACCGGCCGCCAATGGCGCCGCCGGGGTCACCACCAGGGTCTTTTTATCGCTGCCTTCGGTGGCCAGGCTTTTCACCGGAACCGCGGCGCCGTCCTTGCTGAGGGTGACCTTGGTGAAGGTTGCTTCGATGCCTTCGGAAAACACCAGGCGCAGTTCCGACGGTGCGTTGACGGTGCTGTCGGCGGCCGGGGTCTGGCTTTTCAAATGGGCATGGGCCAACACCGATGAGGCGGCGAACAGGGCGCCGAGGAGGGCGGCGGTGGTCAGGGCGTTCTTGAGCAGCATCGTGGATACCTCAGAGGCAGGTTCGAAGAGGCGGGCAGTTTACCTGCATGAGCATGAAACCGGGCGTAGGAAGATTCGTTTTCCCCTGTCGCCCCTAAGTAGAGCGGATGCTAGTCTTGGCCAATGCTGTTGCCAGGGAGCCCTCATGGGCAATCACAAGATCGAGATCCGCCGCAGTAACGTCGAGAAAATTCTGCTGGGGGCCGAAAAGGTCTTCGCCGAAAAAGGCTTCGGCAGCACCGCCATGGCCGACATCGCCGCCGAGGTGCAACTGCCGCGTTCCAACCTGCATTACTACTTCAGCACCAAGAGCGAGCTGTACAGCGCCGTGCTGTTCGACCTGCTCGAAGTCTGGAAACAGGACGCCCTGTGCTTCGAGATGTTCGACGACCCACGGGTGGTCCTCAGCAGCTACATCCGCGCCAAGATGAACCACTCCCGCAGCCGGCCTTATGGCTCAAAAGTCTGGGCCAACGAAATCATCCACGGCGCGCCGACCCTGGGCGAGAAACTGGACGCCAGCCTGTACGACTGGGCCAAGATGAAAGAAGCGAAAATCCGCCAGTGGGTGGAGGACAAACGCATCCTGCCGGTGGAGCCTTCGAGCTTGCTGTATATGATCTGGGCGTCGACTCAGCATTATGCGGATTTTGATCATCAGGTGAATATTTTGAATGATCATCAGCCGTTGTCGGACATGCAGTTCGAGCGGGCGGTACAGACGGTGACCAGTGTGATATTGCGGGGGATTGGGTTGGAGCCGTAGTTCGGGGGGGAGTTATAACGTATCCCGAACTATCGCCCGATAATCGATATGCGCTGTTTAAGAGGGGTTATTACCTTTCATTTTTCTAATGTTGTACCGCTTGACTTCCATCTCTGTTCTTCGGAGGGATTGTTTTGCTTTGTGAATTGTTACTTGAGGCGTTGTATTCTTTGGTGGATTGGCTTTTTCGGTATATTTAGTCGCCTTTTCTAAAAGGTCGCCACTGGTTACTGGCTTGTAGTCTTTGTTCTGTTTTATATAGTTGTCATATTTCTCTGCGTCTTTTAACAGATTCTGGTAGTTCTGGTTTTTCGGAGTGCTAAGTTTAGGCGTGTTTGTTTTGGTTGCGGGAAGTTGGTGCGGATATAAAACTTCCTGAGAAGCTAGAGTTGAAGTGCTGGGTCCTGGTTGAGGGGCGCTAACAGTGGCGGAGGTATCCGTGGCGTTAAACGACGAGTTGCGCGTCGGAAGTTTAGGTCTGGCAGCATGTTCTAT
Organism: Pseudomonas sp. MPC6; assembly: GCF_006094435.1. Classification (NCBI taxonomy): domain Bacteria; kingdom Pseudomonadati; phylum Pseudomonadota; class Gammaproteobacteria; order Pseudomonadales; family Pseudomonadaceae; genus Pseudomonas; species Pseudomonas sp. MPC6. The sequence goes on along the minus strand of NZ_CP034783.1, from coordinate 3,630,727 downwards.
TGCGTACCGAGGCTTTTGTATGCGCCCCTCCAGTATTCTAACTATTTTTCGTGGTAATGCTTTAAGACGCATATTGCCAGTTGGGTCATTAAAGTTTATGGGGTCCCCCTGGCAGTAGGCATAACAATTAATTCCTCCCTCGCCAAACGGGCCCAACTCGTCCGGGCTGTTGAAGCGCATCAACACGGGATTAAATGCCCGCGTACCCTGGCCTAATAAATAGTGCCCAGTAATAGAATCGGGGCATTCACCATTAAACCCTAGCAAACGGCTCAGACCACTTTCTTCCGGGTGATGGCCGTAGGCGGTATAGGCCAGTTGCTGCGGGTTGGTTTCCGCAAGGGTCTGCAGCGGCGAATGGGCTTGGTCGGTTGCCAACAGTGTGGTCGCGGTGACGCCGTCTGTGTTTTGTTGCTGCGCCAATGGCCGAGTTTGATGGCGGAAGATGGTTCGTTGCGCCTGCTCTCCCAGTTCGGTAGTCAGGTGATCTTGCTGGTAAAAGCGCTGGGTGCCGGTGCGTTCCAGAACCCCCACGCCCATGAGGCGATCCAATGGGTCGTATTGATAGCGGCACAGGATTTTCAATGATGCGGTTGACATGGTGCGGTCCTTCGCAGGGGAATTGGATGGGTGTCAGCTTCGGAGATAGTGGGCGTTTCGTCTACTAGCAGAACTGATAGGTTGGGTGGACGTCGGGTGGGGATTGGGTTGGACCCTTGAGGATTTTGGTGGGGCTGCTGGCCTCTTCGCGGGCAAGCCTCGCTCCTACAGGGATTTATGTCGTACACAAATCCTGTGTACGCCAAAGAACTCTGTAGGAGCGAGGCTTGCCCGCGAAGGCGTCAATTCAGTCAGCGCCTGCCTTAAACGGCAACATGATAAGGATTCCTCGGATCATGATCCCAATCCAGAAACGGCTTGCCGTTCTCCATCGGCACCATCTCGATGCAGTCCTGCACCGGGCAGGTGATCTGGCACAGGTTGCAGCCCACGCACTCCTCATCGATCACTTCATACTTGTGCGTGCCGTCCGCCTGTTTGAGGCTGGCCACCGCCTGGTGCGAGGTGTCTTCGCAGGCAATGTGACAGCGGCCACAGCCGATGCAGGCTTCCTGATCAATCTTCGCGATCACCTGATAGTTGATATCAAGATACTTCCAGTCCGTGGTGTTGCTCACCGCACGTCCTGAAAAATCGGCGACGTTGGCATAACCCTGACTGTCCATCCAGCGTGACAAGCCATCCTTCATCTCGTCGACTATCCGGAAACCATGCAGCATCGCCGCCGTGCACACCTGCACCGCGCCGCTGCCCAGGGCGATGAATTCCGCCGCGTCGCGCCAGCTGCCAATCCCGCCGATGCCACAGATCGGCAGGCCCTGGGTCTGTGGGTCGCGGGCGATTTCGGCGACCATGTTCAACGCGATCGGCTTGACCGCCGACCCGCAATAACCGCCGTGGGTGCTCTGGTTGCCGACCGCAGGGTTGGCGACCATGCGTTCCAGGTTGACGCTGGTGATCGAGTTGATGGTGTTGATCAGCGACACCGCATCGGCACCGCCGCGATGGGCGGCGCGGGCGGCGACGCGGATGTCGGTGATGTTCGGCGTGAGCTTGACGATGACTGGCAGCGAGCAATACGTCTTGCACCAGCGGGTGACTTGCTCGACATACTCCGGCACTTGGCCGACCGCTGCGCCCATGCCCCGTTCCGGCATGCCGTGGGGGCAACCGAAGTTCAGCTCGATGCCGTCGGCGCCGGTGGCTTCCACCAGCGGCAGGATGAATTTCCATGACTCTTCCACGCAGGGCACCATCAACGAGACGATTAGCGCGCGGTCCGGCCAGTCTTTTTTGACCTGGGTGATTTCCCGCAGGTTTATCTCCAACGACCGATCGGTGATCAGTTCGATGTTGTTGAAGCCCACTACTTCACGGTTGGGCCCGAAATGCGCGGAGTAACGCGACGACACGTTGACCGCCGCCGGGTCTTCTCCCAGGGTTTTCCAGACCACGCCACCCCAGCCCGCCTCGAAGGCGCGGACCACGTTGTAGGCTTTGTCGGTGGGGGGCGCGGAGGCCAGCCAGAACGGGTTGGGGGCTTTGATGCCGGCGAAGACAATCGAGAGATCGGCCATTTACGCAGCCTCCACGTTGAGCATGAGTTGGGCGTTGATGGCTTCGGCAGCCAGTTTGCCGTGCTGCACGGCCTGCACGGTGAGGTCCTGATCGAGGCTGGTGCAATCGCCGCCGGCATACACCCCGGGGATGCTGGTGCGCAGCTGTTCGTCGACCAGGATGCGCTCGCCCTGGCGCTTGAGTTCACGGGCCAGGGGATCGGCGAGGGCGCCGGCGTCGAAGGCCTGGCCGATGGCTTTGAAGATGGCGTCGGCGGCCAGGTCAAAGGTTTCCCCGGTGGTTTGCAGGCGACCTTCCACCAGGTGGGTGCGGGCGAAGCGCATGCCGCGCACCTGGCCTTGAGGGTCAAGCAACACTTCCTCGGGTTGGGCCCAGGTCAGCAGACGTACCTGATTGGCCTTGGCGATGTCCTGTTCGTGGCCGGTGGCCCCCATGTCCGCGACACCGCGGCGATACACCAGGTTGACGTCGCGAGCACCGAGACGGGCCATTTGCACGGCCATGTCGATGGCGGTGTTGCCGGCACCGAGCACGATGCAATGGTCCGCCAGCGGCAGCTGAGTCAGGTCATCGGCCTGGCGCAGTTCGCGGATGTACTCGGTGGCGGCGAGTAGACCGGGTGCGTCTTCATGAGGCAACCCCAGTTGCTTGCTGGCCGCCAACCCGAGCCCGAGGAACACCGCATCGAATTGTTGATGCAGATCGCTCAAGGTCAGGTTCTCGCCAAGCTTTTGGCCGTGGCGGATTTCGATGCCACCGATCTGCAGCAGGAATTCCAGCTCCTTCTGTGCGTAATCGTCCACCAGCTTGTACTTGGCGATCCCGTATTCATTGAGGCCGCCCGCTTTTTCCCGCGCCTCGAATATCACCACGTCATGCCCGTGCATGGCGCTGCGGTGAGCGCAGGACAACCCGGCAGGACCGGCACCGACCACGGCGATGCGCTTGCCGGTGGCAGCGGCGCGCTGGAACGGATGTTCGCTGAAGTGCGCGTTGTCCACCGCGTAGCGTTGCAACAGGCCGATCAGCACCGGTGCGCATTCCTCGGCGTTGTTGCGCACACAGGCTTGCTGGCAGAGGATTTCCGTCGGGCACACCCGCGCGCAACTGCCACCGAGAATATTGGCCGAGAGAATCTTCTGCGCGGCGCCCTGCACGTTGTCCTGGTGGATGTTGCGGATGAACGAGGGAATGTCGATGTCGCTCGGACAGGCATTCACGCAGGGCGCATCGTAGCAATACAGGCAGCGCGAGGCTTCCAGGTGGGCCTGGCGGTCGTTGAGTGGCGGCGCCAGGTCGGTGAAATGGCCGGCGAGGGCGGCCGCATTCTCATGGGGATGCGGGAGGTGGTTCAGGGTCTTGATCACGGTGTTGGCCTCACGGTTATTGAGGTGCTGCCTCTGGTGGGCATGTTTTTTTGTTGTCTGTGCCGGCGCCTTCGCTGGCAAGCCAGCTCCTACAGGGGAACGCATTCCAACTGTAGGAGCTGGCTTGCCAGCGAAGGCTGAAGGCCTCGGTTTCAGCGTTTAACCGCAACCGGCCGATTCAACTCAGCCCGCTTGCTCAGCAAATCAAACACCGCCGGATACGCCGGCCGTTCGACATACCGTCCGGCACCACGCTCGGCCCGCAAGTCGCCATCGGCCCAGACCACCCGGCCCTGGCTGATGGTATGGCTCGGCACTCCGCGCACGGTCTTGCCTTCGAAGATGTTGAAGTCGACCTGCTGGTGATGCGTCTTCGCCGAAATCGTCCGCGTACCCTGCGGGTCCCACAGCACCAGGTCGGCATCGGCACCGACGCGAATCGCCCCTTTGCGCGGGTAGAGGTTGAAGATCTTCGCGGTGTTGGTGGAGGTCAGCGCCACGAAGTGCTGCATCGACAAGCGGCCGGTGTTCACCCCTTCGTCCCAGAGCACCGCCATGCGGTCTTCGATCCCGGCGGTGCCGTTGGGGATCTTGCTGAAATCGTCACGGCCGGCGGCTTTTTGCTCGGCGCAGAAGCAGCAGTGGTCGGTGGCGGTGGTGTGCAGGTTGCCCGATTGCAAGCCGTGCCAAAGCGCTTCCTGATGACCGCGAGGACGGAAGGGCGGGCTCATCACGTAACCGGCGGCGGTCTGCCAGTCCGGGTGTTGGTAGACGCTGTCGTCCAGCAGCAGATGCCCGGCCAGTACCTCGCCGTAGACTTGCTGGCCCTTGCTGCGGGCGTAGGTGATTTCGTCGAGCGCCTCCTTGGTCGAGACATGCACCAGGTACAAGGGTGTGCCCAGGGTTTCGGCGATACGGATCGCCCGGCTCGCCGCTTCACCTTCAACCTGCGAAGGACGCGACAGCGGATGCGCTTCAGGGCCGGTCATGCCCTGGGCCATCAACTTGCGTTGCAGGTGATAGACCAGCTCGCCGTTCTCCGCGTGCACGGTGGGCACCGCGCCCAGCTCCAGGCAGCGTTCGAAACTCGCCACCAGGGTGTCGTCGGCGGCCATGATCGCGTTCTTGTAGGCCATGAAATGCTTGAAGCTGTTGACGCCATGCTGGCTGACCAGCTCGGCCATTTCCTCGCGAACCTGCTCGCTCCACCAGGTGATGGCGACATGGAAGCCGTAATCCGCTGCCGACTTCTCGGCCCAGCCGCGCCACTGATGAAACGCTTCCATCAGCGACTGCTGCGGATTGGGAATCACGAAGTCGATGATCGACGTGGTGCCACCGGCAAGTCCCGCCGCCGTGCCGCTGAAAAAGTCTTCGCTGGCCACGGTGCCCATGAAGGGCAGTTGCATGTGCGTGTGCGGGTCGATGCCGCCGGGCATCAAGTATTGACCGCTGCCGTCGAGCACTTCGGCGCCCGCCGGTACGTCCAGATGGTCACCGATGGCCTTGATCACGCCGTCGGCGCAATAGACGTCGGCACGATAACTTTCATCATGGGTAATAAGGGTGGCGCCACGGATCAACAGAGACATTCCGAGTTCCTCGCAGGCAATGACCGACTGGTGCCGGTTCTAAATGTTTTATAGACGCGAACACCGACAGGTGTATTCCTGTCAGTGCTGTCAGGAATAGACGCTAGCTGCAGTTTGGGGATTGGGCAAGAATATTTTTATAAGCTTATACATTTTTTAAAGTATTGATATTGAAAGATAAATTAACAAGTTCACGGAAATGGTGAGGCCTCTCACCATTTTGACGCACTTGACAGGTTCTGAAAATGAACGAGATTTCTATGTGAAATCAGCCGCTTGAAGGATGGTCTATGGTTGATGCGCAAGCTTGAAAAAAAACAGCTGCACCAGATTGAGTCCTGGCTGTTTGGACGATGTGTCGGATAGTCAGCCCAACGGGTATGACAAGTACACGAAAGTTCATATTCTGATAATTAAAAATGATGTACATCAGTTGCTTACAAAGTTTTTATGGAACTGCCCGATGCACAGGCGGGGTGTCCGGCACGGTTATTGATGCCATGGGCCCCTGATGAGCAAAAAATAATTCAAAGAACAGTGGAGCGGCCATGCAACAGATCAGATCGCAAGTGACCGAGCGCGACGGCTTGTTCGAGCTCGAAGCCGGCAGCGACGTTCTCGACAGTCCCCGTTACAACCACGACATGGCACCGACCAAGGTGCGCGAGCGAACCTGGAACAAATGGCACATCACCGCCTTGTGGGTCGGCATGGCGATCTGCGTACCGACCTACACCCTCGGCGGGGTCCTGACCGCCTACTTCGGCCTGAGCGTGGGCGAAGCGCTGCTGGCGATTCTGTTTGCCAACATCATCGTGCTGATTCCGCTGACGCTCAACGCCTTCCCCGGCACTAAATACGGCATTCCGTTTCCGGTGTTGCTGCGTTCGTCCTTCGGCATCCTCGGCTCCAACATTCCGTGCCTGATCCGCGCGTTGGTGGCCTGCGGCTGGTTCGGTATCCAGACAATGTTCGGCGGATTGGCGATCCATCTGTTCCTGGGGTCGGTGTTCGAGGGCTGGAAGTCACTGGGCGGTACCGGTGAAGTCATCGGCTTCATGGTGTTCTGGGTGCTGAACCTGTGGGTGGTGATTCGTGGCGCCGAATCGATCAAGTGGCTGGAAACCCTGTCGGCGCCGCTTTTGGTGCTGGTCGGTGTGGGGCTGCTGGTCTGGGCGATGCCGAATGTATCGATGAGCGAGTTGCTGGCGATCCCGCCCAAGCGTCCGGAAGGGGCGAGTGTGGTCAGTTACTTTGCTGCCGGCCTGACCGCGATGGTCGGGTTCTGGGCCACCTTGTCCCTGAACATCCCGGACTTCAGTCGCTATGCGAAAAGCCAGAAAGACCAGATTGTCGGGCAGATCATCGGCTTGCCCCTGACCATGTTTCTGTTCGCCTCCCTCGGCGTGGTGATGACGGCCGCCTCCGTGAAACTGGTGGGCGTCACCGTCTCCGATCCTGTCACCCTGATCGGCCATATCCAGAGCCCGGTGTGGGTTGCGCTGGCCATGGCGCTGATCATCATCGCCACGCTGTCGACCAACACCGCAGCCAACATCGTTTCGCCGACCAACGACTTCCAGAACATTGCGCCCAAGGTCATCAACCGGACCAAGGCGGTAATGCTCACCGGACTGGTCGGGCTGGTGCTGATGGCGCATGAACTGCTGAAAAAGCTGGGGCTGATTGTGTCCGATCTGAGCCTGGAAACGGTCTATTCCAACTGGTTGCTGGGTTACTCCAGTTTGTTGGGCCCGATCGCCGGGATCATGGTGGTGGACTATTTCCTGATCAAGAAGCAGCAACTGGATCTGGCCGGGCTGTATCGCGATGACGTTTACCCGGCGTGGAACTGGTTCGGGTTTATCGCCTTCGGTGTGCCGGTGGTGTTGACGTTGTTGTCGCTCGGCAGTGATGTGTTCAGCTGGTTCTACAGCTATGGCTGGTTTACCGGCTCGGCTCTGGGCGGATTGATTTATTACGGGTTGAGTGCGATGCGGGCGAGTCCGACTGCGGTGAAATCTGCGGTGTGAGGGAGGGCCTCTTCGCTGGCAAGCCAGCTCCTACAGTTGACCGGGGTTTACACATTATTTGTTTACGACACCAACCCCCTGTAGGAGCTGGCTTGCCAGCGAAGACGGCCTCATAAACGACAAAGAACTGCCTGAAAAAACTTATAACAACTGCCTGAGGAGATCATCATGAACGCTGCCATCGACGTTCTACAGTCCACCCATCAGCACATCAACCGCGACCGCCTGTGGCAGTCGCTCATGGAGCTTGCAAAACTCGGCGCCACGGTCAAGGGCGGTGTCTGTCGCCTGGCCCTGACCGACCTCGACCGCCGGGCCCGGGATATTTTCGTGCGCTGGTGCGAGGAGGCCGGGTGCACCGTCAGCATCGACGCCGTCGGCAACATCTTCGCCCGCCGCCCCGGGCGCAATCCGGACTTGCCCCCGGTCATGACCGGCAGCCACATCGACACCCAGCCCACCGGCGGCAAGTTCGATGGCTGCTTCGGTGTGCTGGCCGGCGTCGAAGTCCTGCGTACCCTCAACGACCTGGGTGTGGAAACCGAAGCACCGCTGGAAGTGGTGGTCTGGACCAACGAAGAAGGCTCGCGCTTCGCGCCCTGCATGATGGGCTCCGGGGTGTTCGCGGAAAAATTCACCCTCGAAGAAACCCTGGCCAAGGTCGACGCCGAAGGCATCACCGTCGGCGACGCATTGAACGCCATCGGCTACGCCGGCCCGCGCAAGGTCAGCGGTCACGCGGTCGGGGCCTATTTCGAAGCGCACATCGAGCAAGGCCCGATCCTTGAAGACGAACACAAGACCATTGGCGTCGTCATGGGCGCCCTCGGGCAGAAATGGTTCGACCTGAAACTGCGCGGCGTCGAAGCCCACGCCGGCCCGACCCCGATGCACTTGCGCAAGGATGCCCTGGTTGGCGCGGCGATCATCGTCGGCGCCGTCAACCGTGCGGCCCTCGGCCACCAACCCCATGCCTGCGGCACAGTCGGCTGCCTGCAAGCCTACCCCGGCTCACGCAACGTCATCCCCGGTGAAGTGCGCATGACCCTGGACTTCCGTCATCTGGAACCGGCGCGTCTGGATTCGATGATCGCCGAAGTCCGCGAGGTGATTGAAACCACCTGCCAGATCCACGGCCTGACTTTCGAACTGACGCCCACTGCCGATTTTCCGCCGTTGTACTTCGACAAGGGTTGTGTCGAAGCGGTGCGCGGTGCCGCCCAAGGGCTGGGCCTGTCGCACATGGACATCGTCAGCGGGGCAGGGCACGACGCAATCTTCCTTGCCGAACTCGGCCCGGCCGGAATGATCTTCGTACCGTGCGAAGGCGGCATCAGCCACAACGAAATCGAGAACGCCGCGCCGGATGATCTGGCGGCCGGGTGTGCGGTGCTGTTGCGGGCGATGCTGGCGGCTTCGGCGGCCATCGCGTGTGGAAAATTGGCGGCATGAACAGCAAAAGATCGCAGGCTGCGCCAGCTCCCGGCGCGTGGGGTCAACAGCATCTGCACGATCAGGCTCGCCCGCGGTCGTAATCTTCACAGGGCGGCGCGTAAAAAGCGCCGCCACACCCGTGGAGATGCAATGAGCCAGGACGTCCTGACCACCGAAACCAATCGCCGCCAGTTGCAGCAGATCATCGCGGGCCTGTCCGACGGGGTGATTCTGCTGGAGCTCGACCAGACCATTCTTTGGGCCAACGAGGCCGCGCTGGCCATGCATGGCGTCAGTCGGATCGATGATCTGGGCGCCAATGCCGGAGAGTATGCCCGGCGTTTTACCTTGCGCTATCGCAATAATCACCCGGTCCCGGCGGACAATTACCCGATCAGTCGCGTGGCTCGGGGCGAGACGTTCAGCGATGTGCTGGTCGAGGTGAGGCTGGCAGGGGACGAAGAGCGTACCTGGGTCCACAACGTGCGCAGTATGATGCTGACCGACAGTGCCGGCGAACCGGAGTCGCTGGTGCTGATCATGGACGACGTCACCGAGTGGGCCAGCGCCGAGCAGCGATTCGAAAAAACCTTTAACGCCAATCCCGCCCCGGCGGTGATCTGTCGCCTCAGCGATTTGCGCTACATCAAGGTCAATTCCGGCTTCCTGGAAATGACCGGTTACTCCCGTGATCAGGTGATCGGTTGTTCAACCTATGAATTGGATGTGCTGGAAGGGGCCGAGAACAAAGACCTGGCCAAGCAACGCTTGCGCGAAGGCGCCACCATTCCGCAGATGCAAGCCGAGTTGCAATTGCCTGAAGGGGGCAGCAGACAGGTGATCGTCGCCGGCCAACCCCTGGAGCTCAATGACGAGGCCTGCATGTTGTTTTCCTTCGTGGACATGGAGCCTCGGCACAAGGCCGAAGTCGCTCTGCGCCAGAGTGAGGAACGTTTTGCCAAGGCCTTTCGCCTGACCCCGGTGCCGATCCTGGTGTGTAACGCCGGCGATCAGGTGGTCATGGACGTCAATGAAGCATTTCTGGACACCTTCGCGTACCCCAGCGAAGAGGTGCTCGGCAAGACCGTCGCGGCGATCGATTTCATTCAGGACAAAGGCGCTTATACGAAGTTGTTCGCGGCGTTGGAGAAAACCGGAAGCCTGGACCGGATCGACGTGCGTATGCGTAAAAAAGATGCCGGGGAGATCGACTGCGCAGTCTCCGCCGACACCGTGAATATCCAGGACAACCCCTGCTATTTGTTGGTGTTGATGGATATCACCGAGCGTAAACGCACGGAGCTGGAGTTGGTGTCGGCCATCGAAGAGGTCATGAAAGACGCCTCGTGGTTCAGCCGCACGCTGATCGAAAAACTCGCCAACGTGAAGCCTGGCAACTCGCCGAAATTGCCCAGTGTGTCCTTCACTGACCTGACTGCCCGTGAGCGCGATGTGCTCAGCCTGATCTGCGAAGGCCTGGCCGACAAGGAAATTGCCGCGCGGCTGAAGCTGGCACCTAATACCGTGCGCAATCACGTGTCGACGGTATATTCCAAGCTCGATGTGCACAGTCGCAGCGAGGCGATTGTCTGGGCCCGCGAGCGCGGGTTGTTCTCGGGTCAGTGGCGGGGCAAAGGCTAGCGCGAAGGTGCAAATGCACTATACCTTGAGATGCAAATGGATGTTCTGGCGGGGTGCGGCAGTGCTTAGTCTGTAAGGGTGCGGTAGTGGGCTTTGGACCGCTATCGCGTCCCCTCGGAACAGCTCAAGGAACAGCACATGCTTCGCCAATTCAATTCAGTTTCGGTCGACGGGGCTGTCAACCAGCCCAAGGGTGAATCGCAATGATTTATCTGACGCAATTGCGCGCGCAACTGGAGCAGCAGTTTTCTCCGCGCGCTTGTGAGTGCAGCGTGTCGGGTGATAACTCGGTGACTGTGAAGCTGTATCACCCGGTCTCGGGACAGGTGGACCTGGTGGTCAGCGGACTGAATGTGACGAACCTCAGATCACCGGAGGCCGTGGCAGCTTTGGTTGAAGAGCTGCGGTATGAACTTGAGAGCAATACCTTGCATCGTCCCGAAACGTCGTAAAACTGCCTTTTCTGTTGCCGGCCCGTGGACTTTCCTGCGATATTTTGTTGTCACACCACTGTGTACATCACTTATCGCGGGTCAACCTATGAAAAGTCTTGGGAAACGCGTTTTTGCGCCACTGCCGCTTGCCCTCTGCGCGGTGATACTCGGCGGTTGTGCCAGTCCGCCGCCGCCACCCCCCCTTGCTCCGCCGCCGCCCCCTGTGCGTACCTGCCAAACCACTGAAAACGTTGATGTGCAAGGCGACATGCGAGCTGAAGGGCAGGTGACCCGCAATACCACCCTGACCCGTTGCGTCACGCAGTAGGCGCGGATCAGTTTGCGCAAGCCGCCAGCGGCGTAGAGCTGCTGGCGGGCGCTCACCGGGTGGTCGATCAGACCTCTTCCAGCCTGACCCAGCGCGATGCTCGCGCCGCGAGGCGAATCGCCGTTGCCAGGCGTTCGACTTCCCACGCCTGCTCGAAATCGGTGCCACCCTGACCGAACCCGGCCAGTGCCATGACCAGATCATGCACTTCCAGGGTCTTGAGTTCGTTATAGCCCAACTGATGTCCCGCCGCCGGGCTGAACGCGGCGTAACCGGGCAAATTCGGTCCCGCCAGCAAGCGTTGGAAACCGTCTTGTCCGGCGCGATGGAGGCGCAATTCATTCAAGCGCTCCTGATCGAATGCCAGGGTGCCTTTTGTGCCGCTGATTTCAAAACTCAGGTGATTCTTGTAACCGTGCTTGAGCCAACTGCTGCTGAATGTCCCACGCGCACCGTTGGCAAACCGCAGCAGGGCATGGACCTGATCATCGACCGTGATGCTGCGTTGCTCCTGGCTGCCCGGCGCGGCGGGACGTTGCCCGTGCACGGTCTGGGTGTCGGCGCATACCGATTCGACATCGCCTACCAGATAACGGGCCATGGCCAGCAGGTGGCTGCCCAGATCCGCCAGCGCACCGCCGGCATGCCCGGCGTCGCAACGCCAGGACCAGGGTGATGCGGGATCGGCCATGAAGTCCTCGCTGAACTCCCCCTGGAAACTGATGATGTGCCCCAGTTCGCCGTTTTCGATCAGTTGCCGCGCCAGGCCGATGATCGGGTTGTGCTGATAGTTGTAACCCACCCGCGTGACCACGCCTGCCGCTTTCGCCGCCTGGCGCATGGCGTCGGCCTGTTCAAGATTGACCGCCAGCGGCTTTTCGCAGTACACCGCTTTGCCGACGCTGAGGGCGGCCATGGCCATGGGATAGTGCAGGTGGTTGGGCGTGGTGATGGCGATCAAGTGGACCTTGGGATCATCGATCAATTGTTGCCAGTCGCTGTGGGCGGTTTCGAACCCCCAGGCGTCGGCGCAGTGGCGGGCACGCTGTGGATCGGCGTCGGCCAGGGCGGCGAGTTTGAGCTTCAGGGGGAGTTCGAACACTGCACTGACATTGCGAAACGCCAAGGCATGGGCGCGGCCCATGAAGCCTGTGCCGATGAGACCGATACCGAGTTCGCGCATAGCCGGGATCCTTTTGGATTGTTGTTTCCAGGAGGGCTATTAATGGAATAAATATTCTTTAATTGCAATATATGGAACAAATATTCATTAGGTGCGAATTTTGGTGTAGGAGGAGCTTGCTCGCGAAGAACCTGAGAAAGCCGCGGGGTGTCAGGTTTCCAGCGGTATCGTTGACGACCAACGCGAGCAAGCGTGCTCCTGCAAGGGGTACAAATCGAATTCAGGACAGGAAACCGCCATCCACATTCAGCGACACGCCAGTGGTGTAGCTCGACGCATCGCTGGCCAGGTAAAGCACGGCCCCCGCCATCTCACTCGGATCCGCCACACGCTTGAGCGGAATCTGCTGCAATGCGGTGTTCAGGATCGCCTCGTTCTTCACCAGTGCCGAAGCGAACTTGGTATCGGTCAAACCTGGTAGCAGGGCATTGCAGCGAATGCCGAACTGCGCGCATTCCTTGGCGAAAACCTTGGTCATGTTGATCACCGCAGCCTTGGTCACCGAGTAGATGCCCTGGAAAATCCCCGGCGAGACGCCATTGATCGACGCCACGTTGATGATGCTGCCGCCGCCGTTTTCGCGCATCAGCTTGCCGGCTTCCACCGACATGAAGAAGTAGCCGCGGATATTGACGTCCACGGTCTTCTGAAACGCGCCGAGGTCGGTGTCCAGTACGTTGCAGAATTGCGGGTTGGTCGCGGCGTTGTTGACCAGGATGTCCAGGCGCCCGAACTGTTCCTTGATGCCGGCGAAGACCTGGCTGATCTGTTCCATTTCACCGATATGGCAAGCGATGGCGGTGGCTTTGCCGCCGGCAGCGACGATGGCGTCGGCCACGTGCTGACAGCCCTCGAGTTTGCGGCTCGAAACGATGACGTGGGCGCCTTGCTGGGCCAGCAGTTTGGCAATGGCTTCACCAATGCCGCGGCTGGCACCGGAAACGAAAGCGATCTTGCCGTCGAGGTCGAACAACTGGGTCTTGGACATGGGATTCCCTTATGAAAGTCTTGTTATTGGGCCAGGTGCGTAGTCAGAGACTGGATGTGCGGATGACCTGCAAGCTCATCTGTTCCAGCAGTTTGTTCATGTGAATGAACTGCGCGAAGCGTTTGTCCTGGGTCTGACCATGGAAGAAGCGGTAGTAGATCTGCTGAACGATGCCGGCCAGGCGGAACAGGCCATAGGTGTAGTAGAAGTCGAAGTTGTCGATCTGGATGCCTGAGCGTTGGCCGTAGTAATCGACGAACTCACGGCGGGTCAGCATGCCCGGGGCGTGGCTCGGCTGACGGCGCATCAACTGCACCGGTGCCGGGTCATCGGCTTCGATCCAGTAGGCGAGGGTGTTGCCCAGGTCCATCAACGGGTCACCGAGGGTCGTCAGCTCCCAATCGAGCACGCCGATGATCTGCATCGGATTGTTCGGGTCGAGGATCACGTTATCGAAGCGGTAATCATTGTGCACGATGCTCGACGTGGGATGATCGGCCGGCATTTTGTCATTGAGCCAGGCCTTGACCGCTTGCCACTGCGGCGCGTCCGGGGTCAGGGCTTTTTCGTAACGCTCGCTCCAGCCTTTGATCTGCCGCGCGACGTAGCCTTCAGGTTTGCCAAGGTCGCCCAGGCCGCAGGCCTTGTAATCGACCTGATGCAGTTCGACGAACTTGTCGATAAAGCTCTTGCACAGGGCTTCGGTCTTTGCCGAATCCAGGCCCAGCTCCGGCGGCAGTTCAGCGCGCAGGATGATGCCCTTGACCCGTTCCATCACATAGAACTCGGCGCCGATCACCGTTTCATCGGTGCAGTGCACGTAGGCTTTAGGACAGTATGGAAAGCCGTCCCGGAGCTGATTGAGGATCCGGAACTCGCGGCCCATGTCGTGGGCAGACTTGGCCTTGTGGCCGAATGGCGGCCGACGCAGGACGAACTCCTGTTCGGGGTATTCCAGCAAGTAGGTGAGGTTGGACGCACCGCCGGGAAACTGGCTGATGGCAGGCTGGCCACTGAGGCCCGGAATATGAGCCTTGAGGTACGGATCGATCAGGCTGGCATCGAGTTCTTCGCCGGAGCGGATACGGGTGGACTGGTCAGTAAGCGCCATGCTTATCCCTTCTGCTTATTTTGGAGGCCTGAGACTATTGGCTAATCTAATGCGCACAGCCGACACCCACAACCACGGACAACCCTTATAGGTGAGCGTGTTGCCGGGCAATCATTGCTTTTGATACACCTGTTTGAATGATCGTCTATTGCTCTGCCTGGGCCCGGGATGCCGGCAGATCGATAGGGGTGAGCACCGGCTCTGCGGAAAAGAACGCCACCAGATTGCGGCCCACCAGTTCCACGGTTCCCTGGGTTGCCTCAGGCGACAAACCAGCGACGTGCGGCGTCAGGATAACGTTGGCCAACGACTTGAATGCGTCCGGCACAAGGGGTTCGGCATCGAAGACATCCAGTGCGGCACCGGCAATCCGTCGTTGTTCCAAGGCGCTGATCAGATCCGCGGTGACGATGACACTGGCCCGGGCGATGTTGACGATGAAGCCTTTGGGGCCCAAGGCATCGAGCACGTGTTTGTTGATCAGGTGTCTGGTGCCCAGGCCACCGGGGGTGGCGACGATCAGAAAGTCCGAGGCGCGCGCCAGTTCGGTCGGCGTCGAGCAGAAGCTGTAGGGCACGTCGCTGCGATGCTGGCGGTTGTGGTAGCTCACCGTCATGTCGAAGCCGTGAGCCGCGCGCTTGGCAATGGCCATGCCGACAGCGCCGAGACCGAGGATGCCCAGGCGTTTGCCGGCCAGGGAAGGGCGCATGATCTTCGGCCACTCGCCCCGACGCACGGCGGCGTCGCAGCGCGGAATGTCGCGCACCAGCGCCAGCAGCATCGCCATGGCGTGGTCGGCAACCGAAGGCGCATTGACCCCGGCACCGTTGGTGACCGTGATGCCCCGGTCGGCGGCGGCTTGCAGGTCGACCTGTTCGTAGCCGGCGCCGATCACGCAGATAATCTTGAGATTGGGCAGGGCGGCGATTTCGTCGGCATGCAACCCTAATGGACCGCGAGTCAGCACCGCATCGATCTGACCGCCCTGCCGGGTGATGGCCGCCGCGCGCTCGGCGGGCGTCGGGGCCAGAATCAGGTGAAAGCCCTGATGTTCGAGAATCGGCAGGTAATCATTGATGGTTTCAACCAGTACCAGAACGGTTGCGGGCATTACTCTGCTCCTGTAGTTCATTGGCGTGTCGAGCACGAAAAATAGTTTCAGGGTGCTGATTCCCGGGCGGATTGGCAATGGTCGTCAATCGAGGACGCGGTGTTTTTTAGTCTGGACTGCTTCCTGGAAGAAGCAAATTCATGCTTCAGGGCTGACGGAGCCGATGTGATGTCCCAATGCGGCACACTGCAAATACAGTGTGCCGCCGCAGGCGTTACTGGGCAGTTTGCGGTGGTTGTGCCTTGGTTCGTTCCGCCTGTGCGATCGCTTTGAAGTCATAGGTGGGATAGAACTCGGTTCTGTAACTTCCCCACGCCGTATTTTCAAGCGCAAGGTTTACTTCTGCCAGGCGGGAGGCCGGAAGGCGCAGTGTGACGACTTGCCCGATACCCATCATGATGTTCCAGTTGACAACCTCTACCCCTGCGGGTGGAAAGGCGTTATAGAATCCTTGCTTGGCCAGTTGAGCCTTCAATTCGCCCAATGGTCGTGACTGATCGTGCTTTAAAAAGACGGTCAGCATGACGGCATTATCTGGCGTGGATACGGCATTTTTTGCAGGGGCGGGCGTTGTGGATTGCGCATGGGCAACGGAGAAGGCCGATGAGAGCAGTAACGTAGATATCAGTAGTGTTCTGAGTGTTTTTTGCATGTTGAAACTCCATGTTGTTATTAGGCGACAAGATTTGTTTCAAATGGTGTTACTTCAGTGTGATGAATGGAATAGTTAGCCTGCTGCGGGGTGGCGGATTTCAGTTGGTGTCCATGCCTGGCTTAATGGCGGACTGTGTAACTACTGTTCCAGTGTAGGGGGCATGAACGACATGGATGCGTACCAGAGGGTTATTCTCTACCATGTCGCGAGGCACTTCGCGAGAATAGGTGAACTCTTTGGTGTTCAACGCTTCCAGCCGCCTGACCACGGTTTTGGTTGAGCCAACGTCGGGCACTAGGACGTGGGTTTTTTTATCGCCGGTGACAAAGAAGTAACCGCCACCTCCCTGGTTGTACTTTGATGCACCCGTGTCGGTGTAAAAGAACTCATAGCGATTGCGTTCGGGGTCCCATGTTGATATTCCGACCACCCCGGGATAATTTTCTTTGACATCCGTTTGTGGTGCGCCCTCTATATAGACCTTGGTTGTCAGCCACCGAGGAGAGGATGCCAGCTCCCGAATATCGCTAATGGCGGGGGCCTGTTGCGCAAAGCTACTCAAAGGACACAACAATGCCGCGGCAAGAAGGAGTGTGGAAGTGATGTTGTTTTTTTGCATGCGGATAACTCCTCGACTGATTTTTGAGGCGCGTTACTAATCATTCAAATTCAATGCTTGAAAAATATAAGCTGGAAATGCGGGTTGTTCAATGCCGAGTAGTTGCTTGTAACAATTCAGAGTGCATGGCACTCAGACTTGCTTTGTCACACTTGTTTATAGAAGTGTTGGATGTAGGCGTTTTCCTACGCGCCGACATTGCAAGGCGATCAATACTGTATGTAATAGAAGATCGCTCAGATGGCGTACTGAGCAATGCCGTTGCCGAACGACCAGTTCTCTTTCTTCACTTCCACCAGGTTGATGAAAACATCTTCCAGTCGTACCGCCAGTTGCGCATTAAGGCGCTCGGCGATGGTTTTATAGAGCAACTTTTTCTGTTCGACGGTGCGGCCTTCGCTCAGTGTGATTTGAATCACCACCAGGTTGTCGGTGCGGTTGATACCCAGATAGCCGGGATCGAAAATGAAATGCTGTTCATCGTGCTCGGCAAGAATCTGAAAATTATCGTTCTCTGGCACGCCAATGGCGCTGTGCATGGCGGCGTAGATCAATTGCCCGATGCGTTTGGCGTGGGTGGGATCCTGATGCTTCTTGATATCGACGCGAACCAGTGGCATGGCTTGTCTCCGCGATGAGGGCTGCCGACGGAACCTGGATTGAACATACATCAGGGTGAAATATTGGCAAATGGATTGTTTAAACAATCTATTTGATTCGGACGCAAGGGCGCCGTCGCTCCTGCAGGGGTACATCGACCCCTTCTCGACTGATCCGCACCACCGCTCCTCAGCTAAGTCTTTAATTCTGTTCATTAATCCCGGACAATCGCGCCCCTGTTTCGGCCAGGGCGCTGCCTGTCGGTTTTTTCCGACTCGCCCTGACCGGGTAGCAAGTGACCGGAATGCGGAGATCCCACCGGATGAATGATCAGGCCAATAGCGTCGACGAACGCTTTGTAGCGGCGACACCAGCAAGCCTTACCCGCTGGAATCGCCATGACACCACCTGGATGCTGGGCCTGTTTGGCACGGCCATCGGGGCTGGCACGCTGTTTTTGCCGATCAATGCAGGTCTGGGCGGCTTCTGGCCGCTGCTGATCCTGGCAGTATTGGCGTTCCCCATGACATTTTACGCACACCGTGGCTTGACCCGCTTTGTGCTGTCCGGTCGCGAAGGCGCGGACATCACCGAAGTGGTGGAAGAGCACTTCGGGATCAAGGCCGGCGCGCTGATCACCTTGCTCTACTTCTTTGCGATCTTCCCGATCCTGCTGATCTACAGTGTGGCCCTGACCAACACCGTGGGCAGTTTTCTCGAGCATCAACTGCACATCATGCCACCCCCGCGCGCCGTACTGTCGCTGGTGCTGATCCTCGGCCTGCTGGCCGTGGTGCGTTGCGGCGAGCAAGCGATCATCAAGGCCATGAGCCTGATGGTCTATCCGTTTATCGTGGCCCTGCTGTTTCTCGCGGTGTTCCTGATTCCGCACTGGAACGGCGGCATCCTCGCCACCGCATCCACGCTGCCTGAACCCTCGGCGTTGTTGCACACCTTGTGGCTGGCGATTCCGGTGATGGTGTTTTCGTTCAACCACTCGCCGATCATCTCGGCGTTTGCAGTGGACCAGAAACGTCGTTACGGCGATCACGCCCAGGAGCGCAGTTCGCAGATCCTGTCCCGGGCCCACGGCTTGATGGTGGTGATGGTACTGTTTTTCGTGTTCAGCTGCGTGCTGACCCTGTCGCCGGCGCAACTGGCCGAGGCCAAGGCGCAGAACCTGTCGATCCTGTCCTACCTGGCTAACCACTTCAGCAATCCGACCATCGCCTTTGCGGCACCGTTGATTGCGTTCGTGGCAATTTCCAAGTCGTTCCTCGGTCACTACATTGGTGCCAGCGAAGGTCTTAAAGGACTGATCGTGAAGAGTGGCAAGCGCCCGGCACCGAAGACCCTGGACCGTATGACGGCGGCGTTCATGTTGGTGGTCTGCTGGATTGTTGCCACGCTGAACCCGAGCATCCTGGGGATGATCGAAACCCTGGGTGGCCCGATCATTGCGGCGATTCTGTTTTTGATGCCGATGTATGCCATCCGTAAAGTACCGGCGATGGCGCGTTATCGCGGTCAGGCTTCCAACGTCTTCGTGACGGCGGTGGGCCTGGTGGCTATTTCGGCGTTGATCTATTCGCTGAGTGCGTGAGAGACCGTAGGAGCGAGGCTTGCCCGCGAAGGCCATCACGCGGACAAACGGCTGGACCGCGTTATCGTTCTTCGCGGGCAAGCCTCGCTCCTACAGGGTGTCGGGTGCAGGCATAAAAAAACGCCGCTCATCTCACGATGGGCGGCGTTTTTTATTGCGTTGCAGCGTTAGGCTTGAACGACCGGGATGTTGGCGTTCGCAGCAGCTTCACGGAACTCGGCGATCTGGTCGAAGGACAGGTAGCGGTAGACATCGGCCGCCATGCTGTCGATCTTGCCAGCGTACTCCATGTACTCCTCGACGGTCGGCAGGCGACCCAGGATGGACGCAACGGACGCCAACTCAGCCGAAGCCAGGTAAACGTTCGCGCCGTCACCCAGACGGTTCGGGAAGTTACGGGTCGAAGTCGACACGACTGTCGAATTCGGCTCTACGCGTGCCTGGTTACCCATGCACAGCGAGCAACCTGGCATTTCCATGCGGGCGCCAGCCTTGCCGTAGATGCCGTAGTAGCCTTCTTCGGTCAGCTGGTGAGCGTCCATCTTGGTCGGCGGCGACAGCCACAGACGGGTTGGCAGCTGACCCTTGACCTGTTCCAGCAACTTGCCGGCGGCGCGGAAGTGACCGATGTTGGTCATGCACGAACCGATGAACACTTCGTCGATCTTCTCGCCAGCAACGCTGGACAGCAGACGGGCGTCGTCCGGATCGTTCGGCGCGCAGAGCACAGGCTCCTTGATGTCGGCCAGGTCGATTTCGATGATTTCAGCGTATTCGGCGTCAGCATCGGCAACCATCAACTCAGGGTTGGCAATCCAGGCTTCCATCGCTTGCGCACGACGTTCCAGGGTCCGTGCATCGCCGTAGCCTTCGCCGATCATCCAGCGCAGCAGGGTGATGTTGGAGCTCAGGTATTCGGTGATCGACTCTTTCGACAGCTTGATGGTGCAACCGGCAGCCGAACGTTCGGCCGAGGCGTCGGACAGCTCGAAAGCCTGTTCGATGCTCAGGTTGTCCAGGCCTTCGATTTCCAGGATGCGG
This sequence comes from Pseudomonas sp. MPC6, assembly GCF_006094435.1. Classification (NCBI taxonomy): domain Bacteria; kingdom Pseudomonadati; phylum Pseudomonadota; class Gammaproteobacteria; order Pseudomonadales; family Pseudomonadaceae; genus Pseudomonas; species Pseudomonas sp. MPC6. The sequence continues at coordinate 3,610,848 of NZ_CP034783.1, read as the reverse complement.
CCGGAGAAGGCGTTCTTCTTGCCTTTCTTCTCGACGGTCAGCAGGCCAGCCTGAATCGCGAAGTAAGGAATGGCGTGAACCAGGTCGCGCAGGGTGACGCCCGGTTGCATCTTGCCTTTGAAGCGCACCAGGATCGATTCCGGCATGTCCAGCGGCATCACGCCGGTGGCAGCAGCGAACGCAACCAGACCGGAACCGGCCGGGAACGAAATGCCCATCGGGAAACGGGTGTGGGAGTCACCACCGGTACCGACGGTGTCCGGCAGCAGCATGCGGTTCAGCCAGCTGTGGATGATGCCGTCGCCCGGACGCAGGGAAACGCCGCCGCGGGTCATCATGAAGTCAGGCAGGGTGTGGTGGGTGGTCACGTCGATCGGCTTTGGATACGCCGCGGTGTGGCAGAACGACTGCATTACCAGGTCGGCCGAGAAGCCCAGGCACGCCAGGTCTTTCAGTTCGTCGCGGGTCATCGGACCGGTGGTGTCCTGGGAACCGACGGTGGTCATTTTCGGTTCGCAGTAAGTACCCGGACGTACACCTTCTACGCCGCACGCCTTGCCGACCATTTTTTGCGCCAGGGTGAAACCCTTGGTGCTTTCGATCGGGGCATCCGGTTTCTTGAACAGGTCGAACGCTGGCAGGCCCAGTTCGGCGCGAGCCTTATCGGTCAGGCCGCGGCCGATGATCAGCGGAATACGACCGCCGGCACGGACTTCGTCCAACAGTACCGGGGTCTTCATTTCGAAGGTGGTCAGGACTTCGTCGGTGCCGTGTTTGCAGACTTTGCCAGCATGCGGGTACAGGTCGATGACATCGCCCATGTTCATGTTGGTAACGTCGAACTCGATTGGCAGGGCGCCGGCATCTTCCATGGTGTTGTAGAAGATCGGAGCGATCTTGCTGCCGAAGCAGAAGCCGCCGGCACGCTTGTTCGGCACGAAAGGAACGTCGTCGCCGAAGAACCACAGCACCGAGTTGGTAGCCGATTTACGCGAAGAACCGGTACCGACCACGTCGCCAACGTAGGCGATCGGGAAGCCGGAGTTGCGCATTTCTTCGATCTGCTTCATCGGACCGATGGCGCCTTGTACGTCCGGCACGATGCCGTCGCGGGCCATTTTCAGCATGGCCAGGGCGTGCAGCGGGATGTCCGGGCGGGACCAGGCATCCGGGGCAGGGGACAGGTCGTCGGTGTTGGTTTCGCCGGTGACCTTGAACACCCGCAGGCTGATCTTGTCGGCCAGCACCGGGCGGTTCTTGAACCACTCGCCGTCAGCCCAGGATTGCAGTACGCCTTGGGCGTGAACGTTACCGTTCTTGGCTTTTTCCGCCACGTCGTGGAAAGCGTCGAACATCAGCAGGGTGTGCTTGAGTTCTTCGGCCGCTACTGGCGCCAGTTCGGCGTCGTCCAGCAGGTTGACCAGGGTCACGATGTTGTAGCCGCCTTGCATGGTGCCGAGCAGTTCAACAGCGCGTTTCTTGTCGAGCAGAGGGGAGGTGGCTTCGCCTTTGGCCAGTGCAGACAGGAAGCCGGCCTTTACATAGGCTGCTTCGTCCACGCCAGGCGGAACGCGATTGGTGATCAGGTCAACCAGGAAAGCTTCTTCGCCAGCCGGGGGATTCTTCAGCAGCTCGACCAGGCCTGCAGTTTGTTCGGCGTTAAGCGGCTGGGGAACGATACCCAGTGCTGCACGCTCTTCGATATGTTTGCGGTAGGCTTCAAGCACAGTTATTACCCTCATCAGTGGTCCCATCTGGGTGTCCGGGACGCTCATCCCGAAATTGCCGTACTCATGCGCTTCATGGCGTTTTGGGCCACTCAGCCAGAATTACCGACAATTCCTTACAGAAGCTGCTTTCAAAGTTTTACGCCTGCAGAACGGGAGCTGATGAGGGTTGGCGTTGGGCTTTTCCCCGCTGGAAAAACCCTTCGCCAACACCGCTCTGAAGGAACGACTGTGCTCGTGACGCTTTGAAAACAGCTTCTAACGGACATTGGCGCCTTAAAAGGCTGGCTGATTCTACGGGAAAAAAAAATTAAAGGTAAGTTCGGGGCTGAATTTTGAGGGGTGATGAATGTTAGACAAAGGGCTAACATGCCCATCTGTTCTGCTTTCCCGTGTTCTCCTACCTATGCCCAATCAGACCATCAAGACCCCCTGCGTCGGCCTTTGCTCCACTGTTTACGGTGACTTGGTGTGCCGTGGCTGCAAGCGTTTCCACCATGAAGTGATCAACTGGAACGGGTACAACGAGGAAGAAAAACGTGCGGTGTGGCTGCGACTTGAGCAGTTGCTGTCCCAAGTGATGGCCAGCAAGCTGGAAATTTTCGATCCCCAGCGCCTGCGATGGCAGCTGGAGCAACGCAAAATCCGTTTTGTGCCGCATCAGTCGCAATATTGCTGGGCTTATCAGCTGATCGCCCGTGGTGCGCGGGTGATCAACAATCTGGAAGCCTACGGGATGGTGCTGATGCCGGAGTTTCGCGACTGGAACCTGCCGGAACTGCGTGATGCCATCGATCGTGAGTTCTTTTTGCTCTCGGAGGCGCATTACCAGCGTTACATTGCGCCGGGGTTTCTCAGGGATGCGTTCGGCGGTTGATTTTAAAAGCTGCGCTGGCAAGCCAGCTCCTACAGTTGACCGCGCATCCCTGTAGGAGCCGGCTTGCCGGCGAAGGCGATCTACCCGGCAGCGCGGATCTCAATGCTGGGTCACAATCTCCTCCAGATGATCCATGATCGTATCCGGCTTCAATACCAGCACGTCACTCTCCACCGCATCCAGCACCACTTCCGCCGTATTGCCGATCAATGCCCCGGATAAACCGGACCGCGCAACCGTGCCGATCACCGTCACCGACGCACCCAGCTGGTGCACCATATACGGAATCAGCACATCCGCCGGGCCTTCCGCGATATGCAGGTGCTCGTCATCAATGTCGAACTCGGCCTGAAAGGCCTTGCACTGCTCGCGATAGCGGGCCTCGATGGTTTCGCTGAGTTGCAAGGTCGGGTCGGCGGCCGACAGCATCGGCGAGGGATGGGCACTGACCACATGCAAATGGGCTCTGGCCAGACTGGCGATGTCATAACCGTGGTCGACGATACTGGCGTGCAAGGTGCGGTGTTCGCCATCGGTATTGCCGACGTCGATCGCCGCCAGAATGACCCCGCCGGTCCAGGGTTTCGACGTCTTGACCAACAGCACCGGGGTTGGACAGTTGCGCAGCAGTTTCCAGTCTGCCGGGGTCAGCAGGGCTTTCTTCAACGGGCTGTCGGGGTAATGCTGTTTGATCACCAGCCCGCAGCCTTCGGCCTGCTGCACATCGACGATGGTTTCGTGCAGGCTTTCATTCCAGGCTTGCTCGGTGGTGACGCTGAAACCGTCCTCCAACAGGGCAGCCTTCAGTACGCCCAGCATGGCGCTGTGGTCATGCTTGCGGTCACAGACCAGCAGGTGCAGATGGGCCTGGGTCACACCGGCAATCAGTTTGGCCCGTTTGAGCGCCAGGCTTTCCGAATGTTCGGGTTCGAGGACCACCAGGATGCTGCGGATGGCTTGCATGATCGGGATCTCCAGGATGGTAAAAATACTGCGTTGGACAACTATAGTTGCTGGCCGGGCATTCGGGACTTGATGCATATCAACGGTCGCGGCTGGTGGTCTGCCGGCAGGCCGGTATAATCGGCGCCCTTCGTTTTGAACCTTTTATCCGTGAGCCCCATGATCCTTCCCGAAATTCACGAGTTCCTCGGCTGCCGGACCCCCGACGGCTGGATCCAGGCCGCGCTGGGCGATCAGGAAACCCTGCTGATCGATCACAAGAACTGCGAATTCAAGGCCGCCAGCACGGCATTGAGCCTGATTGCCAAGTATCACTCCCACGTCGACCTGATCAACCTGATGTCGCGCCTGGCCCGGGAAGAGCTGGTGCACCACGAACAGGTCATGCGGCTGATGAAGAAGCGCAAGATCGAGTTGCGTCAGCTGTCCGCCGGGCGTTACGCCTCGGGCTTGCGCAAAGTGGTGCGCAGCCACGAACCGGTCAAGCTGGTGGACACCCTGGTGGTCGGCGCGTTTATCGAGGCCCGCAGTTGCGAGCGTTTCGAGGCGCTGGTGCCGCATCTGGATGAAGAGCTGGGCAAGTTCTACTTCGGCCTGCTGAAAAGCGAGGCGCGGCATTTTCAGGGTTATTTGAAACTGGCCTATCAATATGGTGACGCCAAGGACATCGCCCAGGTGATCGACAGGGTTCGCGTTGCCGAGCAGGCGTTGATCGAATCGCCGGATGTGGAGTTCCGGTTCCACAGTGGTGTGCCGGTACTCGCCTGAAGACGGTGAAGCGCCTTATCGGCTCAAACCCAGGCGCTCATGCCACTCGGCGATCGACTCTTCGGGATAGACCTCGAACTGCTTGTCACCAGGACGCACTTCGACTTCCACCCACGGCGCCCTGGAATCGAGCAACAAGTGCGTGTGTTCCGGCGGCACCGGCAGCGGGGTGTCGATGGCTGATGCAAACGGGTGGATCAATTCCGGCCACTCCGGGCTGAACAGCCACAAGCCGGAGCCGCACAGGGAGCAGAAATGTCGTTCGGCGGTGCTGCGGTGCGCACGCTGGGCGCCTTCTTCCTTGAGTCGTGCGTGGTAGATCGTAATGTGTTTGCGGCCGCGCACTTTCAGGCTGGCGGCGTCACCCCCAATATTGATCGAATAACCGCCGCCGCCTTGGGTCTTGCGGCAGATCGAGCAGTAGCAGCGCTGGTACGGGTAGGGGTGGGCGCTGGTCAAGCTGAACGACACCGCGCCGCAATGGCAGGAGCCTTCGAGTTGCATGGGAACCTCCGGCGGGTCTTTGGCTTACCCAAGACAGCCTAGCGGTTTGTGGTGAATGTGCCGGCCTCTTCGCGGGCAGGCTCGCTCCCACAGGGGATCGTGGGTGTTCAAAGATCCCTTGTGGGAGCGGGCTTGCCCGCGAAGAAGGGTAACGCGGTCTACCGGCCGGGCACCCGCCACAAATACCAGGAAGCCACCGTCCGACAAGGACTCCAAGCCAGCCCGATCTCAATCATCTGCTTGCGCGTCGGCTGCACCTCCAGCCCCTTGAGCCGCCGATAACCCTCACGCACGCCAAAGTCATCGGCCGGCAAAATATCCGGGCGTTCCAGGCTATAGATCAGCAACATTTCCACCGTCCAACGCCCGACCCCGCGCAGAGTGATCAAGCGTTCGATCAACGCCTCGTCATCCATGGCCAGCGCCGTGGCGAAATCAGGTACCACGCCATCCAAGGTCGCTTGAGCAATCCCTTGAATGGTCGCGATCTTGCTGGCGGAGAACCCGCAACTGCGCATCTGCTCGAAGTCCGTCGCGACAATCTGTTCAGGCCTGGGGAATGCCCCCCCTGGAAACAACGCCAGCAACCTTCCTACTATCGCGTCTCCGGCCCGGGCGTGCAGTTGCTGGTAGGCAATCGCCCGCACCAGCGATTCATAAGGATCGCGAGCCGCATGGGGCTGATGCAGGCAGGGGCCGATGGCGGCGATGTGGCGGCGCCAGTCGTCGTCGATGGATGCCATAAACTCGGTGGCGGGCAGGTACGGATCGGGCATGGAAGTCGGGTTGTCCTTCGTGATGATGATCATCAGCGGCGTGGATCAGAACGTAAGGTGTTCGGTAAGCTGCACCGCGGTTTGTTCCAGCCTGAGCAGAAACGCCTTGCGCGGTTGTCCTCCACCGTAGCCGGTCAGCGAGCCGTCTGCACCGATTACCCGGTGGCAGGGCAAGACAATCGCAAGGCGGTTGTGCCCGTTCGCCAGGCCCACGGCGCGGCTCGCCCCAGGCTTGCCCAGTTGCGCGGCGATGGTGCCATAGGTGCTGGTCTGGCCGTAGGGAATCTTCGCCAGTTCGGCCCACACCTGGCGGGCGAATTCGCTGCCTGGCAGGTGCAGCGGCACGTTGAACCCGGTCAGTTTGCCGGCGAAATACGCTGCCAGTTCCGCTTCGATCTGGCGTAAATGGCTATTGTGCCCAGGCGCCACGGCATAGCCGTAGCGCTGCTGCAATTCTTCGACTTCCCGGGTCAGAGCCGGCCGGTCGAGAAACTCCAGCAACACCAGCCCCCGGCGTTCAGCCATGGCGATCATCGGCCCCAGGGGCGTGGTCAGGCGAGTGAACAGTAGCGGCTCGCTGTTGGTGGCACGGCCCGGTGTGATGTGGAAGGACTTTTGAAAGGCATCGCGGAAACCGCTCAGTGATTCGTAGCCTGAGTCGAACGCCGCGTGATCGATGGAGTCGCCCTGCTTGATCCCGCCCAAGGCCATGCCGAGGCGGCGGGTGCGCAGCCAGGCGTGGAAGGTCATGCCGAAATGCTGCTTGAACCAGCGCCGCAGTTTCAGTGGCTCGATGCCTTCTGCGAGCAACTGCGCATCGCTCCAGCGCAGGTCGGGATCGGCGTCCACCGCCGCGAGCAGCTTTTGCACCCAGTCCGGAGCGATAGCCGCCGCGTCCAGTGGTTTGCAGCGCAGGCAGGCGCGGTAGCCGGCCGACAGGCATTCATCGGCATGGGCAAAGAACTCGACGTTCTCCGGCTTGGGCTTGCGCGCGGTGCAACCGGGGCGACAGAAGATGCCGGTGGTCTTGACCGCGGTAAAGAACACCCCCTCGTAGGCGGTGTCTCGTTCGAGCATGGCGCGAACCATCTCGGCGTGGGGCGGCAGCAAAGTGTTTTGTAAGTTCATGGGTTGAGCATAAGACGCGCCGACCGGTACCTCCACCGGAAAATCGACAGAGAATTCCATAGATCCAGTGTGGGAGCGAGACAGTCTTGCCGGCGAAAGCGGTGTCGCAGTCAACATTGATGTTGAATGTAATGGCCTCTTCGCGAGCAGGCTCGCTTCCACAATTGGAGCCGGGCAGTTCAGGTCCGGCGGGCCATCAGCAACACCGAAGCCGCCGCCGACAACAACCCCGCACAGCAACGGTTGAATAGCCGCTTGCCCCGAGGCTGGGCAAACCAGCGGCGCATGTGCAGGCCCATGTAGGCGTAGGCGCCGATCGCAATCCATTCCAGCATCAGGAACAACGCGCCCAACAGCGCAAATTGCGGGGTGATTGCCCGGGCCGGGTCAACGAACTGTGGCAGGAATGCGGTGAAGATCAGGATCGCTTTCGGATTGCCGGCCGCCACCAGAAATTCCTGGCGCGCCAATCTCAGCGTGCCCACCGGCGCTCCCGCAACAGTGTCTTGCGTCCCGGGATCGGCGCGCCACAACTGCCAGGCGAGATAGAACAGATAGGCCGCGCCGACGATCTTGATCCCGTAGAACAGCAGCTCCGAGGTTTGCAGCACCACCGCCAGCCCCGCCGACGCGAGGGCGATCATCCCGGCAAACGCCAGCAGCCGGCCGATGCCGGCGACACACGCGGTGCGGTAGCCGTAGCGAGTCGAATTGCTGACCGACAACAGGTTGTTCGGGCCTGGCGCCATGTTCAGGGCGAAGCAGGCGGGGAGGAAGAGGGAGAGGGTGGCGAGGTCCATGACGGGGCTCCTGAAGCGAGAGCGGTATTTTTACCATAGGTGCAGCGTGGCTCGACCCGTACAGTGGTGCGCGTCAATCGCGGTACAGGTGAGGGGTGTTTTGTTCAATACAGCCATCGAGCCGCTCTCTACCTTGGGGCCTGGTTCAACTGAATGGAAGAAAGGTGCGATGAGTCTGATTATGTCCATGGCGGCGTTTGCCCTCGTAGCGTCGATCACGCCGGGGCCGGTGAATATCGTGGCGTTGAGTTCGGGGGCGCGTTTCGGCTTCCGGGCCAGTCAGCGGCATGTGGCCGGTGCGACGCTGGGCTTTGTATTGCTGCTGGTTCTGATGGGATTGGGCTTGCATGAGCTGTTGCTGCTTTGGCCAGCGTTGACGCAGGTGGTGCAATGTGCCGGTGTGACGTTCCTGTTGTACATGGCCTTCAAGCTCGCCGCCGACAAGGGCCATCTCGAAGCGAAGGCGCCGGGCCGGGCACCGTCGATGCTCTACGGCGCTGTCATGCAGTGGCTCAACCCGAAAGCCTGGCTGGCTTGCGTGGCCGGCATGGGCGCGTTTGTCGCCGATGGCGAGGCGCGGCTGGTCTGGCAGTTTGCCGCGGTGTACCTGGTGATCTGCTATGTGTCCGTCGGCTGCTGGGCTTATGCCGGGACCTTTTTGCGCGGCTATTTGCACAACCCGGCGGGTATGCGCTTGTTCAACCGGAGCATGGCGTTGTTGCTGGCGGTGAGTGCCATTTACCTGGTGTTGCCTCAGGCGTATTAACGCAGATCTCTGTGGCGAGGGAGCTTGCTCCCTCGCCACAGAGGATCGTGCTGGTTTCAGCCGCGATACTGCCCCGGTGTCGCCGCCAGGTGTTGTTTGAACGCCCGTTGAAAATGCGCCTGGTCGGCAAACCCCGCTTCCAGCGCGACATCGGCGATCAGCTTGCCGCTGCGCAGTCGATCCCGGGCGAACTGGATGCGCCGGTTGACCAGAAACGCATGGGGCGTCATGCCGTAATGCTGCTTGAATGCACGGATCAGATAAGACGGCGACAGCTTGGCGGCCGCGCAAATGTCTTCGAGCTTGAGCATTTGCGTGCAGTTGTCGCGGATGTAGTCAGCCGCCCGCTCCAGTTTGAAATTGGGCTCGCGCAGCGGTGGATCGACCGGGTTGAGCAGTAGCTGTACCTCGGTGAAAAACTCCACCGCCGTGCTGTGTTTGCGCAGCACGTCCTGCTGATCGTCAACCAACACGTCGTACAAGCCCGTCAGGCCAGTAAACAGCTGCGCGTCGCGGTCATGGGTGACGGAAAACCGCCGAAACGCGAGGTCGTGGCTGAACCCGAGCTGGTGCTGCAGATCGGTGAGCCACGGCGTATCGACGTACAACATCAAGTACGACCAGGGCTGATTATCAATGGGATTGCAGGCATGGACATCGCCGGGATTCATCAGCACGACGGTGCCGGCACTGACCTGGAATGCCGATTGCTCGTGGAGATAGGTACTGCACCCGGCGGTGATCGCCCCTATGGAAAAGTGCTCATGGGCGTGCCGGGTGTAGCAGACCTCGCGCCCATCGACGATGGAGCGGGCTTCGATGAAGGGCAGGGCGTCATCACGCCAGAAGCGCGGGGCCTTGCCTGTGTCTTTGGCAACGGTGTGTTTCATGGTCAACGTCCGCGACGGATCGGTTTCGCAGTGTATTAGCTCTCGCCGTCAAAGGCGCGCTGCAATGCAGCAAGTCAGCCTCTGGTCGTCATAAAAACGGCCATCAAGTGACCGGTGGTCGATGAACCTGTCCCACAGGGAAATTTGCGCTTAGCTGTAGGGATAACCCGAGGCTCGCCCCCACATGATGGCGTCATGCACAGAGCCCCTTCAGAACACCGTGAGTCTGAGGACATTCGCCATGCTGACCCTTAACATCAATGGCAAGGATCAGGCGCTGGACGTCCCGGCGGACATGCCGCTGCTCTGGGTCCTGCGCGATGTCGCGCACCTGACCGGCACCAAATTCGGTTGCGGCATGGCCCAGTGCGGTGCCTGCACCGTGCACGTCGACGGTGCGCCGCTGCGTTCCTGCGTCACGCCCGCCACGGCCGTGGCCCACGGGCAGAAAATCCTCACCATCGAAGGCCTGTCCACCGACGGCTCGCACCCGGTGCAACAAGCCTGGGCCGAACTCGACGTGGTCCAGTGCGGTTACTGCCAGTCGGGGCAGATCATGTCGGCGGCCGCCTTGCTGGCGAAGATTCCCCACCCCACTGACAGCGACATCGATCAGGCGCTTTCCGGCAACATTTGCCGCTGCGGCACCTACCCAAGGATCCGTGCCGCGGTCAAACGCGCTGCCGAAATCGGTTGATGCCATGTTGACGGGAGCCTGAGCAATGAACAGCATCAAACCGTTATCGCGCCGCGGTTTTCTCCAGGGCAGCGCATGGCTGGGTGGCGGTCTGGTGGTGGCGTTTGTCATCCCCGGTGCCCATCGTTTTGCCAGCGGCGCCGAGAATCAAGGCAAGGTCTTCGCCCCCAACGCCTTTTTGCGGATCGGCAATGACGACAGCGTCACCGTGCTGCTCGGCCATTCGGAGATGGGCCAGGGCATCTGGACCGGCCTGACCATGTTGATCGCCGAAGAACTGGAGGCCGACTGGTCGAAAATCCGCGTCGAGCATGCACCCGCGTCGGCCGCCGATTATGGCCTGGCCGCGTTTGGCGGGATGCAGATTACCGGCGGGTCCACCTCGACCTGGATGGAGTTCGATCGTTACCGCCAGGCCGGCGCCACGGCGCGGTTGATGCTGATCGATGCGGCTGCCAAGCGCTTCAATGTTGCGCCTTCCGGGATTCGCACCGAAGCGGGCGTGGTGATTGCCGGTGACCGGCGCGCCACCTACGGCGAACTGGCCGATGATGCCGGCAAGCTGCCCCTGCCGGATCCGGCTTCGATCAAGTTCAAGGAGGCCAAGGACTGGACGCTCATCGGCAAGCCCACCAAGCGCCTGGACACCCCGGAGAAAATCACCGGCCGGGCCAAATTCGGCATCGACGTGCAATTCGATGGCCTGATGACCGCCATGGTCGCCCGTTCACCGGTGTTCGGTGGCAGCGTCAAGTCCTTCGAAGGCGCCGAAGCGCTGGCGATTCCGGGCGTGCATAAGGTGTTGCAGGTGCCCACGGGCGTCGCGGTGATTGCCGATCACTATTGGGCGGCGAAGCTGGGGCGCGATGCGTTGAAGATCGACTGGGACCTGGGGCCGAATACCGGGCTCGACAGTCAGGCATTGCTGGAAAACTTCCGCAAACTCGCGACCACCCCCGGTCTTTCAGCCAGCAAGGCCGGCGACACCGACGGCACCATGGGCAAGGCGGTGAAAACAGTCGATGTCGAATACAGCGTGCCCTACCTGGCCCACGCGCCAATGGAGCCTCTTAATTGCACCGTCAAAATAACCCGGAACAAATGCGAGATCTGGACCGGCACCCAGTTTCAGACTCTGGATCAAATGATCGCGGGGAAAATCACCGGGCTCAAACCGGAACAGGTGGAGATTCATACCCAGTTTTTGGGCGGCGGGTTTGGTCGCCGGGCCAATCCCACCTCGGATTTTGTCGCTGAAGCCGTGGAAGTCGCCAAGGCCGCGGGGGAACCGGTGAAAACCGTCTGGTCGCGCGAGGATGATATCCGCGGAGGTTATTACCGCTCGGCGTTCCTGCATCACGCACGCATCGGCCTGGATGCCGCGGGCCTGCCCATCGCCTGGAAACATGTCATGGTCGGGCAGTCGATCATGGCCGGCACCTCGTTGGAGGCGACCATGGTCAAGGATGGCATCGACAAGACGTCTGTCGAAGGGGTTGCCGACAGTCCTTACCTCACGGGGCTGGCCCATCACCAGGTTGACCTGCATTCGCCGAAAACCGGGATCAGCGTGCTCTGGCTGCGTTCGGTCGGGCACACCCATACCGCGTTCGTGATGGAGTCGCTGATCGACGAACTGGCCGAGGCGGCCGGCAAGGACCCGGTCGACTACCGACGAACCCTGCTCAAGGATCATCCACGGCATCTGGGCGTGCTGAACCTGGCCGTCGAGAAAGCCGGCTGGAAGGCCCCTTTGCCGGACGGCCACGTCTTGGGTGTCGCGGTGCATGAGTCGTTCGGCAGTTACGTTGCCCAAGTCGCCGAAGTGTCCCAGGACAACCTGGCGATCCGCGTGCATCGGGTGGTGTGCGCGGTGGATTGCGGCATTGCGGTCAACCCGATGAGCATCGCCGCGCAAATGGAGTCGGCAATTACGTTCGGCCTCGGATTTACCTTGCACAGCAAACTGACGTTCAAGGACGGGAAGGTAGAGCAGTCCAATTATCACGATTATCAGGTGCTGCGGCTCAATGAAATGCCGCTGGTCGAAGTGCATATCGTGCCCAGTAGCGAGAAACCCGGCGGTATCGGCGAAGCCGGCGTACCGCCCACGGCGCCGGCGGTGGCCAATGCGGTGTTCGCCCTGACCGGGCAGCGCCTGCGCGAGCTGCCGCTGCAACTGGCGGGGGTGTGAGATGAAACGACACCTGCTGCTGGGCGCGATGGTATTGATTGGTCTGGTCGCTTACGCGGAGCACGTGCTTGCTGATGAAAAGGAGGCCGTGAAGGCATTCGATACCGTGCAAAAGGTCTTCCAGAGCCCGCGCTGCCAGAACTGCCATATCCCCGGTGATTCACCGTTGCAGTTCGACGCCGGCCTTCCCCACTCGATGGATGTGGTGCGGGGCATGGATGGCAAAGGCGCTGCCGGTTTGCCCTGTACCACCTGTCATGCCGAACGCAATCCGCCAGCCAGCTATGGCCCTGGCATGCCGCCCGGAGCCCCGCACTGGAGCCTGCCCCCGGCGGCGCACAAAATGGCCTGGATCGGCCTGCCGGCGGACAAGTTGTGCGCCATGATCAAGGACCGCTCGAGCAATGGCGATCGTGATTTCGCCGCGTTGATCAAGCATGTCAGTGAGGACAAACTGGTGCTCTGGGGCTGGAATCCGGGTGTGGGGCGCGCGCCGGTGCCGGTGCCGCACGACATTTTTGTCAGCCGGTTCAAGCAATGGGCGGACGCGGGAGGGCCCTGTCCGATCGAGGGCGGTTGACCGGTGGTCCGTTAACAGGGAGTCAAACCGGGTATGGACGACTCTAAAGAACATACCCGCCGATGGAGTGAGTAATGCTGATCCCAGGCAAACCGGTCAAACACAGTGCTTGCGCAGAACCTCTGCGTACTCCTCTGCAGGAGCGCGAATTGTTGCGCGACCTGGCCCGCAAGGCCGAGCAGGAACTGATGGGCTTGCAAATGTCGAGCATGGATGAGCTGACGCTACTCTCCAATCGTCACGGTTTCACGGCGCTTGCCCAACTGGGACTGGACGCCTGCCAACAGTTGGGCAGTCCAGCGACCCTGCTGTTTTTCGATCTCGATGACTTCAAACACATCAATTATCTGTATGGCCGTGCCGAGGGTGACGACGCCCTGAAAACCTTCGCGGACGTGCTGCGCATCGCGTTTCGCGAAAACGACGTGATTGGTCGGCTTGGTGACGATGAATTTGTCGCGTTGTTGACCGGCTCGGGCTGGGTGGACATCGCTCCGATCAAGGCACGCCTCGAAGAGATGCTCGACGAGCGCAATGCCACGGTGCACCGCGGTTATGACATCCGCTTCAGTATCGGGCAGATCGAATACGACGCCAATCTACACCATGATGTCGAGGGATTGCTGGCAGAGACCGAAAGGGTGTTGCACCGTTAGGCAGGCAGGTAGGTAGGTAGGTAGGTAGGTAGGTAGGTAGGTAGGTAGGTAACCTTGTAGGAGCCGGCTTGCTGGCGAAGACGTCAGCACATTCATCATCTCTGTGACTGACACACCGCTTTCGCTGGCAAGCCTGCTCCTACAGGGGATTGCGTCAGGGTTGAAATCTCGGGCATAAAAAACCCGCCTGAAGAGGCGGGTTTTTTAGTGGGAGAGCCGAAGATTACTCTTCGAGGCTACCCATGGCCGTGGTGTTGAAACCACCGTCCACGTACATGATTTCGCCGCTGATGCCGGACGCCAGGTCCGAGCACAGGAAGGCGCCGGCGTTGCCGACTTCGTCGATGGTGACGTTGCGACGCAGCGGGGTTTGCGCTTCGTTGGCGGCCAGCATCTTGCGGAAGTTCTTGATGCCGGAAGCCGCGAGGGTACGGATCGGGCCAGCCGATACGCAGTTGACGCGGGTGCCGTCCGGGCCCAGGGAGCCGGCCAGGTAACGCACGCCAGCTTCCAGGGAAGCCTTGGCCATGCCCATCACGTTGTAGTTGGGCATGGTGCGCTCGGCGCCCAGGTACGACAGGGTCAGCAGGCTGCCATTGCGGCCCTTCATCATTTCGCGACCGGCCTTGGCCAGGGCCACGAAGCTGTAGGCGCTGATGTCGTGAGCGATGCGGAAACCTTCACGGGTGGTGGCTTCGGTGAAGTCGCCGTCCAGTTGGTCGCCCGGGGCGAAGCCGACGGAGTGCACGATGCAGTCCAGGCCGTCCCACTTCTTGCCCAGCTCAACGAAGACCTTGGCGATTTCTTCATCGCTGGCCACGTCGCACGGGAAGCACAGGTCCGGGTTCGAACCCCAGCTCTGTGCGAACTCTTCGACACGACCCTTGAGTTTGTCGTTCTGATAAGTGAAGGCAAGCTCAGCGCCCTCGCGATGCATGGCGGCAGCGATGCCGGATGCGATGGACAGCTTGCTGGCGACACCGACGATCAGTACGCGCTTACCGGCGAGAAAACCCATGTGTTGCTCCTCTCTTTTCAGGTTATTGCGCAGTGGCTGGTGCCAGGAAAGCGGCTTCCAGCAACTGCTGTGTATACGGATGTTTGGGGGCGGCAAAAATACTTTGCGCGTCTCCCTGTTCGACCACTTGGCCCTGCTTGACCACCATCAGCTGGTGGCTCAGCGCTTTGACGACAGCCAGGTCATGGCTGATAAACAGATACGTCAGGTTGTACTTGGTTTGCAGTGAACGCAGCAGCTCCACCACTTGGCGTTGCACTGTCCGGTCGAGGGCCGAGGTCGGCTCGTCCAGCAGAATCAACGCCGGTTTTAGCACCAATGCCCGGGCAATGGCGATTCTCTGCCGCTGCCCACCAGAAAATTCGTGGGGGTAGCGGTTCCGGGTTTCCGGGTCCAGGCCTACCTCCTTGAGTGCCGCAATAATCGCCAGCTCCTGTTCCGCCTCGGTGCCCATCTTGTGGATGCGCAGGCCTTCGCCGACGATCTGGCTCACGCACATCCGGGGGCTCAGGCTGCCGAACGGGTCCTGAAACACCACCTGCATCTCCCGACGCAGCGGTCGAACCTGTTGCTGCGTCAGGCAGTCTAGCTGCTTGCCTTCAAAACGGATGGTGCCTTGGCTGCCGATCAGCCGCAAAATCGCCAAACCCAGTGTCGACTTGCCGGAACCGCTTTCTCCCACAATCCCCAAGGTCTGGCCTTGAGGCAGGCTGAAATTGATCCCGTCCACCGCCTTGATGTGATCCACGGTCTTTTTCAGCAAGCCTTTCTTGATCGGGAACCAGACTTTCAGGTCCTCGACTTGCAACAAAGGCGGGCCGATGACATTGCTCGCAGGCGTCCCGCCGGGCTCCGCTGCCAGCAGTTCCCGAGTGTACGGATGCTGCGGCGCGCGGAACAACTCTTCACACGATGCCTGTTCGACGATGCAACCGCGCTGCATGACACATACGCGATGCGCAATTCTTCGCACAAGGTTCAAATCGTGGCTGATCAACAGCAACGCCATGCCCAGTCGGGCCTGCAGTTCCTTGAGCAATTCAAGGATTTTCAGTTGCACCGTCACATCCAGCGCGGTGGTCGGTTCGTCGGCAATCAGCAGTTCCGGTTCGTTGGCCAGGGCCATGGCGATCATCACCCGTTGGCGCTGGCCGCCGGACAGTTCATGGGGCAGGGCCTTGAGGCGCTTCTCCGGCTCCGGGATGCCGACCATCTCCAGCAATTCCAGGGTGCGCTTGGTCGCGACTTTACCGATCAGGCCCTTGTGGATGCCCAGCACCTCGTTGATCTGCTTCTCGATCGAGTGCAACGGATTGAGCGAGGTCATCGGCTCCTGGAAGATCATCGCGATCCGGTTGCCGCGGATGTGGCGGATGGTTTTTTCTTTCAGGCCGAGCAGGTTCTGCCCGGAATACTCGATGGTGCCGGACGGATGCCGGGCGAGCGGGTAGGGCAGCAGGCGCAGGATCGAGTGCGCGGTCACCGATTTGCCTGAGCCGCTTTCGCCCACCAGGGCGAGGGTTTCGCCGCGCTTGATGTCGAAGCTGACGCCTTCGACCACCCGCTGCACGCGCTCGCCGACGACGAATTCGACGGCCAGGTCGCGCACTTCGATCAGATTGTCCTGATTCATTTCACTTCCTCGGGTCGAAGGCATCGCGAGCGGACTCGCCGATGAACACCAGCAAACTCAACATCAACGCCAACACCGCAAACGCGCTCATGCCCAGCCACGGCGCCTGCAGGTTGGATTTGCCCTGGGCCACCAGTTCACCCAGCGACGGTGCGCCCGGCGGCAAACCGAAGCCCAGGAAATCGAGGGCGGTCAGGGTGCCGATGGCGCCGGTCAGGATGAACGGCATGAAGGTCATGGTCGAGACCATGGCGTTGGGCAGGATGTGGCGGAACATGATCGCACCATTCTGCATCCCCAGTGCCCGAGCCGCGCGCACGTATTCAAGGTTGCGCCCGCGCAGGAACTCGGCGCGCACCACATCCACCAGGCTCATCCACGAGAACAGCAGCATGATCCCCAGCAGCCACCAGAAGTTCGGCTGGACGAAACTGGCAAGAATGATCAGCAGGTACAACACCGGCAACCCGGACCAGATCTCGAGGAAACGCTGCCCGGCCAGGTCGACCCAACCGCCATAGAAACCCTGCAAGGCCCCGGCAATGACACCGATGATCGAGCTGAGAATGGTCAGGGACAGGGCAAACAGCACCGAAATCCGGAAGCCGTAAATCACCCGGGCCAACACGTCGCGGCCCTGGTCATCGGTGCCGAGCAGGTTGTCGGTCGAGGGCGGCGCGGGGGCCGGGACTTTCAGGTCGTAGTTGATGCTCTGGTAGCTGTAGGGGATCGGCGCCCACAGCACCCAGGCGTCCTTGGCCTTGAGCAGTTCGCGGATGTACGGGCTCTTGTAGTTGGCTTCCAGCGGGAATTCGCCGCCGAAGGCGGTTTCCGGGTAGCGTTTGAGCGCCGGGAAGTACCAGCCGTTGTCGTAGTGCACCACCAGCGGTTTGTCGTTGGCGATCAGTTCGGCGCCAAGGCTCAGGCCGAACAGCAGCAAAAACAGCCACAGCGACCACCAGCCACGCTTGTTGGCCTTGAACAGTTCGAAACGTCGGCGATTGAGCGGGGACAGGTTCATCTCAATGCTCCCGGCTTTCGAAGTCGATGCGCGGATCGACAAAAGTGTAGGTGAGGTCGCCGATCAGCTTCACTACCAGACCCAGCAGGGTAAAGATGAACAGCGTGCCGAAGACCACCGGGTAGTCGCGATTGATCGCCGCTTCAAAACTCATCAGCCCGAGGCCGTCGAGGGAGAAGATCACTTCCACCAGCAACGAGCCGGTGAAGAAGATGCCGATGAACGCCGACGGGAACCCGGCGATCACCAGCAACATGGCGTTGCGGAACACGTGGCCATAGAGCACGCGGTGGTTGGTCAGGCCCTTGGCCTTGGCGGTGACGACGTACTGCTTGTTGATTTCGTCGAGGAAGCTGTTTTTGGTCAGCAAGGTCATGGTCGCGAAGTTGCCGATCACCAGTGCGGTCACCGGCAAGGCCAGGTGCCAGAAGTAGTCGAGTATCTTGCCGCCCATGCTTAACTCGTCGAAATTGTTCGAGGTCAGCCCGCGCAGCGGGAACCAGTCCAGGTAGCTGCCTCCGGCGAACAGCACGATCAGCAGGATCGCGAACAGGAACGCCGGGATCGCGTAGCCGACGATGATCAACGAGCTGGTCCAGACGTCGAAGTGGCTGCCGTGGCGCGTGGCCTTGGCGATCCCCAGGGGGATCGACACCAGGTACATGATCAGCGTGCTCCACAACCCGAGCGAGATCGACACCGGCATCTTTTCCTTGATCAGGTCGATGACCTTGGCGTCGCGGAAGAAGCTGTCGCCGAAGTCCAGGCTGGCGTAGTTCTTGATCATGATCCACAAGCGTTCCGGCGCCGATTTGTCGAAGCCGTACATGTGCTCGATTTCCTTGACCAGCGCCGGGTCCAGGCCTTGCGCCCCACGATAGGCCGAACCGGCCACCGAGACTTCGGCGCCACCGCCGGCGATGCGGCTGGTGGCGCCTTCGAAGCCTTCGAGCTTGGCGATCATCTGTTCCACCGGCCCGCCGGGGGCGGCCTGGATGATCACGAAGTTGATCAGCAAAATGCCGAGCAAGGTCGGGATGATCAGCAGCAGTCGCCGAAAAATATACGCCAGCATCTGATTACTCCGTGCCCGCAGGGTCGGCTTGCAGTTTGGTTTCGACTTCTACCGCAGGTTTCGCGTCGGGCTTGACCCACCAGGTGGAGATGCCGATGTCGTACTTGGGTGAAATGTCCGGGTGGCCGATGTGGTTCCAGTAGGCCACGCGCGAGGTCTTGATGTGCCAGTTGGGGATCACGTAGTAGCCCCATTGCAGCACCCGGTCCAGTGCCCGGGCGTGGGCCACCAGGCTTTGCCGCGAGTCGGCGTTGATCAGTTGCTCGACCAACTGGTCCACCACCGGGTCTTTCAGGCCCATGGAGTTGCGGCTGCCGGGTTTGTCGGCCGCGGCGGCCATCCAGAACTCGCGCTGTTCGTTGCCCGGTGAGTTGGACTGCGGGAAGCTGCCGACAATCATGTCGAAGTCCCGTGAACGCACACGGTTGATGTACTGCGAGACGTCGACCCGGCGGATCACCAGGTCGATCCCCAGGTCGCTCAGGTTGCGCTTGAACGGCAGCAGGACCCGCTCGAACTCGGTCTGGGCCAGCAGGAATTCGATGGTCACCGGTTTGCCGGTGGCGTCGACCATCTTGTCCTCGACGATGCGCCAGCCGGCCTCTTGCAACAGTTGATAGGCCTGGCGTTGCTGGGCGCGGATCATGCCGCTGCCATCGGTGACCGGGTTCTGGAATGCCTCGCTGAAGACCTGCTCGGGGATCTTGCCGCGGAACGGGTCGAGAATCGCCAGCTGATCGGCGTCCGGCAAACCGGTGGCGGCCATTTCCGAGTTCTCGAAATAACTGCGGGTGCGCGCGTACGCGCCGTTGAACAGTTGCTTGTTGGTCCATTCGAAGTCCAGCAACAGGGTCAGGGCCTGGCGCACGCGCAGGTCCTGGAACACCGGGCGCCGCAGGTTGAACACAAAGCCTTGCATGCCGGTGGGGTTGCCGTTGGGAATCTGTTCCTTGATCAACCTGCCCTCGGTGACGGCCGGGATGTTGTAGGCGTTGGCCCAGTTCTTCGCGGCCATCTCCAGCCAGTAATCGAACTGCCCGGCCTTGAGGGCTTCCAGGGCCACGGTGTTGTCGCGGTAATAGTCGGTGGTCATGACGTCAAAGTTGTAGAACCCGCGGTTCACCGGCAGGTCCTTGCCCCAGTAATCCTTGACCCGCTCATAACGCACCGAGCGCCCGGCCTTGACTTCGCTGACCTTGTACGGGCCGCTGCCCAGCGGCGGTTCCAGGTTGCCCTTGTTGAAGTCGCGGCTGGCCCACCAGTGTTTGGGCAGCACCGGCAACTGGCCGAGGATCAGCGGCAGTTCGCGGTTGTTGTTGTGCTTGAATTTGAACAGCACCTTGAGCGGGTCTTCGGCGATCGCTTCGGCGACATCGCTGTAGTAACCGCGGTAAAGCGGAGCGCCGTCCCTGGTCAGGGTCTCGAAGCTGAACACTACGTCTTCGGCACGGATCGGATGGCCGTCATGGAAACGTGCTTCGGGGCGCAGGTAAAAGCGCACCCAGCTGTTGTCCGGGGCTTTCTCGATCTTGCCGGCGACCAGCCCGTACTCGGTGAACGGTTCGTCCAGGCCTTGCTTGGCGAGGGTGTCGTAGATCATGCCGATGTCGTCGGCCGGTACCCCCTTGCCGATGAACGGGTTGAGGCTGTCGAAGCCGCCGAACCCGGCCTGGCGGAAAATCCCGCCCTTGGGCGCATCGGGGTTCACGTAATCGAAATGCTGGAAGTCGGCCGGGTATTTCGGCGGCTCGTTGTACAAGGTCAGGGCATGTTGCGGGGCGGCGCAGGCCAGCCCGGCGAACAACAGGCCGCTGGCGTGCAACAGCAGGGCACGGACGGGTTTCATCGATCCTTCTCCGAAGATTTCAGCCACCATGCGCTCAGGCCCAGGGTGTAGGGCGGCGTGGTGACAAAGGCTAACCGGTTACGGTAGGCCAGGCGGTGATAATTGAGGTACCAGTTGGGAATGATGTAGTGCTGCCACAGCAGCACCCGGTCCAGCGCCTTGCCGGCGGCGACCTGTTCGTCGCGGGTCTGCGCGGCGAGCAAGTGTTCCAGCAAGTGGTCGACCACCGGGTTGGCGATGCCTGCGTAGTTTTTGCTGCCCTTGACCCCGGCCTGGCTCGAGTGGAAGTACAGCCATTGCTCAAGGCCGGGGCTGAGGGTCTGGTTGAGGGTCATCAGGATCATGTCGAAATCGAACTGATCGAGGCGCTGTTTGTACTGGGCGCGATCCACCGTGCGCAGTCGGGCGTCGATGCCGATGCTGGCGAGGTTTTCCACGTAGGGCTGAAGGATGCGTTCCAGGTTCGGGTTGACCAGCAGGGTCTCCAGGCGCAACGGTTGCCCGGCGGCGTTCTGCAAACGTTGGCCATTGAGCTTCCAGCCGGCCTCGGCCAGCAGGCCCAGGGCCTTGCGCAGGGTTTCCCGGGGGATGCCGCGGCCTTGGGTCTGCGGCAGGCTGAACGGCTCGGTGAGCAGCCGGGCCGGTAACTGCTCGCGATAGGGCTTGAGCATCAGCCATTCATGGCCGATCGGCAGGCCCGTGGCCGAGAATTCGCTGTTGGGGTAGTAGCTCAACGCACGCTTGTAGGCGCCGCTGAAGAGCGTGCGGTTGGTCCACTCGAAGTCGAACATCATCCCCAAGGCTTCACGGACCCTGGCGTCGGCGAAGGTCGGGCGCCGGCTGTTCATGAACAGACCCTGGGTCTGGGTCGGGATCTGGTGCGCAATCTGCGCCTTGATCACGTCGCCGCGGCGCACCGCCGGGAAGTTGTAGCCGTTTTCCCAGTTCTTGGCCTGGTGTTCGATGTAAATGTCGAATTCGCCGGCCTTGAAGGCTTCAAACGCCACGTCGCTGTCACGGTAGAACTCCACTTCCATGCGGTCGACGTTGTACTTGCCGCGATTGACCGGCAGGTCCTTGCCCCAGTAATCCTTGACCCGTTCGAACACGATCTGCCGCCCGGGCGTGACCGAGGTAATGCGATACGGGCCGCTGCCCAGGGGCGGTTCGAAGGTGGTGGCCTTGAAGTCGCGACCTTTCCAGTAGTGCTGCGCCAGCACCGGCAGCTCGCCCAGGCGCAGGATCAGCAAGGGATTGCCGGCGCGCTTGAAGACGAAGCGGATCCGATGCGGGTTGAGGATGTCGACCCGCGACACCTCCTGAAGATTGGTGCGGTATTGCGGGTGACCCTCCTTGAGCAGCAGGCGATAGGAAAACGCCACGTCGTAGGCGGTAATCGGCGAGCCATCATGGAACCGCGCTTGCGGGCGCAGGTTGAACACCACCCAGCTGCGGTCCTCGCTGTACTCCACCGATTGGGCGATCAGGCCATAACTGGACGTCGGCTCGTCGCCGGACGGTGCGTACTGCCCTGTGCCGACCATCAAGGGTTCGTTGAGCTCGTTGATGCCGTACTGCAGGAAATTGGCGGTGGAAACCGGGCTTGAGCCCTTGAAGGTATAGGGATTGAGCGTATCGAAGGTGCCAAACGCCATCACCCGCAAGGTGCCGCCCTTGGGCGCTTGCGGGTTGACCCAGTCGAAGTGGGTAAATCTGGCCGGGTACTTGAGCGTGCCGAACTGCGCATAACCATGGCTTTCGCTGATCGTCGCGCTTGCGGGGGAGCTCAAGGCCAGGCTGATCAGGAACAGGAGGAGGGGACGCTTCAAGTCAGAGATCCGATCCAGGCGGCTTGGGCTTTGTGGGCCGTACAGTAACAGCTTGTCTGGGCAGGAAAAAGATGGGGATTTAATGCGCGGTTAATTGCAGGGGATAATGGCCATCCTTGAAACAACAGGCAAAAAAAAGCCCCTGGAATCGTGGGATGTTTGTGTAGGAGCGAGCTTGCTCGCGATCGGCTCGACAGCGCCGCGTTAAATCAGTTAACACGCGTTATCGTTAACGACCATCGCGAGCAAGCTCGCTCCTACATTAACGCGGCGAAGCCACCGTCAACATCTGTCCCGGCTTCAGCGCCTGGCCAATCCGGGGGTTCCAGCGCTTGAGGTGCTGCATTTCAACATTGAAACGCTTGGCCACCATGTACAGCGAATCGCCTCGCTTGACCTTGTACTGGGTCTGCTGCTTCTTGCTGGTGGCCGCGACCACGGTGTTGACGCGTCCGGCGCTGCGCTTGGCAGTGTCCTGCATGACCAGGGTCTGACCGGCCTTGAGATTCTTGCCGGTCAGATTGTTCCAGCGCTGCAGGTCCTTGACGTCGACCTTGTTGGCCTTGGCGATGGTGCCCAGGTTGTCGCCGCGCTTGACCCGGTAGGAACGCTTGACGCCGGCAATGGCCGGGCTGTTGGCACCTTCGAAGACCGGCTTGAGCGGCTTCTTGCTGATCAACTCGTCAGGCCGCATGGTCGACAGGCTGGTGGTCAGCAGCTGCGCCTTGGATGTCGGCACCAGCAAATGCTGGGGGCCATCGATGGTGGTGCGCTGTTTGAACGCCGGGTTGAGCTGGAACAGTTCGTCTTCGTCGATGTTGGCCACCGCGGCAACCTTGGACAGGTCCATGCGCTGGTTGATCTCGACAACCTGGAAGTAGGGTTCGTTGGCGATCGGGTTGAGGTTCACGCCGTAGGCGTCCGGTGCCAGTACCACTTGCGACAGCGCCAGCAGCTTCGGCACGTAGGCCTGGGTTTCGGCCGGCAGTGGCAGGTTCCAGTAATCGGTCGGCAGGCCGAGCTTTTCGTTGCGCTCGATGGCCCGGCTGACCGTGCCTTCGCCGGCGTTATAGGCCGCCAGGGCCAGCAACCAGTCACCGTTGAACATGTCATGCAGGCGGGACAGGTAATCCATCGCCGCCGTGGTCGAGGCGGTGATATCGCGCCGGCCATCGTAGAAACGGGTCTGACGCAGGTTGAAGTAGCGGCCGGTGGAAGGGATGAATTGCCACAGACCCACCGCGTTGGCCCGGGAGTAGGCCATCGGGTTGTAGGCGCTTTCAATGACTGGCAGCAGCGCCAGCTCCAGCGGCATGTTGCGTTCTTCGAGGCGTTCGACGATGTAATGGATGTACAGGCTGCCGCGATCGCCGGCGTTTTCCAGGAATGACGGGTTGCTGGCGAACCACAGGCGCTGTTGCTCGATACGCGGGTTGACGCCGACGTTGTCCTGCAGCTGGAAGCCCTGGCGCATGCGCTCCCAGACATCCTGGGGTATTTCCGGGGTCGGTTTCACGCTGAGCAGCACAGGTTTTGGCTTGACTCGCGCGGCAAGGTTCGGAACGTGCGTCGCGTCGGTCTGCGGCACATGGCTGGAACAGCCCGCCAGGGTGGCGGACACAGCCACCGCGATGGCTTGAGCCAGGCGGGTCAATGCGTCTGTACTGATGGCTTTACGAATGGATGACGACATTGGCTGGAAGTAAGTTCCGGGCAAAAATGTCGGGCGATTCTAGAAAGCGTACCCCCCTAGGTCAACCATTCAGAATTTTTGTACCATCGGCAACACGGCTTAGAACTTATCTTTCCAAGCCCGAAGAGCAGCAAAGACCGCACTCGGAGCCCGGTTATGGGTTCCGTTCCGTTCGTCCACTTTTTCTTTAACGGATGTTTCTCCGGTACGTAGAAACGGATTGGTGAGCTTTTCCAGGGCCAGCGTCGAAGGCAGGGTGATGATCCCGGCTTCCCGTTGTCGAGTGACAGTGGCCAGCCGTTCGACGATCGCCGGGTTGCCCGGTTCGACCGCGAGGGCGAAGCGCAGATTGCTCAGGGTGTATTCATGACCGCAGTAGACCTGCGTATCGTCGGGAAGGGCCGCGAGGCGCGTCAGCGAGCTGTGCATTTGCTCCGGCGTGCCTTCGAACAGGCGTCCGCATCCTGCGGCGAACAGGGTGTCACCGCAAAACAGCAGCCCCGGGTGATAAAGGGCTATGTGCCCCAGCGTGTGGCCAGGGATTGCGATGGCCTCGAAGTCACAGCCCAGCACGCTGAAGCGGTCGCCGTCCTTGAGGGCGATATCCCGCGCCGGGATGTTTTCACTGGCCGGGCCGTAGACGGTGGCGTCTGT
Organism: Pseudomonas sp. MPC6; assembly: GCF_006094435.1. Lineage (NCBI taxonomy): Bacteria > Pseudomonadati > Pseudomonadota > Gammaproteobacteria > Pseudomonadales > Pseudomonadaceae > Pseudomonas > Pseudomonas sp. MPC6. Next base: position 3,586,753 of record NZ_CP034783.1, on the reverse strand, counting down.
CGCTTTTTTCAGCTGTTCGACGCCGCCGACATGGTCATGATGGTGGTGAGTGATCAGAATATCGCTCAGTACCCATTGCGGATTTGCCTCGAGCCAGGCCTGGACCGGCCCGGCATCGCCCGGATCGACGACTGCGCAGCGCCGGGTGGGGTGGTCTTGTAACAACCAGATGTAGTTGTCGGTGAAGGCGGGGAGGGCACTGATCTGTATCATCGTCGGATTCGCCAAGGAGAAAACAATGGCGCATCTTAGAACTTCCTGGCGCGTTGGAGAAATGCAATGACCGATAAAGCGTTCGCTCAGGCCGATCCTGAGTGGCTGACGTTGATCAGCGCGGCCCGTGAATGGCTGTCCGGCCCGATCGGGCAGTTTCTGCTGGACGAAGAGCGCCGCATGCTCGAAGACGAGCTGGGGCGCTTCTTCGGCGGCTACCTGGTGCATTACGGTCCGTCGGCCCAGACCCCGCCGTCGGCGCCGCAGGTGCAGCGCAATGTGCGGCTCGGCGCGCCATTGCCGGGCGTCGAGATCGTCTGTGAGGAGCAGGCCTGGCCGCTGAGCGAGCACGCCGCCGATGTGGTGGTGTTGCAACACGGGCTGGATTTCTGCCTGTCGCCCCATGGTTTGCTGCGCGAAGCGGCCAGCAGCGTACGCCCCGGCGGTCATCTGTTGATCGTCGGGATCAACCCCTGGAGCACCTGGGGCTTGCGCCATGTATTCGCCCACGATGGCTTGCGCAAGGCGCGCTGCATTTCCCCGTCCAGGGTCGGCGACTGGCTGAACCTGCTGGGCTTTGCGCTGGAGAAACGCCGCTTCGGATGCTATCGTCCGCCGCTGGCGTCCCCCGCCTGGCAGGCCCGCCTGGCCGGTTGGGAGCGCAAGGCCGGTGACTGGCAACTGTCGGGTGGCGGCTTCTATCTACTCGTCGCACGCAAGATCGTGGTGGGCCTGCGACCGCTGCGTCAGGAGCGGCGCGAACCGATGGGCAAGCTGATTCCGTTGCCGATGGCCAAGGTCAACCGTCGTCGCATCGAGCCGTAATACACATTCATATTTCCGGTCGGGTTTGTCCCGGCCTCGGGCATCGTCGGTCAAGGATCGACGGGCCAACCGCATTTTCTGGATAGATTGGCATGAGCGATAGCGTAGAACTCTTCACCGACGGCGCCTGCAAAGGCAATCCCGGCCCTGGCGGCTGGGGCGCATTGCTGGTGTGCAAGGGCATTGAAAAAGAACTCTGGGGCGGCGAAGCCAACACCACCAACAACCGCATGGAGTTGATGGGCGCGATCCGCGGCCTGGAGGAACTCAAGCGTTCCTGCGACGTGCTGCTGGTCACCGACTCCCAGTACGTGATGAAAGGCATCAACGAGTGGATGGACAACTGGAAGAAGCGCGGCTGGAAGACCGCAGCGAAGGAGCCGGTAAAAAATGCCGATCTGTGGAAGCTGCTGGATGAGCAGGTCAACCGGCACAACGTTAAGTGGAAGTGGGTGCGCGGGCACATCGGCCACCATGGCAACGAACGGGCCGACCAACTGGCCAACCGCGGGGTGGATGAAGTGCGTGGGTACAAGCAGGCCTGATTCCGATTCCACCGGAACACTGCGGCGCGGCCATTCGCGAGCAAGCCCGCTCCCACACTGGAGCCTGAGTGCATGCAGAATTTGTGTTGCATGAAGATCCAATGTGGGGCGGGCTTGCTCGCGAATGGGGCAGCACGGTGTACCTGAAACACCCCGGCGAGCGTGTTAACATCGCCGCCTTTGTAAGAACGACCCGTTGAGAGCTGAGCACTGATGGCCACCAGATCCGTTGTACTCGATACCGAAACCACCGGCATGCCGGTGACCGATGGCCACCGGATTATTGAAATCGGTTGTGTCGAGTTGATCGGTCGGCGCCTGACGGGCCGGCATTTCCACGTTTACCTGCAACCGGATCGCGAGAGTGATGAAGGCGCCATCGGCGTCCACGGCATCACCAACGAATTCCTGGTGGGCAAGCCGCGTTTCACCGAAGTCGCCGAGGAGTTCTTCGAGTTCATCAAGGGCGCGCAGCTGATCATCCATAACGCGGCGTTCGACGTTGGCTTCATCAACAACGAATTCGCCCTGATGGGCCAGCACGATCGCGCGGACATCACCCGACACTGCTCGATCCTCGACACCCTGATGATGGCCCGGGAGCGTCACCCCGGGCAGCGCAACAGTCTCGATGCCTTGTGCAAACGCTACGGCGTCGATAACTCCGGCCGTGAACTCCACGGCGCCTTGCTCGACTCCGAGATCCTTGCCGACGTCTACCTGACCATGACCGGCGGCCAGACCAGCCTGTCCCTGGCCGGTAATGCTTCCGATGGCAACGGTTCCGGTGAAGGCGCGGACAACTCGGCCACTGAAATCCGCCGCTTGCCAGTCGACCGTCAACCGACGCGCGTCATTCGCGCCAGCGAAGATGACCTGGCGCAGCACATCGCCCGCCTGGAAGCCATCGCCAAGTCCGCCGGTGCGCCGTCGCTGTGGCAGCAACTGGCGGAGGCCAAGGCTCAGGCTTAGGGATAGGCGTAGGCCCGAAAAGATCTCTTGATCTTGATAACGCCCACGGAGCCAATGACCCATTTCAGTGCATCCGCGCTCGCCACAACCGCATCAACCCTCTACCCTGAGGTGATTGGCGGACCACGGTCCGCCGCCTCAGGACACTGAGCCTCATGTATAAAGATTTGAAATTCCCGGTCCTGATCGTCCACCGCGACATCAAGGCCGACACCGTCGCCGGTGACCGTGTGCGTGGCATCGCCCGGGAGCTGGAGCAGGAAGGCTTCAGCATTGTTTCGGCGGTCAATTACACCGAGGGGCGTCTGGTCGCCTCGACCCACCACGGCCTCTCCTGCATGTTGATTGCCGCCGAAGACGCCAGCACAAACTCGCACCTGCTGCACAACATGGCCGAGCTGATCGGCCTGGCGCGGGTGCGTGCGCCGGATCTGCCGATCTTCGCCCTCGGCGAACAGGTGACACTGGAAAACGCCCCGGCCGACGCCATGGCTGAACTCAATCAATTGCGCGGCATTCTGTACCTGTTCGAAGACACCGTGCCGTTCCTCGCCCGACAGGTGGCCCGCGCGTCGCGCAAATACCTTGATGGCCTGCTGCCACCGTTTTTCAAAGCCCTGGTGCAGCACACCGCCGACTCCAACTATTCCTGGCACACGCCCGGTCATGGCGGTGGCGTGGCGTATCACAAGAGTCCGGTCGGGCAGGCGTTCCACCAGTTTTTCGGGGAAAACACCCTGCGTTCGGATTTGTCGGTGTCGGTGCCGGAGCTGGGTTCGCTGCTCGATCACACCGGTCCCCTGGCAGAAGCGGAGGCCCGTGCCGCCCGCAATTTCGGCGCCGATCACACCTTCTTCGTCATCAACGGCACCTCGACCGCCAACAAGATCGTCTGGCATTCGATGGTCGCCCGGGATGACCTGGTGCTGGTGGATCGCAACTGTCACAAATCGGTGCTGCATTCGATCATCATGACCGGCGCCATCCCGCTCTACCTGTGCCCGGAGCGTAACGAACTGGGGATCATCGGCCCGATTCCCTTGAGCGAATTCAGCCGCGAATCGATCCAGGCCAAGATCGACGCCAGCCCGCTGACCAAGGGCCGGGCCCCCAGGGTCAAACTCGCGGTGATCACCAACTCCACCTATGACGGCCTCTGTTACAACGCCGAGCTGATCAAGCAGAACCTGGGCAACAGCGTCGAGGTCTTGCACTTCGACGAGGCCTGGTACGCATATGCGGCATTCCATGAGTTTTTCGCCGGACGTTACGGCATGGGCACTTCCCGCAGTGAAGACAGCCCGCTGGTGTTCACCACCCATTCCACCCACAAGCTGTTGGCAGCGTTCAGCCAGGCCTCGATGATTCACGTCCAGGACGGCGGCGCGCGGCAACTGGACCGGGATCGCTTCAATGAAGCGTTCATGATGCATATTTCCACCTCGCCGCAGTACAGCATCATTGCGTCCCTGGACGTGGCATCGGCCATGATGGAGGGCCCGGCGGGACGTTCGCTGTTGCAGGAAATGTTCGACGAGGCCCTGAGTTTTCGTCGGGCCCTGGCCAATCTGCGGCAACACATTGCCGCGGATGACTGGTGGTTCTCCATCTGGCAGCCACCGTCGGTGCAAGGCATCGACCGTGTCGTCACCGAAGACTGGTTGCTGCAACCCGAGGCCGAATGGCACGGTTTTGGCGGCGTCACCGACGACTACGTGTTGCTCGATCCGATCAAGGTCACCCTGGTGATGCCAGGCCTGACCGCCGGTGGAGCGCTTAGCGAGCGCGGGATTCCGGCGGCGGTGGTCAGCAAATTCCTCTGGGAGCGTGGCTTGGTCGTCGAGAAGACCGGGCTGTATTCATTCCTGGTGCTGTTTTCCATGGGCATCACCAAAGGCAAATGGAGCACGCTGCTGACCGAGCTGCTGGAATTCAAGCGCAGCTACGATGCCAACGTCAGCCTCGCCAGCTGCCTGCCCTGCGTGGCGCAAGCGCATGTCACGCGTTATCAGGGCATGGGGCTGCGCGACCTGTGTGATCAATTGCACGCCTGCTACCGCAGCAACGCCACGGCCAAACACCTCAAGCGCATGTACACCGTGCTGCCGGAAATCGCCATGAAGCCATCCGACGCCTATGATCAGTTGGTGCGTGGCGACGTTGAAGCGGTGTCGATCGACGACCTGGAGGGTCGGATCGCCGCAGTGATGCTGGTGCCGTACCCACCGGGGATTCCGTTGATCATGCCCGGCGAACGTTTTACCCAGTCGACGCGCTCGATCATCGATTACCTGGCGTTTGCCCGTACATTCGACAGCAGCTTCCCGGGATTTGTCGTTGATGTGCACGGCTTGCAACACGAAGACGAGGGCAATGGACGGCATTACACCGTCGATTGCATCAAGGAATGAGGACCTTTCCCAGTATGCAACCGGTCATGAATCCGCAATACCCAGGGCTGTCGGTGCGCGTTGCCGACGATGGTTTCGCCGCTTATATCTGGGGCAGTGACTTCAGTTTTGAAGTCGCGGCCTATGGCGCCGCACACCTCGGCGAACCGGTGGAGCGCTGGCCGGTGACGCCCATCACGCCTTACCGCAAGTGCTACGGCATCGATCCCGAGGAGTTCAGCAGTTTCCGCGAGGCGACCGACAGCGAGATTTTCATGGCGTATCTCGATGACGAACCGGTGGGTCACCTGGTGGTGAGCACCAATTGGAACGGCTTTGCCCATATCGATGAGTTGGCGGTGCACGCGCCGGCTCGCCGACATGGCGTGGCCAAGGCGCTGCTGGATGTGGCGCAGTTCTGGAGTCGCAAGAAAAAACTGCCGGGCATCATGCTCGAAACCCAGAACAATAACCTGGGTGCCTGTCGGCTCTATGAGCGTTGCGGCTTCGTGGTGGGCGGGATCGATCATCTGCGTTATCGCGGCATTGATCCGAACACCGCGGAAGTGGCGCTGTTTTGGTACCGATTGTTCGATAACCCGCTGGAAAACCCGTTCAGCTCGCCAGCATCGCCGCGGCTTGTTCCGTGACGATGTCCAGCAGTGCCTGAATGGCCGGCGAAAGTTCGCCATTTTTCAAGGTCAGGGCATACAGGCTGATCGGCACCGCGGGCGCCAGCGGGCAAGCGTCGAGCCCGGTCGATCTGGCCCCGAGCGCGGTAAACGGGTCGACGATCGCCAGGCCTTCGCCGGCCTCGACCATGCTGCGCATCATCTGATGAGTCTGCACCCGGGTATGGACCACCGGGGCCGGGCGTAACCCGTGCAGTTTGTGGTCGAACGCCGGGCTCAACGGATCATGACCTTCCAGACCCACCATCGATTGTCCCGCCAGGTCTTGCAGCGACACGTACTTCTGTTTCGGTTGCAGCCAGCCATGGGGGGCGAGCAGCTGAAGTTTGCCCTGGCCAATCACCTGGCAATGGATGTCGGCGTGGTCGGGGTCGTGCAGGCTCAGGCCCAGATCGCTTTCGCGCAGCAGCAGGCTTCTGACGATCTCGCGGGTGGGTTGGCTCAGCAGGCTGCAAGGCGCATCGGGCAGGCGCTTGCGCAAGGTCGCGATGCTCTGCGGCAGCAGCTGTTGCGCCAGGGGCGGGGTGCAGATTATACGCAGGGGCGGGGCTTGATAGTGCTTGAGGCTGCTCGCCAGGCGCTGGACCGGCTCGAGCGCATCATAGACGTGGGCTATTTCAACTTGCAACGCACGCGCCTCGCGCGTGGCCTGCAGGCGTCCACGCACGCTGGAAAACAGCATGAAACCCAACTGATCCTCGGCCTCGCGCAGAATGCGTTCAACCTCGGCCACCGGCAACTGCAGCCATTCGGCGGCAGTGCCCAGGTGACCGGTCTGCAAGAGCGCCTGGATCACTTCGATATGACGTAAACGCATGCGTGAAGTCCATGTTCGGCAGGTGAGGGAGTCAGTGACTGAATCCTAACCCAAGTGCGCGCATATGACTTCTGCTCATAACGGCAGGTTATGAGGCAACGGTGGTTTCCGGCAGCTCGCCGACGTAGGTGTCGGGTTCACGCGTGATAGTGACGTCCGATTGAATCAGCTGAAACCGGTTGTCATCGAGTTTTTTCATTCGATCGCCGATAGCCAGTTTATAGGTGGTGACAGGCGCCGAGCCGGCAAGACCGTCTGCCGGCGGGGTGGAGTCCTGGAACTCATGCACTAGGTAAACGCGGCCTTCCGCGTCTCTTGCATGGAACTGACCGACGAGTACTGCTGCCATCTGCTTAGAACCTCTGGAGATAAATCACGCAATTTGCGGGTCTGTAGACCTTGGTTGGGCGAAGTAAGTTTTCCTGCTGGAAAAAAATAGTCAGGGGCGGTGTTTTAGTCGCCCACTGCTTGAATCGTCATCTATAACTACTAGCTCTTTCTATCGGATAGTCGAGAATCTTCCATGAGCAACGTCTACACGATCGCGGTACTGGTCGGCAGCTTGAGAAAGGAATCGATCAATCGCAAGGTCGCTCTGGCCCTGGCCGATCTGGCGCCGGCGAATCTCAAGCTGAACATCATCGAAATCGGCGACCTGCCACTGTACAACGAAGACATCGATGGCGCTTCACCGCCGGCAGCCTACAGCACTTTCCGACAACAAGTGAGCTCATCCGACGCAGTGCTGTTCGTGACCCCCGAATATAACCGTTCGGTGCCGGCGCCATTGAAGAATGCGATCGACGTCGGTTCGCGTCCCTATGGCCAGAGCGCCTGGGGCGGCAAACCGGGGGCGGTGATCAGCGTTTCACCGGGCGCGGTGGGCGGATTTGGTGCCAACCATCACCTGCGCCAATCCATGGTGTTCCTCGATGTACCCTGCATGCAGCAGCCGGAAGCCTACCTGAGCGGGGCTGGTGCGGCGTTCGACGAGGCGGGCAAATTGTCCGAGACGGTCAAGCCGTTCCTGCAGAAATTCATCAATGCCTATGGAAAATGGGTAGAACAGCATAAGAAAGAGTGAAGAACCCTGTAGGAGCGAGCTTGCTCGCGATGGTGTGTCAGTCGACACCTATGTGGCTGACACACCATCGTGAGCAAGCTTGCTCCTACAGCATGGGTGTCAGTTGACACCCATGTTTGCTGACACACCATCGCGAGCAAGCTTGCTCCTACAGCAGCAATGGGTTGCTCCGGGAATCAGTGCTTTACTGTATATTCGATATTCCATATATTCACGCTTGGTTTGTCCAGAAGCGTGCTCCCCATGTCCGACTCTAGGGCGCCATGGCCGATCATCAAGGCTGGCTGGCGGCGGATGTCGCGCGACTGCAAGCCTTGAGCGACCGACCTGCACGCTGCTGTTGAACCCCGGTTTTCGTTGCGCCCCTTTTTTGAAGGCTGCTGTGCATGCTCATTGCGTCGTTGATTTTCCTGCTGACCATCACCCTGGTGATCTGGCAACCCAAAGGCCTCGGCGTCGGCTGGAGCGCGGTATTCGGCGCCGTGCTGGCGTTGATCTTCGGCGTGGTGCACCTGGGCGATATCCCGATTGTGTGGCAGATCATCTGGAATGCCACCGGTACCTTTGTCGCGCTGATCATTATCAGCCTGCTGCTGGACGAGGCGGGGTTCTTTGCCTGGGCGGCGCTGCATGTGGCGCGCTGGGGGCGCGGCAGTGGGCGCAAGTTGTTCGCTTACATGGTGCTGCTCGGCGCGCTGGTCTCGGCGTTGTTCGCCAATGACGGCGCGGCGTTGATTTTGACCCCGATCGTGATTTCCATGCTGCTGGCCCTGCGGTTTTCTCCGGCGGCAACCCTGGCATTCGTCATGGGCGCCGGTTTCATTGCCGACACCGCGAGCCTGCCGTTGGTGGTGTCGAACCTGGTGAACATCGTTTCCGCAGACTTCTTCAACATCACGTTCAATCGTTATGCGGCCGTGATGATCCCGGTCAACCTGGTGAGTGTCGCGGCGACCCTGGCCATGCTGATGTGGTTCTTCCGGCGCGACATTCCCAAGGCTTACGACCCCGGGCAGCTCGAGTCTCCCGAGTCCGCGATTCATGACAAGGCGACGTTTGTTGCCGGCTGGGTGGTGTTGGTGATTCTGTTGCTCGGCTGCTTCGCCCTGGAACCGCTGGGCATTCCGATCAGTGCCATCTCGGCGGTGTGTGCGGCGCTGCTGTTGGCCATTGCTGCCCGTGGCCACAAAATTTCCACGCGCAAGGTGATGAAAGAAGCACCGTGGCAGATCGTGATTTTCTCGTTGGGCATGTACCTGGTGGTCTACGGCCTGCGCAATGCCGGGCTCACCGGGTATCTGGCCGGCTGGCTCGACGGCTTTGCCGGTTACGGCATTTGGGGCGCGGCCCTGGGCACCGGTGTCTTGACGGCACTGCTGTCGTCGATGATGAATAATTTGCCGACGGTGCTGATCGGGTTGCTGTCGATCGATGCCAGCCAGGCTACGGGGGTGGTGAAGGAGGCGATGATCTACGCCAACGTCATCGGCAGTGATCTGGGGCCGAAGATCACGCCGATCGGCAGTCTGGCGACGTTGTTGTGGCTGCATGTGCTGCAGCGCAAGAACATCCGGATTGGCTGGGGGTATTACTTCAAGGTCGGGATTGTGTTGACGGTGCCGGTGTTGTTGGCGACGTTGGCTGCGTTGGCGTTGCGGCTGTCCATCTAGACCGCGTCGGCCCCATCGCGAGCAAGCCCGCTCCCACAGGATTTATGTCGAATGCAGATTTAGCGAACGGTACAAAACCCTGTGGGAGCGGGCTTGCCCGCGAAGAGGCCAGCCCAGGCGCTACAAAACTCAGCCATTGCCCGGCACATTCGGCCAAAGATCCGCCACCAGGAACAACCGCTCCGCTTCCTCCCAGTCCCCATCGCCATTCTCGACCAGTCGTACCAGCAACTGCGCCGGGGCCAGTGGTTCCAGGTCGCTCAACCACATTTCCAGCTGTTCAGCGCTCCAGGTCTGTTCCACCGGGTAATGCGCCGGCGCCAGCCAGGCGTGGCGGGGCAGGGGTTGCCAGCGACCGGACGGGCGCTGCACGACAAAGTCCGCCCAGTCCTTTTGATGCAACCAGCTGCCACGCAAATGCTGCGGATGTGCGCCGCCCGGTGGTGTGGACTGCCCCGGCCACGGATACAGCAGATAACCGCCCAGCCACAGATGCGCACTGAACTGCTGGATATCCAGCGCCGCCAGCACCTCACGGCTCTCCGGGCGGGCGGAAATCGGCAATTGGTGCTGGCTGAGGTGGGCGAGTTTGCGGTCCAGCCGATCGTGGCAGCCCGGGCCGAGCCACTGCGCCGTGTCGTGTCCGTCGCCGTTCTGCGGGCCGAGGTAGAGTTTGATCGCCAGTTCCAGGTGGTGCACGCCATCGCGATCGCGCAGCAACATGTCCAGCTCGCCCAGGGTGTGACCCTCGCGGCGGATCGGCATGTTCGCGGCAATCAGTTCGATGCCCGGTGCGTGGCGCACTGCGTACTGCCACAGACGTTCGTAATACAAACCCAGGCGCCGGGTCCTGGCCTGGGCCAGCCAGTGCAGCAAGTCATAACTGTCGCGATCGAGCTGCCGCAGCCACAGTTCCAGTTGTTGCGGCGCCTGCACCCAGTCACTGCCGGCCAGCGGATGGCGCTGCGGCCACGGGGTGACGTCGAGCATCGGCGGCGCGAGAATGACCCAGGCCAGGTCGCGCACTTCGGGGTGGCGCAACTGATGGGGTAACTGCAGCAAATCGGGAAATAGGATCATCTTGCGAGCATAGCCTCAATCGCGAGTACACCGTTGTGGCTGAAAGGATTTTGTCTATCCCGCGCTTTCGCCCATAATCGTGTTTTTCGCCGTCCTCGCAGGAACCCCATGGAGCAATTTCGCAATATCGGCATCATCGGTCGCCTGGGCAGTTCCCAGGTGCTGGATACCGTCCGCCGACTGAAACGGTTTCTGCTCGATCGTCACCTGCACGTGATCCTCGAAGACACCATTGCCGAAGTCTTGCCCGGTCATGGCCTGCAAACCTCGTCACGCAAGATGCTCGGCGAAGTCTGTGACATGGTGATTGTGGTCGGCGGCGACGGCAGCCTGTTGGGGGCTGCCCGGGCGTTGGCCCGGCACAATATTCCGGTGCTGGGCATCAACCGCGGCAGCCTGGGTTTCCTCACCGATATTCGCCCCGACGAACTGGAAGTGAAAGTCGCCGAAGTGCTCGACGGCCACTACCTGGTGGAAAACCGCTTCCTGCTACAGGCCGAAGTCCGGCGTCACGCCGAGGCCATTGGCCAGGGCGATGCGTTGAACGACGTGGTGCTGCACCCGGGCAAATCGACGCGGATGATCGAATTCGAGCTGTACATCGACGGCCAGTTCGTCTGCAGCCAGAAGGCCGACGGCCTGATCGTCGCCACGCCCACCGGCTCGACCGCCTATGCGCTGTCGGCGGGCGGACCGATCATGCACCCCAAGCTTGACGCTATTGTGATTGTGCCGATGTACCCCCATACCTTGTCGGGCCGGCCCATTGTGGTCGATGGCAACAGTGAGCTGAAAATCGTCGTGTCCAAGGATATGCAGATCTACCCGCAAGTCTCCTGTGACGGGCAGAACCATTTCACCTGCGCGCCCGGCGACACCATTACCATCAGCAAGAAGGCGCAGAAGTTGCGGCTGATTCATCCGCTCGACCACAACTACTATGAGGTGTGCCGGACCAAACTTGGCTGGGGCAGCCGATTGGGGGGTGGAGGCGACTGATGTTCGATCCCGCGCGAAGTTACGACCTGATCGGTGACGTGCACGGTTGCGCTCTGACCCTGGAGCACTTGCTCGACCGGCTCGGTTATAAAAGACAAGGCGGCGTCTGGCGGCATCCGTCGCGCATGGCGGTGTTCGTCGGCGACATCATCGACCGCGGCCCGCGGATTCGCGAGGCGCTGCACATCGTTCACGACATGGTCGAGGCCGGCCAGGCGCTGTGCATCATGGGCAACCATGAATTCAACGCCCTGGGCTGGAGCACCCCGGCGCTGCCTGGCAGCGGCCAGCAATTCGTCCGTGAACACACGCCGCGCCATGCCCGTCTGCTCAACGAAACCCTGACCCAGTTCGAGCACCATCCGGCTGACTGGCACGACTTTCTGCAATGGTTCTATGAGCTGCCCCTGTTCATCGATGCCGGGCGCTTCCGGGTCGTGCATGCCTGCTGGGATGCCGGCCTGATCGAACCGCTGCAGGCGCTGTTCCCCAACGGTTGCGTCGATGAGCATTTCCTCCAGGCCTCGGCGGTGCCCGGCAGCTTTGCCTGCACCGTGTTCGATCGCTTGCTGCGCGGCACCGACATGCGTTTGCCCCACGGGCTGACAATGACCAGCGGTGATGGCCTGACGCGTTCGTTCTTCCGCACCAAGTTCTGGGAAGACGATCCGCAAACCTACGGAGACATTGTGTTCCAGCCTGATGCATTGCCAGAGCCCGTGGCCCAAACGCCCTTGTCGTCCACCGAGAAAGACACCTTGCTGCGTTATGGCGGCGATGAGCCTCTGCTGTTCGTCGGTCATTACTGGCGCAACGGCAAACCGGCACCGATCCGGCCGAACCTGGCCTGCCTGGACTACAGCGCAGTGCTCTACGGCAAACTGGTGGCCTATCGCCTGGATCAGGAAACCCGTCTCGACCCGCATAAATTCGTCTGGGTCGATGTCGAGCGGCCGGAGGTGCTGCAATGAGTACCGTTGCGGTATTGCGCCTGCCCCTGGCGGTGGACCTGAGTGGCTTCGTCAAGTTGCTGCAGCGCATGCAAGTGCCGCATCGGGTCAGTGAAGAGGCGGGCGAACAAGTGCTGTGGGTGCCGGAGAACATCAGTGAAGACGTGCGTTCGTTATACGAACGTTTTCCCGCGGGCGATCCCGGGCAGCAACTGGACATCCCCGTGGCGTCGACCACCCGCCGCCCCGGTTTTGTCGAGCAACTGCGCCATGCCAAGGCGACGGCACTGGTACTGGCGTTGAGCCTGCTGGTCGGCGCGGTGACGCTGCTGGGCGAAAACTTCGCGACGATGCGCTGGCTGACCTTTCTCGATTTCCGCATCGTCGGCGACTACCTCCATTTCGTGCCGTTGGCCGACAGCCTGGCGGCGGGGCAGTGGTGGCGCCTGGTGACGCCGATGCTGATCCATTTCGGCATCCTGCACCTGGCCATGAACGGCATGTGGTACTGGGAGCTGGGGCGGCGCATCGAGTCGCGCCAGGGCAGTATCAACCTGCTCGGCCTGACCTTGCTGTTCAGCCTGGTGTCCAACTATACCCAGTTCATTTTCAGCGGCCCGAGCTTGTTTGGCGGGTTGTCCGGGGTGCTGTACGGCCTGCTGGGGCACTGCTGGATTTTCCAGATTCTGTCGCCGAACCCGGCCTATCGCCTGCCGCGTGGCGTGCTGGTGATGATGCTGGTGTGGCTGGTGCTCTGCCTGTCCGGGCTGGTCTCGATGATCGGCTTCGGTGACATCGCCAACGCGGCCCACGTCAGCGGGTTACTCATCGGATGCTTCACCGGTCTGTTGGGTGGTTTGTACAACCGCCGTAAACTGGCCCTCTAAACAAGCTGTGTATCAATCAGGACGGAGACCTTGATGTCCTCTTTTAACGAAATGATCAACAACATCACCCCCGACATCTACCAGAGCCTGAAACTGGCGGTGGAAATCGGCAAATGGTCCGACGGTGGCAAACTCACCGCCGAACAACGGGAACTGTCGCTGCAGGCGATGATCGCCTGGGAAGTCCAGAACCTGCCGGAAGAACAGCGCACCGGTTACATGGGCCCGCAGGAATGCAGCTCCAAGTCGATCACCGTACCCAATATCCTGTTCAAGTCGGATGCTGTCCATTGATCGAGATCGGCCGCGGTGCAATCAGCAAAATGTCGGCGCGCCTGGACGGGCCGAACGTGCAATACGCGTTTCGTCTGGACGACCTCGAGGTACCGGTCAATCCCTTGATCGGCACCACGGTGCGCCTGGAATACCTGGGGGCGATCTTCTGCTCCCATTGCGGACGCAAGACCAAAACCAGTTTCAGCCAGGGTTACTGCTACCCGTGCATGACCAAACTGGCACAGTGCGACCTGTGCATCATGAGCCCGGAGCGCTGCCACTACGACGCGGGCACGTGCCGGGAGCCGGCGTGGGGCGAGCAGTTCTGCATGACCGATCACATCGTCTACCTGTCCAACTCCTCGGGGGTGAAGGTCGGCATTACCCGCGCGACCCAGTTGCCGACTCGCTGGATCGATCAGGGTGCCAGCCAGGCCTTGCCGATCATGCGCGTCTCGACCCGCCAGCAATCGGGCTTCGTCGAGGACCTGTTCCGCAGCCAGGTGGCGGACAAGACCAACTGGCGTGCTTTACTCAAGGGCGACGCGATGTCGGTCGACCTGGCCCAGGTTCGCGATCAGCTGTTTGAAAGCTGTGCCGACGGTTTGCAAGGTTTGCGGGAACGATTCGGCCTGCAGGCGATCCAGACCATTGCCGATGTCGAACCGCTCGAAATCCGCTATCCCATCGAGCAATACCCGGCGAAGATTGTCAGCTTCAACCTGGACAAGAACCCGATTGCCGAAGGCACGCTGTTGGGGATCAAGGGTCAATACCTGATTTTCGACACCGGCGTGATCAATATTCGCAAGTACACGGCCTATCAGCTCGCCGTGCATCAGTAAGGACTCCAGCATGCGCACCGAACAACCGAAGATGATTTACCTGAAGGACTATCAGGCCCCCGAGTACCTGATCGACGAGACGCACCTGACCTTCGAGTTGTTCGAGGACCACAGCCTGGTCCATGCGCAACTGGTGATGCGCCGCAATCCCGAGCGCGGCCCGGGCCTGCCGCCGCTGGTGCTCGACGGCCAGCAACTCGAACTGCTGTCGGTGACCCTGGCCGATCGTGAACTGGGCATTGCGGACTATCAGTTGACCGACTATCAGTTAACAGAGCAGCACCTGACCCTGCAGCCGACCAGCACCACCTTCACGGTCGACACCAGCGTCCGGATCCACCCGGAAACCAACACCGCGCTGGAAGGCCTTTACAAGTCCGGCACGATGTTCTGCACCCAGTGCGAGGCCGAAGGTTTCCGCAAGATCACCTATTACCTCGACCGTCCGGACGTGATGAGCACGTTCACCACCACGGTCGTTGCCGAACAGCACAGCTACCCGGTGCTGCTGTCCAACGGCAACCCGATTGCCTCGGGGCCTGGCGAAGACGGCCGGCACTGGGCGACCTGGGAAGACCCGTTCAAGAAACCGGCCTACCTGTTCGCACTGGTGGCCGGTGATCTGTGGTGCGTCGAAGACACCTTCACCACCATGACCGAGCGCCCCGTGGCGCTGCGTATCTATGTCGAGCCGGAAAACATCGACAAGTGCCAGCACGCCATGAACAGCCTGAAGAAGTCCATGCGCTGGGACGAAGAGGTCTACGGTCGCGAGTACGACCTGGACATCTTCATGATCGTCGCGGTCAATGATTTCAACATGGGCGCCATGGAGAACAAGGGCCTCAACATCTTCAACTCCAGCGCCGTGCTGGCGAAGGCCGAAACCGCGACCGACGCCGCGCACCAGCGGGTCGAGGCCATTGTCGCCCACGAATACTTCCACAACTGGTCGGGCAACCGCGTGACGTGCCGCGACTGGTTCCAGCTGTCGCTCAAGGAAGGCTTCACCGTGTTCCGCGATTCCGGCTTCTCCGCCGACATGAACTCGGCGACGGTCAAGCGCATCCAGGACGTGGCCTACCTGCGCACCCACCAGTTCGCCGAAGACGCCGGTCCCATGGCCCACGCCGTGCGCCCGGACAGTTTCATCGAGATTTCCAACTTCTACACCCTGACCGTGTACGAAAAGGGCTCGGAAGTGGTCGGCATGATCCACACCTTGCTCGGCGCTGACGGCTTTCGCAAAGGCAGCGACCTGTACTTCGAACGCCATGACGGCCAGGCCGTGACCTGTGATGACTTCATCAAGGCCATGGAAGACGCCAACGGGGTCGACCTGACCCAGTTCAAGCGCTGGTACAGCCAGGCCGGCACACCGCGGTTGGCGGTGAGCGAGTCCTACGACGCCGCAGCGAAAACCTACAGCCTGACCTTCCGCCAGAGCTGCCCGCAAACCCCGGACAAAGTCGAAAAACTGCCGTTCGTGATTCCGGTCGAACTGGGCCTGCTGGACAGCAAGGGCGGTGAGATTGCCCTGCGTCTTTCTGGTGAAGCAACGGCTCAAGGTACATCGCGGGTTATTTCCGTGACCGAAGCCGAGCAGACCTTCACCTTTGTCGACATCGCTGAAAAACCACTGCCTTCGTTGCTGCGCGGCTTCTCGGCCCCGGTGAAGCTGAGCTTCCCGTACGACCGCGACCAGCTGATGTTTTTGATGCAGCATGACAGCGACGGCTTCAATCGCTGGGATGCCGGTCAGCAATTGTCGGTTCAGGTCTTGCAGGAGCTGATCGCCGATCACCAGAAGGGCGAGACGCTGGTCCTCGACCCGCGTCTGATTACGGCCTTGCGCACGGTGCTGTCGGACGAGACGCTGGACCAGGCCATGGTCGCGGAAATGCTCTCGCTGCCGGGCGAAGCCTATCTGACCGAGATCAGCGAAGTGGCCGACGTCGATGCCATCCACATCGCCCGCGAGTTTGCCCGCAAACAATTGGCGGAAGGTTTGTTCGAGGCGCTGTGGCTGCGTTATCAGGCTAATCGCGACCTCTCGAAGCAGACCCCCTATGTCGCCGAAGCCGAGCACTTCGCCCGTCGCGCGCTGCAGAACATTGCGTTGTCGTACCTGATGCTCAGCGGCAAGCCGGAAGTGTTGGCGGCGACGCTCGAGCAGTTCGAGACCAGCGACAACATGACCGAGCGCCTGACGGCGTTGGCGGTGCTGGTGAATTCGCCATTCGAGGAGCAGAAGGCCACGGCCCTGGCGAGTTTCGCCGAGCACTTCAAGGACAACCCGCTGGTCATGGATCAGTGGTTCAGCGTTCAGGCCGGCAGTACCTTGCCGGGTGGTCTGGAGCGGGTTCGGCAGTTGATGCAGCATCCTGCGTTCAACATCAAGAACCCGAACAAGGTCCGGGCACTGATCGGCGCGTTTGCCGGGCAGAACCTGATCAACTTCCATGCGGCGGACGGTTCCGGGTACCGGTTCCTGACGGATCTGGTGATCGAGCTGGACGGGTTCAACCCGCAGATCGCTTCCCGGCAATTGGCGCCGCTGACGCGCTGGCGCAAATACGACGCTGCGCGCCAGGCGTTGATGAAAGGTGAGCTGGAGCGGATTCGTGCTTCGGGTCAGTTGTCCAGCGATGTGTTTGAAGTGGTCAGCAAGAGCCTGGCCTGAGTCCGGCTCATCTCCTGCAGGGCGTTCACCCCGGACCCCTGTAGGAGCTGGCTTGCCAGCGAAGGCGTCATATCAGCCAATACTTATGTCGACTGACCCACCGCCTTCGCTGGCAAGCCAGCTCCTACAGGTATTGCGCAAGTCCTCAGTTCCGAGCCAACCCCAATCACCCCTCCTGATACCCCATCATTCATCCTCTCCCCATACCGCCCTTGGTTAACAAAACATAACGTGGCGTCGATTGTCAGACCTTTCCAAACCCCGATAGGATAAGCCAGCTTCCGAAGGGGCTCTGGATTGCGGGTTTCAGGACTATGCTCCAGAACATGCAATCGCGATGCACCCCTTACGGCGCCCAGAAAGGTTGAACGACCTAACAATAATAATGGGGGAAGGTCTATGAGTGAGCCTGTCATGGGTGTGGGTATCTGCCGCCCGCCGGCACTGCGCAAATTTGCGTTGCTGGCTACAGCGCTCTCGCTGTTGGGCTGTGCCGTGCTGTCGGCACCAGTGCTGGCCGCTGCGACGCCAGCGTCCGATGTGGTTTATTCCGTTGAATCCGCCAAGGCCAGCAAAAGCCTGATGCTCGACGTCGTGCACGCCGGCAATCGCCTGGTGGCCGTCGGGGATCGCGGGCATATTTTGTATTCCGATGACCAGGGCACGACCTGGACCCAGGCCAAGGTGCCCACCCGGCAACTGTTGACCTCGGTATTTTTCGTCGACGACAAACACGGCTGGGCCGTTGGCCATGACGCGCAGATCCTCGCCAGCGAAGATGGCGGCGTCACCTGGACCAAACAGTTCGAAGACCTCAAACGCGAATCGCCGCTGCTCGATGTCTGGTTCCAGGACGTCGACAGCGGCTTTGCCGTGGGAGCCTACGGTGCCTTGATGGCAACCACCGACGGCGGCCAGCACTGGGAAGACGTCAGCGACCGCCTGGACAATGAAGACCAGTTCCACCTCAACGCCATCGCAGCGGTCAAGGATGCCGGGCTGTTCATCGTCGGCGAGCAGGGCAGCATGTTCCGCTCTGCCGATGGTGGCCAGACCTGGGAGAAGCTGGAAGGCCCCTATGAAGGCTCGTTGTTCGGGGTGATCGGCACCGCTCAGGCCAATACCCTGCTGGCCTATGGGTTGCGGGGCAATCTGTATCGTTCCACGGATTTCGGCAGCACCTGGGAACAGGTCGAGTTGCAGGCTGCGCGTGGCGCGCTCGAGTTCGGCCTGTCCGGCGCCACATTGCTCGACGACGGCTCCATCGTGATCGTCGGCAATGGCGGTTCGGTGATCCGCAGCAACGACAACGGCGAAACCTTCAGCGTGTTCAATCGCCCGGATCGCATTTCCGTTTCGGCCGTCACCGCGGCGGGCAACGGCAATCTGATTCTGGCAGGACAGGGCGGCGTTCGTATCACCTCGCCAACCGGCGCCGGCGCAGAGAATGGCAAAAACGGGTCGTCCAAATGAGCCGGGCACATAATAAGAAGGCGGGTCTATGACATCCTTGAGCAGTCATCATCAGGACAAGGCGACGTTTCTCGAGCGCCTGATTTTCAACAACCGCCCGGCAGTGATCTTCATCTGCCTGCTGGTCAGTGTGTTCCTGTTCTGGCAGGCGACGCTGATCCGGCCGTCCACCAGTTTTGAAAAAATGATCCCGCTCGATCATCCGTTCATTCAAAAGATGATGGAGCACCGCAACGACCTGGCGAACCTGGGCAACACCGTGCGGATCTCGGTGGAAGCCACCGATGGCGACATCTTCTCCAAGGAGTACATGGAGACCCTGCGTCAGATCAACGACGAAGTGTTCTACATTTCCGGCGTCGACCGGTCCGGCCTCAAGTCGCTGTGGAGTCCGAGCGTGCGCTGGACCGAAGTGACGGAGGAGGGGTTCGCCGGGGGTGAAGTGATTCCCCAGAGCTACAACGGTTCCCAGCAAAGCCTCGACCTGCTGCGCAACAACGTGCTCAAGTCCGGGCAGGTCGGGCGCCTGGTGGCCAACGACTTCAAGTCGAGCATTGTCGACATCCCGCTGCTGGAGTCCTACCCGGACCCGCAGGATCAGGGCACGCTGCTGGCCCTGGACTACCGCAAGTTCTCCCACGAGCTGGAAGAAAAGATCCGCGACAAGTTCGAAGCCCAGAACCCCAACGTGCAGATCCACATCGTCGGTTTTGCCAAGAAAGTCGGCGACCTGATCGATGGCCTGGTCATGGTGGTGATGTTCTTCGGCGTGGCCTTCGTCATCACCCTGATCCTGCTCTACTGGTTCACCAACTGCATGCGCAGCACCGTGGCGGTGTTGAGTACGACGCTGGTGGCCGTGGTCTGGCAGCTTGGCCTGATGCACTTCTTCGGCTTCGGGCTGGACCCGTATTCGATGCTGGTGCCGTTCCTGATCTTCGCCATCGGTATTTCCCACGGCGTACAGAAAATCAACGGTATCGCCTTGCAGTCCAGCGAAGCGGACAACGCCCTGACGGCCGCGCGCCGCACCTTCCGCCAGCTGTTCTTGCCGGGGATGATTGCGATCCTCGCGGATGCGGTGGGTTTCATCACGCTGCTGATCATCGATATCGGCGTGATCCGTGAACTGGCGATCGGCGCGTCCATCGGCGTCGCGGTGATCGTGTTCACCAACCTGATCCTGCTGCCGGTGGCAATTTCCTACGTCGGGATCAGCAAACGCGCGGTCGAACGCAGCAAGAAAGACGCGCATCGCGAACACCCGTTCTGGCGCCTGCTGTCGAACTTCGCCAGCCCGAAAGTCGCCCCAGTGTCGATTGTCCTGGCATTGATCGCCTTCGGTGGCGGCCTCTGGTACAGCCAGAACCTGAAAATCGGCGACCTCGACCAGGGTGCACCGGAACTGCGTCCGGACTCGCGCTATAACCAGGACAACAACTTCATCATCAGCAACTACTCCACCAGTTCCGACGTGTTGGTGGTGATGGTCAAGACCAAGTCCGAAGGCTGTTCGCGCTACGAAGCCATGGCACCGATCGACGAGTTGATGTGGAAGATGCAGAACACCGAGGGCGTGCAGTCGGCGATCTCGCTGGTCACCGTGTCCAAGCAGATGATCAAGGGCATGAACGAGGGCAACCTGAAATGGGAAACCCTGTCGCGCAACCCGGACGTGCTGAACAACTCCATCGCCCGGGCTGACGGCCTGTACAACAACAGTTGCTCCCTGGCGCCGGTGCTCGTATTCCTCAATGATCACAAGGCCGAAACCCTGGATCGCGCAGTACATGCGGTGCAGGAGTTCGCCAAGGAGAACAACAGGGACGGGCTGGAGTTCATCCTCGCTGCCGGTAATGCCGGGATCGAGGCCGCCACCAACGAGGTGATCAAGGAGTCCGAGCTGACCATCCTGATCCTCGTCTACATCTGCGTCGCGACCATGTGCATGATCACCTTCCGTTCCTGGGCGGCGACCTTGTGCATCGTGCTGCCGCTGGTGCTGACCTCGGTACTCGGTAACGCGCTGATGGCGTTCATGGGCATCGGCGTGAAGGTCGCGACCTTGCCGGTGGTGGCTTTGGGCGTGGGGATTGGCGTGGACTACGGCATCTATATCTACAGCCGCCTGGAAAGCTTCCTGCGTGCCGGTTTGCCGTTGCAGGAGGCGTACTACCAGACGCTGAAGTCCACCGGTAAAGCGGTACTGTTCACCGGCCTGTGCCTGGCCATCGGCGTGTGCACCTGGATCTTCTCGGCCATCAAGTTCCAGGCCGATATGGGGCTGATGCTGACCTTCATGCTGCTGTGGAACATGTTCGGCGCGTTGTGGCTGCTGCCGGCGCTGGCGCGGTTCCTGATCAAGCCGGAAAAGCTGGCAGGGCAGAAGGGCAATTCGTTGTTTGCTCACTGATTCCTGGCAGCAACAGAAAAAGCCGCAACCCAGGTTGCGGCTTTTTCATATCTGAAGATTCACACCACCCCTGTAGGCGTTGGTTTGCCGGCGAAGACGTCCGCTCAGGCGATAAATGTGGCGACTGGCCGGCCGCTTTCGCTGCGGTGCGGCGATCCGTCAAGCCCGCTCCTAGAGGGGATTATGCGGGATCGCTGCCCAACACCACATTCAACGCACTGCGCGCATCATCCAGCTGCACCAGCGTCGCATGCCGCGCGCCCAGCGCATCGCGATTCTCGATCGCGGTAAGGATCGCTTTGTGTCGCGGCAGCGCCAACTCATGCAGATTGGGGCGTTGGTTGGAGTGCTTCAACGCTTCGGCAATGGCTACCGATAGCATGTTGCACAGGTTCGCCAGTAAATCGTTGTGCGTTGCGTCGGCGATTCGGCTGTGGAAGTCCAGGTCCGGTTGCAACAAGGCTTCGGGAGTCGGTGCGGTTTCCATGCGTTGGTAGGCTTCGCCGATGGCGGCGATGTCTTCGTCCGTGGCGTGCTGCGCAGCGAGGGCGGCGGCGGCCGGTTCGATGATGCTGCGCACACTGGTCAGCAGATCGAAGAATTGATTTTGCGGACTGCTTTGCATCAACCAGTGCAACACGTCCGGGTCGAGCATGTGCCATTCCTTGCGCGGCTTGACCACCGTGCCGACCCGCGGCCGGGAATACACCAGGCCCTTGGCAACCAGCACACGCGTGGCTTCACGCAGCACCGGCCGGCTGACGGCGTACTCTTCGCACAACAGGGCTTCGGCGGGCAGTTTGTCGTCTGGCTGGAAGCGTCCCGAGACGATCTGTATGCCCAGTTCCTGGACGATGCGCGAGTGCATGCTTTTGCGGTCGGAGGGTTTGCGGTAATCCATAGGGAACGACGCGATCCTGAGCGATGGAGGTGCGGCGCATGATAACAGGCGAGGCGCAATCTTCAGGCGGGCGCAAATCAAATAATGTGGGAGCGGGCTTGCTCGCTCCCACAGGGGATTGATGCAATTAGTGAGAGTGGCGCGGGACTTCGGAACCGCGGCAACCGACCAGGAAGTCGAAATCGCAGCCCTGGTCCGCCTGCAGCACATGGTCAATGTACAGCTGACGATAGCCGCCCACGATCAATTGCTGCGGCGGTTGCAGATCGGCCATGCGCGCTGCCAGCTCGGCGTCCGGGATGTCCAGGTGCAGACGGCCGTTGGCGCAATCAAGCTCGATCCAGTCACCTTCCTTCACCGTTGCCAAAGGCCCGCCGGCCGCCGCTTCCGGTGCCACGTGCAAAACCACGGTGCCGTACGCCGTGCCGCTCATGCGCGCATCGGAAATACGCACCATGTCGGTCACCCCCTGGGCCAGCAACTTGGCCGGCAAGCCCATGTTGCCGACTTCGGCCATGCCCGGATAACCCTTCGGCCCACAGTTTTTCATCACCAGAATCGAGTTGGCATCGACGTCCAGTTCCGGATCGTTGATCCGCGCCTTGTACATGTCGAAGTTCTCGAACACCACCGCACGGCCGCGATGTTGCATCAGTTCGGCGCTGGCGGCGGACGGTTTGAGCACCGCACCCAGTGGTGCCAGGTTGCCGCGCAACACACAGATGCCGCCGTCGGCACGGATCGGATTGTCGAGGGTGCGGATGACTTCGTCCTGGCCGTAGATCGGCGCGTCCTTGGTATTCTCGCCGAGGGTCTTGCCGTTGACGGTCAAGGCGTTCGGATGCGGGATAAGGTTGGCTTCGCCGAGGCGGCGCAGTACCGCTGGCAAGCCACCGGCGTAGTAGAACTCTTCCATCAGGAAGCGTCCGGACGGTTGCAGGTCGACGATGGTTGGCATGCCGCGACCGATGCGGGTCCAGTCATCCAGATCCAGTGCTACGCCGATGCGCCCGGCAATCGCCTTCAGGTGGATCACCGCATTGGTCGAACCGCCGATGGCCGCGTTCACGCGAATGGCGTTTTCGAACGCTTCCTTGGTCAGGATCTTCGACAGTCGCAAATCTTCGCGCACCATCTCCACTGCGCGCATGCCGGACATGTGCGCCAGCACATAACGACGTGCATCGACGGCCGGAATCGCCGCGTTGTGGGGCAGGGAAGTGCCCAGCGCTTCCGCCATGCAAGCCATGGTCGAGGCCGTGCCCATGGTGTTGCAAGTGCCCGCCGACCGGGACATGCCGCCCTCGGCCGCGAGGAAATCGTCAATGGTGATGGTGCCGGCTTTTACCTGCTCGCTGAGCTGCCAGACCACAGTGCCCGAGCCAATGTCCTGACCCTTGTGCTTGCCATTGAGCATCGGCCCGCCAGTGACGACGATCGCCGGCACGTCGCAACTGGCCGCGCCCATCAGCAGAGCCGGGGTGGTCTTGTCGCAACCGGTCAGCAGCACTACGCCATCGATCGGGTTACCGCGAATCGCTTCTTCCACATCCATGCTCGCCAGGTTGCGGGTGAGCATGGCGGTGGGACGCAGGTTCGATTCACCGTTGGAGAACACCGGAAACTCCACCGGGAAGCCCCCGGCTTCGATCACCCCGCGCTTGACGTGCTCCGCAATCTGGCGGAAGTGCGCGTTGCACGGGGTCAGTTCCGACCAGGTGTTGCAGATGCCGATGATCGGCTTGCCGTGGAACTGGTGGTCGGCGATGCCCTGATTCTTCATCCAGCTGCGGTACATGAAGCCGTTCTTGTCGGCGGTGCCAAACCATTGGGCGGAGCGCAGGGTGGGTTGCTTATCAGACATAATTGATTCTCTTATTGTATGACTATAATGCTGCAGTTGGCGCTTAACATAAGCCCAAATTGCTCTGTTTGGAAGTGTTGTTGGTTAAATAGTATTACTATATAGTCGCTTCCAACGGAGGGATGGCCCTGGCGGTTTTCCGCGAGAGGCGTCCCCCGAGGTTCTATAACAACAATCGGAGACCGATCTCATGAGCCAGGAACTGCGGCTTATTCGTCGCATCACACTGAAACTAATTCCCTTCCTGATCCTGCTGTACCTGATCGCCTATGTGGATCGTTCCGCCGTAGGCTTCGCCAAGCTGCACATGGGCGCCGATCTCGGCATCGGTGACGCCGCCTACGGTCTGGGTGCCGGGCTGTTCTTCATTGGTTACTTCCTGCTGGAAATCCCCAGCAACCTGATGCTCGAACGCTTCGGTGCGCGGCGCTGGTTTGCGCGAATCATGATCACCTGGGGCGCCATCACCATCGGCATGGCCTTCGTCCAGGGGCCGCACAGCTTCTATGTGATGCGCTTCCTGCTCGGCGCGGCCGAAGCCGGATTCTTCCCGGGCGTTCTCTACTACATCACCCAATGGTTCCCGGTTCGCCATCGCGGCAAGATCCTCGGGTTGTTCATCCTGTCCCAACCCATCGCCATGTTGATCACCGGCCCGGTATCCGGCGGCTTGCTCGGCATGGACGGCATCCTGGGTCTGCACGGCTGGCAGTGGCTGTTCATCGTCATCGGCACGCCGGCGATCCTGTTGACCTGGCCGGTGCTGCGTTGGTTGCCCGATGGCCCCAAGCACGTGAAATGGATGGATCAGGCCGAGAAGGACTGGCTGACCGGCGAACTGCAAAAGGATCTTGAGGAGTACGGCCAGACCCGCCACGGCAATCCGCTGCATGCGCTGAAGGACAAACGCGTGTTGCTGCTGGCGCTGTTTTATCTGCCGGTGACGCTGAGCATCTATGGCTTGGGTTTGTGGCTGCCGACCTTGATCAAGCAATTTGGCGGCACCGATCTGGTGACTGGTTTCGTGTCGTCGGTACCCTACATCTTCGGGATCATCGGTTTGCTGATCATTCCGCGCAGTTCCGATCGCTTGAATGATCGCTATGGTCACCTGGCCGTGCTTTACGTGTTGGGCGCCATCGGTCTGTTCCTCAGCGCCTGGCTGACGGTGCCGGTGCTGCAACTGGGCGCGTTGTGCCTGGTGGCATTCGCGCTGTTTTCCTGCACGGCGGTGTTCTGGACGTTGCCGGGTCGTTTCTTCGCTGGCGCCAGCGCGGCCGCCGGGATCGCCTTGATCAATTCGGTAGGCAACCTGGGTGGCTACATCGGGCCGTTCGTGATCGGTGCGCTGAAGGAATACACCGGGAATCTCGCGTCGGGGTTGTACTTCCTGTCCGGTGTGATGATGTTCGGGCTAATCCTGACCGGCGTGGTGTATCGCGTGCTGGAGCGCAAGCAAGCGTTGCCGGCTGACCAGTTTGCGGCCAGTGCCCGGGGGGCGAGCCGTACTTGACGCACGCACCCCTATCACAGACCTGATACGGACCTGTAGGAGCTGGCTTGCCAGCGAAAGCGGTGTGTCAGTCGACATTGATATTGGATGTGCCGCCGTCTTCGCTGGCAAGCCAGCTCCTACAGAGGGTGCGTTGAATTGCAGTTTTGTTTACAGGAGAAAAACCATGCGTTTGGTTCAGTTCGAATTGAGTAACGGCGAGCGCCGCGTCGGTGTAGTCGAGGATGATCGGGTGCGTGAAGTGCAAGACGCGCGCACGGTTCGCGACCTGGCCTTGGCAGCGATTGAGGCGGGCGTCAACCTGGAGCAACAGGTGAAAACCCAGGGCCTGGGCATCAGCCATGACTACGCGCAGCTGTTGGCCACGCTGCGTATCCTGCCGCCGCTGGACCATCCGGACCCGGCGCACATGCTCGTGAGCGGCACCGGCCTGACCCATCTGGGCAGTGCCTCGGCGCGGGACAAGATGCATCAGCAGGCCGGTGACGAAGCTGCGATGACCGACACCATGCGCATCTTCAAGTGGGGCGTGGAGGGCGGTAAACCGGTGGCGGGGCAGGCCGGTGTGCAACCGGAATGGTTCTACAAGGGCGACGGCAGTATTGTCGTGCGTCCGGGCCAACCGTTCCCGCTGCCACCCTTTGCCGAAGATGCCGGTGAAGAGCCAGAGCTCGGTGGCCTGTACGTCATCGGCCAGGATGGCAAACCCTGGCGCCTGGGTTTTGCGGTCGGCAACGAGTTTTCCGATCACGTGATGGAGCGCAAGAACTACCTGTACCTGGCCCATTCAAAGTTGCGCAGTTGCAGTTATGGCCCGGAGCTTCGGGTCGGTGAACTACCTCAACACCTGGCAGGCACCAGCCGCATCCTGCGCGACGGCGAGGTGCTGTGGCAGGACGAGTTTCTCAGCGGCGAAGCCAACATGTGCCATAGCCTGGAAAACCTCGAGTACCACCATTTCAAATACAGCCAGTTCCTGCGTCCGGGGGATGTGCACATTCACTTCTTCGGCACCGCGACCCTGTCTTTCGCCGACGGCATTCGCACCCGACCGGGTGACGTGTTCGAGATCAGCCAGGCCGAGTTCGGCGCGCCGTTGATCAACGGCATCGAACCCGTCGAAGCGGCGTTCGAACCCGGCACCGTCGGCACCCTTTGAGGATATCTACATGAACCGGATTATTGGCCACAACTACATCGGCGGGCAGCGTAGCGCTGCCGGCACTGTCATCGTCAAAAGCGTCGACGCCAGCACCGGCGAAGCCTTGCCCCACGATTTCCACCAAGCCACCCTGGCAGAAGTCGACGCCGCCGCCAGGGCTGCCGCCGCTGCTTACCCGGCCTATCGCAGCCTGAGCGCCGAGCGCCGGGCACAGTTTCTCGACGCGGTGGCCGATGAACTCGATGCCCTGGGCGATGAGTTTGTCGCCCTGGTCTGTCGCGAAACCGCGTTGCCGGCTGCACGGATCCAGGGCGAGCGCGGTCGCACCAGCGGCCAGATGCGGCTGTTCGCCAAGGTGCTGCGGCGCGGTGATTTCTACGGTGCGCGGATCGATCAGGCCTTGCCGGAACGCCAGCCGGCACCGCGTCCCGACCTGCGCCAGTACCGCATCGGCCTCGGACCGGTGGCGGTGTTTGGCGCGAGCAACTTTCCCCTGGCCTTTTCCACGGCCGGCGGTGACACCGCTTCGGCATTGGCCGCCGGTTGCCCGGTGGTGTTCAAGGCCCACAGCGGGCACATGGCCACGGCCGAACGGGTCGCCGATGCGATCCTGCGCGCTGCGGAAAAAACCGCGATGCCGGCGGGCGTGTTCAACATGATCTACGGCGCCGGGGTCGGCGAAGCGCTGGTCAAGCATCCGGCGATCCAGGCGGTCGGTTTCACCGGCTCGCTCAAGGGTGGCCGGGCATTGTGCGACATGGCCGCGGCTCGTCCCCAGCCGATCCCGGTGTTCGCCGAAATGTCGAGCATCAACCCGGTGATCGTGCTGCCCCAGGCCCTGGCCGCGCGCGCTGAAAGCGTGGCCCGCGAGCTGAGCGCTTCGGTGGTACAGGGTTGCGGCCAGTTCTGCACCAATCCGGGCCTGGTGCTCGGGATTCGCTCGCCGCAGTTCAGCGCCTTCGTGCAGCAGGTGGCCGGGTTGATGGCCGATCAGCCGGCGCAGACCATGCTCAACGCCGGCACCTTGAGCAGCTATGGCAAGGGCCTGCAAAAACTCCTCGCGCATCCCGGCATCGAACACCTGGCCGGCCGCCCGCAGGCGGGGAATCAGGCGCAGCCGCAGCTGTTCAAGGCGCAGGTCAGCCTGTTGCTCGAGGGCGATGAAGTGCTGCAAGAGGAAGTGTTCGGGCCGACCACGGTGTTCGTCGAAGTCGCCGATCAGGCCCAACTCAGTGCCGCGTTGCACAAGCTGCATGGGCAACTGACGGCGACCATCATTGGCGAGCCGGCAGATTTCGAACAGTTCGGCGAGCTGACGGCGGTGCTGGAACAGAAGGTCGGACGGATCCTGCTCAACGGTTATCCGACCGGTGTGGAAGTCTGCGATTCGATGGTCCATGGCGGGCCGTATCCGGCGACGTCCGATGCGCGCGGGACGTCGGTGGGTACCCTGGCGATCGATCGCTTCCTGCGGCCGGTGTGTTTCCAGAACTACCCGGACAGCTTGCTGCCCGAAGCCCTGAAGAATGCCAATCCGCTGGGCATCCAGCGCCTGGTGGACGGCCAACCCACCCGCGACACCCTCTAACGGCCGAGCCCCCCTGTAGGAGCTGGCTTGCCAGCGAAAGCGGTGGATCAGTCAATGAAGATGTCGACTGAAAGATCGCCTTCGCTGGCAAGCCAGCTCCTACAGGGGGGCGTGTTGGTCGTGGGTTTTGTGACCGGCGCTGAGGCGCCCCCACATTGAGCTATCATTGCGTCTTTCCCATTCAAAGATCGACTGCCATGACTGCCGTAACCGACACCTTGCTCAACGCCCTCGAACACTGCGACATGCTGGAAATCGACGGGCTGCACGCCTTTGATTTCTCCCTCGATGAAGACGACAACCTGCACATCGAATGCATGGACGGCCGTGCGGCAAAGCGCTGGGCGTTCAGCATGGCCCAGATCAATGCGGCGACCTTCGACCCAGACCTGCAAAGCTGGCTCATCACCGGTGATTCCGGCGAGCATCGGCTGGTACTGATGGATGCTATCGGTGGTGACGACGACGAGGACGAAACGCATGAGGATGCGTAATCTCTGGCCGCTGTTGATCGCCGGCAGCGTTGGCGCGATGGGCGTGCAAACGGCGACGGCCGATGAATATCAGCTGCTGGTCGGTTCTTACACCGCCGGCCAGAGCCAAGGGCTTTATCGCCTGAAGTTCGACAGTTCCAATGGGCAGATCGACGCCAAGCCACTGCAAGTGGTCAACAGCGAAAACCCGTCCTGGCTGACCCTGTCCAGTGATCAACGCCGATTGTTCGTGGTCAACGAAAACGGTCCGGGGCAGGCTGATCCGGTGGGGCGCGTCAGCAGTTATGCGATCGATCCCAAGACCCACGAGCTGAGCCTGATCAATCAGGTGCA